>JAKFXX010000008.1 GCA_021731145.1 Gammaproteobacteria bacterium | reverse complement strand
ACAATTGCGGGTATGGCAGCGACCCTGCCGCGGATATCCCCGTGCCCAAACCAAGGAACAGCACTGAGCGCGGCGCGGGGTGCAGCATCAATGGCAGGCGGGCCTGATTTTGCTGCGCCTCGACAGCGGAAGGGTCAGAAGAGGCATCCATGCGCTGCAAATCGGCCAGCAACAAACGCTGTCCATCGATCCGCTCCACAACATGCGTAATCGATAGAGCGTCTTCATGCACATAAACATCCTGACTACCCGCCTGTGTCACAGGCAACAGCGCGTTCACAGCAGGCAGCTCATACACCCTGCCCACCCCTGCCAGCACCACTACGCCGAGCATGGCCAGCCAGGGCCAGCGCCCATCAGCCCATGCCATGCCACACGCGAACAACACAACCGCCGCCACGCACAAGGTGGGCATGGTTCCCAGCCACGGTATGAGCACGAATCCCGCCAGCACCGCGCCCAGCGCCGCGCCCAGTGAATTAACGCCATACAGCCACGACCCAGTGCCGTGTTGATCCCCCAAGCGCTTATTGAGCAATGGCAGCCACGCGCCGAGTACAAACGTTACCGGCAAGGTCAGCGCGGCGACAGCCAGTCCCTGCCACCACAATGCGTCCGCAAGAGATGAAAAATGTGCCTGTTCGACCCACCCCGCCAACTTCGGCACCAGCCACAGGCCCAGCAGGCTAAAGCTACCCGCCAGCAACGGCAGCACAGCAAACCAGGGCGCACCACGCATGTGCCGCGCAGCCAGGCTGCCCAGACCAATACCCACCAGGAATACCGACAGCAGCACTGCCAGCACATATTCGGTACGCAGCAGGATCATGCCGAACAGGCGCGTCCAACCCACTTGCAGCATCAATGCCGCCGCGCCCACGCCAGCATAGGCAGCAAGCGACACGAAAGATAAGCGCGCCGCATCTCCCCCTGGATTTTCTTTCGCGGCCGCAGTATTTGCCAGCGGCGTAAAGGACAGCAAAAATGCCGCCACCCCCACGAACAACCCGATGCCCGCAACCACCCGCACGGCACTCGACCATCCAAGCCATGGCAACAGCAGCAAGGGCAATAACGCCCCCACCGCACCACCTACGGCATTGAAGCCATAGATCTTGCCTAATGAGACACTAGGTGATGCGGCGCCGCCTGCAAGCACCCTGAGCACCAGAGGGAACCCCGCCCCCATCGCCAGCGCGGGTACAAACAACAACACCAATGCAGCCAGAGATTGCAACGCATACCATGCCGTGAGACTCGCCTGTGCCGCGTACACACCCAGCCAGCCATCAAGCATCTGCTGCATCCATGGCATGCACAGGGCATAGAGAGCAACCCCAACCTCAAGCGCAGCAAAAGCCACCAGCGGCGCCTGTATGTTGCGTGCAAGCCTCACTCCCAGCAAACTGCCCAGACCAAGGCCCGCCATGAAAGTGGCAACCGTCACCACCACACCGAAAATACTGACTCCGAATTGCAAGCCCAGCATTCTAGCCCACAAAACTTCATAGGAGAGACTGGTTAGACCGGAGACAAAATAGAGCAGAATCAGCGCCCAGACCCAGCGGCGAGAGACACCACCTTGCGGAGAGAAATCGCTCAAATCGGGATTGAGCGTCTGATCAACTTGCATGAGGTTTTTTTATTATGCAAAAGGGTTTCAGAAAGGGAAGAACCAAACTATGGCAGTAACAGCATGAGCAATCGCCAGAAAGACGCTGAATCCGGCAAATACCATATGCGCAACAAAAACCTGCTTGCCAAACACCGCCATCGCGATACCAAGCGCGGCAGCGCCGATAATGCCAATCAGCAGAAAGATGCCCATGATAAATAAAACCTGGTGCTTCTTTTTGTCTGAAATCAAAACATCTTCGCCGACGGTCTGCTCCTTATTGACAAAGGATTGCATCACCTCATGGCTCTCACTCGCCCTGACTGGCGGTGACGCCATCGCACCCATAAAAATCGCCACAAGGAATATTATCAACCCGCTTTTCCTGGCACTCATCATGCGGCAAATTGCTGCTGTCATGCTTACAACTCCGGCACATATTAAAAAGCCCCATACGGGGCTTTGATCAACGATGACTTTCATCTTGGAAAAAAAAACCTTCCGTATCCGGCTATGCCTCCTCCGGTTCCTTGGCTACCTCAGCCCCCTCCGCACGCTTGCGCATGGCAAAGTACCAATAAAGGATCGCGATAATAATGATGGGACCCAACACCATGGGCAACAGAAACAAAAAAATGAACCAGGGCGTATCAATCGTAACATGCAAATAGCGGTAGCTATCCAGCGCCAGAGCCGAATCCGATAGTACCAGCAGTGAAAAAACGCCAGACAAGCAAATATATTTTTTCATAAATACCACCTCGAATCAGGATGGATCAACGTCTTTTGCGCAACGAAATCCAAAGAAATCGGACGCCGCATAAGGCCAGGAAAAATTCCGATGATATGTCGAAGTGGAAAATGGATCACTCTTCCAGGAGCCGCCGCGCAAAACCTTGTAACGTTTTTCTGTAGACACCAAATCCACGACTTTCAACGACCTGTCCGCCGCCGAATTTATTTGAGCAATCTTTGCCTTAAAAACATCCTCCGGCGCATCACTGCCCTTATACGGCAGTAGATCATCTTCAACCCACTGGCTGACATTGCCCGCCATACCAAGCAAACCATACGGACCCGCACCTGAAGGATAGGCTGTTACGGGTGTGGTTGAGCCTACCGAATAATAGGTGTTCAAGCGCGTAGGGTCCATTTTATCCCCCCACGGCCAGCGTCGCCCATCCACACCTCGCGCCGCCTTCTCCCACTCGGCCTCCGTCGGCAGGCGCTTCCCCGCCCACTTTGCATAGCGCACCGCATCAAACCACGACACCATCGTAACAGGGTGCAACTCCGTACCCTCAGGGATTCTACCCTTGCGCCAATTCAGAGGAGGCCGATGTCCAGCCGCTACAAAACGTGCATATTGGGCGTTGGTTACCGGGTATTTATCAATCAGGTAAGCTTTTAATTCTACTCGATGCTGCGGACGGTTTTGCATATCATCGCGCTCCCGGTCCGTGCCCATCAAAAACTCACCAGCGGGAATCAAGATAGTCGCATCGACTTCGCGCCACTGCTCAGGTGTCAACAGCCCCTCCACCTCGGCTGCCGTATAAACAGCTACCGCCACAGGCCCCTCTTTCGCTCTGCGAGCGTTAAGGGTTATATCCTCGCCCGCAGCCCGAATCTTGCTATTCATCTCTTTGAGGTCATAAGAGGCCTTGCTACGCATATCCTCCATACGGTTCGAGCCGAGCTTCACCACATGCAAAGTTGCAAAAATCATGGTCAAGGCAATACATGAAACCAACGTCGCCGCAATATAACGTTTGCGTATGGCAATCTGCCCTGGCGCAACAACTCGGCCAGAGCCGACCTCACCCAAACTCATTTTTCCACTCCGGAAGATGCGCTGTCGGCAATCGGCAGGGGTTCAGAAAGCAAGGCATTGCCGGGCTTTTTCCGCAAATGCCTGGGAGTGCGCCCATAGGTTTTTTTTATAGCAATCTCACCCACCAAACCACCTATTCCTGCGAATTCCATGGCGATCAAAACAACGAGAAACCAGTACATCAAAGGAAGCAGCTTAACATCCTCCGGTATCGCAGCGCTGCCGTAATATACATCCAGATATTTATACCCCTGCACAATAAAAGGTACAAAAAATGCCAACAGCTTACCACCAAACCCATAAATCAACGCAACAGGGAGCCCCGCAACAAACGGCACAAGAAATAGTGTTATGGCCCAATCATAGGTAAAATAATCAATCCCGGAAAATATATGCAATTGAACCCCGGTCCAACGGTCACCAACAACATTGATGACAACCCCCACCGTTATGGCAATGGTCGCCATCAGAACATCAAGGAGTCTGCTTTTAATTTTTCCGTTCATTGGGGTGCTCGACCTGTACCGAGATAAGGCTTGCCTGTCAGCTTTTCAAACTCTGCCTTTTTAGTCTCCTCCAGATACCAATCCTGCACCTTAAGACTAGCCATATAAGAAGCAAGGATTTTGCGTTCATCCTCGGGAAGATGAGCATATGATGGCATTTGATACATTTTTTTTAATCGCGTAGACAAAATCGCCTGGGGGTTCTCCGCAGAAAAATACGCATAAAACCACTGCTCATCACGCAATGAACCAATGCCATCCAATACAGGAGCCGGTACATTAGCACTCATATCCCGCACACTCCACAGTGAATGGCAATTTTTACATTTAAGGCGGCGATAAAGATCGGAGCCAGCGACCTCCAGCTTGGGAGACGCCGTTGAATAAAAGGGGATGCCGCGATCCACCTCTTTTTTTTCAGTGCTCATTTGCCAGATCTTGTGGCCCACCAGCACCACTGACAACACCGCAATAACGGCAAGAATGCCTTTCTCGCCTTTACGCATTTAAATTCCTATTTGCTTTTCTTTGCCAGGTTTTCTTCCCGACGCTGCATTTGATGCTTCATCACCTCCTGGCTTTTAGCAAAATCCTCGGGTGACATCTTTTTCTTGTCTTTCTCATCAAAGATAACGTATTTAATGTCTTCATCAAACTGTTCGTTCTTGGCCGCCCACCACATAAAATAGCCAGCCACTATCAAAATCATTGCCGCAGCGACAAGCCACACGTATATAGTCCAACCATCAGGTAAAGATTGTAGATATTCAGTCATTTCATTCTCCTAGAAGAGGTAACCTTCAATCATTTGCGTCCAGCCGAAAGCCACCCCAATAATAATGCCCATAATGAGGGCGCCGAACATCACCTTTTCCCCAGTCTTTAACACACGTTTACTTTTTCTCATGTAAATATAAATCATGAAGGCGAACAATATAACCTGCATAATCAGAAAAACGAAAATGGCGATGCTGTAACGATGGCTGTTCAGGCCTTCGATGGTCAAATCAAGACCAAAAAGTTTGCTGGGACCTTCTTGCACGCTTACTAGCATCGCACCAGAGTATTCCCCGAACCGGGTATTTGCAAGCAGATCTGACAACAGAGACTGAAACATATTCCACATAATATTAGTCATTACCTAACACACCGTATCACCGCATGATGAGGGAAAGCATTATTCAACACACCTCCCTCGCAACTCAAACCCACACCTGATTCAGCCCTGTGGCACACACATGAATCTGGACGATACAAAAAATTGGACAGACGCTGATAGCTATAGTTCGTTTCTTGGAAGTTACGCAGCCTAGCCCAAACACCAATAGATGTAAGCCAATAAAAAAATGCCGCTCTTCATCAGAGCGGCATTTTAGTAAGAACGCTACTTTACCCGTCAAGCGGGCAGACACCAAGCCTACTTGAATGCCTCGGCATCTTTCGCCATTTTCTTATCTTCTTTATGCTCACGCCAATATTTATCAACGATTGTGCTGTACACGAATGGAGCGACAAATACAAAGGCAATGATTCCCGCCGTGACATAACTGAGATTATCGACATCTATCATGTTTTAGCTCTCCTCAAACTAATTAAATCAAGTGGTTATGGGCTTCTTGGAGAAGTGTGGCAAACGCTTGATCATAATGAACATCCACAAACAGTAGTAGATCACGTAGAACACGTCAATCGTATACCCTTTATCCCACCAAGGCTGCTTGCGCTCTCTTACGCCATCCGCACGGAAATTGCCCTCGAAGTTCGCCAAAACAACCTTATCACCCAACACCGTGAAGTTGTCGAGAGGATATTTGGTCTGCTTCTGTAGCTCAATGATGTGCGGAGCCAGATTTTGCAAATCGTACCAGTCGATAGGGTGACGCTCAAGCTGGCCCTTCAGTGCGTTATCTGGCGCTCTGTTATACGCCTCGGTGTTGATGTATTTCATCTTCTCCTCGGCTGTAGCAAGCTTCTGCACCTCCGGAGAATTCATCAACTCCACATGGGCTTGATAAATCGCAGCGGTCGGTCTCTGCCCCCATATCGGCATGGTAAGCATGAATGCCGTCAGGATGATCAGTGCGATCAGGAACGTCAGCGGAAAAGGCAGGCGATTATTTGCCGGGTGTATCAATCCACCCATCCTTTCCTCGCCCCACATTTTTAATATTTGCTGCTGTTCTTGCTCATCGGAAAGCGAGTACAGCGGGTTATCCATTTTCCAGGCCATAATATACCCCTCTTATATGTGATTGATTACTTCAGACTCAGAACCCAGTCAATCAAAGCGCGGATTTCGCTATCGGGCGCGTAATCAGGCACCTCTGGCGGATAAGTTCTCTTGCCTTCGGAGTACTCCTTGTATTCGACACGCCACTTATCAAAATCGATAGTGTTTCCCTGCGCATCCTTATCACCCCACAGATAGTCAAAACGTGGCATGATGGAGTTGACTTGCACCAATCTGGGATTGAAGAAGTGCATCATCATCCACTCGCGAGAGGAGTTTCTGGAGGCGACATGGAGAATGTCCGGCGCTTTGCGGTCGGAACCGAATGCGGTCGGGTTTTCACCATTGAAGTCACCCAAATAGGGAGGGGCACCAAAAGCCTGCCAATCCTGGGTCTGCTCAGGCAAAAGGGTATGGCACCACCAGCAACCCTGTACGACAAACTCCGTTTTACCTTTGGAGATGAGGTGAGTGTTTTTATCTCCGGCAGCGGCCAAGGTAGCATCAGGCGTCCATCCCTTGGTTACCGAGGCGTTTTCGATATAAGATAACTCTTCACCATTAAACTCTCCGAGCGCCAGCGTGAAAACCACACCTTCTTGAGTCCCTTTTTTGTGGTTCGAACCACTGACGGCAGTGATTTGACCCTGGCCTTCGCTCAAGTCTTGAACTCCCTTACCTAGATCGTGGGGATGCCGAATATTCGGTGGCATCGGCACACCTGGTTTATACACATACGCTCTGACTGGGGGATCAAGTTTGGCACCCGTTTTGGGATCTGTTTCCAGATCGACAGTAATAGGCCGGTTGATGCCCAGCAACAACGGATCAGCATAACCAAACCCGATGTCAAATCCTGCTGATAACTGTTTTTCCAGCGCCATCTTGGTTGACACCGCAGATCTCAAATCAAAGCTAGGCATGAACAGCGTGATGGTCATCGAGAGACCCAACGCACCCCCAACCATTGCGGCACCTAATCTATACTCTTTAAAAGCCATTTTTATCCCTCCCAACTATTGGTTCACATTATATCCCCCGGCGATCAAGCGTCCGGGGGATTTTAGGATGTAACGATATCAGATGTTTCTTTTAACGCTCGTATGCCAACTCATGAGCATAACGGCCATCTGGAACCAACGTACCCACACGGGCGGTCATCCACATGTTATAGAGCCAGACCAAATTGCCAGTAAACACCATGGTGCCCCCAATCCAGCGTGCAATCATGTAAGGATGCTCTGCAATCACAACGTCGATATAAGGCACCTCGTAGATCTTGCCGGCACCCTGGATCAGACCTGCAATGGTCATGGATATCCAGTAGGTACAAAACCCGATCAGTACGAACCAGTAGTGGAAATTGGCCAAGGCCAAGGAATAGAGCTTTCTCTTCAACATCTGCTGCAGGCCAAAATAGACCGCCGCGATTTCCAGGAAGGTGGACATTCCCAGCAAGGCCAAATGGGCATGCGCCACGATCCAGCCTGTACCATGGATGAACCAGTTAATGGAGCGGGTCTGCTGAAATCCACCCTGCATGTTCAGGGGAATCGCCAAAAACACACCGGTAATGGAGAACTTGATCTCGATGTTCTCCACGAACATGCTCCACTTGCCCTTCATGGTCAACAGAATGTTGGCAACAAAGGCAACGGCAGGTATCAGAATCAAAACACCTTCCACTGAGGCGAAGGATTTCAACCACTCAGGTAACGGTGAGGACATCAAGTGGTGCGAGGCCGGGGTAGAATAAAACACGACGATCGACCAAAAGTGCATATGACCGATACGGTGCGAGTAGAGCGGGTTACCTGTCAACTTTGGAATCGTGTAGTACGCAATTGCTGCTGCAACAGGCGTGATCCACAGCCCCAAAAGATTATGGGCATTCCACCAAGTCAGGTAGGCTTCGGACAAACCGGTGAGGTGGAAATATTCAGGGGAATTGCCGACCAACAACACGATACCAACCATGAAGGTACAGGCGCCGAAAAACCAGTTGGTGATGTAGATACCTTGCGTACGACGGTGAGCAATCGTCATGATGACGTTGACGCACAGCGGCGTAATAACACCAAATAGAATCACCAAGTCAAACGGCCATGCAAAATCAGAATACTCACGGCCCGAGGTAATGCCGATCCAAAGGCTGATCAGCGCAGAGGAAAGACCAACGTTCCATAAGAGCGCTGTCCACAGACCCAGTTTTTCCGACCACATCCGGGTATTACCCAATGCAGGCGTCATGTACATCATGGTCATGGCGAATGCCATGGAAATCCAGCCTACGATAACTGCAAGAACATGCACCTGCCGCATGTGACCAAAGGCAAACAATTCAGTCCCGGTCACAAAATCAGGGAACGCCAGCTTTGCAGCATTAAACGAACCCAGCCCTGTTCCCACCACAAACCAGAAAATAGCGGAAAATCCAAAAAATATCGCCGCCGATCCTGGCGGGATATCCTCATTCTTTGCGGACAAATATTTTAATAACATAACCCCTCACCTCCCAGGTAGTAACACTAACCTTTATTCTGCCCAAACATCAAAATTATTCTTTCATCATATTCAGAAGATACCAAGACATCCACATACTTGAAAACGCAAGTAAAATACCGCAACCACCAGCGAATGTCGCCAACATAATGAAACCCCCTTTAACCTCGATAACTGATAGAGACTAATTTCCAGCAAAGAAACCTATGATTCCTCGCCATTAGAAATACGCTGGCTTTTCACCCTTAGCGATCGCAGCAGCCTCAAGCGCACCGTGTCTTGCCATCGCCATTACCATGATGATAAAGAACGCGGCCCCAAAGACGAACATCATCCAGTCGACAAACCCAGAAAACGTCGCAGGATTATATGCGTCCATACCCCAGCCACCCCAGCTCTCATAGGGGCCGCGCCCCACAGCGCACATTACCGCCGCGCCGAACACACTTCCATTACCCATGCCGGTGGTAAAACCACCGATAAAAGCGGGAAACAATATTTTTCCCAGAGTCAGCTTGTTGTTCATCTATCCCTCCCATATGGCTGCTATTTATGCACATGCTCGTTGACCGTGCAAACCCGGAATGACACATGGTGAATGCCATTCGCTATCTTAATTACCACCTAGAAACAAAAATTGCAAGGTGGCACCAAGCTAATCCCTTATAAACTGCATCCCATATCCGATCGTGCCACATGCCCACATCCGACGTCAAGACGTGTTTTGCATTTATGTTCGCATGTTATTCACGGCCGCTTTCGGCCGCTATTGCGCATAGTCAAACACCAATCATTTTGCACGCTCCATCCGTCGCGTAACTCTAGGCATTCGCAGGTAATAAAAGCCCGCGTCGCAGGAACAACCATGGCGTGAACGCATGAAATATCCTGATCAGATATCGTACCCAATGATGAGAGGAGCATGGTCTGAGAAGCGCTGATCTTTGTAAATGGATGCTTCTTTGACTTTATCTTTCAGGCCCGCAGTAATCACTTGATAGTCAATGCGCCACCCGACGTTTTTGGCCCATGCCTGACCACGATTGGACCACCAGGTATATTGATCCGCCTCCTGATTGACGACACGAAAGGCATCCACATACCCCAGCGGGCCGAGCAGCTCGTCCATCCAAGCGCGCTCTTCCGGTAGAAATCCTGAATTTTTACGGTTACCGCGCCAGTTTTTGAGGTCAATCTCTTTGTGGGCGATGTTCCAGTCGCCACAGATGATATATTCGCGCTGGTCTTCCTGAAACCGCCTGAGAACGGGCTTGATGCGCTCCATGAGGTCGAATTTCACCGCTTGGCGTTGCTCGCCACTGCTGCCGGAGGGCATGTACAGGGAGATGACGCTAAGACTGCCGAAATCAGCTTGGATAAAACGTCCTTCCGCGTCGATGTCCGGCCAGCCCAGGCCCATTAACACACGATCCGGTTTCTTTTTGCAATACAGCGCCACGCCGCTGTAACCTCTTTTTTCGGCATCATGGAAATAGGCGTGGTAGCCGGGCGGGTGGTAGGTTTCAGGGGGGAGTTGATGTTCCTGCGCCTTGGTTTCCTGTAGACACACCACATCTGCGTCCTGCTCCAGCATCCACTCAAAAAATCCCTTGCTGGCAGCAGAGCGAATGCCGTTGGCGTTGAGCACGATTATTTTCATGTGTTTTCCATTATGCGGCGAGGCCGGTACAATAGTGCCATGACTCGGAAATATCGAAACATGAAACGGCGTCTTTTGCCGCGGGGCGGCGTTACTCGTCGTTGCCATAGAATAAACTATGGCGCCTCCTCGCGTCTTGCCCCGCACCAAAATCCATCCGTTCCATTTGTCCCGATATTTCCGAGTCGTGACACTAGCCGAAAAATTAATCACGGGCAAACCTCCATGCAAAATTATCAGCACGAATTCCTTGATTTTGTAATCGCCACAGGTGTGCTGCGTTTTGGGGAGTTCACCCTGAAATCCGGACGCGTTAGCCCCTATTTTTTCAACAGCGGCCTGTTCAATACCGGCGCCAGCATCGCGCGATTGGGGCGCTATTATGCTGCGGCGCTGGAAAACTCCAACCTGAATTATGACATGCTGTTCGGCCCAGCCTATAAGGGTATACCTCTGGCAGTAGCTACGTCGATTGCGCTCGCCGATCATCACCGGCGCGATATTCCTTATGCTTTCAATCGCAAGGAGGCCAAGAATCATGGCGAGGGTGGCACAACGGTGGGGGCGATGCTGGCGGGACCGGTTATGATTATCGACGACGTGATTTCGGCGGGTACGTCGGTGCGTGAATCGATTGTAATTATCAAGGCGGCGGGGGCGGTTCCGGCAGGTGTTGTTATTGCGCTGGATAGACAAGAGCGCGGTGCGGGCGCGTTATCTGCGATTCAGGAAGTTGAAGAGGCTTATGGGATCAAGGTTGCAAGCATTGTCAATTTGGACAATTTGATTGAATATCTGTCTGCGCAACCGGCAATGGCGGACGCGCTGGGGAATATCCGCGCCTATCAGGCGCGGTATGGGATTCATGAGCAAAGGCTGACTTAACGACGGATCAGCGTGCCAACGCCTTCATCTGTAAACAGCTCCAGCAATACGGCGTGCTCGACGCGCCCGTCGATGATGTGCACGGCATTAACGCCGCCGCGTGCGGCTTCGAGGGCGCAGCGGATCTTGGGCAGCATGCCGCCGTAGATGGTGCCGTCGGCGATCAGTGCGTCGACCTGGCTTGGCCTTAAATTGGTCAAGACTTTATTTCCCTTATCGAGTACGCCGGGGATGTTGGTCAGCAGCATCAGTTTTTCGGCTTGCAACACCTCGGCGAGCTTGCCCGCCACCAGATCGGCGTTGATGTTGTAAGAGTGTCCGTTCTCGCCTACGCCGATGGGGGCGATGACGGGGATGAAGTTGCCGCTCACCAACATGTTCACCACTGAGGCGTCGATGCTCGCCACCTCACCGACATGACCAATGTCGATGATCTCCGGCTCGTTCAGTTCTGGCGCGTTGCGGGTGAGGGTAAGTTTTCTGGCATGAATCAAGCCGCCATCCTTGCCCGTCAAGCCAACAGCGCTACCGCCGTGGCGGTTAATATTGTTGACTATCTCTTTGTTGACCAATCCGCCGAGCACCATCTCTACCACGTCCATCGTTTCGCTGTCAGTGACGCGCATGCCCTGCACGAACTCACTCTGCTTGCCGAGCCGCTCAAGCAGCTTGCCGATCTGCGGCCCGCCGCCATGCACTACCACGGGGTTGATACCGACCAGTTTCATCAGTACGACATCACGCGCAAAGCTGTTTTTCAGGGACTCGTCAACCATGGCGTTGCCGCCGTATTTAATGATGATGGTCTTGCCTTGAAAACGCTGTATATAGGGCAGCGCCTTGGTCAATACCTGGGCGATGTTCATGGCGGAGGTGGCGGTCAACGTCATTTGACAAACCTTCTTAAAATGGCAGAGTCAGATCAGGGTTCAATTCGAGCAGCAGGCTACGGAATTGTTCCTGGATGCGCTTGAGTGCCTCGGCAGTATCGGCCTCAAAACGCAGCACCAGAGACGGCGTGGTATTGGAGGAACGCACCAGACCCCAGCCGTCCTGAAAGTCGGCGCGCAATCCATCAATGGTGGTCAGCTCAGCGCCCGGGAAATGGGCGCGCTCCAGAAAACGTGCCATGAAGGGCTGTTGTTCGCCTTCCTTCAACTCTATTTTTAGCTCCGGTGTGCTCACCGCATCCGGTACTTCGGCGAATACCTCGCTGGAGGTGCGCGGATCGCGTGACAGAATTTCCAACAGGCGGGCAGCGGTGTATAGGCCATCGTCGAAGCCAAACCAGCGTTCCTTGAAAAAGATGTGGCCGCTCATTTCGCCAGCCAGCGGTGCGCCGGTCTCTCTCATCTTGGCCTTGACCAGCGAATGCCCGGTCTTCCACATCAGTGGTTGCCCACCAAGTTCACGGATGACACGCGCCAGATGACGTGAGCATTTAATATCAAAAATGATTTCTGCGCCGGGGTTGCGTGACAGCACATCGGCGGCATAGAGCATCATTTGCCGGTCAGCCCAGATGATGTCGCCCTCCGAAGTAACCACGCCGAGACGGTCACCATCGCCGTCAAAGGCCAGACCAATGTCGGCGCGTTGTTCGCGCACGGTCTTGATCAGATCTTCGAGGTTTTCGGGATGACTGGGATCGGGATGATGATTAGGGAAAGTACCGTCAATTTCGCAATACAACTCAATAACCTCACACCCCAGAGCGCGCAGCAGGCGCGGTGCGATTTCACCGGCCACGCCGTTGCCGCAATCCACCACCACGCGCATGGGACGCGCAAGATGGATGTCGCTGACGATGCGCTCAAGATAGTCAGAGGCAATGTCTATGGCGCGGTAGGTGCCGTTACCGCTCGTCAAGTCGCCCGTCTCAATGCGGTTGCGTAAGCTCTGAATGGCGGCTTCCGCCAGCGTTTCGCTACGCAACACGATTTTGAAGCCGTTATAGTCCGGCGGATTGTGACTGCCGGTGACCATTACGCCGGAGCTGCTACTCAAGTAATGGGTGGCGTAATACAACACGGGGGTGGGTACCTGACCGATGTCGATAACATCGCGTCCCGAGGCGCGTAAGCCATTGCTGAGCGCCTGCACGAAATCCGGCCCGGAGAGCCGTCCGTCGCGCGCCACGATCACGCTCTGCTGACCGCGCGCATGGGCCTCGCTGCCGATGGCACGGCCAATCTCATATACGATGTCTGGCGTCAGCGTGTCACCCACCACACCACGAATATCGTATGCCCTGAAAATAGAAGCAGGAATCATCACATCACCTTTTCGTTGCTTTGTTATTGCCGTTGTCGGCGCCCGTTTTTCAAAAATCCGCATAACATCGTCAATCTCCGCCAGACGAATACCGGCCTCTTCTATGGCGCTTGAGCCTTTGTCCACGCTGTGCTTACTATCATTGTGCGGCACCGGGAGCATGGCGCGATTCCCCAGCGCAGCAAATGCACCCTTGAAATCGTGCAGATCCACCGGGGTGCCATGCTTGTTTTCCGGGTCGCGCACCACAGCGACCAGGGTAGTCAAATCGCTGCGTACCAGCAGTGTCAGCACCTTGTTCGAGAAAAAGGCAATCAACGCCATCAATAACAGCGCGCTTGCAAATATCGACCAAAACAACAGCGCGTCTGGCGCCAGTATCTCCCTGCCACTGGTGACGGACCATAAGGCAAGTGTCCAGTGCGTACCAGGTAAAAGTGCAACCACGGACGCCGTCGTGCCTTGCAGGGTTTGGTCGCCTCGCGCTGCCAACACCAGCGCTGGCCCGGAACCACCCTCCTGGAGTATTTCCGCGTAGCCCCTGAAAAAGGGGAGATTATCCAATACTTGTTGCAGAAATACCTTATCGAAGGTCACCAGAAGATGGCCAATAATCTTGCCACCCGCACCGTAGACCGGACGCGCAATATCAAAATGCTGCTGCGGGGTTCCCGGCAAATGCACTTCCAACGGCGGAGGCGAAGACTGCGACTCGATTTTCTGCATCAACTCCAGATCCGCAGCGCCCAAGCGCGGAAACACCCCAACATCCAGGCCCATGCCACCAGGCTGGAGCAGGCTCACCCTAAGCGCATCGGGAAACAGGGCGCCCAGCTCAATTTCTTCATTGCTCACAGCCCGCCTATCGTTGGCCGGCATCAATCGGGCCAGCCTCGGATCTCGCGCCAGCGCCTCGACGGTGGCGGTATGCCGCTGAATCACGCGATCCAACTGATGCGCGACATTGTCAAGCTCTGCCTGCTTCTGAAATTGATTATGCCGCGCCGCCTGTGCCGTCAGGATATGAAATGCCAGCCACGCGGCGATGAATACCACCAGACCGCTGACCAGAAACGAGAACAGCGTGAGTTCGGCGAGACTGACCCCGCTCCACCAGCGTCCGCCAGTACGTAACGGTTTACTCATCATCAGGGATGATTACAGTTGGGAGTTTTCATGCTTCACTATATTTAAGTAATGGCTAATGACGCCCCGAGTGACCAAATCCGCCCTCACCGCGCGCACTTTCTGCGAAATCATCGACGATTTCGAAGGCGGCCTGCACCACTGGCACGAACACCATTTGCGCGATACGCTCCCCCGGTTCGATGCGGAAGGGCTGGCTGCTGCGGTTCCAGCACGAGACAAACACCTGCCCTTGATAGTCCGAGTCAATCAGCCCCACCAGGTTGCCCAGCACAATACCATGTTTGTGCCCCAGGCCGGAGCGTGGCAACAGCACGGCGGCCAATGATGGATCATCAATATGTATCGCCAGCCCAGTCGGGATCAAATGGCTTTCGCCGGGATGTATCTCCAGCGCACTCTCCAGGCAGGCGCGAAGATCCATGCCCGCTGCGCCCTGTGTGGCGTAGTGCGGCAAAGGAAATTCATTGCCGATGCGCGGGTCGAGGATTTTAAGTTTTATTTTGTGCATGATATCTCTCGGAGATTACAGAAATCAGATCGTGCGCCAGCTTATTCTTGGGCGTATGCGGCAACTCCATGCGGCCTCCTTGTTGATCAGGGGGAATGCTCGAATCCTGGGATGCCGGTAGAGGCCGACGTGCAGGGATGCGCGAGTGCCGCGTGAGGCTGGATGCCGGGAGCGGCCAAAACAGCGTCAACGCATTCTCATCGCTATCAAAACCCATGCTCTGCCCCACCCAGTTGGCAGCAACCATATCCAGCCTCTTGGCAGCAAGCTTGGCGCGGGCATGCGACTCCAGATTCTCCGTCTCGGCGGCGAAACCCACCGTAAACGGCGCGTTGAGCAAGGCTGTGACGCTGGCGAGAATATCAGGAGTACGTTCCAGCGCCAAACTCACCTCGGCCTGCGTCTTTTTAATCTTGTGTTGCGCCAACTGCTGTGGGCGGTAATCAGCCACCGCCGCAGCGCCGATAAAGATATCGCAGTCGCTCATATTCGCCAGCACCGCCTCATACATCTGCCCGGCGCTTTCCACGTCAATACGCGCCACACGCGGTGGCACAGGCAGCGCCACCGGGCCACTGATCAAGGTGACGATAGCGCCCGCCTCCGCAGCGGCAGCGGCGATGGCGTAGCCCATCTTTCCCGAACTGCGATTACTGATGAAACGCACCGGGTCAATCGCCTCACGCGTCGGCCCGGCGCTTACCACCACTTTGAGACCACTCAAGCTCCCAGTGGCGAACAGCCCTGCTGTCATTTCCACCAAGTGCTGCGGCTCCACCATGCGCCCCTCGCCGACCTCGCCGCACGCCTGCTCACCCGCAGCGGGACCGAACAGCCGCACGCCTCGGCGCTCAAGAAGTTGGCGGTTGCCCTGCGTCGCCGGATTCGCCCACATCAGCCGGTTCATCGCAGGCGCGAGCGCGAGCGGCGCATCACAGGCCAGGCACAACGTGCTGAGCAGGTCATCCGCCAGCCCATGCGCCAGCTTCGCCATGAAATTCGCGCTTGCCGGTGCTACCAGCACCGCATCTGCCCAGCGCGCCAGCTCAATGTGCCCCATGGCCGCTTCGGCCTGCGGATCAAGCAGATGCAGATGAACGGGATTGCCGGACAGCGCCTGCAGGGTGAGTGGCGTGATGAACTCCGTCGCGGCGCGCGTCATCACCACCCGCACCTCGGCCCCGGCGTCACGCAGGCGGCGCGTCAGATCGGCGCTTTTATAGGCCGCGATACCGCCCGTAACGCCAAGCAGGATGCGTTTATTTTCCAGTTGCTTCATGCCGGATGGTCGAATCGGTAGAACATGGTTCAGATTTTAACCTAAATTCCGATACTGTTTATGACATTTGAAAGAGAACCCCATGCCCATCACCGACTGGCCTGAACACGAACGTCCCCGCGAAAAGCTGCTGCTGCGCGGCCCCGGCGCATTGTCCGACGCCGAATTGCTGGCGATTTTTTTGCGCACCGGCGTACCCGGTAAAAGCGCCGTCGACCTGGCACGCGATCTGTTGAATGAATACGGTGGGCTGCGCACCCTGCTGGAGGCCGATCAAAAACAATTCTGCCGCGGCCACGGGCTGGGGCAGGCGAAATACGTCCAGCTTCAGGCCGTGCTGGAGATGGGCCGTCGTCACCTGCACGAGACACTGGAGCGCGGCGACGCCCTGAGCAATCCCAACGACACCCGCCGCTTCCTCACGGCTCGCCTGCGCGGCTATCCGCACGAGGTGTTCGCCTGCCTGTTTCTCGACAACCGCCACCGGGTAATACGCTTCGACGAGATGTTCACCGGCACTATCGACGGCGCCAGCGTCCACCCGCGCGAGGTGGTCAAACGCGCGCTGGCGCACAACGCGGCGGCGGTGATCTTCGCCCACAACCACCCCTCCGGCATCGCCGAACCCAGCCGCGCCGACGAAACGCTGACGCGGCGCCTGAAAGACGCCCTGGCACTGGTCGATATCCGCGTTCTCGATCATCTGATTATCGGCGATGGCGAAGATGTGGTATCCTTTGCGGAACGTGGATTGCTTTAAAACCTCAAGTGGGATCGGTTTTTTCTTGCGTATCGCGCCGGAATTTGTTATAAATTATGGTTTCGCCCGGCCTAATGGCCGACAGCACCGAATTCGTCGTTTGGAGATTTAGCATGTCCAGAGTATGTCAAGTCACGGGCAAGCGCCCAATAACCGGAAACAATGTTTCCCACGCCAATAACAGAACACGACGCCGTTTTCTGCCGAATCTGCACGTCCATCGCTTTTGGGTAGAGAGCCAGAAGCGCTGGGTGCGCCTGCGCCTTTCCACGCAGGGCATGCGCATGATTGATAAGGTTGGCATAGACGCCGTGCTGGCCGAAATGCGCAGCCGCGGCGAAAAGGCATAAGGGGAACTAAATCATGCGTGAAAAAATCAAGCTCGTATCCAGCGCCGGCACCGGCCACTTCTACACCACCATGAAGAACAAGCGCAACACCCCCGACAAACTCGAAATGAAGAAGTTTGATCCCGTGGTGCGCAAGCACGTTGCCTACAAAGAAGCCAAGATCAAGTAATCCTGGCACTTTTAGCCTAATTGGCGTGACTTCCGGGCTCCCCGGAGTCACGCCACTAATTTTTCATGCCTGCAAAATCTCACCCCGCTTAAATCCCTGAATTTCATAAAGCACATGCAGCCTTGCTTGGCTCATAGTTTTACTGCATTTCTAAATCAACAGTGGAATCGTAGGGTGCGTCCCACACACCCCACAAGTTATTGGCGTTTTGAAATGGAATTTGAACTACTCAACCTGCCGCGATCAAAATTCAATCGCGGATTTGACATAACCTTATCCGGCCGCCCGCAATAAGCGCTCCCTCCCCCGCTTTACCGCTGCCCGCACCTGATCCGGTGCCGTACCCCCCAAGTGGTTGCGTGACGCCACCGAACCTTCCAACGTCAGCACATCAAATACATCCTGTTCGATGGCCGTGGAAAATTGGCGTAGCTCACCGAGTGTCATTTGCGCGAGGTCCTTGCCGGTCTCGATACCGCGACGCACCGCCTTGCCGACAATTTCGTGGGCATCGCGAAACGCCACACCGCGCCGCACCAGATAATCCGCCAGATCGGTTGCAGTGGAAAAACCGCTCCGCGCGGCATGGGCCATGTTGTCGCGTTTGATTTGCACGGCGGAAATCATGTCTGCATAGACCTTGAGCGAGCCGCGCACGGTGTCGATGGTGTCGAACAGCGGCTCCTTGTCTTCCTGATTGTCTTTGTTGTAGGCCAGCGGCTGGCTCTTCATGAGAGTGAGCAGGGCGATCAGATTGCCGTTGACGCGCCCGACCTTGCCGCGCACCAGCTCGGGTACGTCGGGATTTTTCTTCTGCGGCATGATGGAGGAGCCTGTGCAAAAACGATCGGGAAGATCGACGAAATCAAACTGCGTGGATGACCAGAGGATCAGCTCCTCGGAGCAGCGCGACAAGTGCGTCATGATCAGCGCGGCGGCGGCGGTGAATTCGATGGCGAAGTCGCGGTCGCTGACGGCGTCAAGGGAATTTTCCGCCGGCGCGTCGAAACCCAGCAATTGGGCGGTGTAGGCACGGTCGATGGGATAGCTGGTGCCCGCCAGCGCCGCCGCCCCCAGGGGCATGATGTTGGCGCGCTTGCGGCAGTCCTGCATGCGCGCGCGGTCGCGGTTGAACATCTCGAACCACGCCATCATGTGATGGCCGAAGGTAACGGGCTGGGCCACTTGCAGATGGGTAAATCCGGGCATGATGGTGTCGGCCTCGCGCTCGGCCACATCGAGCAGCGCCGTTTGCAGGCGCGTCAGCTCGGCCATGATGGCGTCGATCTCGTCACGCAGATAAAGGCGGATATCGGTGGCAACCTGATCATTGCGCGAGCGGCCGGTATGCAATTTTTTGCCGGCGATGCCGATGCGCTCGGTGAGGCGCGCCTCGATGTTCATGTGCACGTCTTCCAGCGCCACCGACCACGTGAAGTCACCGCGCTCGATGTCGCGCAAGATGTCCTGCAAGCCATCGACGATGGCCTCGCACTCCGCCGCGCTCAATACACCCACACGGGTCAACATGCGCGCATGGGCGATGGAGCCTGCGATGTCGTGCCTGTAGAGCCGTTTGTCGAACAATACGGAGGCGGTAAACGCCTCGACGAAGGTATCCGTCGCCTCGGTAAAACGCCCCGCCCAGGGTTTGTCGATGCTTTTGTCGCTAGCCACGCTTTTATCCTGTTACGAAAATAATGTGGTGGAAAGTATAACAATTTTCCGGGGCAGGAATCCGCCGGAAATACGGAAATAGCCTGCATGGAGAGAAAGGCCCTTCAGAAACCGCTGATACGTGCCGATAACTCCATCGCTGCCCAAATTACATCCAAGCAAGCACAATAAAATCTTATCCCAAATGAAGAGGAGAACCTCGTATGAAAGCTATCTCGCAATTTTCCTTAAATAAAACACGCACATTACTTTTGCCGGTGATTTTAGGTTCCGCACTGATTGCGGGCTGCGGAGGAGGGGGTGCCGGCGGCACAACAGCGAGCGCCACCCTGAGCGGCACCGCTGCCAGCGGTGCACCCATCACTGGCGCCGTTACGGTGAAAGACAGCGCAGGCACTGAAAAAACCGTGCAGATCAGCGTGGATGGCAGCTACAGCATCGACGTGAGCGGCATGGCCACCGGCCCCTTCCTGCTCAAGGCCAGCGGCACGGTCGGCAGCAAGAGCGTCACGCTGTTGTCCGTGGCGACCACAACCGACGTAAACGGCAAGATCAACATCACGCCGTTTACCGATCTGATCGTTGCCAACGTCTCGGGCAAGAGCGCTGAAGAGTTTTACAATGCCCCGAACTACTCCCTCCTGGTCAGAACGGAACTGGATACGGCGGAAGATACCTTGCAGAAGCGGCTGAAGCCGCTACTCGACAAACTCGGCATTCTGGCGACTATTGATCTGTTACGTACTGAATTCAAGGCCGATCACAGCGGCCTGGATGGGGCGCTTGACATGGTAAATGTCACAATCGATCCAGTGACCCTGCAAGCAACCATCAAGGACATCGAAGGCAAGTTCATCACGGATGATCTGAAAAGCAAACTTGATGTTTCCGAAATGCCTATCTCCTCCATCGATTTCTCCGCAGTTGCCGCAGCACTGCGGGATATGCAGGCACAGTTCGACACCTTGTCCAGCCAGTTCGCGAGCGCGGTCCCGTCTGCTGGCGATCCTGCACTGTTCGATCCGACCTTCATGAACGATGGACAGAATCTGACCGCCTTCATGGCGGATCTGGCAACCGTGCCCAATATCGTCGGCGTGAAATTCCGCAATATTTCGATCGAAGAGTACAAGGATGCCAATACCGTGAAAATCGAATGCGAGGCCATCGCCATGGATGGGAAAAACCATACTTTCAAGACATGGATGAAAAAAGATCCTGCCAGCAGCAAATGGCTGATCGCCGGCGATGGAGAGCTGATCGAGACGGAAGTGGACGCGTTCGCCGAGAAAATGTCTGACGGCACCATCAAGACCGGGCTAAGGTTCTCCTTGGACGGCGCAAACACCAATCCCCTCATCGACTATGTTGTGGTGAAGGGACTGGGTTTGCCCACCGCCGGCATCAAGATGGTCAGGTCGAGCGGCAATTTTGTCATTGAGACCACGCCCGATAGCCAGATACTTGCATGTGCGACCGCCGGGGCCACAGGCTGCGTGGACACTGCGGCGATGCTGGACAATACTGGTTATACTTTCGAGCTGTGGGATGATAAAAATACTCCAACCGACATTACCGATGACACCATGACGGGAACCAGTACAACCGTGCTATCGAAGGCACCTTACAGCAGCGCTTATGTAACCAGCAATGCCGCCAAGCTGTTCCCGACCATCACTCCGCCCACTTTGGCCTCCTTCCTGCTAGGGGGCGGTCAGTCCGTTTCCTGGACACTGCCCGCCGGCATCAGAGCCGACGAAGTTGCCTTCGATTGGACAGACGGCACCTTATCCGGGCATCAGGACGCGGATGCTGGCCCGACAAGCGTCAGCGTAAATGTGAATGTGGGAACCTTCTCGTTCACCCCCACCAGCGGCAATGTCTCGCTGGTCGCCGAGGACATCTACGGCCGGAAGATTGTCGTATCGGTCAAACTCAACTGACACTGGGTAAGACAGCCGACTAAAGCGAGGGGCGCCATGCAGGACACGGCGCCCCTTTTTATTTACAACCTCCCCCGCGTCACCGCCGCCCTCACCTGATCCGGCGCCGTGCCGCCCAGCCGATGGACTATGCCCTTGTTTTTATCTCGGGCTACCACCCCATCGTCGCGCACTGCGCCCCAAAACCCATAGAACCGCGAAGATCAGACTGACCGGCCCCCAGCTTCCCCCACCGCCGCCACCATCGTTACCGCCAGCACTTGATGGCAGCGCCTCTGCCGTTCCCGCTACACCTCGTGCTGTCACAGCAACAGGCGCAGAAAGTATGGTGGAATCGCTATCGATGTGCATCAAGGCGCCAGCTTGACCCAGACTAACCGGGGCGTAGCTTAAAGTAATCGCGCATTGCCCGCCGGGTTCGAGGGTGTTGTTCGTGCAGGAATCTTCGGCGACTGCAAAGCCGGAGGGGCTGGTGACGGCAGCCGCAGCAGTGTTCGCTTGTGTACTGGAAATCTCGATCCGCACGCCGCTCACTGTGAGCGGCAAACTTCCCGTATTGGTGATAGTGAGGGTGCGTGCAGCAGGCTGGCCGCTGGGGACCTCGCCAAAATCCAGTTGTTTTGTGCTGGGAGTGATGACCGACGCCAGCTCAGGGCCAATGACCAAGGGGCCAAGTCCGCTCACCGCGAGCCGATTCAGTAATTGGCCGTTTTTATCCAACAATTCGATCTGTTTCGTCTGTTTATTCGCACTGAACAACCAGCCTGTTTTATTCACAACAACATCCGCTACAACGCCTTTTACGGCAATGACACTTGCCAGCCTCATGTCATTGGCATTGACGATATAAACCTTACCAAACACTTCTGCACAACTCGATGCTTGCGGCGGTTCGGTAGCAACAAACAATTGTTGTGCCGCAGGATTTACAGCCACCGCCTGGGGCAGCCCCTCGAAACTGATCTCAGGAAACGAAATCTCATTTGTTGCGGTATCCAATACCGCCAATGATGTCGTGGTGAGATGGCCGAGGGTGATGTACAGCCGCTCGCCGGAGGCGTCCAACGCGATATCCTCAGGCAAGCCTTGCTCGATCAATACATGAATTTTCACGACCTCATCCGTGGCGGCATCAATGACGTACAGTTTTCCACTGCTATGACTCAGGCTGTACAGCCGCGCCCCGTCCGGGTGAATGGCGAGACGGTCGGAAATATCGGCGAGAGCAATCGTCTTGATTACGCTCCGCGCGGCGGTATCTATCACGATGATGGATTCGCCACCCTCAACCACTGCATACAGACGGGTTCCGTCGCGGCTCACAAGCAAACTGGCGGGCTTAGCCCCCAAAGTGACCTCGCCCATCCTGTGACGATCATGGGCACGGATGATCACGATCTTTCCGTCGCCCGTGCCGACATAGATGTAACCACCGCTCGGGCTGATGGCTATACCTTGAGGAATCTGGCCAGCGTCGAGTGAAAGGGGTTCGGCCTTGACCGCACCCAGATCGGAATAATCCACCACAGAGACGGTGTTGTTATCGCGGTTGGTGAAGTAGGCATATGGTCCGCGTTTGGTCGCGCTCGAAGTAACAACTGCGGCGGACATACGAACAGCGTTCACTGAGCTATCGGTCGTGATGGTTTGAATAAGGGGTGTACCTTCGGCGGGGAGGGGCCGCTGAAGGAAGTAATCTCCTGAGATAGTCGATGCACACGTCCATCCTTCCGGGCAGGTTGCCACAGGAGTTACGGGACAAGAATCGCCAGGTTTCCAGTCATCGAAAGCCATCGGCGGTGCAGCAAAAACATTTGAAGCAACAGCAAGCAGCAACCCTGCAAATAATGCGCGCGGCATGATGCATCTCCAGGCGTTTTTGTTTTTTTGTTATGCCCCAGCTCGAGTTAAAACGACCACCAAGGCTCGAACCTTACTGTAGCGCGGCAAAGTAGCGACAGTCTATCGCGAGACCTTGCTGCGCCTTATGAAGATAATGTGGTGGAAAGCAAAACAATTTTCCGGGTATGGAATCCGCCGGAAATAGCCGATATAGACAAGACTACCTCTATTTAATGATAGCTTGATGACATCATGGCAAAATCCCCCACATTCACCGCGAATGACACCACCAACGGCACCCTGTTTCTGCCGGATTTTTGCAATATCCGCATGGTGTTTGCGATTGTGATTATCGCGGAGCTGCTGGCTTTTCTGATTGTTCTGGCGAGTTCATCCGGTCATCAGGTATGGGACAATCTGAGCCTGACTTCGCTGTTTATCCAGTGGGTAGCGCTGGCCAGCACTGCGGTGCTGTGCCTGTGTCGCCCCTGGCTGGCTACATTGGACAACCGCGCCGCTGCAATTTTCAGTTACCTGTTGCCGGTCATTGTTACCGCACTGCTCAGTGGCGCCACTGACTGGATAGCCTATGCCCAAATGGGCGCGGGCGCCGAGCAACACGCGGACTTTGCTATCCGCAACGTCACCATCAGCGCCATCGTCAGCGCCGTGGTGATGCGCTATTTCTATGTGCAGCATCAGTTGAAACAAAACATTCAGGCTGAATCGAGGGCGCGTATCCAGGCACTGCAGGCGCGTATCCGTCCGCATTTTCTGTTCAACAGCATGAACACCATTGCCAGCCTGACGCGCAGTCAGCCGGCGCTGGCAGAGGAAGCCGTGATGGATCTGGCCGATCTGTTCCGCGTCAGCCTGTCCGACGCCCATGAACTCATCACGTTTCAGACGGAACTGGAGCTGTCGCAGCGCTATCTGCACATCGAAAAGCTGCGCTTGGGCGAGCGGTTGATCGTTGCGTGGGATTTACACGGGATCTTTGACGGTGCGCTGATCCCAGCGCTCACCCTCCAGCCGTTGCTGGAGAACGCAATCTACCATGGCATAGAACCGCTGCCGGAAGGCGGGGTGATTCACATCAACGGGCAGCAAACGTTGGGGCTGATTCACATCACCATCAGCAATCCCGTGTCAACGCAGAGCATCACCGCGCGGCGCGGCGGCCACCACATGGCGCTGGACAATATCCGCCAGCGGCTGGCGGCTCATTATGGAACACAGGGCGAACTCACCACGGAACGCACCGAGGACTATTACCGTGTCCGGCTCACTTTTCCGGTGGAGCACGCTCCATGAGGATACTGATTGTGGATGACGAAGCACTGGCAAGGGCGCGTCTGCGTTCCCTGTGCGAGGAAATGGAGGGTATTGATGTGGTCGGTGAGGCTGTAAACGGCAAGCAAGCGTTGTTTGCGGCCAGTGAGCTGGCGCCGGGCGTTATCCTGCTCGACATCCGTATGCCGGTCATGGACGGTCTGGAAGCCGCCCAGCACCTTGCCACGCTGGAAAATCCGCCCGCTGTGATCTTCACCACCGCTTACGGCGACCATGCCCTGTCCGCCTTCGAGGCGCATGCCGTGGACTATCTGCTCAAACCCATCCGCAAGGAGCGCTTGCGGCAAGCCCTGGACAAGGCAGGCAAACTCAACCGCGTCCAGCTTCATGCCGTAACCCGCAACGAAAGCGGCGATGGATACGCCCGCACCCACATCAGTTCACATTCGGCAGGCAGGATTCAACTGGTGGCGGTGGCGGATATCCTCTACTTCCAGGCCGATCATAAATATGTCACGGTGCGCCATACTGGCGGCGAAGTGCTGGTCGAGGCATCGCTCAAGTCCCTGGAAGATGAGTTCGCCGCACACTTCACCCGCATCCATCGCAATGCCCTGGTGGCGAATGCGCACCTCATCGGCATGGCAAAAAATAAGGAAGGGCATTATGAAGTCACGCTGCGCGGTAGCGACGACCGGCTGGAGGTCAGTCGCAGCCATCTGCCGCTCGTAAAAAAAAGGTTGAAGGTGTGAATTTGCGGTTACAGACGGTATCATTAGTCGAAAGCAGCAGCGGGATTGTTCGCTCCTGTAACCCAAAACATCAAAACCTGGTTCGCACATGCCCGCAAATAGAGTCCGCATCGCCACCCGCAAAAGCCCATTAGCCCTGTGGCAGGCCGAATATGTCCGCGACAGACTGCTGGAGGCCCATCCTGGGCTTCAGGTGGAGTTGTTAAAGATGACCACCCAAGGCGACAAGATCCTCGACAGCCCGCTGGCCAAGATCGGCGGCAAAGGGCTGTTCGTCAAAGAGCTGGAGCAGGGCATGCTGGAGGGGCGCGCCGATATCGCGGTTCATTCCATGAAAGACGTGCCTGCGGAATTCCCGCCCGGCCTGCATCTGGCGGTGGTATGTGAGCGTGAAGACGCGCGCGATGCCTTTGTCTCGAACACATACGCCAGCCTGAATGACTTGCCGCAGGGCGCGCGGGTAGGCACATCCAGCCTGCGCCGCCAGTGCCAACTGAATGAGAAACGCCCCGACCTGAATATCCTCACGCTACGCGGCAATGTCAACACACGTCTTGCGAAACTTGACGCGGGCGAATACGACGCCATCATCCTCGCCAGCGCCGGGCTGTTGCGCCTCGGAATGGCGGAACGCATCACGGAATATCTGGATACCCGCGTCTCGCTGCCCGCTGTGGGGCAAGGCGCGGTGGGCATCGAATGCCGTGAGGATGACGCGCGTATCCACGCTCTGCTCGCATCGTTAAATGACGCACCCACCCACGTCCGCGTCACGGCGGAGCGCGCCATGAACCGGCGTCTGGAGGGAGGGTGTCAAGTGCCAATAGCCGGATACGCCGTGCTCGACGGCAACAACCTCATCCTGCGCGGCCTGGTGGGCCGCCCCGATGGCAGCGAGGTGGTGCGTGGCGAAGTCAGCGGGTCACAGCAGGAGGCAGAGCAACTTGGCATAGCGCTTGCTGAAGATTTGCTGAAACGTGGCGCCGCCGCAATCCTGAAAGATGTCTATCAGGACGCCCTCCCCACTCCATCATGACCCGGAAACCCGCAATGGAAGGCATAACCGTATTAGTCACACGCCCGGCCCAGCAGTCACAGCGCTTGTGCGAACTGATCGAGGCCGAGGGCGGGCGCGCGGTGCTGCTTCCCGCGATTGAAATCCTCGATCCGCAGGACATCAACGCGGCACGCAATCTCCTCGACCACCTTGATGAATTCGACACCGCCATTTTCATCAGCACCAACGCTGTGAGCAAGACGATGGAGCTGTTGTCGCCACGCCACGACTGGCCGCCACACCTGAAGGTGGCTGCGGTGGGCGCGCGTACTGCCGAGGAGTTGGAGCGCCGCGGTAGACCTGTCGATATCCGCCCCCACCAGCAGTTCAATAGCGAGGCGTTACTCGCCCTGGACGTGATGCGAGATGTCGCGTCCAAAAGGATAGTGATCTTCCGTGGCGAGGGTGGCCGCGAATTGCTGGGCGACACACTCAGAGAGCGCGGCGCGCAGGTGGAATACGCTGAAGTCTACCGACGCGGCAAACCCGCAGGGAACTTCAGCAGCGTGATGGATGCCGGAATTGATGCCATCGTCGTAACCAGCAACGAGAGCCTGCGCAACCTGTGGGAAATGGCCGGGGAAACGGGCAGGGAATGGCTGCTGTACATACCCCTGGTGGTAATCAGCCAGCGGACCGCAGACTTGGCAAACGAACTTGGCTTTGTCTGCCCGCCACTGATAGCAAGCGAGGCCAGCGATGCGGGACTGGTGGCGGCGATTAGGGACTGGTGTACTACCGAGCGCGTTTCGTCTGTGAACATGACATGAACGACAGCGAAAAAATATCCGGGCATTCCAGCGCGGAGCCGGTGCCAACCGGCCATCCTTCTTCCAGCGCCGACCACACCCATCCGGCGAAGCCTCCCAAAAAGCCAGAAGCATCCGCCACCCCGCGTGATGTACAGGGAGAGACGTACAGGAGTGGCCCAGCACTATTTCTGGCGTTGCTTGCGCTGCTGCTCACGCTCGGCCTGGGCGCAGCGGGTTATTTCCTCTGGACCAGCCAGCAGGCGCTCAATAATGATATAGCCCAAACCAGCACCGCGCTGCGCATGCTGGACAGCACGATCAAAAGCGAACTCAAAGGCCTGGAGGAACTGCGGGCCGAACAGCAAGCATTGCGCGCCGCCACGCAGGAAATGCGCAGCAGCATGGAAAAAAGCCATGACTTTTCGACGGCATCCGATGCCGAATACCTGATGCGCATCGCCAGCCACCGCCTGCTTCTGGAGCAGGATGTAGCCACCGCCATCACCGCTCTGGAAGAGGCCAATCAGCACCTGGGGGAAACGGCCGATCCCGCTCTGCTTGGGGCGCGTCAACAGTTAATCGATGAAATCACCCAATTAAAGGCTGTACCGCAACCGGATATCGCCGGCGCCTCCTTGACGCTCAACAGCCTGCAAAATCAGCTGGAACGATGGACACCGCTGGGGTCGCAAACCAAGGCACCCACCGCATCGCTACCTCGTGAGACACAAAATTTCTGGGGCGGCACCTGGCAAGAACTAAAAAGCCTGGTGATAATCAGGCGCACCGATCAGGCCGTCCTGCCGCTGACAAGCCCCGATCAGCGTTTTTTCCTGCGCCACAATCTGCGTCTGGCATTGGAAACTGCGCGCCTTGCCCTGCTGCGGCGCGACACCAAGACCTTGCACATGAGCCTGTCGACCGCGCGTGACTGGCTGGCCCGCTATTTTGAGCAGGATGCCGCCGCCAAAGCCGCACAAGACGCCATAACCCGGCTTGAAAAAATGGATCTTGCACCGCCGCTGCCGGACATTTCCCCCTCGCTAAAAACCTTGCGCGCCTGGCTCGCACACAATAGTGGTGCCATCGCCAATCCTGTGACACCTGCCGTTCAGAGCGGCACTCAAGGCACGTCATCTCCATGAAGCTATTGGCCTATGTGCTGCTCGCCCTGATTGCCGCCGCCGGCATCGGCCTGGCGGTATCGGGCGATCCGGGCTATGTCCAGATCGTTTATCGCGAGTGGACGCTGGAAACCAGCCTCGTGCTGCTTGTGATTGTGCTGTTGCTGGCCTTTTTCGCTTTTCACTATGTACTGCGCCTTTGGACGGCGATGCGGCGCTTCCCAAAACGGCTGGCGCACTTGCAGAAACAGAAGCGGCTGAACAGGGCGCGTACTGCGCTTACACATGGATTGGTTAAATTGGCTGAGGGTGATTGGGCAGTAGCAGAGAAAGAACTCACCAAACATACCGAACACAGCGAGACACCGCTCATCAACTATCTCGCCGCCGCGCGCGCCGCACAGGAACAAGGCGCAGATGACCGGCGCGACAATTATCTGCAACTGGCACAACAGTGCAAACCCGGCCATGATGTCGCAACAGGCTTAACTCAAGCCACCCTGCAAATTGCCCATCGACAGACCGGGCAGGCGCTCACCACACTGCACAAACTGCGTGGCACCGCGCACAAAAACACCGCTGTGCTGAAGCTTCTCATGGCCTTATATATCGAATCACAGGAATGGCAACACCTGCTTGAGTTATTGCCCGATCTGCGCCGGCTTGGCGTCATAGATAACCAACGTGCTGATGATCTGGAAGGCACGGCTCATGCCAAGCTGTTGGCCCGCGCCGCACAAGGCCCAGATTCACTGGCGCTGGTAAAAACCTGGCAGCAGGTGCCGCAGAAATTGCGTCAACACGAAAGCATCTTGTCCGAATATGCCAGCGCCCTCATCGCCCAAGGCGCGGGTGAGCAGGCAGAAACGATGTTGCAGGAGGCCATCCAGAAAAACTGGGGCGACACCCTTGCCCATCTCTATGGACTGGCTGCCGGGGCCGATCCAGCAAAGCAGCTTACCCGCGCCGAAGCGTGGCTCAAAGACCACGAGAATAACGCAACGCTGCTGCTGACGCTGGGCCACCTGAGCCTGCGCAACCGCCTGTGGGGCAAGGCACGCCGTTACCTTGAGAGCAGCATTAGCACGGGCGCCAAACCTGAAACCTATCAGATGCTAGGGCAGCTACTGGAGCGGCTGGGGGAACAGGAAAATGCCCTTGATTGTTACCGCAAAGGCCTGGCGCTGACTGCGGGTAAAATCATCACCATGCCGCCGCTACCCGCCTATCCATCCGACGCAACCAAAGGCGCAAAGAGAATCGAGAATGCGATTCTGCCTGTGCGTTAACCCCGAAAAAAGAAAGGCGGCCCGAAGGCCGCCTTTCCACTACTCCCGTAGGGCATCCTTACCCCGCGTCACTCCGTGGCGATCGCGCGTCCGTACCCCATCCTTGCACCCCGTCCCATGGATAATAATCTTTGCAGGCCTATCCGACCGTAAAATCTAACCAGTTGATTATCATGCGCTACATTTTGACGCTTTGTAAAGCACTTCACTCCGTTTTTAATTCACTTTATTCGCGCTGGCGTCATCCAGCAATTTGCTCAAACGCTGCGCCGGAACATAGCCCGGCAACACCCTGCCGTCCTCCATAACCATAGTAGGCGTGCCAGTCACCCCCACACTGTCGGCCAACGCCATATGTTCACGCACCGGATTATCGCAGGTCTTCTTTGCAATAGTGCCGGTAGCCTTTGCTGCAGTCAGCGCCGTTTTATGATCCTTCATGCACCACACGGATACCGCCTTTTCATAAGATTCAGAGTTCACCCCGGCGCGCGGATACAGGAGGTAGCGCACCTTGATACCAAGCTGATTCAACGCGGACATTTCCGTGTGCAATTTCCGGCAATAGGCACAGTCAATATCCGTAAACACCGTAATCGTGTGTTTCACCTTTGCCGGTGCAAACACAATCATTTTGTCTTCCCGCATGGAATTTACCAGCTTGAGGCGTCCTGCGGAACGTTTCCCTTCCGTCAGATTTTTCTTCGTCTGCAAATCCACTAAATCACCTTGCAGCAGATAGCGGCCATTTTTCGATATATAAACCACATCCGCGCCAAGCGTAACTTCGTACATGCCCGGAATCGAGGACGGTGTGATGCTGTCCGGCTTGGCACCCGGCACCAACACTTGAAATGCCTTGTTGATTTCAGCCACATCGGCATCATCCGCCATCACAGCCTGGGATCCGGATACTGCAAGCAGCATCATCAGAAACGCTTTTTTAATCATCATTATCGCCTTAATCGCGGAAATTGGTGAACTGCACAGGCAGATCAAGCTTGGACTGGCGCAACAGCGCAATCACCTCTTGCAAATCATCGCGCTTCTTGCCGGTAACACGCACCTGCTCGCCCTGAATCGCAACCTGCACCTTGGCCTTGCTGTCCTTGATAAGTTTCACAATCTTTCTGGCCTGATCGGCATCAATCCCCTGGCGCACAGTAAGCGGTTGGCGCGCCTTGTTACCGGCGGCCTCCACCTTGCCCTTATCAAGACAAGCAATATCCACGCCACGCTTGGCGAACTTGCCCAGCATAATATCCAGCATCTGATCAATCTGGAATTCGCTGCTGGCATGGAGGGTGACCACCGTATCGGCCTGCTCAATATGCGCGCCCGACCCCTTGAAATCAAAGCGCGTGGCGATCTCACGGTTCGCCTGATCCACCGCATTACGCACTTCCGGCATATTCACTTCCGATACCACATCAAAGGACGGCATATATATTTGAGACCTCCAACGAACAACAGTTCCATTCAACCACGCGGATGATGCCTGGCATGCAGGCTTTTCAACCGCTCTTTTGCGACATGAGTATAAATTTGCGTGGTGGATAAGTCACTGTGCCCGAGCAGCATCTGCAAAACGCGCAAATCAGCGCCATGATTCAGCAGATGGGTAGCGAACGAGTGGCGCAGCGTATGCGGGGAAATTTTGGCGGCGGCAATTCCGGCGGTTTGCGCATAGCGCTTGATCAGATACCAGAACGCCTGGCGCGTCATCGCCGCGCCGCGTTGCGTCACAAACAGGGCGTCGCAGAGCCTTCCTTTCAGCAGTTCAGGCCGCCCCTCGCGCAGATAACGCTCCAGCCATAACTGTGACTCATCACCAATCGGGACAAGGCGTTCCTTACCGCCCTTGCCTGTGACACGCACCACGCCCTGGCTTAAATTCACCTGCGCAACACCCGCGTTAACCAGTTCCGAAACACGCAGGCCGCTGGCATAGAGCAACTCCAGCATGGCGCGATCGCGCAATCCCAACACTTCCTCCGTCGGCGGCGCGTCGAGCAATACCTCCACCTCGGTTTCGGTCAGCGACTTGGGCAAGGGATGCCCCAGCTTGGGTGCATCAATACGCGCACTGGGATCGGCATCCAAACGCCCCTCCCGTACCAGATACTGATAAAACCGCCGCAAACAGGACAGCAGGCGCGCCATGGAACGGACATGCTTGCGCGTCGCCATATAACCGGACAAATCCTCCGGCCCTGCGGAAATGAGAGCCTTGCCATACGTCGCCAGCCATGCTGCAAAGCCGGCAAGATCCGTGCGATAAGCCGCCAGGGTATTGGCGCTTAGACCGCGCTCCATCCAGATCGCATCGAGAAACACCTCGATGGCGGCACGGTCCGCATCACAATCGGCTTTCATGATCCAGCAGCCAGCGCTTGATAGCCAGCCCCTCGCCTGAAACCTCGCCAGAATATCCTCCGAGTCCGTTCGCACTAACAACGCGATGGCACGGCACAATGATCGGAATAGGGTTGGCCCGGCACGCCCCACCCACCGCACGCGGACCGCTGGCTAGCCGCTGGGCCACATCACCATAGCGGCTTGGCTTGCCGGGCGGCACCTCACACAGCGCCTGCCATACGCGTCGTTGAAAAGGCGTCCCCAGCGTCGCCAGCGGCAACGAAAAAACATGGGTGGGATTGGCGAAATACGCCATCAACTGCCGCGCCACCTCCCCGGCCACGGGGTCCATTGGCGGCAGGTCATCTATCGTGGGATCAAGGAAATCGATGCTGCAAAGCGCACCACGGTCAATGCAAACGCCAAGCTTCGCCTGAGGAAAAGGCGCGGTCAGAATGGCATCATAAGGCAATTCCATATCGAGCAAGCCTAGGAAAAACGCCCGAGATCACGGTATAGCCGGCGCACCAGCTCCTCACCCTGCTTGTCTTTGGCCAGCAGCCTGATAAGCTGCCGATGCGCTCGCAGGCGAATCTCCAGCGTATCACCCTCCTGCGCCAACATCGCAAAGACCGCGCGTGCCTCGACTGGCTGCGTGGCTATCAAATATTCCGCCGCCGCAAACCACGGCTCGAATTCACCCATTAACAATTGCTCGCGATTACCCACCGCGCGCGCGCAACTCCGATAAGCATTCCACACCGTATCAACAGTGATGGTAAACAGACCGTCTCGCGCCAATGTGCCTGGATCCAAAAGCGCCACCTGTTCCAGCGCGCGCACCTGACGGGCACAATCACCGCTATGCCCCGCCGCCTCGGCCTGCGTGGCCCACAGCCTGGCCTTGATAGGCGCGGCCAGCTTGTTGTCCGCCAGTACACCCGTCGTCTCGCGCATGATAGCTTCCAGGTTATCGCCACTGCGCAGACGCGCCAACAAGCGCAACGTGTAAGCCTCCGGCCCCGCCGCAGTCAACAACAATTGAATGGCCTCAGCGGCGCGGCCCGAAACCAGCATCACCTGCGCGCGCAGCAACTGGATTTGCGCATCCGTATCGCCATAATCCTGCTGATAACGCAACATCGCGGTATACGCATCGTCCTTGAGGCCATCCATGATGTAACTGCGAATCACCATCGCGCGCCATTGTGCGAACTGGCGGCTGTCCACAGCTTCACCGGGCGTCCACAGCAAGCGCAGCAACAACTCGCGGGCCGGTGCGCCATGGCCCAGTTCAAGATGCGCCGCCGCGCCCTGCGCAAGCGCCCATCGGGCAAACTCTTGCGGCATATTTTGCGGCAAGGCACTCGCCCGTTGCGCTACTGCCCCCACATTCCCCTGCCGCTGATAGATGGCTAGCCGTACACGCTCCCATTGCGCCCAATCAGCGGGGCTTTGTGAGGCAGCAGGCTGATGCGTATCTATCAGGCGTATTGCAAGATCAGCAGCGCCTTGCCCTGCCAACGCGGTCAAGTCTTCAAATTGATCGGCATGCACCACGGGCATGGCAAACAGTGCCAGCCATAGGACCAGAACAGGAACCGTGCGGGAGTTATTTGTCTGAGGGAAAAAACGAGGAAGTAAATACATGAAACGGGAGATGGCGCGCGCGAAGGGAAACCGGCGATGCTTGTTGCAACGTCCGTCTCTCATCACAGCGCGCTCACCCCGCTTGGAATTTATTACCAGGAAGATATCTATCGACAGGAGAGAGTTACCGCCCCACCGACATTTCCTTTACCCCCCTTCGGACAATCAAGAGGGATAAAGGAAGGGATATTACAGCTTTTCCTTGATGCGCGCGGCCTTGCCTTTCAGATCACGCAGGTAGTAAAGCTTGGCGCGGCGCACGGCGCCACGGCGCTTGATCGAAACAGAATCAATGCCCGGGCTGTATGTCTGGAAAACACGCTCCACGCCTTCACCATGGGAAACCTTGCGCACGGTGAAGGAAGAATTCAAGCCGCGATTGCTCTTGGCGATAACAACGCCCTCAAAAGCCTGCAAACGCTCACGATTGCCTTCCTTCACTTTCACCTGCACCGTCACTGTATCGCCTGGGTTAAAAGCAGGCAACACACGCGTCATCTGTTCGGCTTCGATTTGTTGAATAATGTTCATAGTTTGTCGCTCCAATCAGTTAAATCTTAGCTTCTTTGAATCAAGCCGGTTATGCGCGTGGCGCACCCTGCATATCTACAACTTCTTGTATTCTCTCTTGAATTCATCCAGCAACTCACGCTGCGCTGCATCCAGCGTCAAAACCTCCAGCATGTCCGGCCGTCTCAGCCATGTCCGCCCCAACGCCTGCTTGCACCGCCAGCGATTGATCGCCTTATGATCACCGCTCATCAGCACCTCCGGCACCTTCACCCCGTCAACCTCTTCAGGCCGGGTATAGTGCGGATAATCCAGCAGTCCTTCGGCAAATGAATCCTGCTGCGCGGAATCCTCATGCCCCAGCACACCGGGCAGCAATCGCGCCACGGCATCGGTAATCACCATCGCCGCCAATTCGCCGCCGCTGAGCACATAGTCGCCGATCGACCATTCCTCGTCGATCTCAGCCTGCAACGCCCGTTCGTCTATCCCTTCGTAACGGCCCGCCACCAACAGCAGCCGGGATCGCGCGGCCAGCTCATGCACACCCGCCTGATCCAGGCGCCGCCCCTGCGGCGAGAGGTAAATCACCCGCACCGGTTCCGCGTCGGCAGCGCGCGCCGCACGGATTGCATCACGCAATGGCTGCACCATCATCACCATGCCGGGACCGCCGCCATAAGAGCGGGCATCAACGGTACGGTGGCGGTCATGCGTGTAGTCGCGCGGGTTCCACAACCCCAACTGCAACACGCCCCGTTGCACCGCCCTGCCCGTCACACCCTGCTGGGTGAAACCTTCGAACATGGGCGGGAACAGTGTGACAACATCGACACGCATCCGCTAGAACTCAGGATCCCAATCGACACGCATGCGCTTCTCATGCAAATCGACTTCAACCACCACCTGGTCAATATAGGGGATCAGACGCTCCCGGTCACCCATGACCACCAGCACGTCATTCGCGCCGGTTTCCAATAGATGATCCACCGTGCCCAGCGCAACACCGTCGAGCGTCTCAACAGCCAGGCCCACCAAATCCCTCCAGTAATACTGCCCGGAGCGAGGTAACGGCAACTGATCCCGGCACACCGCGATATCCGCGCCCAACAGAGCCCTGGCGGATTCGGGGTCGCTGAAACCCTCAAGCTGCGCGACGATGCCCTTGCCATGAGGGCGCCCGCCCTGCAAATTCATGGGCTTCCATTCTTCCCCTATCAGTCTGGAGCGTACCTGCCAGGGGTTATAGACCAAAATATTTTCCAGCGGATGGGTGTACGAATACACCTTGACCCAACCGCGCACCCCGAAAATGCCGGAAATCCGCCCAACTACAACCAAATCAGAGGGATTGTCGCTTGCCGCCTTCAGGATACTCATCTTCTTATGGGTGCGCCGAGAGCGGTCAGCGAGCGCATGCGCCTCCCGCTGACCTTGCCTTATCAAGCGGCCTGCTGCTTGACCAGCGAAGCAACACGCTCGGAGGGCTGGGCGCCTTTGGATACCCAGTAATTCACCCGCTCATTGTTTACGCTCAGGCGCACTTCGCCGCCGGTCGCAACGGGGTTAAAAAACCCTACGCGCTCGATATAGCGGCCATCACGCGGATTGCGCGAATCGGTCACGACGATGTGGTAAAAAGGGCGTCTTTTCGCGCCGCCGCGTGCCAAACGAATGGTTACCATTGTGTCTGCTTCCTTTGAATCAAAACCTGAAGAACCCGCGCCACGCGCAGGCGGAATAAAACCGGGTATTTTACGCGAATCACCAAAAAAGGGAAGCGGCAATTTCATTGCCTGGGTTATGTTACGCTTTATAGCTGACTTTACCACCACACCAAAGACCAGAACCATGCCCGAAAACAAGATGCAGCGCTCCTTGGCCCCGCTTGAATTGGAAGAACGCGCCAAGGAAATATTCCCTATCGAGATGACGCCCGAAGAGTTTGCCGGGCGCGATGGCGAGGGCTGGGCACCCTTCCCCTTTGGGGACTATCATTACCGGGATGAGCAACTGGACATCTGGATACAGCAATTCGGCAATATTCTCGCCACACCAGGCGCGGTCGAACTCTATCAGATGAAATACCTGACGCCACAGGAGCGAAACCGGCTGGCGGCGCTCAAGGCTATGATTGAGGATGATTTTTAGATGGTTCTACATGCAGCCTCAACTTTGACCAAATACCAATAACAAAATCCCGAGAATCGTGGCTGCGATACCTAATGTGAGTATCATCCAGTCACCCTGCGCCAGCCCGGGCTCAAGCGTGGCCTGATCCGGTCGTTCGGGATCGTAAAAGACCCGGACACTCGCGCCTGCGGGAAACTTCTTGACATAGCTTGCTGCGAATTCTGGCGTCGGGTTGGTCCCGCCCGGAAACCCAAGTTCGCGCCTGTAAGTTTGAGCACCCACCCTGTAGCTGAACAGAATATGTGGGAACAGATCATCGGTATCCGAGGCGAGGCTGGACTCCTCGATTGCGCCTTCGGTCGAGGGCCAGCGCAGCGTTCGCCGGCCCTTGGCGATAATCGTCAAGCCCCAGAGGGTGGCGGCAAGACCGGCGACGACGAAGAGGACAAGAATGATTACATAGGGATTCCACATTGAATTTCCAGTCTTGTATCAAGACGCTGATAGTGCGCCAGAAAGATTCACTTACGCATTCGCCAGTAGATTTCGCCACCCAGCGCGGGAAAAAGAGCACCAAAAAGCAGATTAAGCCGTAGCCATATTTTGGAATTCTCAATAAATGCGCCGGTTTTCCGCATCAGGAAAGCGCCAGAAATAAAATCCAGGCGGAGTCCGGAGCTGTTCGCCATGCTTTCCACACGTTGCGGTGAGAATACACTAACATGACCAAACTGCGATGCGGTACGGCGGATTCTCTTCTGCCAATAGGAAGCCGCACATTTTGGCGTGACCGGAAAACCGCCGATCATGACACCACCGGGCACTAGCGCGGCGGACAGCCGTTGGGTCAATTGTTCCGGCTCAAAGAGATGCTCCAGAAGGTGAAGCACGATGATCACGTCGTATTTTTCATCTAGGAAAAAATCGGGCAGATCAACATTAGCCTCGATCTGCCTTGTATAGCCAGACTCGCCCAATTCGGGTTGCAGCCTGCAATCCACCGCCACCCAGCAAGCGATATCGGCAAACCCGGCATCTCGCGTGAAACGCAGCATTTGCCCCCGGTCAACGCCAATCTCGCACACGCGCAACGGTCGCCCAAGCCGGATTCGCTCCTCTCGAATCAGATTATACATAAACCAGTAACGCAACAATTTGACCGGGTAGCGAGTGACGCGAGGTTTCACAAAAATGTCTTTTACCCAGTTCTGCGCATCAATGACAGCCAAGCTCCAATTCCATGCAGAATCTAACGGAGTTGTTGATGGAATCGAAGATGGTTTTTGTTTGCTCAAAATCATTGCCTGCTTTGCTCCTGCGGTTGCGGATAGGTGATGTGCTCCAGCGAATAGTGACGAGAGGCAGCATGCATCCGACCGCCCCTGCGAAACTCAGTCGCTTCATTCGTCCTTGCCATCGGCGGATTTTTGCTCATGCTCTTCGCCCGTATCCCTGGATTTCTCCTTAGCCTCCTTACCCTGATCTTCGCCCGGCAGGCCGAGCAGAGTACCAGCGGCCTGCTTGGCCTGATCAATCACCCCCTGCGCCGATTGCTCGGCCTTGCCCAAGACTCGCTGGGCAGACTGTTCAGCCTGTTCACAACCCGCCAGACCGGCGACTACCAGCGCAGTCGCAATGACTCTCATACGCGCCATGCTCCTTATTGAATTCAGATTTGATTGAATCACGCCATTACTCGCTATTGTTGGCAAAACCCAGCAGGTGCAGCAGGCTGGTAAAGAGGTTAAAGATGGCGACGAACAGCGTCACTGTTGCCATGATGTAATTGGTCTCGCCGCCGTGAATGATGTTGCTGGTCTCATACAGGATCAGCCCCGCCATGAGCAGCACGAACATGGCGGAGACGGCCAGCGACAGGGCGGGCAGCTCAAGGAATATTGCTCCGAGGCCGGCAAGGAAGGCCACCAGAATGCCGACCATGAGAAAGCCGCCCATGAAGCTGAAATCCTTGCGGCTGCTTACGGCGTAGCCGGAAAGACCGAGGAAAACGGCTGCGGTCGCTCCCATGGCAATCATCACGGTCTGACCGCCGTTGGGCAGGCTGAGATAGCTGTTGAGGATAGGCCCGAGGGTATAGCCCATGAAGCCGGTGAGGGCGAAGACAAACCCCAGACCCAGGCTGCTGTTTTTGAATTTGGCAGTGAGGAAGAGCAACCCAAAATAGCCGACCAAGGTGATAATCAGACCAGGATGGGGAAGATTCAGCGCCATCGAGGCGCCCGCTGTGAGAGCGCTGAATGCCAGCGTCAGCGACAACAGCATATAGGTGTTGCGTATCACCTTGTTGGTTTCCAGAACCGATGCCTGGGCGCGACCAAGGTGTGTTGTTTGCAAATTCATGTTCATGGGGCATTACCTCTTAATGAGAGTTGAGTTGAATGCTTGGCTCCGATGTGGACTCAATATTCCGCCAGCGAGTCGGAAGGAGGCTCCTGACGCGACGACATACGAACCGGCCGCCGTTGCCGGGCGATGTGACGCGCCGCTGTCCTGCCCACCCGTTCCGCCGCACGGTCGATGGCAACATAGAGATCGGATTCAGTATTTTCGATGACCACATCGGCCAGGTGCGCCAGGCGTACCTGAATTTGACAGCACTTGTCCGCGCCGCCGCGCGGGCCGTTGACATCCGACAGGCGCACCCTGGCCTGGGAGATGTGGTCAGCGCAGCACCCCAACGCATGATGCAAGCGCCTCGTGACATGCTCGCGTAGGGCTTCGGTGGTGGTAAATCCGTGCGCATAAATATTTATTTGCATAAAAGGCCGCCTTCTGAATGCCCCCTCGGGGGTGGTGGATGAACCCTACGCATTCAGGATAGGCGTCAATTATCACAAAGAAAAGCAGTGTTATTCTGTTATATCATTCGGAATTGACGAACTATTGAGGCGCCGCCATGCTTAATTACAAACAGTTGCACTACTTCTGGGCCGTCGCCAAAACGGGCAGCATCGTCCGCGCTTGTGAACAACTGAATCTCACGCCGCAAACCATTAGCGGACAGATCGGCTTGCTTGAAGAAACGCTGGGCGTTGACCTGTTCCAGCGCGCCGGTCGGCGCCTGAAACTCACGGAGACCGGCCGGCTCGCGCTCTCCTATGCCGAAGAGATTTTCCAGGTGGGGGGGAGGCTTGAGGAGATGCTGCGCAGCCAGCCTGGGGAACACCACACTCTGTTTCGGGTTGGAATTGCCGACGTCGTACCCAAATCCATCGCCTACCGTCTACTCGCCCCCGCAATGGCGCTATCCGAGCCGCTGCGCATCGTGTGCCGGGAAGACAAGTTGGAACGATTGATGGCAGAACTGGCGATTCAGCGTCTCGATCTGGTGATCGCGGACGGCCCAATGCCTCCAGAGATGGATGTGAAGGGGTATAGCCACAAACTCGGCGAATGCGGCATCACCTTCTTCGCCATACCCAAACTCGCCGCCTTATACGCCAGCGGCTTTCCGCACAGCTTGCAAGGCGCGCCCATGTTGGTGCCCGGCGAAAACACGATCGTGCGGGGACGGCTCACGCGCTGGTTTGGCGAACGGCAGATTCAGCCGCGCATCGTGGGCGAATTCGACGACAGCGCTTTGATGAAGGCCTTCGGGCAATCCGGCATTGGTATCTTCATCGCGCCATCGGTGATCGCCGACGAAGTACAGCGCCAGTATGGTGTCGAGGCTATAGGCCGGGTCGATGAAGTCACTGAACGGTTCTACGCCATTTCGGTAGAGCGTCGGCTGACTCATCCAGCCGTAGTTGCCGTCACCGAGACAGCGCGCCAGGAGTTATTCGCTAACCCGTAAGTTGAGGCGAATGAAATGCAGTTGATAGGGGCACAACAGGAAGTGATGGTTTCCAGCGTGTTCGGCACCAACACCATCGAGGGCGGCGCCTTGACGAAAGAGGAAACCACCAAGGCTTTGCAACTTCCCCAAAACGCCAAGGGCGAGACGGAGCTGCGTGCTACCAACATCCGCCCGGCACATGACGAGGAAGATCAAGCAATTCGCCTGCCAATCCCCTGATCCGCGCGCATTCCTTGGCGAGGGATAGAAAATATTTTCTTTAAAATCATAAAAATATCTATTTTCTAACTTGAGGAAGGGGAAGAATTTTTTCTGAACCTCATTCAGATTTGTCCATGTGGACACGCAAAAACACGCCCACTCTCGGCTCGGCTGCTAAGCAAAGTGACGGCTGACCAGACCGTGACCGAGCAGCTTGGTCAGGATGCGGTAATTCTTGATCTCATTCCGGACACGGCCGGCGACGCGGCTCCTTGCCAAGGGCGGCCTTCTCATTGCCCTCACACCCTATGAGCACATCGGCCGGGATGCCGAGCCCTTGGTGTAGACGCCGGATCATGGAGAGGGACAAGGGACGCTTGTGCGACAGCACTTCCGAAACCTTGGAAGTGGAGCCAATGTATTGCTCCAATCCCTTGCGGCCGAGCTTCATTTGGTCCATGCGGAACAGAATAGCGTCCACCGGGTCAGGCACCGCAGGCGGTACGATTTTTCGCTCGTAATCTTCGATCACCAGCGCCAGCAACTCCAGTTCGTTATCGTCCCTGGAGCCAGCTTTAGGGTCGAGCACCATCAGCGCGGAAAGCCGCGTCATTGCCTGCATGTAGTCCTCGTTGGACTTAATAACTTTAATGTTCATCGCCACTTCTCTCCTAAGCTAGGCCCATACTGAGACAGCTTAAAATTTCTTTTTGTCGTATTCGGCATGGGTTCCCACCCATTCCACCAAGACCATGCCGCCTTGGTAGCGTACCTTGACAACCAATCGGTACGAGTTGCCTTTAATGTTAAAAATCACGCGGTTCTCAGCGAGAAAATCCGCGCTGGGATATCGCTTTTTGATGTCTTGGGTTGTATGCCAAATCTCCTGCTCAACCTCTTTGCGCCATGCACCCAAAGACCCGCGAATATCTGCGTGTTTTTTCTTGAATACTTCGAGCTGCGGCAACCCCAGAATGCGCATGGAGGTTTATTTTTCCCATTGACAACATAAATTGTAATTCCCAAAATGGGAAATATCAAGGGCTGGCACCTCCTTGTATATAGAAGTGATATGCCATCAAGCCTTCAAAATGAGGGGCACATACCGGTGCAGGAGGGCATTTCAACCTTTACGGAGATAGTCCAGCAAGGTGGACACGTCGTTTGCACCTTACTTTCCGATACAAAAACTGGCAAATATCCTTCCCAGCAGATCATCTGAAGTAAATTCGCCGGTGATTTCCGATAAAATTTGCTGGGCCTGGCGCAGGTCTTCGGCAAGCAACTCGCCTGCGCGGTGACATTCAAACTGATGATCGGCGTTTTTCAGGCACTGATGGGCGCGCTGCAAGGCGTCGACGTGGCGACGGCGCGCCATGAAACCACCTTCACCGGCGCTGCTGTATCCCATCGATTCTTTTAGGTGCTGGCGTAGCGCCTCTATTCCCGCGCCTGTCTTTACGGAAAGCGCCACTTCGGGACCCAGATTTCCCTCGCGAACGCCCGGTTCGCGCGCCGTCGTATCGATCTTGTTATGTACTACTGTGATGGGCAGCCCCGCCGGCAGTTTTTCGACGATGTTTCGCAGCTCATCGCCCTGTCCGTCATCCAATGCTGCCCCGTCATCAACCATCAACAACACGCGATCAGCACGCGCGATTTCGCCCCAGGCGCGCTGTATGCCTTGCTGTTCCACGGGATCGGCGCTATCACGCAGGCCGGCGGTGTCGATGATGTGTAGCGGCAGGCCGTCGATGTTGATATGTTCACGCAACACGTCGCGGGTGGTGCCGGGGATGTCGGTGACGATGGCCGCATCCCTACAGGCAAGGCGGTTGAGCAAGCTGGATTTGCCGGCGTTGGGGCGTCCCGCGATTACCACTGTCATCCCTTCGCGCAGCAGACGCCCTTGATGAGCAGATCCCAGAACACCCCACAGGTTTGCAATGATCCCTTTTAATCGCACGCCAACATTGCCTGTGGAGAGGAAATCGATTTCCTCTTCAGGAAAGTCGATGGCGGATTCCACATAGATGCGCAGTTCGATCAGTTGCTCGATAAGACTATTGATGTGTGCCGAAAATTCGCCTTGCAACGACCGCGTCGCCGCACGCGCCGCCTGCTCGGTGCCGCTTTCGATCAAATCGGCGATGGCCTCGGCCTGCACCAGATCGAGCTTGTCGTTCAGAAAGGCGCGTTCGGAAAATTCGCCAGTGCGCGCCAGGCGAGCACCGAGTGCTATGGCGCGTTTTATCAGGAGATCCAGCACCACCGGGCCGCCGTGGCCCTGTAGCTCCAGAATGTCTTCACCGGTAAAGGAATGCGGAGAGGGGAAGAATAGCGCGATGCCGGTGTCGATCACCGAACCATCGGCATCACAAAATGGCAGGTATTCCGCACGGCGCGGCGGCGGGACACAATCAAGCATGCCGTGGGCGATGGTTGATGCCAGCGGTCCCGACACACGCACGATACCCACGCCACCCCGTCCCGGCGGCGTGGCCAGAGCGACGATGGTATCGGTGGGCGTGGTCATTTCTTCAATCAGGGCAATGGACAATCCGTGAGAATGCCCGTGCCGTGATCACGCGACTTTCGCAGCCTGCTGTTCGATGCGGCGCGTGATATACCACTGCTGGGCAATCGACAGCACGTTGTTGACCACCCAGTAGAGCACCAGCCCTGCCGGGAAGAAGGCGAAAAACGGCGTAAAGATAAAGGGTAAAAACTTCATCATCTTCGCCATCACCGGGTCTGGTGGCGGTGGATTGAGCTTTTGCTGAATGAACATTGTGACGCCCATCAGCAACGGCAGCACATAAAAAGGATCGCGCGTGGATAGGTCCTGTACCCACAGAATAAACGGCGCCTGGCGCAATTCCACGCTTTCCAGCAACATCCAGTAGAGGGCGATAAATACCGGGATCTGCACCAGGATGGGCAGGCAGCCGCCCATGGGATTTACCTTTTCCTTTTTGTACAACTCCATCATCGCCTGACTGAACTTCTGGCGGTCATCGCCATGACGTTCCTTGAGTGCGGTCATCTTGGGTTGCAGGCGGCGCATATTCGCCATGGAGCGGTAGCTGGTTTCCGACAGCTTGAAAAACACCAGCTTGATCATCAATGTGACCAGCACGATGGACCAGCCCCAGTTGCCCACCATCTTATGCAGCCATTCCAGCAGCCAGAACAGGGGTTTGGCGAGCACGGTCAATATACCGTAATCGACCGTCAGCTCCAGCCCCGGCGCCACTTTTTCCAGTGTATCCTGCAATTTCGGGCCGATGAAGAGGCGGCTGCTGAAAGTGCCGCTCTGTCCGGGTGCGACGGTCATCTCGGGAGACGCCATGCCGAGCACATAGCGCTTGTCGTCCAGCGCCTGACTGTAATAGTGATTCGCCTCGCCCGCCTTGGGTATCCAGGCGCCAAGGAAATAGTGCTGGATCATGGCCGCCCAGCCACCGGGGATGTCACGGCTCAGGTTCTCCTCAGTCATGTCCTTGAACTGGATCTTTTCGTATTTCTTTGCTTCGCTGTAGATGACGCCGCCGGTGTATGTATAAATCAGCGACATGCCGCCATCGGAGGAATCCCGGCGCTGGAACTGACGGTATTGCCGCCCCTTCCATTCCGCCGCCGAGGCGTTGTTCACGACCTGTTCGACATCGACGACATAGCTACCGCGATGAAAGGTGTAGGTTTTGGTGACGGTCACCCCGTCCGGGCCTGCCCAGCTCAGCGGAACTTTGACCTCACTGGCGTCTAGTGTGTACTCGGTCTTCTCCGCGCTGAACTGCGCTTGATAATCAGGGGCCGCCCGGCTCGACAGCAAACCTGACTGGGCAATAAACAAATCCGCCTGCGCATCGGTGAGCAGCCGCACAGGTTCGTTCGGCTTATCCACCTTGACAGGGTAGGTGAGCAGATCTGCCTGGCGTAGATCGCCACCAATGGTATCAATATACACGTCGAGCACGTCCGTCTTGACGTGTACACGCTGCGCCGATTTCAGCGCAGCCGCCTGGGCCGCCGGCGCTGCGGTTGCGGCTCCAGGTGCCGACGCAGGAACAGCGGAAGATGATCCAGGGGCCGAGGCAGGAACGGCGGGAGTGATACCCGTGCCAGTTGTGGCAACGGTGGGCGTTTGCAGCGTGTTATGGTCGGTCTGCCATGCCTGCCAGAGCAGCAGGATGACCACTGATAAAGCAGCAAACAGGAGAATTCTGTAGTTATCCATCAGGCCTTTTTATCCGTTTTTTCAGGTACGGGATCGATGCCGCCCGGATGCCATGGATGACAGCGCGCTATTCGACGCAACGCCATCCAGGTGCCGGTCAATGCACCGTGATTTTTTATTGCCGTCTCGGCGTAACAGGAACAGCTCGGGTAAAAACGGCAGTTGTTACCCAGGAACGGGCTCAGCAGGTAACGGTAGCCCCGTATCATGAAGGTCAGGATTTTTTCCATCGTTCGAGGGTTTCCCAATGCCTGCTCAGGATTGCGAATATTTTGCTATTGGGCACATCCCCCGCGCCCGCGCGGCTCATCACCACCACATCCAGGCCCGCAAGACGGGCTTGGTGCTGACGAAAGCTCTCTCGCGTCAAACGCTTGATGCGATTACGGCCCACCGCATTTTTTATGCTTTTTTTCGATATTACCAGACCCAAACGCGCGGAATCACTGCCGTTTTTCCGCGCACGCACGGCCAGCACGCCACCCGAAGACTTATATTGCCCATCAAAAACAAGCTTGTATTCACTGGGCCGGGTGAGCCGGCAGCACCTGCCGAAGCTCTTCTCCGAAGCCGACCCCTGCCTGGAATCAACAGTAACAACCAGGGTGGGGGCCAGCATCAGGCTCAAAGCGGCGGGGTCGCCGATCAGGCTGACAGGCGCGTCCTGCCCTTGGCGCGACGGCGCTTGATCACCAGGCGACCGCCTGGCGTGCTCATGCGTGCGCGAAATCCGTGAGTACGCTTGCGCTTGATAACGCTAGGTTGAAATGTTCTTTTCATAGCTTTATCCGATATTTTGAACGACAACAAATGGGTGGAACGGGGCCGCACATGGCGACAACCAAACATAAAGCCGGATAAGATACCTAGATAAGGCAGGCCGTGTCAACCAAAACAACGCCCTTTACATCAGCAACGGGTTATGCAATATTCGCACATGGCAGTAAAATAATTTTTAAATTCAAAGGGAAAGGAAAGGATTATATGAAGATAGACATCGGCATTTCGAAAAAAGACCGCGCTGAAATTGTGGATGGACTATCACGGTTACTGGCGGATACCTATACGCTTTACCTCAAGACCCACAACTTCCACTGGAATGTGACCGGGCCGATGTTCCAGACCCTGCACCTGATGTTCGAGGCGCAATACAACGAACAGGCGCTCGCTGTTGACCTGATTGCGGAACGCATCCGCGCCTTGGGCTTCCCTGCTCCCGGCACCTATTCCGAATTTGTGCGCTTAAGCTCCATCCCCGAAACAGCCGGCGTACCCAAGGCCGAGGAGATGATCAAGCTGCTGGTCGAGGGACAAGAGGCCGTGGCGCGTACCGCGCGCTCCATCTTTCCGGCAGTCGAGAAAGCCAACGATCAGCCCACGGCGGATCTGCTCACCCAGCGTATGCAGGTGCATGAAAAAACCGCCTGGATGCTGCGCAGCCTGATCGAGGGTTAAATCCGCGTGGCGGTCTATGCCATCGGTGATATTCAGGGCTGCTTCGATGACCTGATGGCCCTGCTCGACAACATCACCTTTGATCCACGGCAAGATCAATTGTGGTTTGCCGGAGATCTGGTCAACCGTGGGCCGCAGTCTCTTGAGGTGTTACGCTTCGTGCGGGACCTGGGGGCGCATGCGGTGACCGTGCTGGGCAATCATGACATCCATTTGCTCGCGGTAGCGGGTGGTCATGCGCGCCCGCGCCGCAACGATACTTTCCATGATGTCCTGCAAGCACCGGACCGCGAAAAACTGCTCGAATGGCTGCGCCATCGGCCCCTCCTGCACCACGATGCCACGCTGGGCATCACCATGCTTCATGCCGGGCTGCCGCCGCAGTGGGATCTTGCCACAGCGCGGGGCTGCGCCGCCGAGGTAGAGGGCGCGTTGCGCGGAAGTGGATATCACGACTATCTTGCCGCTATCTACGGTGATGGGCCTGATCAATGGTCAGCCGCATTGATGGGCGCTGCCCGGTTACGCTTTATCACCAACTGCCTTACGCGGTTACGTTATTGCGACGGTGAGGGGCGCTTGGCGCTAAAAGAAAAGGGCGCTCCCGGCACGCAGTCACCCGGCCACCTGCCGTGGTTTATGGCGTCAGGCCGCGCCAGCGCGGATATGGAGATTGTGTTTGGTCACTGGTCGACACTGGGGATATGTGACGCGCAAGGTGTCCACCACCTGGATACAGGCTGCGTGTGGGGCGGGACATTGACCGCGCTACGCCTGGATGCCACCGTGCGCGAGCGCATCAGCATACCCTGCCGCGGCGCGTGCAAACCTGGCAATGATTAAACCGCAAAGAACGCCAAGCTATCATAAGATCAGGACGGTAGTGGCGAACTTGACGTTCTCGGCGGTAATTTTTTGAATTACTTCTCGTCCCCCAGCCAATCACGCGGCTTGAGAAATACGTCATACAATCTGGCCTCTGGCGTACCCGGCTCAGGACGCCAGTTGTAACGCCACTTCACCAGTGGCGGCAGGGACATCAGGATGGACTCGGTGCGCCCGCCCGATTGCAGGCCGAACAGGGTACCGCGGTCATAGACCAGATTGAACTCCACGTAGCGCCCGCGCCGGTAAAGCTGGAAATCACGTTCGCGCTCGCCATAAGGGGTATTCTTGCGACGCGCGACAATGGGCAAATAGGCATTGATGTACTGATCGCCCACGCTGGTCATGAAGCCGAAGCAGCGGGCAAAGCCGCCTTCATTGAGGTCATCAAAAAACAGCCCGCCGATACCGCGTGGCTCGCTACGGTGCTTGAGAAAGAAGTAGTCATCGCACCATTTCTTGTAACGCGGATACATGTCCTCGCCGAATGGCTGGCAGGCCTCACGTGCGACATTATGCCAATGCACAGCGTCCTCCTCAAAGCCATAATAGGGCGTCAGATCAAAGCCGCCGCCAAACCACCACACGGGCTCAGCGCCCTCTTTTTCCGCGATGAAGAAACGCACGTTGGCGTGGGACGTGGGGACATAGGGATTGCGCGGATGCATGACCAGCGACACGCCCAGCGCCTGAAAAGTGCGCCCTGCCAGTTCGGGGCGATGGGCCGTGGCGGAAGGCGGCAGCTTGTCGCCAAATACATGCGAAAAATTAACGCCTGCCTGCTCGAAAACCGCACCCTCTGTCAATACCCGGCTGATACCTCCTCCGCCTTCGGCGCGATCCCAGCGATCTTCCTTGAAGCGCTCCTGGCCATCCTCCGCTTCCAGCGCCTTGCAAATGCGGTCCTGGAGGTTAAGCAGATAGGTTTTGACGGCATCGATATTCGGTGTGGCCATTTTCGGTCTCCTGTTGTGAGAGACCGATTATATCCCAGAATGGATAGATCTATCTCCCACTGCAGAGCCACCTTGCCATCGGCATTCACACACGTTCCGCCACCATTAACTTGTCTTGCGCATAGGGCGATTTGGACAGCCACTCCAGCATCAGCTCACCCGGGATGGGACGGCTGACATAAAAACCCTGCGCGGTATCGCAATTCAACCTTGCCAGCATGCTCAACATCCCCTCGCTTTCGACGCCTTCGGCTACCACGTTCAGGCCAAGGTTGTGCGCCAGATCGATAGTGGCATGGACGATGGCGGCGTCGCTCCGGGATTGTTCCATTTCCATGACGAACGTCTTGTCTATTTTGATTTCATCGACGGGCAGGCGTTTAAGATACCCCAGCGACGAGTAGCCGGTGCCGAAATCGTCGATGGAAAGTTTGATTCTCATGGCATTCAGCCGCACCAATATCTCCAGTGCGCGCTGGGGGTCGATCATAATGGCGTCTTCCGTGATCTCGAGCTCCAGAGAGGAAGGGGGCACCTGCAGTCTCATTAAATGGTGAGCGATCTGATCCGGCAAGCGCAGGTCATAGAGCGCACGCGAGGAAAGATTGACCGCCACCTTGAGATCCAGGCCCGCGCGCCGCCAGACATTGTGCTGGCGCAGCGCCTCCACCAGCACCCATTGCGTCAACACCCCAATAAGACCACTGCGCTCCGCAACAGGAAGAAATTGGGGCGGCATCAACAAGCCATGCTGCGGATGCTGCCAACGCACCAACGCCTCGACACCGTGGATACGCCCGGTTTTGATGTGCAGTTTGGGCTGGTAGTGAAGCACCAGCTCTCCTGTAGCTATCGCGTTGCGCAATTCGGCACGCAGGGTCAATTGGTCAACACTGTTTTGATCGTGTGCCGGATTATAAAGAGCGTAGGCATTACGGGTGTTCTTGGCAATGTACAATGCGATATCCGCGCGCCGCAACAGGGTCTCGCCATCCTCGCCGTGATCGGGAAACAGGGTAATTCCCACGCTGCCGCCAATCGCCACCGTGTTACCTTCCACAACAAAAGGCGCCTGCAGGGTTTCGGTAATTTCACGCGCTACGGTCATAACTTCCTGCGCATTGGTCAGTGCAGGCAAAAGAAAGGCGAACTCATCGCCTCCCAGGCGCGCCATCGCCGGCTCCTGCCCGGCCAGCACATGCGGCGCATCATCTTCGGCGCCCAACAGACATACGATATTTATTGACTGGATAGTTCTCTTCAGCCGCTCGCTCACCTGCTGCAGCAAGACATCGCCGACATGATGACCCAAGGTATCATTAATTTCCTTGAATCCATCCAGATCCAGCAGAATCAAACCAAAGCGGCTCTCACGCGTCCTGCTCAACGATACCGCTTGCCGAAGCATCTCATGAAACTGCGCGCGGTTAGGCAATGCCGTCAGCGCATCGGTAAAGGCCATTTTTTCCAGCTTCTGGTATAACTTATCCAGATCACTGCTCATTTCATTAAAAACAGTAGCCAACTCACTCACTTTGGCATCGCCTTGCACGGCGACTTGCTCGCCAAGATGTTTTCGGTCTTGCCTTACCTCCCGCAATTGCCGGGTCAGTAATTCGATGGGTTTCAGCGTGGTTTTCTGCAACAGCAGCATGGCAACAAATACTGCCAGCAGCGTGATGGCACCGCCGACGCCCATTACCAGATTGCGCGCGTAGGCCAGATCCTGGTTAAATGCGCTGATATCGGTCATGGCAGAGATTTTCAGCACACTCCCGCCATGCTCATCCTTCAAGGTATAGCCGGCAATCAGCTTGTTTTGCGCGACGCCCTGATCTTGCCAGGCGCTGGACTCATAAGCCTCACTGCCATCATTCAGGGAAATCCTTACGGGCATCCCCAATGCGGTATCGATAGAGCGCAGACTTTGCGCCGGGTCAACCACTACTTTAATATAGCCCACCGGATGTAAACCGCCGACAGGCACCAGCACGGCATAATATGGCCGGCCCCCTGGCGTCATGCACAACTCGGCGATAGTCTGCAGACGCGCCGTTCCCGCACGGAAACGGGCGCGCTCCAGCAACGAGGGACAAACAGCCGTATTGCGTGCGACATCAACCAATTCCGCCGAACTCTGGGCCGTTAACGCAAAATTCATATCATAGGCAGACAACCTTATCAGCTTCACCTGTCCCGTCGTAACGCTGTACTGCTGAAATTGATTATCCAATTCAAAATTCAGCCTATCCGCATCCTTGTGTTCAAAGGCGCGGCGGAAATCCGGTTCAAGCTGGATGGCCAGACCAATATCCAGTGATTGATTTTCCAGCTCAGACAACGCCTCGGCTGCCTTGATCTTCACAAGATCCATCAAGGCATGGCGTTGGTTTTCATGCGCAACACTGCGGTAAATCTCGCCGCTCAACAATACTAATGCCATACTCAACACCACCAGCAGCAGCGTGGTAAGGGTACGCAATGACAGGCGAGGGAAGCTCATCGGGAGATATAATTGTCCACTATCACTTCTTTACGTAGGGATACTTTTTTTGCTTCCATTCATCAAAACCACCACGCAACCAGTAGACCTTGCGATACCCGCATGCCTGCGCGATGCCTGCGGCCCTGGCACTGCGCGGGCAACGCGGGCCATTGCAGTAAAAAAGGATCGGCGCCTTTACGTCCGGCGCCACAGCCGCAAGGGAGTCACAATCGGTTACTGTATCTGTCAAGCTGACGGAGCCTTCTATATAACCTTGCCTGCGGTCAACGAGGAGACGGGAATCTACGATGACCAGATTTGAGCGACTCTCCAGCTCGATCAGCTTCTCAGCATCGACCCGGCTAATTCCGGCGATGATCTCGGGAACCACCTCACCTGCGGCAAAACCCGCAACGGGCAGCAGCAACAACCACATCATCAGCGCAAAAATAGCGGCGCCTTTCCCGTAGCCATGCCACGCAGAACGTGGGGACAATGGCATTACGTTTCTCCTGTTCTCTTGGTATTGAGTTCTATTATCATCGGCAATAGTGCACCGGAGCTTTAGCCACATCACGAAACAACGGGCCGGTGTTATATTCACAATACATACTCACTCCAAGGCCAAAATAAGGAAGGGATTATTCATGCTCTGGGTCAAAGCATTCCACATCATATTCATGACGGCGTGGTTCGCAGGACTGTTTTACCTGCCGCGACTGTTTGTTCATCACGCCATGGCCGAAGATGCGGCAACCATCGAACGCTTCAAGATCATGGAACGCAAACTGTTCTTTTTCGTACTGCCCTGGGCCATCCTCACCATCGCCATGGGCATCTGGATGCTCATCGACTACGCATGGCAGGCCTATTCTCATATGGGCTGGCTGCACGCCAAGCTCATGCTGGTGGTGTTTCTCGTTGCCTATTATGCGTACTGCGGCAAACTGATGCTGGATTTCAAACATGATCGCAACCAGCGCAGCCATGTGTTTTACCGGTGGTTCAACGAGGTTTCGGTATTGCTGTTAATGGCAATAGTGATACTCGTTACCGTCAAGCCTTTTTAGGGGCCGTTAAGGAATAACCGGTGCTTTTCTGGTTAAGCCTCATTGTCACCTTACGGTGATTACGGCCCCTTATGCCGTTCCCAGCATTTTAAATGTACAGATTACAATGAACGACGGCTTAGCGCGTATTGACACCAACCCATCTTCCTGAAAACCCTGGTACACAGCATATTCATGCCACGCTTTAGACTTAGACCAGTTTTTTATGCACAGTAATGGGATGGTTTGCATAGAGCAAGTCGAAAATCGTCATTTTTTTATAAAACATCCGCTTACATTGTTTAACTTAATGATTGATATTGATTTTTATATAACGGATAGTTTGTCATCATTTTGTCACAACCCTAACAATGACGCGGCCTTGGCGCAGTTGACCATGACTCCTCCACAAAGTTATCCACAGATTTTGTGAATAACCAATAAATCCAAGGAGCGATAAGGAGTTAGCGTTTATTGGTTAGAAAAATTCTCGAACGGATGTCTCAAGTGATATATTGCATCACTAGCCAGAACATGTTATCGCGGTAAAAAACGAGGAGCATTGAATGACTGAGCCATTGTTGATCGGCAAGGGGGAACAACCCCAATATCTCCTGCCCGCCATGGCTAACCGCCACGGGCTGATTGCGGGGGCCACCGGCACCGGCAAGACCATCACCCTGCAAGGGCTGGCCGAAGGCTTCAGCCGTATCGGTGTGCCCGTCTTCATGGCGGATGTCAAAGGCGACCTGTCCGGCCTCAGCCAGCCGGGCGTAGACAACCCAAAGGTTAAGGAACGTGTCCTGAAGATGGGGCTGGAGGGATTCAGTTTCTCCGGCTGTCCCGTAGCCTTCTGGGATGTATTTGGCGAACAGGGCCACCCAGTACGCACCACCGTATCCGACATGGGGCCGCTGCTGCTGGCCCGCCTGTTAAATCTGAACGACACCCAGGAAGGCGTTCTTACGCTCGCATTCAAGATTGCCGATGATCAAGGCTTGCTGCTGCTGGATCTCAAAGACCTGCGCGCCATGCTCCAGTTCGTGGGTGATAACGCCAAGGACTTCACCACCGAATACGGCACCGTCTCTGCGGCAAGCATCGGCGCCATTCAGCGCGCACTGCTGAGCATCGAATCGCAAGGTGGCGAGAAATTTTTCGGCGAACCGGCGCTGAATCTCGATGACCTCATACAAACCGGCGATAACGGCTATGGCATAATCAATATCCTGGCCGCAGACAAGTTGATGACATCGCCCAAGCTCTATGCCACTTTCCTGCTGTGGCTGCTCTCCGAACTGTTCGAGCAACTCCCCGAAGTCGGCGACCGCGACAAACCCAAGCTGGTGTTCTTCTTTGACGAGGCACACCTGCTGTTCAACGATGCGCCGCCCGCGCTGCTGGAAAAGGTCGAGCAGGTGGTGCGGCTGATCCGCTCCAAAGGCGTCGGCGTGTATTTCGTCAGCCAGAACCCGCTGGACATCCCCGACAAGATCCTCGGGCAACTCGGCAACCGCGTGCAGCACGCGCTACGTGCCTTTACCCCGCGCGACCAGAAGGCCGTGCGCGCCGCCGCCGAAACCTTCCGCAGCAACCCCGATCTTGATGTCGCCAGCGTCATCACCGAGCTGGGTGTAGGCGAGGCACTGGTGTCACTGCTTGATGAGAGCGGCAAACCCACTATAGTGCAGCGCACGTTGATGTGTCCGCCGCACAGCCTGGTCGGCCCCATCAGCGCCCAGCAGCGGCAAACGATTATTCAGCAGTCCGCCATCTATGGTCATTACGAGAAGCTTCTTGACCGCGAATCGGCCTATGAGATCATCAAGGAACGCGCCGAATCCGCCGCCGCGCAAAAAGAAGAAGCCGCACAACGCTCTGTTGCTGAAACCCTGAAAACCGAAACGGCTGCGCCCAGGGCGCAAGGCGGACGTCAACGCGAGAGCGTCGTGGAGACGATGGCCAAGAGCGCAGCACGCGCCGTTGGCAGTCAGTTGGGCAGGCAAATTTTGCGTGGGGTGCTGGGTTCGCTGCTGGGCGGCGGAAAGCGTTGATCGTAAAAGGCACAAACAAAAACCCCGCCATCAAGGCGGGGTCAGGGGCGTTCTATAAAGCAATTATTCTACGTTGCTCAGGATCAGGCGGCCTGTACTATGGTTGCCTGCGGGCCCTTGGGGCCTTTTTTCTCCTCGAACTTCACAGTCTGGCCTTCGGCTAAGGTTTTGAAGCCATCACCGGAGATCGCGCTGTAATGTACGAATACATCTTCGCCACCATCCTGCGGGGAGATGAAGCCGAAGCCTTTGGATTCGTTAAACCATTTTACTGTACCGATACGCATTGTTACTTCCTCATAAAAAAACAAACTCATTAAGCTTGCCAAAATGCCGGGAACCCCTGGCAAAGAGCGGTAAGATCTTTGGCCCAGCCCAGCATTCCAGCGATAACTGCAAAGCACTACAAGCAGTTACCGCCCGAGAATATCACACTTTATTGACAAGTAAATAAAAATATGCACCAAAGCCGCAAAGCACTGAAAATGCTTCTCTTTTAGCAGAAAACGACAACGGGCCAGTCCGCGAAACTGGAATTTTTTATGTAAAAGTAGTAACTTATGCCATCAGTTACGAAGTTTTAACAGGCGCTTTATTATGGGACGCAAGCTTTACATCAAAACCTTTGGCTGCCAGATGAATGAGTACGATTCCTCCAAAATGGCGGATGTGCTGAAGGCATCGCATGGGCTGGAATTGACCACCGTACCCGAAGAAGCAGACGTACTGCTGCTCAACACCTGCTCGGTGCGCGAAAAGGCGCAGGAAAAGGTGTTCTCCCAATTGGGGTGGTGGCGCGAGTGGAAAAAGAACCGGCCGGGCTTGGTAATCGGTGTTGGCGGGTGTGTGGCGAGTCAGGAGGGTGAGACTATTTTCAAGCGCGCACCCTATGTCGACATCGTGTTTGGCCCCCAGACACTGCATCGCCTGCCCATATTGCTAGAAGAAGTGGAACGCAAGCGCATTCGGACGATGGATATCACTTTCCCTGAAATCGAAAAATTCGACCGCCTGCCACCTCCCCGCGCGGAAGGCCCTACTGCCTTCGTCTCGATCATGGAAGGATGCAGCAAATATTGCACCTTCTGCGTGGTGCCCTACACGCGTGGCGAGGAGGTCAGCCGCCCGTTTGATGATGTTCTCAACGAGGTTGGCTTGCTGGCGGCACAAGGTGTGCGCGAGGTAACGCTGCTCGGCCAGAACGTCAACGCCTACCGTGGGCGCATGCATGATGGCTTTGATGCTGATCTTGCATTGCTCATCGACTACGTCGCCGCGATTGACGGCATCGAGCGCATCCGTTACACGACATCACATCCTGCGGAGTTTTCCGACAGCCTGATCGAGGCCTATGGTGCCGTATCGCAGTTGGTGGATCACGTGCATCTGCCGGTGCAGAGCGGTTCCGACCGTATCCTGGCGCTGATGAAGCGCGGTTACACGGCGGAAGAATACAAAACCAAGATCCGCCGCCTGCGCGCGCTACGGCCCGGCATCTGCATATCATCGGATTTCATCATCGGTTTCCCCGGCGAGACCGACGCCGATTTCGAAGCCACCCTGAATCTCATCGAAGAAATCGGCTTCGACCGCTCCTTCAGCTTCGTCTACAGCCCGCGCCCCGGCACTCCGGCGGCAAGCCTGCCCGATGACGTGCCGATGGAGGTCAAGCAGGCGCGACTGGCACGGCTCCAGGCCCGCATCAACGAACACTCCGCAAGAATCGCTCACGCCATGGTTGGCACGGTGCAGCGCGTTCTGGTAGAGCGCTTCAACCCGGATGGCTCCATCTCTGGCTGCGTGGAGAACAACCGTGCGGTGCATTTTGCGGGCAATCCTGCGCTGATCGGACAGTTCGTCGACGTGCGCATTACCGAGGCACTGGCAAGTTCGCTGCGCGGCGAGCTGGTGGAGCGCGTCACAGCGAAATGCGCTTGATAATTCATCAATTGATCGCGTTATCAGTGTAAAATACGCAATACTTGATCGCATCCATTATTAAGAACGTTTATATACCTGCCCATCTTGAACAACCTACCTCACTCTTCTGATTTCACGCTTGAACCAGCGGATAATCAGCGCCTAGTCAATCTCTGTGGCCACCTTGATGAGCACCTGCGACAGATCGAGCGTCGCCTGGGTGTCGAAATCAACAACCGCGGGCATGCGTTCCGTGTGATCGGCGATGATACAACGGCGGTGCATACCGCCGAAGAACTGCTCCAGAGCCTCTATGGTGAAACGGCACAGGCCGCGCTCACACCGGCGCGCGTGCATCTGTTTCTTCAGGAATCCGGGCTGGATGCTCTAACGGGCGCGCCTGACCCGGCGCTTGCCGATGTGAACCTGCGTATTCCGCGCGGCGTGATCAAGGGGCGCGGCTACAACCAGCAGCGCTATATAAAAAATATCCTGGCGCACGATATCAACTTTGGCATAGGCCCGGCGGGCACGGGCAAGACCTATCTGGCGGTGGCCTGCGCCGTTGCGGCGCTGGAGCAGGAAAAGGTGCGGCGCATCCTGCTGACGCGCCCGGCGGTGGAGGCTGGCGAGCGACTGGGTTTTTTGCCGGGTGACCTGGCGCAGAAAATCGACCCCTATCTGCGCCCGCTGTATGATGCCCTGTATGAAATGCTGGGATTTGAACGTGTCGCCAAGCTGATCGAACGCAACGTGATCGAAATCGCACCGCTCGCCTACATGCGCGGGCGAACCCTGAATGAGTCATTCATCATCCTCGACGAGGCGCAAAACACCACGGCCGAGCAGATGAAAATGTTTCTCACGCGCATCGGTTTTGGTTCGGTTGCGGTGATAACCGGCGACATCACCCAGACCGACTTGCCGCGCGCGCGGCAATCCGGATTGCGCCACGTCATCAACGTACTGCGCGATATCGAAGGCATCAGCTTCACCTTCTTCCAGGCCAGGGATGTAGTACGCCACCCGCTGGTACAGCGCATCGTGTCCGCTTATGAGTCGTTTGAAAGCAAAACAAAAGAAGAAGACGGCATTGCCCCATCATTGTCACCCTTGACGGTGTCCACAGGTACGGCGACTGAATAGATGAGCATTCAGGTGGAGGTCCAGTACGGGCCTGAATTGACCCAGCACGATGCCTTGCCGTCGCCAGATCAAATTAGCGCCTGGGCACACGCGACGCTGGCGGGACGGCGCGAGGAAGGCCAGTTGACGGTGCGCATTGTCGGCAACGAAGAAGGTACGGCGCTCAACGAAACGTATCGCCATAAACAGGGGCCGACCAATGTGTTGTCATTCGCCGTCGAGGATGCCGACCTGCTGCCCGTGCCCTTGCTGGGCGATATTGTGATTTGCGCGCCCGTCGTTGAACGCGAGGCGCACGAACAACACAAGGAAGCCCTCGCCCACTGGGCACACATGGTAGCGCATGGCGTCCTGCACCTGCTGGGGTATGATCATCTGGAAGAGCACGAGGCGCAGGCCATGGAGACGCTGGAAACAGATATCCTGGCGCGACTGGGTTTTCCTGACCCCTATCGGGAATCATTAGAGTAGAGTATCGAAAAATTTTTAATCCCATGGACAACTCATGAACGAAGGCCGATCTACTAACGGCGCAGCGCAACGCTCCTGGCTTGAAAGGCTGAGCCACGTATTGCTGGGCGAACCCAAAGACCGTGAACAGCTCATTGAGCTGTTGCGCGACGCACAGCAGCGTCAACTGCTGGATTCCGACGCACTGGCGATGATCGAGGGTGTGCTGCAGGTATCGGAAATGCAAGTGCGTGACATCATGGTGCCGCGCGCTCAAATGGTGGTAGTGGATCGTGATACCGCGCTACAGGAAATCCTCCCCGTCATCACCGAATCCGAGCACTCGCGCTTTCCGGTGATCGGCGACAGCCGCGACGAAGTGATCGGCATTTTACTGGCGAAAGACCTGCTGGGTTACTTCGTCACCGGGCGACACGCGATTTTCAATGTGCGTGACATTCTGCGCCCGGCGGTGTTTATCCCGGAGAGCAAGCGCCTCAACGTGCTGCTCAAGGAATTCCGCGCCAGCCGCAATCACATGGCCATCGTCGTGGACGAATACGGCGGCGTGTCTGGCCTCGTGACCATCGAAGATGTACTGGAGCAAATCGTCGGCGAGATTGCCGATGAGCACGATATTGACGAAGATGCCTATATTAAAAAACACAGCGACTTCAACTATACGGTGAAGGCGCTGACCCCTATCGACGAATTCAATAGCTATTTCGGTAGCGATTTCAGCGATGAGGAATTCGACACCATCGGTGGTCTGGTGGTACATGACTTCGGCAAGGTGCCACGGCGCGGCGAGGCGCTGTCCATTGGACGCTTCCGCTTCAAGGTGCTGCACGCCGACAACCGCCGTGTTCACCTGCTGCAAGTAACCATGCGCACGCAAGAAGATGAGGCTGGGCAACCCGTCCTATCTGGCGAACCCTGATTAATGTGGCAGCATATAGGGAAAGCGTAGACGTTGAGGCCTTTATTCACCAACAAAACACAGGCCACGGCTGACTGGCGCGGTGACCTGCTGACCCTGTTGGCGGGGGCGTTACTGCCGCTGGCATTCGCCCCCTTCGGGATCTTCCCGCTGGCGGTCATCATCCCCGCCCTGCTCTTCGCCTTATGGCTCCACGTATCGCCACGGCGTGCGATGTGGCGTGGCCTGCTGTTCGGCCTGGGCATGTTCGGCACCGGCGTGACGTGGATCTATGTCAGCATCTACGAATTCGGCGGCGTCAGCCTTCCCTTGTCGGTATTCCTGATGACGCTGTTCGTCATCGTGCTGGCGTGGTTTCCCGCCCTCTTCGGTTACTTTGTCACCCGTTTTTATCCTGCGCCGACACCCGCCGCCTTGCGTGTCAAACTGCTGCTGATCTTCCCCGCGGGCTGGACCTTCTTTGAATGGGTGCGCAGTTGGTTCCTGACTGGCTTTCCGTGGCTGAATCTCGGCTATAGCCAGATCGACACCCCGCTCGCCGGTCTGGCGCCGGTATTGGGCGTGTATGGTGTCTCCTGGGCGAGCGCATTCAGCGCCGGATTATTGCTGGCGGCGGTGCTGGATAAAGGTGGCGTGTGGCACAGGCTGAGACATATCGCCGTGTTGCTGGTGTTATGGATCACAGCAGGGTTGCTGGGCATGCAGCAATGGAGCCAACCGACGGGGACGCCGCTGAAAGTTAGCCTGATCCAGGGCAATATCCCGCAGGACATCAAATGGACGCCGGATGTCAGAGACCCTACCCTCGAACTTTATCTGCGCATGACGCGCGAGCATTGGGACAGCAACCTCATCATCTGGCCGGAAACCGCCATGCCGGTGTTTTACCACGAGGCGGAGGATTTCCTCGGCGCGCTGGCCAAGGAGGCGCGCGAACATCATGCTGATATGTTGATTGGCGTGCCGGTCATGGACATGCGCACGCAACGTTATTACAACAGCATGACCAGCCTCGGCAGCCACCAGGCGTTTTACCACAAGCATCACCTGGTGCCGTTCACTGAATACCTGCCCATGAAAAGCGCGCTGGCGGGCGTCGTCGATATTCTCCAGGTGCCGATGTCGGATTTCAGCAAAGGCGGACTGGATCAACAGCCGCTGAGCGTTGCGGGACAGAAAGCGGGCATCTCGATTTGCTACGAGGCCGTGTTCGGCGAAGAGGTGATTCGCCAGTTGCCCGGCGCCACTCTGCTGGTCAATGTCAGCAACGATGCCTGGTTCGGCCATTCCATCGGCCCGCTGCAACACCTGCAAATCACCCGCATGCGCGCCCTGGAGACAGGCCGCCCCCTGCTGCGCGCCACCAACACCGGCATCACCGCCATCATTGGCCCCAATGGAAAGCAGCTTGCCGTCGCGCCGCAATTCAAGACCTATACACTCACTGCTACAATACAACCAATGAGTGGCGCAACGCCCTATGTGCGGGTGGGGAACATGCCGGCGGTGGTGATGCTGGCATTGGCACTCGCGATGGGGTTGTTTCTGGTGAAAAGACGGTAGAGGTCTTCCCTACGAATCCATCCTATGGATGAGGCTCTTGCGGAGCGCCATCCGCCAACTTTTCCAGCAGGGCGAGTTGAGCCGAGTATGGCTGCTGGTTTTCCAGTGGGACCTTCTCATAACTTCCATCACTTTGCAGCAGCCACGCTTGCACATTGTCATCCAGGTACATCATCAATGCCTCCTGTATGAGGCGCTTTTTGAGGGTCTTGGCTTCGATGGGAAAACACACCTCCACGCGCCGGAAAAAGTTGCGGTCCATCCAGTCGGCGCTGGCGCAAAACACCTCTGGATCGCCGTTGTGATGAAAATAATAGACCCGCGAGTGCTCCAGAAAACGGCCCACGATGGAGCGCACCTGAATGTTTTCGGAAACGCCCGGTATTCCCGGCCTCAGGCAGCACACTCCACGCACAATCAAATCAACCTTCACCCCGGCCTGGGATGCCCGATAAAGCGCCCGGATAATGTTCGGCTCGATCAGGGCATTCATCTTTGCGATGATGCGCGCAGCGCGTCCACGACGGGCATATTCGGTCTCGCGCTCGATCTTTTCCAGCAATTCCTTGTGCAGTGTAAAAGGCGCCTGCAACAATCGGTTTAGTTTCGTGATGCGTCCCAGGCTGGTGAGTTGCAGAAAGATTTTGTGGACATCCTCGCCGATCACTTCATTGCGGGTAAACAGGCCGAAATCGGTGTACGACCTTGCCGTGCGAGCATGGTAGTTGCCTGTACCCAGATGCGTATAGTGACGCAGGCCATCCTCTTCGCGGCGCACCACCAGGATCATCTTGGCGTGGGTCTTGTAGCCCACCACGCCATACACCACATGGGCGCCCGCCTCTTGCAACTGAGTCGCCATATTGATGTTGGTTTCTTCGTCCATGCGTGCCAGCAATTCGATAACCACGGTGACTTCCTTGCCGGCGCGGGCCGCCTCCACCAGAGCGTCGACCAGCACTGAGTCACGCCCGGTGCGATAGAGGGTCTGCTTGATGGCCAGCACATGGGGATCGGCGGCGGCCTGGCGAACGAAATCGACCACGGGCGCGAAGGATTCATAGGGATGATGCAGCAGCACATCACCATGACGCAGGGTCTGGAAGATGTTGGTGCTGCGCTTCAGTCGCCCAGGCAGCCCCGGTGTGAAGGGCGGATATTTCAGCTCCGGCCTGTCCACTACATCGGGGATGGTCATCAGGCGCGCCAGATTCACCGGGCCGTTGACCTGATAGAGGTCATCCTGAGTCAGCTCAAATTGATCGAGCAGATAGGCGGCCATCTCAGGGGGACAATTATCAGCCACCTCCAGCCGCACCGCCTCGCCGTAACGGCGCGAGGGCAGCTCGCCCTCCACCGCCCGCAGCAGGTCGTCGATTTCCTCCTTATCCACAAACAGCTCGCTGTTGCGCGTGACGCGGAACTGGTAACAGCCTGTCACCTTCATGCCGGGAAATAGATCCTTGACGTGCGCATGGATGATGGAGGTAAGAAACACAAAATCATGCGGGCCGCCCGCATACTCTTCAGGTATCTGTATCAGGCGCGGCAAGGCGCGCGGCGCCTGCAACACCGCTACCTCCCCGCTACGCCCGAAGGCATCCTTACCGGTAAGCGAGACAATAAAATTCAGGCTCTTGTTGAGGATATTGGGAAAGGGATGCGAGGGATCAAGACCAAGAGGGCTCAGCACCGGCAGCAATTCGTTCTCGAAAAAGCGCTTTACCCAGCGTTTCTGTTTGGCGTTCCAGTGGGTGCGCCGCACAAAGCGGATGTTTTCGGCAGCGAGTCGCGGCGTCAGCACTTCATTGAGTAGCCGGTATTGCTCTTCCACCAGCACACGCACTTCAATGCCGATCTGCTTCAGGGCATCCAGCGGGGTGATGTTGTCCGGCCCGGTCTGCGCCGACTCCAGCGCCGCCCACTGCGTCAATCCCGCCACCCGTGTCTCGAACAACTCATCCAGGTTGTTGCTGAAAATGCACAGAAAGCGCAGACGCTCCAGCAGCGGCACGGACTCATCCCTGGCCTGCTCAAGCACGCGCCAGTTGAACTGAAGCAGGCTCAGGTCGCGGTTGATATAAAGATCGGGCTGTTTTAGATCGGCCTCGTTCATTCTTAATTGTTTAGAGTTTACTAACCAGGTGGTTTATCAAAAACTAAATGTTGGGTCAAGCGAACGGACCCAACCTACATTTCCATGCCAAAAACCGTGACAATCTATAGATAAAATATTGCAGAAATATTACAGCGCTTAAAAAAATGTCCCATCCAAAGGCGACGATGCGCTGGCATAGAGCTTGCGCGGCATGCGCCCCGCACGATAGGCCTCACGTCCCGCCTCGATGGCCTTTTTCATGGCCGAGGCCATTAGCACTGGATCTTTGGCACAGGCAATCGCAGTGTTCATGAGCACGCCGTCGCAGCCCAGCTCCATGGCAATCGCCGCGTCGGAGGCAGTGCCAACACCCGCGTCCACCAAAATCGGCACCTTGGCATTCTCGATGATGATGCGGATGTTGTACGGATTGCGGATACCCAGCCCGGAACCAATGGGGGCGGCAAGCGGCATCACCGCGACACAACCCATCTCCTCGAAACGCTTGGCGGCAATGGGGTCGTCATTGGTGTAGACCATCACCTTGAAGCCGTCCTTGATCAATACATCGGCAGCCTTGAAGGTTTCTGCAATGTCCGGGAAAAGGGTTTTTTGATCACCCAGCACCTCCAGCTTGACCAGATCGTGGCCATCCAGCAACTCGCGCGCCAGCCGACAGGTGCGGATCGCATCATCGGCGGTGTAGCACCCTGCGGTGTTGGGCAGCAGGGTATATTTATCCAGCGGCAGCACATCCAGCAAATTGGGTTCGCCGGGGGTCTGTCCGATGTTGGTGCGGCGCACCGCCACAGTAACGATCTGCGCCCCGCTCGCTTCGGTGGCGCGACGTGTCTCGTCGAGGTCGCGGTATTTACCCGTGCCCACCAACAGGCGGGAATGATAGGCGACGCCCGCAATGATTAGGGGATCGGCTGAAGTGATGGGTTGTGACATGATGAAATCCTGAACTGTGATGCGGCGCGGACGCGCCTGGCCGGATAAAATTATAGCGCGAATCGCGCACGCGGACTAAGCCGTCGTTCATTGTAATCTGTACATTTAGCATGCTGGGAACGGCCCCTAACCGCCGCCGATGGCATGGACAATCTCCACCCGATCACCCGCCTGCAAATGACGCGCCGCATGTGCGCTACGTGGCACAATGTCGAGATTGACTTCGACGGCAATGCGTTTACCGGTCAAAGCCATTGCTTCGACCAAGTCGGCGACGCTGTAACTATCCGGCACCTGGTGTGCCGCGCCGTTGACGAAAATTTCCATAGTGTTGAATTTTACCGTAAGGGCGGGATTTAATCCCGCCCTTACCATTTATATACAAAAGATTGACCTAAACGACAAAACACGTGAAAATGCTTAACTGCCTGAGCGGGTGTAGTTCAATGGTAGAACTTCAGCTTCCCAAGCTGATAGCGTGGGTTCGATTCCCATCACCCGCTCCAAACCTTTCCGCACCTTCCATGTCATCACTGCGCGCGCGGCACCCAACCTGGGACACCCTGCCTTGCCGGCAACAGATTCGCACCCGCCAGATGCTCATGTAACTCACTGGACGTGAGCTTGGTCATATCCTTGGCCAATTCATTCACCTCGAAACTCACATGGGCAGGCACATCGAGCGCATCACGCAGGAAGCCCAGCATGCGCGCCTCTGCAACCAGAACAAGATGCGCAGCCTTTTGTTGCTGTGCCACGCGGACGGCCTCTTCGGTTATGCGTTGAGCAAAGCGCCGCTCGAATTCGTCTTCGTGACGGTCTCGCTGGTCATCATAACCGTAGGCGGGCGCGCCGGGCCGCGATCCACCGCGCGCTGATTTGGTATCGGTCCACATCTCCGTGCCGGGGACTTCCTTTTCGGTGCTGATCAAGTCTTCATGCTCCACCAGGTTAGGCCCCGCCCCCCCCGTGGGAAGAGCTGCCGGTTCCAGGGTAAAAAAGCGGGCGCGCGTCCCGTCTGCAACGACTACACAATAGGCTTTCATGGTTTTTCTCCCTTCAAATGAAACAGAGACCAGGCCGCATATAACCGCACAATGGAATGGATAGTGCCTTGTGATCATCACACCCAGCACACCATAAATCAAGGGTTCCCGGAAAGATTATCTATCCGGGCCAATGACACCGAGCGCATACAATCCGGTAAAGACCATCGCGGCAAAGCTCAAGATCAGAATACTTAAAATGAAAATGGCAAACACACCACGCATATTGTAATTTCTCCGGTGGAACTCTACTTTGATTTAGATCAAACTTCTCTCGATTTGGAAACCAGATGTATGGGCGCACTGCACGAGGGGCAATACGTCCATAATGGCAAACTATCCGCCGCTTGCACGGCAATCGTGATTGCCTGTTGGCATGCGGGGCATGTGCCCGTCGCATTATTGGCGGTAGACAATGTGCGGTATCTTGAATAGGCTGTAACCGGCCCGGCGATAAAAAAACCTACCGCCGCCAGCACATGCACAACGGGGATAAACGTAACCAGCGAGAGCGCCGACAGCGCCCACGATATCCCCCATGCCTTGGCCGCCCTTACCAAACGGTCGTGCTGATCATAAGCTGTGGCGGAAAACACCCCTTCACAGGGAGGGCCTTCGTTGCCCTTGATCCAGATGTCCTGCTGTTCGATTGTCGCCATTGGCACCAGGAAGGCGCAAGACACGCCTATAAAATATTAGCATAACACACATATTGCACACTGAGATAACGCTGCAACACCATGAAAACCCCGCAATTCAGTAACCGCCTGCTGGCATGGTTCGACATGCACGGCCGTAAGGATCTGCCCTGGCAGCACAACCCCACACCTTTCCGTGTGTGGATTTCCGAAGTGATGCTGCAACAAACCCAGGTCGCCACCGTCATCCCGTATTTTCAACGCTTTATGGCACGATTTCCTGATGTTGCCACGCTTGCTGCTGCACCGCTGGACGAGGTGCTGCACCTGTGGACAGGACTCGGCTATTACGCCCGTGCCCGCAACTTGCACCGTGCGGCAGGCATAGTGCAGGAGCGGTACAAAGGCCAATTCCCGCTTGATATCATCGCCGTACAGGCGCTGCCGGGCATCGGCCGCTCCACAGCAAGCGCCATACTGGCACTGTCCTCCGATCAACACCACGCCATACTCGACGGGAATGTGAAGCGTGTGCTGACTCGTTTTCACGCCATCGAAGGCTGGCCAGGCAAGACAGACGTCGAGCAAATGCTATGGGATCTGGCGGAGCAACACACCCCCTCTCAGCGGGTGGCGCACTACACCCAGTCGATCATGGACCTCGGTGCCACGCTCTGCACGCGTGCCACTCCGAGCTGCGAGCGATGCCCCCTCAGCGATGGTTGTGCGGCGTATGAGCAAGGCCGGATGAGCGATTTTCCCTCCCCCAAGCCGCGTAAGACCCTGCCGGTGCGCGCCACCACCCTGATCATGCTGCGCGACTCACATGACGGTATATTGCTGGTACAGCGCCCACCAGCGGGCATTTGGGGCGGGCTATGGAGCTTTCCCGAATGCCCTGTCGACGAGGACATCAAGACATGGTGCGCGCAGCATCTCCATTGCCGCATCACCGCCAGCGAGACATGGCCGACGCTGCGCCACACCTTCAGCCATTTTCACCTCGACATCACGCCGGTTCACGCCCGCGCGCATGAAATAAACGGCATCATGGAGGGGAGCAACACCATTTGGTACAATCCCGCATCCCCCAAAGCACTGGGACTGGCCGCGCCCGTTCAGCGTTTATTGACACAATTATCAGGAGACAATCACGCATGACCCGCACCGTTCACTGCATCAAGCTCGACAAAGAGGCCGAAGGCCTGGCCCTCCCTCCTTACCCCGGCGAGTTGGGCAAACGGATTTTTGAAAACGTCTCCAAGGAAGCCTGGCAGATGTGGCTGAAACACCAGACCATGCTCATCAACGAATACCGCCTTGCGCTGGTAGACATCAAGGCGCGCCAATTCCTGCAACTTGAAATGGAAAAATTCTTTTTCGGTGAGGGTTCAGCGGCACCAGAGGGGTATGTACCGCCTGTAAAATAGGCTTCGGCTATTGAAAGGCGTAACACCTTACTCCATACCCCCTCGTTCCGCTTGCGGGGAGAGCGTAGCGAGGGGGGCGAAGCCGGGTAAAATACACCCCATGAAATAGCACCCAAGCGCTTTGCACCACCGTACAATCACGGGAACACAACAATACTGGAGCCTGGCACCCACGGGGCATATTTTTTCATCGCGCCTTCAAATAAAGGCGAAGATATAAAATTATCCAGCCATGCTTTCACATGCGCGTATCGCGACTGAGAAAACCACGGCATATCCACCAGAGAAAATTGCCGCGCAAAGGGTGCAACTGCAATATCGGCAACCGTTATGCGATCACAAACCAAATAAGCATGCTGCTGTAGCCGGGCTTCTAACACACACAAAAAAACCTCTCCTTGTTCCCGGTAATGCTCCATGGGGAAATCCGGATACCGCACTGAATATTTATAATGATCCAGATGAATTTTGAAATCAAAGTCATTTTCATATGCGAGATTTTCCGCCTCTTTTAGAAAATCCCCCTGGTTCCCGCATAGCCAATCATCGGGATCATTGATTGATAATGCCCATTTCATGATATCCCAGCTTTCGTCTATCACCGCACCATCAGGAAGGACAAGCACTGGCACGGTCCCTTTGCTTGACTGCAAAAGCATATCTTGCGGCATATTACGCAACTCCACCTCCCTGATCTCAACAGCCACATTGCTATATTTAATCGCCATTCTTGCTCTCATTGCATAAGGACAACGGCGAAAAGAATATAGGATCGGAAGCGTCATCTTTATTTGGCAATCTTTTTATTGGAGGGTGCTAACATGCCAATCAAAAAAGGGGACGCTACAAAATGGCATTTACTTAAGCCAAACGTAGTCAAATGTAGGGTGGGTTTACCCTAAAGGGCACAAGAGGCACGCAGTTTGTGCCGTAACCCACCAGATGTGCCGCCAGGCACTCATTAAATAATGCGTTGTATTGCTACGCAACGCTTGGTGGGTTACGCAAAAAACGCTATTGTACCCCAGGGGTAGGCTTCGCGCTGCCCTTTGGGTAAACCCACCCTACATTTCTTTTCTTCAGTCGGGTAGAGTGGGCAGGTTTTTATGCCCACGCTGTAGCTGTATTAACCCGCGTGGGCACGATAAAGCCGTGCCCACCCTACCCGATTACGCGGCTTGTGCAGCGTCATAATTCAGTCTGCAACCTTCAAGGCGGTATTGGCGAAGTCGAGCAGTTCTCGCATGCGGTGTTCAATCACCTCTACCATAATATGCAGATCCAATTTTTTATATTCATGCACCAGGATATTGCGAAAACCCACCATCGCCTGAAGCGTATTCATCCGTTCGACACTAATCAGACCAGCGCGCTGCAATAATGTGAAACTCTCCCGGCTGTCCTGCGGTAGACCCAGTTTCTTTGTTTTGATCAGGTGATTGGCAATATCAATGGCCAATTCGCAAGCACGTTGCAGGTTCATGGCGATGGCATCCTGCTTGAGGTGATCCGTTTCGAAAGGCAAGCCATTATCCAGAGCATAGTATTGGTCGATCTGTTCAATGCAGCGCTCGATACTGATTTTTTTGTTCAGGACAATCTCGTTCATACGTTGTAAAACCTCCCGCTGCGCAAACCCTCGGCCAACACTTCCGCCCGTTCCTCGTTGAGCTTCTGGTACAACGACAGTACTAGCATTTCAAATTCATCTGCCGCGTACTCGTCGGCACAGAAAATCCGCCGCTCGGCCAAAATAATTTCTTTTTGAAAGACAGTGGACACCTGACGCAGGTTGATCAAATCCACATCCTTTTTCAGGAAGGATTCGAGCGCGAAACGCAATTCACTCATCATGAGCGTGCCGGCCTTTTTCGCCTCATCGGGCGGCAGCAGCAGAGCGATATCCACGTCGCTATCCGGCCATTCGTTTTCGGTGCCGTAAGAACCGAAGAGGTAAATGGCCTGCATGTCGGGATAAACCGTCAGAAGGGTGCTAATAATGCCTTCTACCGTTCTCAATTCATTTTTCATCATACTACCCATGGCTACCGCTTTATGTGGTCAATCCAGATTGGATAAGGTACATGGAATGCGCCCTACTTGACTGATCGTGCGCACAGCGCGCGCTACGCTGGCTGTATTAGCCTATGTCAAATTATATTTGATCTTCTTCAACAATTCTGCCGGAGGCCGGACTGACCGCGAATTAACTAACCTTTCGTATCCGAACTCAGCCACCGCTTTTTTTAAGGCACGACGAAAGTTACGACTATCAATGTCAAATGGTGGGGTTGGGTAGTGAACCTTACTGCGCACTTGTATAGCCTGGTATGGATAAGCTGGCTCATACGCCTTTTTATCGCTCAAAGGAACCTGAATCACGAAATCGACATGCATCCAGTCCGGTTCTGTACCCTCGGGCAGCTTGAAGCGAAGCAGCCAATCGCCTTTGGCCACCTGCCCTTTAGCGAAATTTACGGCATCACGCGGGGCATTTATTCCGAAGGTGTTTAGTGACTTAAGTTTAGCTGCGGATGCCGTCTCAAGCGTGTCTTCTTCCCACCAGCCGAGCTTCCAGTTTGCTCGGCTAGAAGACTCGTACCATTCGACGAAGCTCGTGGGATGGCTTGACGATCCGGCGGGCCGACGGCCAATCCCGCCAATAGCCGCAGCCAATCGATCTGACTCGCGTTTGAGGTGACGAAGATCACTGCTGGTGATTGGCGCGGCCTTCGCTTCCTGGAGCAGCTTACCGATCTCGACTACCCCAGGAGGTAGCAACACCCCAGCCTCTTTAAGTCCACCCTTACCAAGGGCGTTCGTGGAAGCGTTAGCTGAGCAGATTACGCAACCCTTCACGCTGGACCAGTACACTTTCATGTGTAGGCGATCGGCCTTGCTGATTATGGCACCTCTCTTCTGAAGTCTTTCAAGAGCTTGGGCGCTGGTGGCTCCAGGTTGAAGGCAGCAAACCAACTCAAATTTATCTGGGTCGGGCAAGTAGGCCTCTGCGCCTTCACCGACAAATGCCACAAGGGCTACGCGCTTTTCAGTGGGCGTCGACTGTTCAAGCACATGCTTTATCGCTGAATGCACTTCGGTCGAGGTATAAAGGATCTTCATAGGAAAACGGCACTCCAGTTAGTGCTGCTAACTAAGTTTTATGAGGAGCCTATCCTCACATCAGTTCAGTCTGATATATAGCATAGTTCCCTTCGTCAGCGCATTAGATTCGATATGCTACGTCAAGACGTAACTTCGCTTATACCACCAAGTTCATTTCGGGATTCGCCCCAAACCCCATTCGCTGTTTTAGTGAGAAGAGGAGGAACATAAGCCCTTATTGGACCAGCCGCTTGACAGGGGCCGTGTTACAATTACGCCCCACTTACATGCATTAACCCCAAACTCATCACCCCAACACCATGACCCCAGCCCTTTCCCTACGCAATCTAACCAAGGTCTACAAAAACGGCATCACCGCCCTGCACGGTATCGACTTGGAGGTGGCGCCGGGGGATTTTTTTGCGCTGTTGGGGCCTAATGGCGCGGGTAAGTCCACGACTATCGGTATCGTTTCTTCACTGGTCAACAAGACCAGCGGCACGGTGCAGGTGTTCGGTCATGACATCGACACCGATCTGGCTGCCGTCAAGGCGTGTATCGGGCTGGTGCCGCAGGAGTTCAATTTCAATATCTTCGAGCCGGTGGTGGAGATTGTGGTGAATCAGGCGGGGTATTATGGCATTCCGCGCCGCTTGGCGTTTGAGCGCGCTGAACGTTATCTGAATCAGCTTGGATTGTGGGATCGTCGCCACGATCAGGCGCGCCTGCTTTCGGGCGGGATGAAGCGGCGGCTGATGATTGCCCGCGCCCTGGTTCACGAGCCGCGTTTGCTGATCCTCGACGAGCCGACGGCGGGGGTGGATATCGAGATCCGCCATTCGATGTGGAGCTTTCTCAGCGAGATCAATGCTGCTGGAACGACTATCATTCTCACCACCCACTACCTGGAAGAAGCCGAGCGGCTATGCCGTAACATCGCCATTATCGATAATGGGCGGATCGTCGAGAACACCAGCATGCGCCAGTTGCTCAGCCGCATGAGTTCGCACACATTGGTGCTGGATCTGGTGCGCCCGCTCGACGCGGTGCCCGATCTGCACGGATTCGTCACCTCCCGCATTGATGATCATACCCTGGAGGTGGAGGTCTCGCGCGACGCCAATATCAACACCCTGTTCGCCGCACTCTCCGCGCAGGGTATCGAGGTGGGCAGTCTGCGCAACAAGACCAACCGGCTGGAGGAGTTGTTTATCCGCTTGGTCGGCAACAAGGAAGATGTGGCATGAACGGGCGCGAGCAGTATGTCGCTTTCAAGGCGATCCTGGTCAAGGAGGTGCTGCGGTTTACGCGTATCTGGATTCAGACCATTCTGCCGCCGATGATTACCACGGCGCTGTATTTCGTGATTTTTGGCCGCCTTATCGGCAGCCAGGTGGGCGACGTGCACGGTTTCCGCTACATGGAGTACATTGTGCCGGGGCTGATCCTGATGACGGTGATCACCAATTCCTACGCCAATGTGGTGTCGTCCTTCTACAGCTCGAAGTTTCAGCACAATATCGAAGAGATGCTGGTGGCGCCGGTGCCCAATTATCTTATCTTGATTGGCTTCATCGGCGGGGGGCTGGCGCGCGGTCTGGCGGTGGGGGTGGCCGTCACGGTGGTGGCGCTGTTCTTTACCCCCATCCCGCTGCATAGCCTGTGGGTCGCATGCTCAGTGCTGGTGCTCACCAGCGTATTGTTCTCGCTGGCGGGCTTCATTAACGGGATTTATGCCAAGAGCTTCGACGACATTTCCGTGATCCCCACTTTCGTGCTGACGCCGCTCACCTACCTGGGCGGGGTGTTCTATTCCGTCGCCATGCTGCCGCCGTTCTGGCAGTCGGTCTCGCTGGCCAATCCGATTTTGTACATGGTCAACGCCTTTCGTTATGGTTTGCTGGGGGTGTCGGATGTCAATCTTGCCGTGGCCTATGCGGCCATCCTGGGCTTCATCGCGGGTTTGTTCGGGGTTGCATTACACCTGCTCAATAGGGGGCATGGGATTCGGTCATGAGGTTGCGTGGAGCGCCACCACGCGTTCTCGTGATGTGTAGAGAGAAGCCACATCGTTTGGTACACTCAAGGCATTACGCGCGCCGTGTTTGAAACAGACCTAATATGAACCGCCCTTTCCGCTCCAACGATACACGCAGCTCTTGGCGCCGGGCGTTATTGCTGTTGTCCCTGTGGAGTTATCTTGCGCTGCTTATCGCCGGCAGCCTTTATCCCGCAACCGCCTGGCGAGTACCTGGCGAGCACTTTCTTGCATTTTTGATTGCCTCGTGGCCGCGCTATGCGACGCGCACCGATATCACTACCAACATCCTGGTCTATCTTCCTTTCGGATTCTTGCTGGCGTCGGCGCTGCATACACGAATGAAGCTGCGTTACGCGGTGTGGTGGGTTGCCCTGGCGGGGCTGCTGTTGAGTCTCTTAATGGAGGTTTTGCAAAATTTCCTGCCTGGCCGCAATGCTTCCAATCTCGACATCCTGACCAACACCGCCGGTGCATTTACAGGCGCATTAGTAGCAAGAGTGACCGAAGGTCATCGCTGGCCTGGGGTTCTCTTATTCGCGTGGCGTAAACGGTGGTTTCTGCCAGGGTGGTGGGGTAATCTTGGGATTGCATTGCTCGGGTTATGGGCGTTATCTCAGCTTAGCTTGCAGGCACCCTCTTTAGTCGCCGGAAATCTTCACACAGGGTTCACCCCCTTCTGGGAAGCGCCGTCTGATCTATCTCGCGTCCAATTCCAGAAGATACTCATTTTTATGTTTGAAATTGCCGGCCTGGGGCTGTTCGCCGCGACGTTGATCAGCCCCCGCCACCGCAAGATGCCTGTATCCGTTGCAGTGTTTACCGCTGCCGTATCGTTCAAGTTCTTCGCTGCGGCGCTCTTTCTCAAGTTGCCGGTTCTGGCGCGGCTACTTTCCGTGGAGGCTTTGGCAGGGTTGGGTATGGGGTTGATGCTCTTGCTTGTTATCCAGCGCAGGAGCACAAGAGCGCCTTACGGCGCGGCCCTTGCCGTTCTGATCTCATTCGTTGCCGTGCAGTTGCTTGACGCGTTTATCATCCAGTCCGGGAGGATTGCCTTGCCTGCCTGGCCACTCATACGGGGGAACCCCCTCAATGTCACGGGACTTGCTTCTCTCATGGCGATGGTATGGCCTGTTTTGGCCATCACTCACTTATTGATGGGCCGTTTGCTTTTCCCCTCCCGCTGAAAACCTGCGCGGGTTTAATGCCACTTCTACGGGCCTGATTCGCCCGCGCCGTTGCCGCTCGCTGGCCCGCTGACCACTTGGTCAGCCACACAGCTATTCTGTATGTCAGGGCGGATGCCATTATCGCGATCAAAATGTTGGTGGGATCAGGATGTTCTCCGGAAAGAAATAATTTCGAGGCCTCCACGGTGAACGATACAAGCCCGCCCAAGATCCCGGCGATAATGGCGCTGCCGGCATAAATCCCATGGCGCATCCCCAGCAGCCATCCCCAGTATCCAAGCCCTATGGGCGCATATACGGCGGTGGTTTGCAGCAAACTAATCAGGGCCGCCTGCTCTGTGCTGTAATAGTGATAATAGAAGGGCAGGAAATGGACGGTATTCAGCCGGTTTAATCCTTCCTCCATGCTCATCGTCTGGTTGTGGAACCAGCCGATGAGCATGGTCAGCACGCCCAGGTAGGGCAACGCCATGATGATAATGATTGGCCGCGCATGAGGTTTAAGATAGCCGAGCGTGCCGTGGCTGATATTGCTAAACAGAAAAGCACCGGCTGACATGCCCATTGCGCGAATGAGAACGGAGACCCCTTGCGCCACGCCGGATCCGAGAAAGATCTGCACACCCTCGATGATAAGCCCCAGGATGACGCCGCTGGTCATTGCGATTCCAGAGGCGGAGCGGCGGGAGTTCTTGAGCATTTCACCAATCAGTATGCCGAGAGGTATTACCGCCATGAATTCCAGCGCAAATTTTGTCATGCAGGGCAGGATAGCTGTGCAATACCCAGATGAAATGAAGAAGCTGTCCCGCCCCTTGGCAAGCCTGGCCGAAAGTTCAGCGAAAGAGACAACAAAATCGTAGGGGAACAGGCTAGCGGCAAGATAAGCGAGGGCGTAAAAAACGAGGCCTGCGCGCATAGCGGCGGGGCCGCGCGATTTGATCTCCTGCCATAGCGTGGTCAACCGCCGGGAACCCGCGCCCCAAAGAGTTACCCCTATAATTATGCCGATAGTCTCAGCAATAATATCGTTCCTGGAAACGGTGCGAGCTGGAAAATAAAGCTGGGAAAATTCCACCCCGATGGCCAGCAGCAGACAGACCGCAAATATCACGAGCGCCTTTGCCATACGGAGGAAAGCGGCCTCGCCGTTCCGCGTCACCGAAGCAAAGACAAGCAGGGACAGCGGAATGTAGAGGACAATATTTGCAACCCAATCCGCTCTGGAGGCGATACCGAGCTGCAAATAAGGAATGTGAAGAAACTCATCCCAGGCAGATGCAAAGGGTTTGGGATGATAATCCAGGGGCACCAGGCTTCCATAGATCACGAACAAGGCGTACACCAGCCCCAGCGCAGCAAAGCTGCCGCGATGTTGTTGCGCAACACCTAAAGATGATGTTTGATGTGATCCTCTCATGGTGCCTCTGCGGGCTTGATTGACGAACCCCTTTTGACTGGTCCGCCCCTCGGATCATGTGGTTTTGGAGCCGCCGCCAGCCGCCAGCCCGGATTTACGCCCTCCCCACCGTAGGCGCCACACAAATTTCCTTTCCGCAGGCGGTCGTTGAAGTCCCGATTCCACTCAGGAAAAGCATTAAAAACACTCGCAGGCATCGGCTCGCCTTGCATTTTTCCGGGCTTGGGGTAAAGGTCCAACTCGCCTAACGGGGCAAATGGGCGCGCCAAATATCGTGATGCCGCTGCAAAGCCATCCACAACATTGGCCTCCTGGATGCCGCCTGCCAACGGGATACCGGCAAAAATGGCGTTGCCTGCCACGCGCTGGAGCCCCGCCTGTTTATCGGCCCGTGTCCGCACCTTGATCCCCGAGCCGGTGGCGACAACTGTATTGTAGAACACGCTCACCGCGCGAGGAATGTCGTTATGGGGCTGGATATTGACGGCGTCTCCGTGGGCATTGACCATCAGGTTATTGTACAGTGTGACATTACCTTCACCCTGAAATAAGGCCTCGCCGGGATTTTGATAAAAGAAATTGCCATGGATAAGATACATATCCTCTGACCCGGCACCTTCAAGCGGCCAGTGCCCCACCAGTACATTGGGTCGCGCCATCGGTCCCTTCGCACCACCCTCCTCCTTGATGAAAACATTGTGGCGGATGATGGTTGTGCTTTTGCCTACGGGGATGCCGGACATCTCCGGCCGCACCCTCTGATGCTTAATCTGGAGGTTATAGCCCGTGGTATTGGTGATAACGTTGTGTTCGATTAAACCGTCCACGAACGGATCACTGCCGTCGGAATTGCCCAGATACATGCCAGTGCCCGCCCCGCTGATGACATTGCCGCGGATTACCCAACCCCAGGCGGGGCATTTGGTGGATATGCCCACTGTCTGTTGGTTATTGTCATGGCCTCGAATTATGAGATTTTCCAGCGTGATGTGGTGAGCCCATTCAGCATGGCCCTCCGCCTTCACACCATCTACCGGCAAACCCTGCCCATTCAGATCCAGATTGCGAATCGTAACAAAGCTGGCGTCGACGATACTAACGGTATTATGCCCCGGTCTGGCAAGAAAGACCGGATGCGGCCCGCCTTCCTGGCCGGAAATAACAATCGGCCTCTCTTTCTCCCCGTTGAGATTATGCACCGGCAAACCCTGTCGATACTCGCCTGGCGCCAGCAACAACATGTCTCCGGGCCTAAGCCCTTTGAGCAGTTCGCGGTAGTTGCCGGGAGTACCCTCGAATATGTCCGCTTGAGCATACCCGGAAAAAACCAGGCTGACGCACAACGCCAGCCAAATCGGCACGGTGACGATGCGGATCATGCCCGATTCCCGCCGGACCGATTCAAGTCAGGCAAACAACCAAAACGCATGCGCCCCTCCTGCTGACAAATAGCCCTTTAGGGGCCGTAATCACCATTCTAAATGTACAGATTACAATGAACGACGGCTTAATTCCCATGCCGCCCTCATTATCCCTGAAGATTCCGGTATTAGACGATGATATGATATCTTTTATAAACGTGCGATGGCTGCTTGTTGTTACGATGGTAGCAATTGACGGGGGACATATGGCAAGAAAGGACGTTAACCGCTGGACAGTGTGGGGCAGCATGCTTGCCTGCATGGCAGCGGCCTTGTTCGTCCCGCCATCCCACGCGGGCGGGCTGGAGACGGCCTTGCCCACGACTATCGAACGGATAAAACCCAGCATTGTAGGCATCGGCACGCTGCAGATGACGCGCCGCCCCCCCGGAAAATTCATGGGCACCGGTTTTGTGGTGGGAGACGGCAGCTATGTACTGACCAATGCGCACGTCATCGCCCGGAATCTCTCATCGGCAGATAAGGAAACGCTGGCACTGTTTGTTGGCGAGCGCAACTCCACCAGCTCGCGCGAACTGACCATCGTCGCCGAGGACCAGGAACACGACCTGAGTCTGCTGAAAATATCCGGCGCGCCGTTGATCCCCATCAAGCTGGGCGATTCCGACCGGGTGCGGGAAGGCGAACTCTATGCGTTCACCGGATTCCCCATCGGTGCAGTGCTAGGGCTGCATCCCGTGAGCCACCGCGGGCTGATCTCGGCGATTACTCCGGTCGTCACCCCCAGCGATGGCTCAAATCAACTTAACCCCAGGATGATCAAGCGCCTGCAATCACCTTATGATGTCTTCCAGCTCGATGCCACCGCCTACCCAGGCAGCAGCGGCAGCCCCCTTTATCACCCGGACAGCGGAGAAGTAATTGGCGTCGTCAACTCAGTCTTTATCAAGGAAACCAAGGAAACCGTTATTGAAAAACCCAGCGGCATCAGTTACGCCATCCCGATCAATTTCGCCGTGGATTTGCTGAGAAGGGCCGGGATTAGCACCGCAACAAAATAGGCGGCGCGGCGACATTGTCCCCTTCACCGTAATCACCATAAAGGTGACAATGTCACGGGGATTCGTTGGCCTCGTGTTCGGTGGTCAGCTCGTATATACTAAAATATTAGGCCGCCACGAAGGCACAGCGGCCCGTGCAAGGTGTAACTTTACAAAACATGAACGAACAATGGCTGGATGAGATCAAGTGGACCGCCGATGGACTGATGCCGGTGATCGTTCAGGAAGTGGGCAGCGGAACGGTATTGATGTTCGCCTGGATGAGCCGTGAGTCGCTTGACTTGACGGCAAAATCCGGCAAAGCTGTATACTGGTCTCGTTCCCGCAGCAAACTATGGCGCAAAGGCGAGGAATCGGGGCATGAACAGCTCGTCAACGACATCCGCCTCGACTGCGACAATGATGTTCTATTGATGACGGTTGAACAAAAGGGCGGGATCGCGTGTCATACAGGACGCCACAGCTGTTTTTTCAAGCGTCTACAGGATGGCGGATGGGTAACGGTAGAGCCCGTGATCAAGCAAGCGTCAGAAATCTACGGCGTACCCGTGAATCCCCGTAAGGGGACAATGGGGCACAATGGGCCTTCGCAGTGAATAATGATACGGGGAACGATGTCCTGGGGCGACTGGCGCAGATACTGGAAGAGCGCAAGGGCGCCGACCCGAGCAGCTCCTATGTTGCGGGACTCTATGCCAAGGGGCTGGACAGCATCCTCAAGAAGATCGGCGAAGAGGCCACCGAGACGGTCATCGCGGCCAAGGGCGGCGATAATCGGCAGGTTGTTTATGAAACCGCCGATTTGTGGTTTCATACGCTTGTGCTGTTAGCACATCAAGGCTTGAAGCCGGAAGATGTGCTCCAGGAATTGCAGCGCCGCTTCGGCATCTCCGGGGTAGAGGAAAAGGCGGGAAGGAAAACCAAGTAGTCCTTTTTAGGACATCACCAGGAACACCCATCGGTGAAGTTCCTGGTGATGAAGTGACGTAACCAGAAGATTTGGAGAAACAATCATGGGTATTGGCGGTATTAGCATATGGCAGTTGTTGATAGTTCTACTCATCATTGTCGTGTTGTTCGGCACAAAAAAGTTGCGTAGCATCGGCGGTGATCTCGGCGGTGCGGTGAAGGGTTTCCGTAGCGCCGTGCGTGACGGCGAGGCTGAGGCGGAGACCACCACCAAAAGCAATGTTGAGAAGATCCAGCAGAGTGACGCCAATCGCGTAATCGATAGCGAAGCGGCCACTCACACCAAAGAAAAAGCCTAAGCTCTCTTGGCATTCTGGCAGCCCCATGTTTGATATCGGCTTCTGGGAACTCGTCGTGGTCGGCGTGGTCGCGTTACTGGTCATAGGACCGAAAGACCTTCCCGCCATGATGCATACCGTGGGAAAATGGGCGGGTAAAACGCGCCATTTCGCTAATGCGGTCAAAACAGAAATTGAACGCGAAGTGCATAAGGCCGACGAGCTGAAACGTCTTCTTGCCGCACAAACCGAACTGGCGGAACGCTACAAAAATGTTGACACCACCCAACCCGCCGTCCCCATTGCTCTTCATGCCGATAACCCCGGCGCTGCGGTCGCGGCCAACATCATCAACACCGACCCCGCCGATCAGACGCTGACGGCCACCAGCCAGACGGGCAATGCCTCAAAAACCTCTGCATAATTACCCCCCACCGCCTGAGCAGCCGTTTACCGCGCACCTGATTGAGCTGCGCGACCGGCTGTTGCGTGTACTTGCCGCCGTGGCAGTGATTTTTCTGGTGTTGGTACCGTTCGCCAACGACCTCTACAGCCTGCTCGCAAGTCCTTTGCTGAAAAATCTTCCAGCAGGCGGCACCATGATCGCCACGGAAGTCGTCTCGCCGTTTTTGATCCCTTTCAAGTTCGCCTTCATGACAGCGGTATTTATTGCCATGCCGGTGGCACTGCACCAGCTATGGGGCTTTATCGCGCCCGCCATGTACCAGCGCGAGCGCCGCATGATGGTTCCGCTGCTGGTTTCCAGCGTGCTGCTGTTCTACGCCGGTATGGCGTTCGCCTATTTTGTGGTATTTCCCATGGTATTCGGTTTCATGGTTGGCTCGGCGCCGGTGGGTGTCGCGGTAATGACCGATATCGGCAAATACCTGGATTTCGTGCTCATCATGTTCTTTGCCTTCGGTATGGCCTTCGAGGTGCCTATTGCCACCATTCTGGTGGTATGGGCCAGACTAGTCACACCGGATCAATTGGTCGCGGCACGGCGCTACGTCATTGTTGGCGCGTTTGTAATCGGCATGCTGCTGACGCCGCCGGATGTCATATCGCAAACCATGATGGCGATTCCCATGTGGCTGCTATTCGAGGTGGGTGTCTTCTTTTCACGCATGTTCGTGCCAGCGCCAGAGGTTGAAGGCGAAAACGGCACCTCTGATGCGCAAGCCACTGAAGTCAATCCTGGCAGTGACACTTCGGGCAAGTAGCTCCAAGGCAGTGCGCAGGGATGATTTATCACGGATAGGCTCCATGCTCACTTCCGTTCGCCCTGAGCTTGTCGAAGGGCTCTGGATGAGTGGCTAGTACATGAAATTATAAATTACGAAACATGATCCGAATCCCATGTAGGTCTGGCTTTAGCCAGACATGTCGGCCTGAAGGCCGACCTACAATCGTGCGGGCATTACACTGCACAATTTATGTGTTCATGTACTAGTGGTTCGACAAGCTCAGGGCGAACAGTTAAGTGAACCGTATTGGGATAGGCTCTCTTATTCCAGCCCCCAATCCGACTCCAGCAGCCAGCGCTCAAACTCCTCTGCGGGAATGGGGCGGCTGATGTAATACCCCTGGGCGACATCGCAACCCAGCCTTGCCAGCAGGTCATAAGTAGCTTTATCCTCGACCCCCTCGGCAACTACAGCGAGGCCAATATTGTGCGCCAGATCGATGGTGGAGCGCACAATCACCGAATCGTTATCATCCACCGCCATGCCCAACACAAATGACTTGTCGATTTTCAACTCATTCACTGGCAATTGCTTGAGATAGGACAGCGAAGAATAACCTGTTCCAAAATCATCAATAGACAGCTTCACGCCCATCTCCCTCAGGCTGAGCAGTGCCGCAAGCGCGCGGGCAGGATCCACCATCACAGCGGTTTCGGTAATCTCCAGTGTCAGACGATTGGCTTGCTTGCAAGCGCCTGAAAAAACGGCGTCGATATGAAAAGGGAACTGAATATCCAGCAGATTGCGCGCCGACAGATTCACGGCGACACTGAGCATGATACCTTTTTCATGCCAGACCTGGCATTGCCTGAGGGCCTCCTTCACAACCCAGTAAGTCAGGGGATTGATCAGGCCAATCTGCTCGGCTAACGGAATAAAACTATCCGGGAACATCAGGCCATGACGCGGGTGACGCCACCTGACCAGCGCCTCCACTCCTATTGCCTTCCCGGTAGCGAGATTCACTTTAGGCTGGTAAAAAAGGATCAGATCACCGCTGTCGATAGCGGCGCGAAGATCGCCCATCAACTCCAGATTGCGCAAGCTGTGCTGATCCTTTGCCGGGTCATAAATGGCATAGCCCAGACTGGCTCTTTTAGCGATATACATCGCCACATCCGCATGCCGCATCAAGGCATCCTCATCCACACCATGATCGGGATACAGCGCAATGCCGAAACTCGCTGCCACATGCAAGGCCTGTCCCTCGATCATAAAGGGATCTTCAAGTGCGGCCATCAGTTTTCGCACAATTTGCGTGGATAGAGCAAGGTCTGCCGTGGGCAGCAAAATCGCAAACTCATCACCACCGAGACGGGCGATGGTATCGGACTCGCGCAGTGCATTGCGCAAACGCTGGGCAACCTGCTGCAAGATCAGGTCGCCATTCTGGTGGCCGAGGGTGTCATTGATCTCCTTGAAACGGTCAAGATCGGTCAGAACCAGCGCCAATTGTGTCCCTTCGCGCTGCGTGCGAAGGATGGCCTGACACAAGCGGTCCGAGAGCAGGGTGCGGTTCGGCAGACTGGTCAATGCATCGTGCAGCGCTTGATATTCGAGCGCCGCCATCTGTTCCTTACGCTCGGTAATGTCACGGATGATGCCAATAAATCGGCGGCTCCCGGCCACATTCATTTCGGTCACGGCAATATCGATGGGCAGTATCGAACCGTCCTTGCGCATCCCCACCAGCTCACGCCGCCCGCCGATTATCCGAGCGTTACCTGTGCGGAGATAGTTCCCAAGATATTCATCATGCATGCTGCGGTAAGGTTCGGGCATCAGCATGCTGACATTCTGGCCAAGCAATTCATATGGGGCATAATCAAAGATCTTTTCCACCGCTGGGTTGACGGACTCGATCATCCCGCGCTCGTCGATGGTGATAATGGCATCCAGCACGTTGTCTGTCACCGCCCGGATACGCGTCTCATAAGCCTGCAAGTCGTCCTGCATACGGTTGAAGACCGTCGCCACTTCGCCCAGCTCGTCTTTATGCAGTACCGGCAACTTGGTGTTGCGCTCCCCCCCACCGACCCGCACGATAGCATCGCGCAAGGCGCTGATCGGACGCAGCACACTAAACCGCAACGCAGTCCACATAGCAATTCCGAGCACCGCCACCATCAGGGTTGAAATCACCCAAAGGTTGTTGCGCATACTCTGGAGGCGCGCTTCGGCGGCCTCGGAGGAAAGCGTGAGCTTCAATATCCCGCGCAACGGCTCATCATCATAGCCATGACAGGCCAGACATTCCGTTTTGACGGGTATCGGCATCATGACGGTCATCGAGTCCGGCTTGCGATCAACGACGAACTCACCCTTCAGCGCCCTCTGGAAGATTTCCATAGGCGGTGGAGAAGGGTCATGAGGCGGGTTTGCTTCACGCTGAAAACGCGGGATGTTGAGATACTGATTGACCTGTTCAACTGTGGCAAGATCGCTAAACGCCTCCTGGCCATTGCGGCGCAACACCTTGATATCGACGATGCCCGCTGTTCCGTGCATGCGATCCAGCCATTCGCGGGCGAGCGTACCCTGGCCATTCAACATCAAGGTCTGCAGGCTGGCGAGCAGGGTCTTGGCGTGGCTTTCCGCCTGCGCCCTTTCTTCCTCATAAATAGCCTCGGTCAGTTGCCGCTCCAGCCAAAGATTGGCGGCGAACATCAGGCAAAGCAAGACGCTGGATATAACCAATGCAAGGCGGGTACCAAGGCTCTTCATGGGCTGGCGTCCTGGTTATTTTGCTTGGTCGTCCACAACAAAATTTTTATCTCTGAGCAGGTTGGATAAAAGCACAACGATATGGCCACACGGGGACATTGTCCCACCCGTAATCACCATAACCACCGTAAAGATGGCAATGAGGTGACAATGAGGGCGCAATGCCTCATTGCCACCTTGACGGTGGTCACGGGGATTCGGCGCACCCAAACTGGAGGTCAATCAACATGAGATTGCAGGGTGCGCATTTCGCCGCCGGTATTGAAACCGCCCACCCCAAACGATCCGTCATTTATACATTGACCAGCTATAGGAGATATCGGCAAGTTTCTTGGCTTTATTAGCGGCCTCTGGCGTTTGAGAGACTATCCCCCGTTAACGTTGTTGCCCGGCAAGATGGGCCACGCCGCCAAAACTCCCAACCCACAGACTGCCATCCGCTGCGGTAGCCATGGAAAACACGTTATCGGCATACAGGCCATCGGCCGTAGTCATTACGGTGAAACTCTTGCCGTCGTCGTTAAGCCTGGCTAGGCCTTTATTCGTCCCCGCCCACAACTTGCCCTGCGGGTCGAGATACAGCATGAAGATATGATTGGCCGGCAGGCCGTCCGCAGTGGTGAAATTGCGCCATGTCTTGCCATCGAAACGCGCCAGGCCAGCGCCCCATGTGCCGCACCATACGGTGCCTTGCCGGTCCACCTTGAGCGAAATGATGTAATTCGGATTGTAGGCGATATCCACATTTTGCAACCCCTGCTCGGCTTTTTGCTGGGCATGGTGCGAAGAGGATTTGGCGGGGTCATTATTGAACTGAATGGCGTCACGCACCGCCTCCAGCGGCGCGCCCAGACCCTCCTCATGCTGCCAGTTCTGCCACTTGCCGTCCTTGTAGCGAGCCAGGCCGTCCTCGGTGGCAAACCACATCTCGCCATTCTTGCCTTCTTCAGCACCGTAAACCCATGGGTTGGGCAGGCCCCCTTTGGTGTTTTCAACAGTAAAGGTTTCCCACTTCGATGGATCCGTAAGCGCCCCACCGCGCACACGGTTTGCACCGGACCAGGTAGCTATCCACACATCGCCATTGGACACCTTCACCACATCGTAGACGAACTGATCGGCCAATCCATTGGGGATGTTCAGATTTTTCCACTGATCAGCCTTCTGGTCATAGATAGACAGGCCACCCCCATAAGTGCCGGCCACGATCCAGTCGTTCAGCTTGCTCACATGGAAAATGCCGTTGGAAAGTAGCCCCTTGGTCTTGTTGTCGAAAATCCTGAAATTGTCGGTTTTAACGTCATAGCGGATCACGCCCCCGGAGGTACCGATCCATATGATGTCGCCGTCGGCATATATACCTTTGACGTTGCGGTTGCCGACACGGAAATGAGTAAACTTGCCGTTGCCTGCCCCAGCGGCACCCGCCGATGCAGATGGATGATTGGGCGGGGTTTGCGCGGCGGCGGTGGTGATCACGCCACCCGATGATGATCCCGGCGTAGCGGAATCAGCGGCGGATTCCGTCGTTTTACCGCCCTGTTTCTGACCCACAGCATAGGCGCCCGCCAACAAACCGCCACCGACCAGGACGATGACCGCCCAACCTTTGTAATCAAGCTTCATTTACCCGCCTGCCTTTGCCTGTTTCGAAGGATACCCAATGCGCACCACGCCGCCTTTGGTTCCAACCCATACCTCGCCGTCCCTGGTTGCAGCAACGGCGTAGACGCTATCGTTAATCAGACCTTCACCCCGCGTAAAAGTGCGCCAGTTTTTGCCGTCATAACGTGTCAAGCCGTGATCCGTGCCAAACCAGAACACCCCGTCTTTATCCTGGGCAATACTGAATACAATGTTCCCGGCCAATCCATCCTTGACGGTGTAACTGGTCCAGCGCGTCCCGTCAAAATGGCTGACGCCACCACCCCAGGTGCCCGCCCACACGGTGTTGTCCGGGCTGACATGGATGCAGAACACATAATTGGGGTTATACGTAGGCTTGCCTTCCATGACAACACTCAGATCATGGCGCGCCCGCGTCCCCAAGCCCGTGTTCGAACTCGAAGGGAGGTTATCGGCATTCGGCGCGCCCAAGCCATCTTTATGCGTCCAGGCTGTCCAGGTCTTGCCATCAAACATCGAGACGCCACCCTCTGTGCCGAACCATACCCGGTCTTGCGCATCAACACCGATACCGTAGACCCACTCGTTGACCAGTTCCTTGAGATAGGTCTTGAATTCACCCGTTTTGGCATCGACACGGTTGGCGCCGTACCATGTGCCTATCCAGACCGTGCCGTCGCTTTGCTCGCCGAACGAATACACCCAATAGTCGGCCAGGCCGTGCATGGGGAAGTAGGTCTTCCACTTGCCGTTGTTATAGCGCGACGCGCCGCCGCCGTTGGTGCCAAACCACTTGTTTCCCTTGCCGTCCACCATGATGTCAAAGACATATTCATTGGCCAGCCCCGCCTCGCGCGTGAAGGTATTGCGCACGTCGCGACTCACCAGATCAACCTCGTGTACACCTAATGATGTACCTACCCATAAGCTGTTTTTTTCAGGATCAACCGCCAGCGCCCGCACATAGGCGTCATCACCCACACCAAAGTTTTCCAGCACACGCTGGTCATTGGCCTGCGCATCATTGCTCAGCAGATCCCGCGCTGCGGACTGGGGCGCGCCCGTCTGGTTAGCCGCCTTGGCATCCTTGGCGGGCGCATTTTCCTGTGCGCTGGAACAGGCTGAAACTGTCAATGCCACGAGCAGCGCGGCACACAAGGGGGGACGCAAAAAATGCATTACCGTATGGTTCTCAAATAGGCGACGATGTCCAGAATTTCCTGGTCCGTCAGCAGTCCCTTATAGGCAGGCATAACGCTTATGCCATCGCGGATGCTGACGAGCAGTGCCATGTCCGGCTTGAACAACCTTTCGCGCCGGGAGAAATCCGGCGTGCCGGGCATGGTGCTGGCACCATCCTCGCCATGGCAGCTTGAACAATGCGTTGCATAGATTTTTCCGCCATTGCCGGGATCGGCGGCATGAACCATGCCACTCCACCCCATCAACGGCAGAAGCCCCCCCAAGACAAGCACGGTATGGCGTTTAATATGCTGAATAAAAAGGAATTTGACTGGGATCATGAAGTTTAAACCAAAGCGCGTCATACTGTGTTGCCCTCCCTCAGTAAATACGTAAATCCGCCGCAATAGTAACAGTCTGGCACGGCTCATGGAAATACTGATTGAGCAAGACCACATACTCTGGATGGCGTCCTGGCCCTCTTTCGAAACGGCGCAGTAAAGACGCAGGCCACAGCCCCACCGTTGGGACTCTGCGAGGGTGGGTGTTCGATAAACGCCACAGGGTGAAAGGTGCCAAGGGTATCGGCTGTTTTTGAGCGATCGCCTGAGCATCGCTTTAATCGCCAGCGCCAGCGTGTTCAATGGTTTCCCAAGCTCACCACGTAATCGCAGGCTCGCCGAGTAGCGCTCCAGAAATAGTAAGGCGGCTTGTAGCTCAATACGGGCAATGACTCTCTCAATCAGTCTGTGACGAACTAAAACTCCATAATATTCGACTTTTCTTGATGCAAAGGCAAGGCTAGACTCTGTCAACTGGGCGTCGGCTCCGAACCGAGTCGGATCTCCATGTCGCAGCAGATCGCGCCACCGAACGGGCCGGGCGCACCCAAGAGGCGAGGTCCGCCACGCCCGAGGGCGGACAGCGCCGATCCGGCGGGCAAATGAAGGTTCGCTTTTAGGTTGAGGCTGTCGTCACAGTAATTACCGCAAGGAGTCGTGTATGAAACGTGTCGCGCTTTTTCTCGCCACCAATCTGGCCATCGTGCTGGTGCTCTCGGTCACCATGCGCTTGCTCGGTGTGGAGCCCTATCTGAACGAACAGGGCCTGAACCTTGCCTCGTTGCTTGTTTTTGCCGCCGTCATGGGCTTTGGCGGTGCCTTTATTTCCCTGGCCATCTCCAAGTGGACGGCCAAGAAATCGGTGGGCGCCCAAGTCATCACCGAGCCGCGCACGCCCACTGAACAGTGGCTGGTGCAGACCGTGGCGCGTCAGGCCCAGACCGCCGGCATCGGGATGCCCGAAGTGGCCATCTGGGATTCGCCCGAAGTGAACGCCTTCGCCACCGGCATGAACAGGAACAGCTCGCTGATCGCCGTGTCCACCGGGTTGTTGCAAAAGATGACCCGGGAAGAAGCCGAGGCCGTGCTAGGTCACGAGGTGGCCCACGTCGCCAACGGCGACATGGTGACGCTGGCCTTGATTCAGGGTGTCGTAAACACCTTCGTCATGTTCCTGTCGCGGGTGATTGGCCACACCGTGGACCGGGTGATATTCAAGAACGAGCAGGGCCACGGTCCGGCGTTCTGGGTCACCATGATCGTCGCCGAACTGGTGCTAGGCATCCTCGCCTCCACCATCGTCATGTGGTTCTCGCGCCAGCGTGAATTCCGCGCCGATGCGGGTGGCGCGCGGCTGGCCGGGCGCGGCGCCATGATTGCAGCGCTGGAGCGGCTCAATGCGCTGCATCCGCAACCCCTGCCCGACAAGATGTCCGCCTTCGGCATCAGCGGTAGCGGCGCCAGCGGACTCAAACGGCTGTTCATGACCCACCCGCCGCTGGAAGAGCGTATCGCTGCCCTGAAGACGAGTGGTGAGCGTTGATGGAACCCGTCGTGCGTCCCGTGCCTCCAGGACTGCAAGAGCGTCTGCGCGCCTTCATCGAGCACCGCCTCATACAGGGCGGCATCATCATCCTGATCCTAATTAACGCGGCGCTGCTGGGACTGGAGACCTGGCCCGCCGCGATGGCGACGGCGGGCGGGCTGATCCTTGCGCTGGACACAGCCATCCTGACGGTGTTTGTTGCGGAGATCGCCCTGCGCCTTTACGTCCACCGGCAGGCCTTCTGGCGCGACCCCTGGAGCGTGTTCGACTTTGCCGTCGTCGCCATCGCCCTGCTGCCGGCCACCGGTCAGCTCGCCGTGCTGCGTGCGTTGCGGGTGCTGCGCGTGCTGCGGCTGCTGACCATGGTGCCCTCCTTGCGGCGGGTGGTGGGGGCGCTGCTGGCGGCGATCCCGGGATTGGGATCCATCGCCCTGGTGCTGCTCATCATTTATTACGTGTTCGCGGTGATCGCCACCAATCTGTTCGCCGCCGACTATCCGGAATGGTTCGGCCATCTGGGCCGCTCCCTCTATACCCTGTTCCAGATCATGACTCTGGAGAGCTGGTCCATGGGCATCGCCCGCCCGGTGATGGAAGATTTTCCCTATGCCTGGGCCTTCTTCGTGCCCTTTATTCTGGTGGCGACCTTTACCATGCTCAACCTGTTCATCGCCGTCATCGTCAACGCCATGCAGAGCTACAGCGCGGCGGAGCACCAGAGCACGGTGCAGGCGGTGGAGGTGGCGCGGGCGCACATCGAGGCGGATCTGCACGCAGAGGTGCGGGCCATGCGCGAAGAAATCCGGGAATTGAAGACGCTGTTATCGCAGGGGGCGTCCGCCCAGACGATTGCGCCGTGCCAGCCGCCTGAACATCCGGCTACAAAATGACAAAGGCTCCCGACATGACGCATCACGCACGTCCAACCGGGCCGGCTGGCGCCGACGCTGCACAGGAATGCGCAAGTGCTGCGGGCGCAGGCGACGGCATGGATGCCGGAGGTACGAGCCCATGGATGGGCGAAGGTAGAACAATGCAGGAGCAATTGTCGAGAACAACGCAGGGAGCAGTTGCCGGATGCGCTGGAGCGGCCTGGCACGCACTCGACCCGATGGCGACGGCGGCGCGACTTGTGGTGGACCCGGCCCGTGGCCTGGCTGTGGCCGAGGCGGGCGCACGCCTTGCGCGCCATGGGGAAAACCGCCTGGCTTCGATCCCTCCCCGCTCCAAGTGGCTGGCGTTCGCCGACCAGTTCAAGAGCCTGCTGATCCTGGTGCTGATCGGCGCGGCGATGCTGGCCGGGGCCGTCGGCGATGTCAAGGACGCGGTGGTGATTCTGCTGGTGGTGGTGATCAACGCGCTGCTGGGTTTCTGGCAAGAACACCGGGCCGAGGCGACCCTGGCGGCGCTGAAAAAAATGCTCGCGCCGGTGGCGCGGGTGCGACGCGGCGGGCGGATAGAGGAAATCGCCGCCGCGCAACTGGTTCCCGGCGATCTCGTGCTGCTCGAAGCGGGCGACCGCGTGCCCGCCGACGGGCGCGTGCTCGCCGCCCACAACGCCGAGGTGGCCGAGGCGGCCCTCACCGGCGAGTCCCATGCGGTGGCCAAGGTCGCTGAGGCGGTGGTGACGGCGGATGCGCCACTCGCCGAGCGCTACAATATGGCCTACATGAACACCGTGGTCACCTGCGGACGGCTCGAACTGCTGGTCACCGCCACCGGCATGGCCACCGAGATGGGCCGGCTGGCCGACATGCTGGAGGCTGCCGAACCGGGGCCCACGCCCTTGCAGTTTCAGATCGATGCGCTCGGCAAGCGGCTGGCGCTGATCGCCGGTGTGGTGATCGGCGCGATCTTCCTGTTGGGGCTGCTGCGCGAACTGCCGCTGTTCGAGATCGTCCTCACCTCGATAGCGCTGGCGGTGGCGGCTATTCCCGAGGGGCTGCCCGCCGTAGTCACCGTCACCCTGGCCTTGGGCATGCATCGCATGGCCCAGAGCCGCGCGATCGTAAAGAAACTCGCCGCAGTGGAGACGCTGGGCTGCACCACGGTGATCTGCTCGGACAAGACCGGCACGCTTACCATGAACCAGATGACCGCCCGCACCGTGTATTTTCACGGGCGGCGCTTCACAGTCAGCGGCGAGGGCTATACCGGTGACGGCGCGATCGCGACCGAAGACGGCGGCGCGCTGCCCGATCTCGCACCGCTGCTGCGCGCCGCCGCGCTCGCCAACGACAGCCGCATCCGCGACGGTCAGTTGATCGGCGACCCCACCGAAGGCGCGCTGCTCGCGCTGGCCGCCAAGGGCGGCTTCGATGCCGAGGCGCTGGTGCAAGGGCAGCCGCGCATCGCCGAGATTCCATTCGACTCGGCGCACAAATTCATGGCCAGCTTTCATCATGATGGGGAGCGGGTGCGCATGTTCGTAAAGGGCGCGCCCGACGTGCTGCTGGCGCGCGCCGACCGCTATCTCGACGCAACAGCCGAAGCGCCGCTGGATGCCGCCGCCCGCGCCGCCTTCGAGGCCGAGAACGCCAGTCTCGCCGGTCAGGCCATGCGTGTGCTGGCGGTGGCGGCGCGCGACATTCCAGCGCGGGAATTCGACCCCGCCGGCGACCTGATGGTCTGGGCACAGGAACTGACCTTGACAGGCCTGGTCGGCATCATCGACCCGCCGCGCCCCGAGGCGCGCGACGCGATCCGGCTGTGCAAGAAGGCCGGCATTCAGGTCAAGATGATCACCGGTGACCACGCCATCACCGCCGCCGCCATCGCCCGCGAGCTGGGATTGGAGGGCGAGGTGCTGACCGGCGCCGAACTCGACGCCCTCCCCGCCGCCGAGTTGAGCGCACGCATCGAAAACACGGCGGTGTTCGCCCGCGTCGCGCCCGAGCACAAGGTCAAGATCGTTCAGGTGCTGAAGGGCCGCAGCCACGTGGTGGCGATGACTGGCGACGGCGTGAACGACGCTCCGGCGCTCAAGCAGGCCGACATCGGCGTGGCCATGGGCATCACCGGCACCGAGGTGACCAAGGAGGCGGCCACCATGATACTCACCGACGATAACTTCGCCACCATCGTGCACTCCGTCAAGGAGGGCCGCGCCATCTACGACAACATCGTCAAATTCGTGCGCTTCCAGCTCTCCACCAATATGGGCGCGATCCAGACCGTGCTCGGGGCAAGCCTGCTCGGCTGGGCCGCCCCGTTCACCGCGATCCAGATCCTGTGGATCAACATCATCATGGACGGCCCGCCGGCCATGAGCCTCGGGGTGGAGCCGGCGCGCGCCGGCATCATGCTTGATTCGCCGCGCGCTCCCGGCCAGCGCATCCTCACTGGCCCGCGCTTTGCCCGGCTGTTCGTCTATGGCCTGGCCATGGCCGTGGGCACCCTGGGACTGTTCCATTACGCCCAGCCGCAGGGCGAGACCTATGCTCTGACGCTGGCCTTCACCACCTTCGTGCTGTTCCAGTTCTTCAACGTCTTCAACGCTCGCGCCGAGCACGGCACGGCGTTCAACCGCGCCTTTTTCCGCAACCGCTGGCTGTGGCTGTCGCTGGTCTCGGTGCTTGCATTGCAGGCACTGGTCGTACACTGGGCGCCAGCGCAGGCCGTCTTCCGCACCACCGATCTGGCTCTGGCCGACTGGGGGCTGGCGTTCGCCGTCGCCTCCAGCGTGCTGGTGCTGGACGAGGCGCGCAAACTTGCGGCCGGATTATGGCGGTGGCGGTCGAACACATCCCATGCAGGGAACGCCGTCGATCATCAACATCGCCCCTGACCGCCCGTTCAGGAGAATAGAAAACAAGGTTCGCAATATTCATTCAACCAAAGTAAGGAGAAAGACCATGAAATGTCCAGTGTGCAAAGACGCAAATCTAGTGATGACCGAACGCCAGTCAATCGAGATCGACTACTGCCCCGAATGTCGAGGCGTGTGGCTGGACCGCGGCGAGCTGGACAAGCTCATGGAGCGCGCGGAACGCCAGACCAGCGACCGACCGCCACGCAGCGATACCCCTGAGCGAGCGCGCGAGCCAGAACGTCACGAACGCCACCATCGTGATGATGAGTACCGGGGCAAGCGGCACAAGTCCTTCCTGCGCGACCTGTTTGACTGACAGGGCAAAATCCTATTTGTTCACGGAAAGCATTCGTCGCGAAACTGAACTGGTTTGCGGACGTCATTGATTGAGCGCAGAGAACGCATATCCCACCTGTGGCGATGGTGACGTCATGACGAGCGGGGTTTCCCCCTATGCTGGTCAGCGCGTCGCCCTGCTAACACAGCATGGCAAGGAGCGCATGATCGCGCCTGTGCTGGAGCGTGCGCTCGGCTGCCGGGTCGAACGCGTGGCAGGCTACGACACTGATCTCCTGGGTACGTTCACCCGCGACATCCCTCGCGCCGACACCCAGTTTGAGGCGGCGCGCAAGAAGGCGCGCATCGGCATGGAGCTGTCCGGGCTACCGCTCGGGCTCGCCAGCGAGGGCTCCTTCGGGCCGGACCCGTTCGCGGGGATGTTTCCCTGGAATGTGGAGTTCCTGATCTGGAGCGACAATGAGCGTGGGCTGGAGGTCGTCGGCGTGGCCCAAGGCACGGCGAATTTCTCCCACCTGCTGGTGGCGGACTGGGCTGCGGCCGAAGCCTTTGCCCGTCGATCGGGATTTCCCGAGCACTATCTGGTGGTGCGCCCGGAAGGCGCGGATGATCCGCGCATCCGCAAGGGGATCGCTGCCTGGGCGGAGTTGGAGGCCGCCTTTGCCTGGGCGCTGGCGGAATCGGTCCATGGGCGGGTATTCGTCGAAACCGATGTGCGCGCCCACGCCAACCCCACGCGCATGGAGAACATCCGCCTCGCGGCTGAGGATCTGGCGCAGAAACTCTGCTCCCTGTGTCCGGCCTGCGACACGCCGGGATTTTGGATCGTGGAACGCGTTGCCGGACTGCCATGCGCGGACTGCGGTGCGCCGACCCGCGAAACCCGCGCTGAGGTTTGTGGATGCCTAAAATGCGCGCATCGCTTCACCCGCGAGCGCACTGAACGGCAACGCGCTGATCCCGGCCGCTGCGATTACTGCAACCCCTGAGAACAGGTTCTGAGACTGAAACCGCCAGTGACGACCGCCGAGCACACGCGCCCCTGCCGCGAACGGATTGTAAAAGCTATGCCACAAGGCGCGCGCTTTGCGCCGCTGATAAACGCGCACAAGCCCACACAGCTTGTACCCTACCCATAATAATAGATAAAAATCTATGTAAAAGTAATTTAAATCTTATTTTTATTTATGTATTATCCCATGCATCATTAGCTTGAGGTTTTCGTTATCGCATTATTTTGAACGACGGCTTATTGTTAACCACGAGAGGATAGCATTATGGAATTTAGCTTGCTGAAGAACCTTATCGACCCCGTCATCCTGTTCTTCGTCTTCGGTGTGTTTGCCGGGGCGATTCGTTCGAACCTCGAGATCCCCCCGGCGATAGCAAAATTCTTTTCGCTCTATCTGTTGATCGCCATCGGCCTGAAGGGCGGCGCCGCGCTGGCGGCAACCGGACTTTCGCAGACCGCCTGGCTGGCGTTGCTCGGCGCGCTCATCATGGCGGCGCTGGTGCCCGCCTATAGCTTCCTGATCCTGCGCTCGCGCATCAATCCCTACGATGCCGCAGCCGTTGCCGCAACCTATGGCTCCGTCAGTGCCGTCACGTTCATCACTGCGCAGCAGTTCCTGAGCCGCAACGATCTGGATTTCGGCGGTCATATGACGGTGGCGATGGTGCTCATGGAATCGCCCGCTATCATCATGGCGGTTCTGCTGGCATCCCTGGTACGCAGCCAGGAGGCCAAGCGGACTTCACTCGCTGCCGGCGCGACTCACACCGAACCCGGCCTGTCGCTGAAAAAGGTGCTGCACGAAGCCTTTACCGACGGCGCGCACCTGCTGCTCATCGGCAGCCTGGTCATCGGCTTTGTTACCGGGGCAGAGGGTAAGAAAATCATGGAGCCGTTTGTCGTGGATATCTTCAAGGGCATACTGGCCTTCTTCCTGCTCGAGATGGGGCTGCTGGTGGCAAGGCAACTGCGCGAGTCGCGCAAGGGCATCAGCCTCTTCGTGATGGGCTTTGCCCTCGTAATGCCCCTCGTGAATGCCGCCGTCGCCATGGGGTTCGCCTGGTTGTTCGGCCTGCCCAAGGGTGATGCGATGCTGCTCATGGTGCTCGCGGCAAGCGCGTCCTACATCGTGGTTCCCGCCATCGTGCGCTATGCTATACCGGAGGCGCGTCCAGGAATTTACTTCACCATGGCATTGGGCTTTACCTTTCCATTTAACATCGTTGTGGGTATACCGCTCTACTTCGCCACAATCGGCCTGATCTGGGGCTAAGCATCGGACAACACATTTGCAAGAGGAGAACACCATGAACGCAGTAATGACTTCGAAGCCGGTAAAGCGAATCGAGATGGTACTCAATCAGGACGTTATCGAGGAGATCGCGCAGAAATTGGACACACTCGGGGTATCGGGATACACGGTGATCCGCGAAGTGCTGGGGCGCGGCGAGCGTGGCCTGCGCTCCGGTGTCAGTCTTGGCGTGTTCCAGTACCATTTACTACTGCTCGCCTGCGAGGATGTGCAAGTTGAGCCGATTACCGAGATGGTGCGTCCCTATCTCAAGCGTTTTGGCGGCATGTGCCTGGTTTCGGATGCGCAGTGGGTCATCCGTTAACGCTGCATGGCCTTGGCAGAAAACTTGGGGGAAATCGCGCCGTTCCACCGTAAAGGTGGCAATGCCGCCCGGCAGCTTGTCGGCAGGCCTGGATGAGGTGTGTTACGTGGAAGCTGGTCAAATGAACGAGTGCGTGTCTTTATATGTAAATTGCAACCGTGCTTTCGCGCGCTCAAACTTTCAGGAGGGTAAATCATGTCTGACAACCGCAGAAGCAAGACCGTTACGCAGGGCGTGCAGCGCTCACCCAACCGTGCCCTGCTGCGTGCGGTGGGGTTCGGCGATGGGGATTTCGACAAACCTATCGTCGGCGTGGCGAACGCGCACAGCACCGTCACACCCTGTAACATAGGCATCGGCGCGCTGGCCGCGCGCGGGGAAGCCGCATTGAAAAAGGCCGGGGCCATGCCGCAGATGTTCGGTACCATCACCATCTCGGACGGCATCTCAATGGGCACCGAGGGGATGAAATATTCGCTGGTGTCGCGCGAGGTGATTGCCGATTCCATCGAAACGGTGTGTCAGGGCCAGAGCATGGATGGGGTGCTCGCTCTCGGTGGCTGCGACAAGAACATGCCGGGCGCGATGATTGCCATCGCGCGCATGAACATTCCGGCGATATTTGTTTATGGCGGCACCATCAAACCGGGCCATTACAAAGGCCGCGACCTCACCATCGTGAGCGCGTTCGAGGCAGTCGGTGAGTACACTGCGCATAAAATTGACGAACACGATCTGCTGGAAATTGAACGCCGCGCCTGCCCGGGCGCTGGCTCGTGCGGCGGCATGTACACCGCCAACACCATGGCGTCGATCTTCGAGGCCATGGGCATGAGCCTGCCGTATTCTTCGACCATGGCGAACGAGGATGAAGAAAAGGCCGTGAGTGCGGAGCAATCTGCGGAGGTACTGGTGCAGGCGATCCATAGGCAGATTCTGCCGCGCGACATCCTTACCCGCCGAGCCTTCGAGAATGGCATCGCCGTGTTGATGGCGGTGGGCGGCTCCACCAACGCCGTGCTGCACCTGCCCGCCATCGCGCATGCTGCCGGGGTGAAGCTTACAATCGATGATTTCGAGGCGTTCAGCCGACGCGTGCCGGTACTGTGCGATCTGAAACCATCCGGGCGCTACGTGGCAACGGATTTACACCGCGCCGGCGGCATTCCCCAGCTCATGAAAATGCTGCTGGCCCACGGCCTGTTGCACGGCGATGCACTTACCGTGACCGGTCAAACCCTAGCTGAAGCGCTGAAGGATGTACCCGAGGAGCCGCGTGCCGATCAAGATGTCATCCGGCCTTGGGGCAAACCGCTTTACCCGCACGGCCATCTTGCCATCCTAAAGGGCAATCTTGCCATCGAGGGGGCAGTAGCCAAAACCAGCGGGGTGAAGATCCCCAAGATCACTGGCCCGGCGCGCGTGTTCGACTCGGAAGAGGCATGCATGGAGGCGGTTCTGGCGCAGAAGATCAAGGCGGGCGACGTGGTGGTGATCCGCTACGAAGGCCCCAAGGGCGGCCCCGGCATGCGCGAGATGCTGTCGCCCACCTCCGCCCTCGTCGGCGCGGGCCTGGGCGACAGCGTGGGATTGATCACTGACGGCCGATTTTCCGGTGGCACCTACGGCATGGTAGTGGGCCACGTCGCGCCCGAGGCCTTTGTCGGCGGCACCATCGCACTGGTAGAGGAAGGCGATTCAGTGACCCTGGACGCGGAGCAGCGCCTGCTCCAGCTCAATGTGCCTGATGATGAAATCGCGCGCCGCCGCGCCGCTTGGCAACCACCCGCGCCCCGCTACACGCATGGCGTGTTAGCGAAATACGCCAGGGTGGTTTCGTCGGCGAGCAAAGGCGCCGTAACGGATTGAAGCGATGACAGAGCCGACCCAAGCGACTGAAATCCGATGACGGGGACTGACAGCGAGACAGTGGCTACGCAGGCTTGGTCGGACGCTCTTGCCTGCGACAGCGCCCATCTCTGGCATCCCTATTCTTCGATGACCGACCCAGCGCCAGTCTGGCCAGTGGTCTCCGCCGACGGAGTGCGCCTGAAGCTGGCTGACGGCCGGGAACTGATCGACGGCATGGCTTCCTGGTGGGCGGCAATTCACGGCTACAACCACCCCCGGCTCAACCGCGCGGTGGAGAATCAGCTCCGGCGTATGGCGCACGTCATGTTTGGCGGTTTGACCCACGCACCCGCCGTCGAACTGGCGCGGCGGCTGGTGGCGCTAACGCCCGCCTCTCTGGAAAAGGTCTTTCTGTGCGATTCCGGTTCGGTATCGGTGGAAGTGGCCATTAAAATGGCTCTCCAGTACTGGCAGGCCCGAGGCCAGCCGGGCAAGCACCGGCTGCTCGCCCTGCGGGGCGGCTATCACGGCGACACCTTCGCCGCCATGTCGGTGTGCGACCCGATCACCGGCATGCATCATCTGTTCGAGGGAGTGGTGCCAAAGCAGCATTTCGCACCCCGCCCCTCGTGCCGTTTCGGGGACCCTTGGGATCCGTCCGACATCGCCGACTTTGCGCGCCTGATCGAGGCGCACCAGGACGAACTTGCGGCGGTGATCCTGGAACCCATTGTGCAGGGCGCGGGCGGCATGTGGTTCTACCACCCCGAGTACCTGCGTCAGGTGCGCGCCCTGTGCAACGCGCACGGCGTACTGCTGATCGTCGACGAAATCGCCACCGGCTTCGGCCGTACCGGCCGACTGTTCGCCTGCGAGCACGCGGGCATAACCCCGGACATTCTCTGTCTGGGCAAGGCACTGACTGGCGGTTACCTGACCCTGGCCGCCACCCTGACCACTGTCGAGGTGGCCGAGACGATCTCCCGTAGTGGCGCGGGTTGCTTGATGCATGGACCCACCTTCATGGCTAATCCGCTGGCCTGCGCCGTCGCCGTAGCGAGTATCGATCTGCTGCTGGACTCGGGCTGGCAGGCAAGAGTGCGGGGTATCGAACAGCAGATGCGCGTGGAACTGGCTCCGTGTGCCGCGCTGGCGACGGTACGGGAAGTACGGGTGCTGGGCGCGATCGGCGTCATCGAAATGCACGAGCCGCTGGACCTGCGCGCCTGGACGCCACGATTCGTAGAGGCCGGGATTTGGCTGCGCCCCTTCGGCTGCCTGGTGTACCTGATGCCCCCCTACACGATCGATCCGGTGGATCTATCGTTATTGACGGGTGCGGTGCAGCGCGTGTTGTCGGAGGCTAGCGAAGACGATTCGACCTGAAAAACTCGGTTACTCACAAAAAAACACCATAATATTCAAGTGCATATCGCGCGTCATTCGAATTCGAATTCGATTTCAAAACGCCAATAATTATGTAGGGTGCGCCCTACGATTCCACTATTGATTTGGGAATGGAATAACCCCTCGCCACGGGTATCTCGTCCAATTTCACAGCCTTGCCCTGATAGGCGTCTTCCAGAAGCCGGATCATCGCAGGGCTGTGCCATTCACGTGGACCAATTACCTGGCCGATCAACATGCCATCCGGGGCGATGAGTACGGTGGCTGGATACACTGAAATGCCCAGCCGGTCGCGGATGATTTTCAAGTCCTTGTCGATGAAACGGGCAAAGGTCAAACCTTTATCATTGAGGTATTCGCGCACGACATGCTCATCCTCATCAGCAGACAAGCCTATGACGGCGAAGCGTTGCGGGTCGAGCGTCTTGCTCAAACGCTCCAGATCGGGCATCTCGCGGCGACAAGGCGCGCACCAGGTCGCCCAGATGTTCAATACTACCAGCCTGCCACGGTAGGAGTCCGCAGATATGGCGGTGCCGTCCAGCGACGTGAAGGATACGGAAGGAAAGGGTTTTGCCGAAGCCGCAGCACCCACGGCAGAGGTTTGCCGATCACAGCCCGCAATAAACAGCAGTGGCATCAACATGATACACAACCTGCTTATTCCGTGAATCATCGTTTCAACCTGTAAACGGTGGCCGGACAAGACACTGTTGGAGCTGTCGCAACGGCTAAGGCGTTACCGAGTCAATCACCACCTTAACGGCGCTGCTCCCCACCTTCACCACCTGACTGCTGCCCTGCAGGTCGCCCGTGCGCGGCATGGCATCGCCCGACTTTGAGATGCGTGCCCCAACCACGACTTCCGACACACCGGACAGCTTCATGGTCGGCATCGCCGCCATGGAATCATCCAGCGTAAACGACAGCGGCAGATCCTTGACCTGGGCGCGCATGATCGCCAGCGGCATGCGTGGACCCTGTGCCGCGCGGGCAAAGACAAATACCGTATCGGTGGGTGCGCTCCTGGCGGCAAGCTCGGGAGCAAGATTCACCACACCAGCCACGGTGGCATTGGCGGGAGCCGCCGTGCCGGCCTCATTGGGTGCAGCATCGGCATTGCCAGACATCGCAGGCATGCCTGGTGGTTTGCCGGAGGCCAGGCCACGCGCCTCCTCGATGTTCGCCGCCATGGTGCGCGACACATCGGAATTAGGCGGCAACAGCTTCAGCAAACGCTCCCAATGGGCAACCGCGCTGGAGAAATTCCCTGCTTCGAAGTCCGCCGTGCCCCCCAGCCATAACGCCTTTTGATTATTGGGGTCTACCTTCAGCGCTTCGCGTATCAAACCAATGGACTGTTCATCCAGGCGCTCGCCGTTGGCCATCGCCATCGAATCGGCATAATCCGCCAGAAGCTGGGCATCTGTACGCACCATGGCAACCGATTTTGAGAAGGCCTCAGTGGCTTCATCAAAACGCCCCAAGGCATACAACGACCGCCCCAGAACAGCCCACCCTTCGGGATCCTGCGGATTCTGTTTCAGGCGTTCGATCAATTTACCGATCATCGCCTTGATCTGTTCGGGCGCATCGGAATGCTGCACTGCCGCTGTAGCATCTGCGCTGGCAACGGGCTGCGGCCCTAGCACATTGGGACTACCGATCTTGAGGTACAGAAGCACCGCGCACAGAGGCAGGGCAAGGCCCAACACAATCGCAGTAGTGCGGCTGGAGCGCGGCACGGCCAGGGCTGGAGTCGGCGTGGTGCCGGGCTGCGTTGTGACATCTTCCAGCAAGCGCCGTTCCAGCTCACGGCGACCCTGGGCATATTGCTCCGGCTCGACCATGTCATTGCGCAGATCGCGCTCCAGCTCGGCAAGCTGGTCACGGTAGATCGATGTATTGATAACTTCGCGTTCAACCGTCTCTTTTTTGTCCTTGTCCGCACGGTACAACAGGGGGGGTAATACAAAAAGCAGGGCGGCGATAACAAAACACGCCGCCACAATCCAAAATACTGTCATGCCTTAGTCTCTCCCGCCCCATCATTTAACAGTGCCGCTGCACGTTTACGCTCTTCATCAGTCAAAGCGGTCTCGGCAACACGCCGCCGCCGCTTCATCAGGTTAAAAAATAATACGCCCGCACCTATCACAGCCAGAATCAAGGGTCCGAACCACAGCAGGGCTGTCGTGGTATTCATCGGTGGACGATAGCGCACAAAGTCGCCATAGCGCGCCACCAGGTAATCAACCACCTCGGCGTCACTCTTGCCTGACTTCATCATGTCGCGCACTTCATTACGCAGATCGATGGCAAGTTCGGCATGAGAATCCGCCAGCGACTGGTTTTGGCACACCAGACAGCGCAGCTCGGCGGAAAGTGCCATGACGCGCTTTTCCAGCGCCGGATCGTTGTTCGTGGGCTGAGCCTCACCCGCCGTCACTGCCAGAGGAGCAAGACCTAACATTAGCGCAAATAAAATATGCTTCATGATTTTTCAAGCTCCTGAACCAGCGGCAGAATCTTGTTATTCAAGGCATCCGCCGAGACAGGGCCGATATGTTTGTAGCGTATGACCCCTTTCTTATCAATCACATAAGTTTCAGGGGCACCATAGACGCCATAATCAATACCCACCCGCCCGTCACCATCCACGGCACTTAATACATAGGGATTACCGAACTGTGCCAACCAGTTCGCGCTGTCTTCACGCTTGTCCTTGTAGTTCAGTCCGTAGATAGGCACCAGACCCGCGCGCGATAATTCCATCAAGACCGGATGTTCCTGGCGGCACGACACGCACCAGGACGCCCACACATTCAACAGCCATACCTTGCCCCGCGCATCCGCCGGCGTAAAAAACTGGTTCGGCTCATGCAACTGGGCCAGACGAAAATCCGGCGCGGCCTTGTTGATAAGCGGCGAGGGCAATGCCTCACGCGTGCCTTCCGGCTGCCGTAATGTCACAAAGAAAAAACCCACCACGACAAGAAAGATGCCTAGAGGCAGAAGAAAGCGCAATCGTAACATCAGGACTTGCTCTCCATCTCGGCCACGAGTGCGGGCGCAGACGCAACCGCCGCCTTATCTGTGGGATCGACCGCCGCAGCACGCGCCTTGCGCGCCGCAAGGCGGTAACGGCGGTCAGTAACAGCCACGAACCCACCCATTGCCATGAAGAAGGCCCCGGCCCAGATCCAGTCGACAAACGGCTTGTAATAGATGCGCACGCTCCACGCCCCGCCGCTCACCGGCTCGCCCAGCGACACATAGAGGTCGCGGAACAGGCCGGTATCAATCGCGGCCTCGGTCATGGGCATGGTCTGCACGTTGTAGATGCGCTTTTCGGGATGCATTACACCCAGATCCTTGCCGTCCTTGCTCACCTGGATAAAGCCCCGCGACGCCGTATAGTTCGGGCCATCGACATCCACCACGCCATCAAAGCGGAAGGTGTAGCCGCCAGCCGTCGTCGTGTCGCCAATATCCATGCGCACGTCCTTCTCGGTCTCGTAACCCTTGACCAGGGTGACGCCGATGATGAAAATCGCTATGCCGCAATGGGCGAGCAACATCCCATAATAGCTGCGTGGCTGAGCGGCGAGCTTGGAAGAAATCGTGTCCGATCCCTGCGGCTTGCCGACCCGGCTCCACAGGTTTTGCACTGAGGTAGTAATAATCCAGGCGGCCATCAGCAGGCCCAGGCTCACCAGCGGATACCACTGCCCCATCACGAACGGCAAGGCCACTGCCGTCACCGCACTGACCACGAAGGCCCATTTCAGGCGCACCGCCAATTCCGGCAGGCTGGCCTGCTTCCAACGCGCGATCGGCCCCAGCCCCATCATGAATACCGCTGGCGCCATCAGCGGCAGGAACACCGTGTCGAAATAGGGCGGGCCGACAGAGATTTTGCCCATATCCAGCGTTTCGAGAAACAAGGGATAGAGTGTGCCCAGCAGCACCGAACCCGCAGCCACTGTAAACAGTACGTTATTCGAGAGCAGCATGGATTCGCGCGACACCACACTGAAACTGCCGCCCAAGCCCACCTTCGGCGCGCGCCAGGCATAAAGCGCCAGCGAACCGCCAATGACGACCACCAGGAAAGCAAGAATGAACATGCCGCGGGCGGGGTCGGAGGCAAACGAATGCACCGAGGTCAACACACCAGAGCGCACCAGGAAGGTGCCCAGCAGACTCAGCGAGAAAGCGAAGATCGCCAGCAATACTGTCCAGCTCTTGAAGCTGCCACGTTTTTCCGTCACCGCCAGGGAGTGGATTAATGCGGTGCCTACCAGCCAGGGCATGAACGAGGCGTTTTCCACCGGATCCCAGAACCACCAGCCGCCCCAGCCCAGCTCGTAATACGCCCACCAGCTACCCAGAGCAATGCCCATGGTGAGGAATGACCAGGCCACGGTCGTCCAGGGACGCGACCAACGCGCCCATGCAGCGTCGAGCTTGCCTGAAAGCAGCGCGGCAATGGCAAAGGCAAAGGCCACGGAAAATCCCACATAGCCCATATACAGCATGGGCGGATGAATAATCAGGCCGAAATCCTGCAATAAGGGGTTGAGATCACGCCCATCGAGCGCGGCGGGGATCAGGCGGTTGAAGGGATTCGAGGTAAGCAGCGTGAACAGCAGAAAACCAATGCTGACCAACCCCATAACACCGATCACCCGCGCCACCATATCGTCAGGAAGGTGACGGCTGAAGAGGGTGACAGCCACCGTCCATATCGACAGCATCGTCACCCACAGCAGCAGCGAACCTTCATGACCACCCCAGACCGCAGCCAGCCGGTATTCGAGAGGCAGTGCGGAATTGGAATGCTCGGCCACATACAATACAGAGAAGTCATTGACGCCAAACGAATAGGACAGACAGCCGAAGGCAATCACCACAAACAGTGCCTGCCCCTGCGCCACGGGACGGGCTAGCCCCATCCAGCGTGGGATGCCGCGCGCCGCGCCGATGATGGGCAACGTACCCTGTAGCAATGCCAACAAAAGCGCTGTAATAAGCGCAAAGTGCCCAATCTCAGGAATCATTATGTGACCTCTTTGTGGAATGGGGACGGGTTCAGCCCGTCCCTACTGAGTAATAAGCGTGGCGCCCGTCGGGGTGGCGACGTTCTTGGCCTTGCCTTTGTCGAGGGCGTCCTTCACCTCGGGCGGCATATAGTTTTCATCATGCTTGGCCAGCACTTCCTCGGCGTAGAACACCCCATCCGGGTTAAGCCGCCCCTGGGCCACTACTCCCTGCCCCTCGCGAAACAGGTCGGGAAGAATGCCTTTATAAGTGACGGTTATATCCTTATGCGTATCCGTCACCACAAAATGCACCGTCAGGCCATCGTCCTCGCGCTTGAGGCTACCTTTCTCCACCAGACCGCCCAAACGGAAGTTGCGCCCCTCGGGGGATTCCTTGGCAAACACCTGAGTAGGGCTGAAGAAAAACACCATATTATCATTGAAGGCATTCAACACCAGCGCGGCTGCGCCACCTAACCCGGCAAGACCTGCGACGATAAACGCCAGCCTTTTATGTCTGGATTTCATTTTTAACCTCTGTAGAAGTCACACGACTCATACGACCCAGACGCTGCAATAAAGTTCGTTTTCTGCGCATCAGCAGCACCACTTCGACGATCAGGCATAGGGCGGTTACACCATAGGAACCCCACACATAGAAGCCATAGCCACCCATGGCAAAGAACTCAGACAAATTCATTTCGCGCCCCTCATCGCGCCCGTGAAGGGCGTAATACTTCGGCCACCCACTCGGCATGGCGCTCCCGCTCCAGAATCTCGCAACGCACGCGCATCAATGCCACGGCGATGGTATACATCCAGAACGCCATTGCCATCAATATCATGGCAATGAACATGCTGGCCTCCATAGTGGGGCCTTTGCTGGCAGTAATGGATGACCCCTGGTGCAGGGTATTCCACCATTTCACGGAGAAGTAGATGATCGGGATATTGACGACCCCCACCAACGCCAGCACGGCGCTGGCGCGGGCGGCGCGGCGCGGCTCGTCGATGGCAGCGTAAAGGGACATAAAGCCGATATACAGAAACAGCAAAATTAACTCGGAGGTAAGACGCGCATCCCACACCCACCACGCACCCCACATGGGCTTGCCCCACAATGAACCGGTCCACAGCGCCAGAAAGGTGAACATCGCGCCAGTGGGCGCCAGCGCGGAGGCCATCATCGATGACAGCCGCGAGTTCAGCACCAGGCCCATGCCGGCATAACCGGCCATTACCATATAGATAAACATGGACATCCACGCCGCCGGAACATGGATAAACATGATGCGGTAGGCCTCGCCCTGCTGATAATCGGCGGGCGCCACAAAAAAACTGAAATATAACCCCGGCAGGGTAAACAGCAACGCCGCGACAGCAAACCACGGGATCATCTTGCCGGCCAAGGGGTAAAAGGCCTGCGGCGAGGAATATTTGAACCAGTTGATTTTTTTAGCCATAAACAATTAAACCATCATCCTAGAAACGGCGGTTGAACGGGGTGGAGTGTGCGGTTTTCGGGGTGCAGGGCAAGGCGCAACGACGCGGAATGGTTGTTCCATTCCAAGGAGTTGCAACACTGCCATGCACACTGAAAATCGTGCAATCCACCCCGTAGCGACCCCACCAAGCAGGTGAGGCCGCAGGGCATGACAAAACCCATCCAAAATATATTGCTAATCGTCCAAAGAAGCGGTCAACTGCCGTTTCTAGGATTATTCCATCGAAATACGCAGTGCCGCAGAAGCGGCCCACGGCGCCAGAATCAGGGCGCCCAGCAAAAACGCGCCCAGCAGCGACAAATGCGCCTGCGCGCCCAAACCGGACATGCTCGCATCCACCGCGCCCGCGCCGAAAATCAGCACTGGAATGTACAGCGGCAACACCAGCAGTGAAACCAGCACCCCGCCGCCGCGCACCCCCAGCGTCAGTGCAGCGCCGATGGCGCCGATCAGACTGAGCACCGGCGTCCCCACCAGCAGCGACAGGGCAAGGATCAGCAGCCCTTCCGGCGGCAAATCATACTGCACCCCCAGCAAGGGCGCTATCAATACCAGCGGCAACCCGGACACCAGCCAGTGGGCGAACACCTTGCCCAGCACCAGCACCGGCAGAGGCTGTGGCGTCAGCAGCATCTGCTCCAGCGTCCCGTCCCGGTAGTCACTGTAAAACATGCGTTCCAGCGCCAGCATGGAGGCCAGCAGCGCCGCCACCCATACCACGCCGGGGGCTATGATGCGCAGCGTCGCCATTTCCGGCCCCACGCCGAGGGGAAAAAGACTCACCACTATGACGAAAAAAAACAGCGTGGTCAAAACATCCGCGCGACGGCGCAGCGCGAGGGTGATGTCGCGCGCCACGATGCAACGGAATGCGGCAGTCAGGCTCGTCATCCGTTATTGCAAGCCCAAATGGATGCGCCGCACGGTGCCGGCCGGGATATCCACCTCCTGATGGGTCGTCAGAATCACCATGCCCCCATTATGCAGATGCTGGCTTAACAGATCCTGAACCACACCCACCGCCGCCACGTCGAGCGCGGTGAAGGGTTCGTCCAGAATCCACAGCCGGGTATTGCACAACAATAGGCGAGCCAGTGCAACACGGCGTTTCTGTCCCTGGGACAGCACCTTGGCAGGCAGGTCTTCACGCCCGCCCAGGCCCAGCTTCCCCAAGGCCACAACCACTTTGTCCTCCGGGGCATCCACGCCCGCCAGCTCGGCGGAGATGCGCAAATTCTCCAACGCGGTCAATTCCTCCTTGATGCCGCCCAAATGCCCGAGATAGGTCACATCCTTGAAATAGTCTTCGCGTAGACTGCGGATGCTCTCGCCGTTCCAGCGGATTTCCCCCTCGGCGGGGGCGGTCAGGCCGCACACCATGCGCAACAGGCTGGTCTTGCCGCTGCCATTGGCGCCATGCACATGCAACAGCTCGCCGGGTTGCAGGGAGAAGTTCATGCCCGCAAACAGGCGGCGGTCGCCGCGCACACATTCAAGATTGGAAACTTCCAGCACCTGTTACCCGGTCTTCAGCTTAGCTCAAAATGTAAAAACGCCCATTATAGATGGGAATGTAATGCAGAACCACTTGCAAAATTAATCAGGCTCAAGGGCGCATCAGGGCGACCGGGCCAACCTGAAACCCGTCCCGTTATCATTCATATCGGGTGCGTAGCTGCCACGGGTGGCGGAACGCGTATATTCCGCCGCGCTGTTCCAGCCGCCGCCGCGCACGACATGCACATCGCAATCCCCACCCTGCCACACCCGCCCGTCAGCCGGAGCGCCGCTGTAGTCAGGATGCCAGCAATCTTCCACCCATTCCCAGACATTGCCATGGATATCATATAAACCCCATGGATTGGGCGCCTTTTTGCCGGCGGGCGCGGTGCCTATGCCGCCGCTGGCGCCAAACCAGGCGTATTGCGGCAGCATGCTTTTATCATCACCAAACGAATATGCGCCACGACTGCCCGCACGGGCGGCGTACTCCCACTCTGCCTCGGAAGGCAGGCGGTATTTGTTGGTGCGTTCCATGCGATTGAGCTTTTGGATGAATTCCTGGGCCTGAAGCCAGCTCACCTGATCCACCGGACGGCGCGGATCCATAAAGCGGCTGGGATTACTGCCCATCACCGCCACCCATTGCGCCTGGGTCACCTCGGTCTGACTCAGGTAGAACGGCGCGATTTGTACCGTACGCACGGGTAATTCGTCTACCGCTCCTGCGCATCCGGCAACTGCTCCCTGCGTTGCTCTACCTCCGGCATCCATGCCGTCGCCTGCGCCCGCGGCATTCGTGCATCCCTGCACATCTACCGCTCTCGCCTCGCTGCTTGAAGCGCGGCCCATGACGAAGCTCCCGGCAGGCATAAGCCTCATGCGGATGCCAGCGGTGTTGGTAATTACATTTTCTTTGACGGCATTACCCGGCAGGCCCGCCACCGACGCTTTATCCGCAGTACCCGTCGAACCCGCGCCCAGCATGATGACTACCGCCACCACGATAATCAATACAACAGGTACTATTAATACAACCAATTGAGATCTTGAATTCACCACAACGCCACCCAACCACCCCAAAACCGTGCATGCACTAAATTGAAGAGGGATTAGAACCCGGACAAGCAGCACAAAGCAAGCGGTATGACGGTAAACCTTACATCAGACAGGGTATATTGATAGCCATGTTCAGCAACAAAAAGGGGCGCAAAATGCGCCCCTTGAAGTGGTCCTCTCGGAAACGATCCCGCTATCTTCTCGAACCCGTACCCAGCCCCATTCTGCGTTTTCTCAATGACGAGGAAGATCGCGGGAAAGTGAACCCGCTTTTGAATGCGCCTACCTGAAGTATGCGTGCCAGAGTGGCTTGCAGGGTTGGCTCGTCGTCGTCGAAATCACCGTGATGCCGCGCCTTCGAGCAGTCGGTTGAGTTTGGCGGCGCATCGTTGGGTGCTTTCACCCACCCGGTATGCTCGGCTTTGAAAAGGTTAATGAGATCGGGATCGCTGGCGACAAACTTTTCCATCCCCAGAATCGGCTCCCCGTCACCCTGGAAAAGGGGGATGCGCTGCCGCTTCTCAAAGGCATTGGACACCATATAAAGTAGCGATTTATGATAAATGTTGCCGCAATTATCATCCTGCTCTGCATCATCGGTGAGCGTAAATAGCGTGAACCGTCCAACGCTGCCATTTTGGATGGCAGGCGCATACGTCTGCTTGAACAAGTCAACCGTGCAGGCGGGGGCCCATAGTGCACATGATGCGACTTTCTTGCCAAAACCCACATCCCCCTTCATGGGGCCTGCATTAATTTTTCCTTTGGCAGTGAGCAACTGTATCAACGGCGCATGAAAAATACTTCCTGCGCTATGGCCGACGACATGAATCTCAATAGCAGGATCCTTCTCCAGCAAGGCAGTAAGACAGTTGAGCATAATACGCGCGCCGCCTGCCGCACCTGTTGTTGCCAGCAAGGCATTTTCTTTCATTTCATCCCACTGCGCCTTACCCGTCAGGGTTCTCGCCAAAGGCTCCAGCATGTCATCGAGACGGTCCAGCATGAAGTCCTTGGCATCATCCAGAAAACCTTCCGGACGCCTGCGACGTTGCGAGTCTTCGAGAATATTGGTCAACGTCGTCCAATAATCGGTCTTCCAGATAAATGCTAGTGGATATATCTCATGCTCAAGCAATACATTGCGGTAATCAGCCACGCGCTGAATGGCCGAGTTTTCGTCCGTCAGGCCACCATGCGCGTAAATCAATAAGCGCTTTTTTTGCCAGTTCTGGGTGATGCGCGGGAAGTCACGCTTGAAAAGCTCTTCCACATCGGCTGCGGAATTGCCATAGGTGCCACTGTTTCTTAGCGCACCGTCATTGCCGATGCTGATGATATGCGGTCGCAGGTCAGGGTAGGCATAGGATTTGGATTGGACGGCGCCTGCCGGACGTATGGCGGAGACTTCGGTATCCGCATGAAGAATGACTGGAGCGCCGAGCCGCGCCACCCAGATGTCGGAACCATTTGAAAGCCAGTCATCATAGGTAATCAGCGCGAATCCCTGTTTTCCCCAATCATCTCCCCAAGAGTTTTGTATCCAGAAACCGCGCTCGTCATAAGCCACTATGGCAAAGGCGTGTCCACCCAGAATCTCCTGCCTGAGCGGAATGACGCCATCCGCCCGAACCTGCTCCCAACCTGCATGAACGGTAGCCGAAGCATAGAGAATACCCGCCTCCGCCAGCGCACTGTGCATGGCGACCAAATCCTGGTGATTAACCCGGTAATAGGCACCCAGCGGACGCATGACAGCATCCTTGACGCGTTTATCGGTCAGGCGTGAATCCGGTTTTTTGGGGTCGTAAGGCCACAGCTTCGCTGAACAAATGCCATGTTTGTGCCACCCCTTCATCGCGCCACGGGGACTGGATCCATCATAATTTTCTCCGGGCCATTCGTCGTAACGCCGGGCCATTTCATAAAACATGCGCGGGCTCACCGCGATAGAATCGGGCTTAATTTTACGGGTACACAGCAGATAATTGGCGACAGTCGCCAGACCAAAGCCGGTACATGCTCCTTCCGCACCCTGATCCAGGATCGGCACCTTGGCTTTTTTGTAGGCATCAAGGCTGATGAGGGAGGGCACCTCCACCAAGGTTGCCTGATACATCTTGTCGCGGAAGTCCAGCGTATCAGGCCGGACATTGTATTGACGATTGATCGATTGTTTTTTTCGCTTGGTAACCATGGCGCCCCCTTATCCATCGAGATATTCCACAAACCCCCGCTTACATCACTTCCCGCTCAACCTAACAGACGCAAGGGCGGTTTATTTTGATCTAGATCAAAATTATCGAAGATTATTAAAAAATTCCATAAAAACCCGTCAGAAAGCATTTGCCAATGCGCGGCGAACAGCCTCCACATTAGGTGATGGGGCAATGCCCATTAATGTGGAAAGTGCTGTGCGGCAGCGTTGATACACCGCCATCGCTTCGGCGCGGCGGCCCTGCTGCTGGTAGCAGGCCATGAGGCGCTGATAAAACACCTCGGCCAGGGCATCCACCTCCAAACCCTTGCGATAGCAGTCAATGGCTTTTCCCCACTCGCCAGCGCTTTCCCAGTGCCTGCCCAGCGTTTCAAGATGACGCAGAAACTTGCTGTGCAGGCGCTCACGCATGGAGAGTGCCCATGGATATTCGATATCCTTGCTCAGGAAATGCCCCTGGTACAGGTTGTGTGCTTTCTCGGAGTTGGACGTGGGCCTTGTGGTTTCCCCCTGGCTTATCAACCGCTCGAAGGCCCAGATGTCCACCCAGCAATAAGACGCATCCAGTGTTATGCGCCCATCCTTCAATTGAACAGCCTTGTCGTTACCGAGCATGCTGCGCAGGCGATGCAGAGTAACCCGCAGTGCCTGGCGGCCGGCATCACCCTCGGCGTCCGGCCATAAAGCGTCGACAAGTTGAGCCTCACTAACCTCCCGCCCGCCAAAGGCGATCAATGCCTTGAGCAAGGCCAGCGGTTTGCCCTGCACCTTGCCACTGGCGGTATGGAGGGACTTGCCTTCCTTGACCACGCTGAAACGTCCCAATGTGTATATTTTCACCGCCCAGGGCCAGTTTTCACATTCCAGCGGGGGGCATGGCGGTTGCAGGTCATGGCTGCGGATCAGTTCTCGGACGTATTCCACTTCAATACCATTTTCCAGCGCCTTTTTGCACAGCATGGCCATCATGCAGAGACGCCAGCCGTAAACGTTGAGATAACCGTGGCGCTTACCCAATGCCAGCGCCTTGCGTAACGCGCGTAAAGCGCGCTCCTCTCTTTGCTGAGCTAAAGAGAATTGGGCATCAAGGAGCAGACACTGGAAATCAAGGTAATTGCTCTTCATGGCAACACCTATGTCACGCGCGCAAACGAGATGATCAAGTGTCTGACGACGTTTGCCATACTCAAACATGCCTTGCGCAAGCATGAGGTGAGACAGCGCTTCAAGAACCGGCATGCCCCCTTCGGTGGCTAACCTGAGCGCGGTTTGAGCCTGCTCTACAACACCCTGAAAATCATTGCGGCACAAAGCATCCCATGCCAGCAGAAAGCAATGGAGGGCGACATCCAGACGACGCGCGTTATCCATCGAGGCACGCATGGCGCAAAGATATCCACGCGCGGCGGTCACGTCGCCACGGATCAAGGCGCCATGAGCGCCCTGCGCATGCAATTGAAAACCGGCTGCTTGGTCACCGGCCACCCGCGCCTTATCGAGTCCCTCTGCAACAGTCTCCAGGCACGCCTCAGCGGAGCGCGTAAACCAGGCCAGCATCGCCTCATTGGCCTGCCAGCCAATCTGCGTCAGGGGTGACGCTTTTCCGGCTTCCAGTTTGATAATGTCGGCCACCTGCGCAGCCTTGTCAAAGTGGCCTCGCCATAGATGGTATGAGAGCAGGTGATTGCCCAGTGCAATCCGTTGATTGATGTCGATGTCGTGTTGCAACAAGCGCTGTGCGCGCGCTTCCCACGAGGCAATATCGGAATGGTGCGGCTGATGGAAAACCAGCGCGCCGAACATGCTTGCCGTGACACGGGCTTCGATTTCAGTAGGCCCAAACGTTGGATGGGTGGTCATTAGAGTATCCAACACCTTTATCCAGTTTCCCAGCAAGGTGTAGTCTGTCCGTTCAGCCAGAATGCTGTCCACCACGCCGGACCATGCCGAAAACATCCCTGCGGCGTCCGGCGTGGCTTTGAACAGGACAAACACCTTCTCAAACTGGGTTCGCGCCTGGGCAAGATCAAGCGGCAAACAACACCGCGCACGCCAGTACAATAGCCATGGATTTTCCTTGACGATGCCCTCCGGCAAGCGCCGCAACCGGCTTTCCAGAGTCTGGTAACGCCCTTGGGCAATCAATGCGGACGCCTGTTTGCAAATAATCTGGGCAACAGTATCCCAATCGCTGATGGGTGAGGGCCCAGGCGCGACATTGCCTGGTTGCGGGGTGTGCCTGACAAACTCCAAACGGCGGTCAATCCTGGCAGGCAAAATACGCTGCGTGATTGCGGCGATAGAGAATGATTTATCCATGTTAATTCCCCCTGAAGCTTAAACTTACTTAGATTCCCGAGCGGACAGTCTGATCCAGACCCGCTTACAGATGACTTACAAATCCACAAAGAAATAACCGGCCCGTCCTGTATGGCTACACTATTAGGCGGCCGGCTTTACCGGAAGGAAATAATTCACGCGCGGAAAGTGACTTATTACCAAACCTGCCGCTCTGACCAGTGTCGAACCTCTTCTGGAACGCTATACTTGGGAGGAACGCTGACATTCGGGGATAACGCTTCATGAAAAACGCCTTTGCCGCCCTCAAAACACACGTAGAGCAAACCATCGTCGGACAACCGGTGCTGGTGGAGCGCCTGTTGATCGCGGTGCTGGCCGATGGCCACCTGCTGGTGGAGGGCGTGCCCGGCCTAGCCAAGACCACTGCCGTGCATGCCTTGGCCGATGGCATGGCGACACGCTTCCAGCGCATCCAGTTCACCCCCGACCTGATCCCGGGCGACATCACCGGCACGGACATCTTCGTGCCCAACGAGGGCCGTTTTCAATTTTCTCCAGGGCCGATTTTCAATGACATCATCCTCGCCGACGAGATCAACCGCGCCCCGCCCAAGGTGCAGACCGCGCTGCTCGAAGCCATGCAGGAACGCCAGGTCACGGTGGGCGGCGTCACGCGCAAACTCTCACCCGTGTTCCTCGTAATGGCGACGCAAAACCCCATCGAACAGGAGGGCACCTATCCCCTGCCGGAGGCGCAACTCGACCGTTTTTTGATGAAGGTGGATCTGGATTATCCGAACGCAGCAGAGGAGCTTGAGATCCTGCGCCGCGACGGCGCCCGCCTGCGCGGGGATCAGCCTGCCGTAACACAAGCCGTGTTGACGCCACAACAGGTGTTGGAAGCGCGCGCTGCTGTCAATCGCGTATACATGGATCAGATGCTGGAGCGCTATATCGTCACGCTGGTGAGCGCCACGCGCGATGCGGCGCCGTGGGATAATGAAGCCGCCGCATGGCTGTCACGCGGCGCCTCGCCGCGCGCCACCCTGGCACTGGCCCATGCTGCCCGGGCGCGCGCCTGGTTGCGCGAGCGCGACTTCGTCGAGCCGGGAGACATCATGGATCTGGCCTATCATGTGCTGAATCACCGCATCGCCCTGAGCTTCGCCGCCCGCGCCGATGGTGTGACGCGCAGGCAGGTAATCGCGCGCCTTGTAGAAAAAGTGCCCGCGCCTTAACGCCATGATCGGCCCAGCACCCCTGCTTACCACGGCGGATCTCCAGGAGTTGCAGCTAAAAACCCTGGAACGCGGCCAGCCCTCCCGGCACGTTGTGGCATCACCGCTTGCCGGACAGCAACCCTCCGTATTCCGGGGCCGAGGCGTAGAGCTTGAAGACGTGCGCGCCTACCAGACCGGCGACGATGTGCGCCGCATGGACTGGCGCGCCACTGCGCGCAGTGGCAAACCCATCATGAAAGTATTCCGCGAGGAACGCAGCCGCGAGCTGTTTTTGGTGGTCGACCGGGGGCCGGGCATGCGCTTTGGCACGCGCGGCGAACTGAAGGCGGCGCGTGCCGCACGCGTGGCAGCGTTGCTGGCGTTTTCGGCCCTGGCGGCGCGCGAGCCGGTGGCCGGTATCGTGGTCGACGACCGCGAACAATTCTTTCCCCCGGCGCGACACCTGGAAGGCGTGCTGACCCTGTTACGGGCCGCCTGCGCGCCACCCCCGGAAAGCCATTCAGTGGTTGCCGTCGAAGGGCTGCTCGAACAGATCGACCGCGCCGCCGAACGCGGCTCCCTGATTTGCCTGATCAGCGATTTCGCGCAATGGCGGGGGGAACATCTGCCGCTGTTGCTGCATCTCGCAGCGCGCCACAAAGTGCTGGCGCTGCGCATCGTCGACCCCGGCGAAGAAGAACTGCCGGATGCCGGCAAGATCCGTGTCGTGTCACCCGCCGCGAGGATGTGCATCGTAGACACCTCCGATGCCGCACTGCGCGCCCGTTATGCAAAAGCAATGGCGGACCGCGCCGCCGCGCTGAAGGGCCTGTTCAGGCGCGCCGGAATTGCGCTGCGCCAGGTGCATACCCACCGGGATATTCTGCAAGAAATGGATGGCCTCGATTTCTGATGCAGTGTAACCCTTGCTTCATCATCCTGTAACAGACTTCGCTTAGATTACCCTACAAACCCAAAACCAGATTTGGGTGGCTGTGTCATTTCGACAAACTCACGGAGATCCATGTCATGAAGAGATACATATTGAAACCGCTGGCAGTCGTAGTCGCTGCCAGTTTTGCGACCTCCGCCCTGGCGGCGGATTCCTTCCCGGTGCCGGAGATGACGCCGCAGGGCTGGTACGATGCTGGCGCAAACGCCGTGGACGAGGCCAAGAAACTGCACCCCAACGTGCGTCGCGCCAAAAACGTAATCCTGTTCGTCGGCGACGGCATGGGCATCTCTACAGTCACTGCCGCTCGCATCCTGGCCGGCCAGTTGCAGGGCAAGAGCGGCGAAGAAAACCAGCTCACCTTCGAGCAATTGCCCTATCTGGCGCTGTCCAAAACCTATAGCGTCAACCAGCAGACCCCCGATTCCGCCCCCACCATGACCGCCATGGTCACCGGCGTGAAAACCAATGATGGCGTGCTGTCGGTAAACCATCATGTCGAGCGCGGCAACTGTGGCCAGGTACAGGGCAACACCCTGACAACCATCCTCGAACACGCGGAAAAGGCCGGCAAGGCCACCGGCATCGTCACCACCGCCAGGCTGACCCATGCCACCCCGGCGGCCAATTACGCCCACTCCCCCGAGCGCGACTGGGAGAGCGATGCGGAAGTTTCAGCCCCGTGCTCAAGCTTTTCGGACATCGCCCGGCAGCTCATCGAATTCCCCTATGGCGATGGACTTGAAGTGGCCATGGGCGGTGGCCGCGACCGCTTCCTTCCCAATACGGTGGCGGACCCCGAGGATGCAGGCAAAAAGGGCGTGCGCAAGGATGGACGCAACCTCACCGCAGAGTGGCTGACGAAATACCCGGACGCCGCCTTCGCCTGGAACAAGGCGCAATTCGACGCCATCAACCCGTCTACAACCCGCCATCTGCTTGGCTTGTTCGAACGCTCGCACATGGAGTATGAGCACGACCGCACCACCGACACCGGCGGCGAACCTTCCCTGTCCGATATGACCAGCAAGGCCATCGACCTGCTCAAGAAGGAACCCAAAGGTTTTTACCTGCACGTTGAAGCCGGCCGCGTCGACCACGCCCACCACGCCGGTAACGCCTACCGGGCGTTGACGGACACCATTGAACTGGCCAAGGCGGTGAAAGTGACGCTGGAGAAGACCGACCCCAATGACACGCTGATCATCGTCACTGCGGATCACAGCCATGTCTTCACTATCGCCGGTTATCCCAAGCGCGGCAACAACATCCTCGGCAAGGTGGTCAACCCCGGCAACGCCGACGGCACCTATGCCACAGATGCGCTCGGCTTACCTTACAGCACGCTGGGCTATGCCAACGGCCCGGGATACACCGGCGCCTCCAACAGCCAGCCGGAGGGAAGCAAAACTTACCCGCATAACCCGTCGAGCTATTCGGGGATCACCGCAGGCCGGCCTAACCTGACAGCCACCGACACCACGGCCCCGAGCTACATGCAGGAATCGGCCGTGCCGATGCAGTCCGAGACCCATGCCGGTGAGGATGTCGCGATCTACGCCAATGGCCCGAAGGCCTATCTGTTCCGTGGCACCATGGAACAGAACACGATCTTCCATGTCATGAAGGAAGCCTTCGGTTTCTGATTGATCTGTGAAAAATGGTGCGACAGGGAGTGCGCGCGAGCGCATTCCCTTTTTCCATTTGGTGCAACCCCTGCTTACGAGGCATGACATGATAAAACCGTGGATATTGGCGCTACCCGCGCTCTGGCTGGCCTGCGGTTCGGTGCTGGCCGATCAGGCACCGGAAGCAACGGCTTGCGTCTATCTGATCGACACATCTTCCGGGCAGAAGCTGGAGCCACATAACACCAGGCCGTGGTACTTCTGGCGCAGCGACAACCGCGTCGAAACCCGCGACGCACACGGAGAGACCGGCGAGATTTGGGAATCAGACCCGCGCGGCCAGATTTCATACATCAGACTTTTTCACCCTGGCGGTTCTGGCGTCGGAAAAACCATCGACTATACGCCCGGCGACCTGCGCGCACTTGCGATGAAGACGGACTGGAACCAAATCAGATCCATCATCGACCCAAAATTACTGGGCACGCAGTTGAAACGGACCGGAGAACAAACCGTCGACGGCCAGCGTACTGAACGTTATGCAGGCGAGGTTGACGGCGTGAGTACCGAGGTTTTATGGCTGCCGGAAACGAAACTGCCAACACGGATCGAGAAAACCCAGGGCGGCGTTACGGTGAGACTGCGCATGGCGGACTGCAAACCACTGGCGTCCGCCCCCTGGACCATGACCTCCGACACCCGGATGCAATCCTATCAGCACCTTGATTATGCCGACCTCGGAGACAAGGAAAACGACCCGTTCGTGAAGAATGTCGTGGGCCACAAGGAAGGATCGCATCACGGACATTGACGGCACGCAATGGAGCACTGAGCGATTGTCGTCCAACGTCAGATTGGATGCGTAACAGGACTGAATCGATCAACATCTGATGCAGGGTGATTATTCTCTGTGTACTGATGTTGTTGAATGCAGTCGGTCACGCGAACCCGCTGTGTAATATGCCGGAAATACGGGTGTCACATTGTGGCGCTAAGGTGTACTTGCCTTATTCAAGCAATGCTGCCCGCCTTTCAATATTACGTGGAGAAATGACCATGCGCATCAAACCTATTCCTGCCCTGCTGCTGGGCCTCGTGTTTTCCGGTACTGCTCAGGCTGCGCCCGTTTTCATCAATGGTCTTGCGCTGCCTGGCGCGTCGGGGGACCTGTTCGGCTCCAGTGTCAACAACGGGCGTCTCGGCTATTTTTCTGATTTATATTACGACCCCAAACGCGATGAATGGTGGGGCCTGTCGGATCGTGGCCCCGGTGGCGGCACGATTTCCTACGAAACCCGCGTGCAGCGTTTTACGTTGGGCGTGGATATGAACACTGGCGCGATTTCCAATTTCCAGATCGCGCAGACAGTCAAATTCAGTAACGGTGGCAATGCCTTGAACGGTCTGGCGCCCAGCCCGGGCAACGTGTTGGGCAATGCGTTCGACTCTGAGGGCTTTGTTATCAACCCGAACAACGGCAACTTCCTGATATCGGACGAATACGGTCCGTCGCTGAAAGAATTTAACCGCAATGGGCAACGGGTTCGCACGTTCACCACGCCGTCCAATATCGTGCCGCGCAATGCCGAAACCGGCACACCAAACTATGCCAACGATACCGGCAATACGGCGGGCAAGCGCGGTAATCGTGGCTTCGAAGGCCTGGCGGTCAGCCCGGACGGCCAGTACACCTATGCCATGCTGCAAAGCGCGATGCTGGACGAAGGTGGCAGCGGCGGCGTGTATGACCGCATCGTCAAATTTGACAATGTCACCGGCACAGCGGTGGCGCAGTACGCCTACAAGATGGAAGGATCCAGCCAGGGACGCGGCACCTCGGCGCTGGTGGCGGTCAACGACCATACGTTCATGGTGATCGAGCGCAACAACCGTGGAGTGGGCGTGGATTCCGAACTCACGACGGCGAACAAAAATGTCTTCACCCTCGATCTCACAGGCGCGACCGATGTTACCAACATCGACCTTGATGCAACCGGCGCGGTGTTCACCGCTGTCAGAAAAAACACCACACCTTTTATCGATCTGGACGCCAACACGCTGACTGAACTGGGCAACAAGTCGCCAGAAAAATGGGAAGGCCTGACCATCGGCCCGAAGCTCAATGACGGCTCCTATCTGTTACTGGCCGGCACCGATAACGATTACTCGGTATCGCAAAATGGCAGCGGCACGCAGTTCGATATTTATTACAACCCAGCCACTGGCGCACGCGCATCGTGTGATCTGGGGACGTTGAGCAACTGCTTAGCGATCAGCGCCACGGGGTCGACCACCACCACGCCGATCACCGACACCACTGGCTATGCGTTGATCCCCGGCGTGCTGCACGCCTACAAGATTTCGGCGGCCGACTTGGGAAACTTGGGAGGCTACACGGCGCCGGTTCCCGAACCCGAAAGCTACGCCATGCTGCTGACAGGCTTGGGACTGGCTGGTTTCGTGGCACGGCGGCGGCAATGCGCAACGGATAAAGAGGTCTGATAGTTTCCCAGCAGAATCATGGCACCCTGATTGAATCGCCAGGGTAGCCTGTCGTCGCAGGCGTAGCCTGGCATCCGTGATACGTCGGGGCGCCCAGGCCACAGAACCGCATCAAACGAATCACACAACCCCTCCTTCGCCAGCCTGCTAGAATAGGCCGTAACATCATTAAATGTTCCGGCCTATTTGTTTTTGTTTACTAAGCCGTCGTTCATTGTAATCTGTACATTTAGAATGGTGGGATCGGCCCCTAACATTCCTGCATCCTCCAGAAAAGATTTCACCTGCAAACAAGCATTGGCACATGAATGATACCGGTACACTGAGCCGTCTGGCTGACATCGAATTGCCCGCCGCGCCGGACTGGCAGCCGTTCATCATCGCGGCAGCGGTCATCATCGCCATTACGCTGATCTTGACAGCAGCATGGCTGGCCTGGCGTTCGCGCAAACACAGCACAGGCAACCGGCAAACCGCCACCCCTATCGCCACGGCGCAAACCCGACTGGAACAGATCCGCATGGACTGGCAGGCCGGAAAAATGGACGACCGCGAGGCAGCCTACCGGCTGGCGACGCTGCTGCGGTTGGGGCTGGGCCTGCCGCAACTCACTTCGGAATGTCCCGCCCATCTCGCCGCAAACCAAACCGCATGGCGGGACATGCTGCACCTGTTCGAGCAACTGCGTTATCAGCAGGCGCCGCAGGTAACGTTGACGCTGGAAGTCTTTCAGCGCGCCAAAAACTGGTTAGCCAGTGCTGGGAGAGATGCCTGATCCATGCTGGAATTCGCCGCTCCTTTATGGTTCTTCGCTCTGCCTCTGCCGTGGCTCGCATGGATCGGGGCAGCGCGCTTTCGCAGCGGAACCTCCGCATCATCTAGGCCCGCCGCCCTCCTTCACAGCCAGACTGATATCCTGGCGGAATTAACCGCGCAACCACAGGCTCGCCGCACTCACCTGCCCTGGCTGTGGATCGTTGGCTGCATCCTGCTGATAACGGCACTTGCACGCCCGCAATGGGTGGAGTCTGCGCCCAACACCTACAAAGGGCGCGATTTTCTGCTGGCGATTGACGTGTCTGGCTCAATGCGGGCGCAGGATTTCATTGTCGATGAAAAAAACCTGAGCCGCCTCGATATGCTCAAGCGTGTGGTCAATCAATTCCTTGCCGAGCGCCATGGCGACCGCATCGGACTGGTTGTGTTCGCCGATGACGCCTACACCCTGGCTCCGCTCACCAGCGACATGAACATCGTGCGTGCCCTGCTTACCGAGGTGCGGCACGGCATGGCGGGGGAGAAGACCGCGCTTGGCACGGCAGTGGCGCTCGCAGTCCAGCGTTTGCAATATAACTCACAAGGGAACAGCAAATCACGCACGCTGATCCTGCTTACCGACGGCAGCAATACCGCCGGAGCCATCACACCAGACGCCGCAACCCTGCTGGCGAAACAGGAGGGCGTGCGCATCTATACGGTCGGCATCGGCTCACACCGTCAGGTGCCCTTCCCGCGCGGTACAAAAGAAACGCCTGCAATCACCGAAATGCCGTTCGACGAAGACCTGCTGCGGCGCATGGCTGAGCAAACCGGCGGACATTATTATGCCGCCGGCAATACTGAAGAGATGCGGCGCATCATCAGCGATATCGAGCAACTGGAAAAAACCGACATCGTTGACGACGCGGCAATGCTGCGCACCGAATGGTACTGGCTACCATTAATCATTGGGCTTGCCCTGTTGCTGATTTATCAGGCGCGCAAGCATGCGGAGGTGCTGCCATGATGCCGCACCTGGAATGGCGCGAACCGCTGTGGCTATTGCTCCTGTTCATGCCCTGGCTGATGCTGGCATGGAACAAAAAGAGAAATGCCCAGCAGCGACACAGGCTGAATGCGTTTGCCGATCCTCATTTATTGCCAAGTCTGCTGGTAGGGAAGGCCTCTCAGTCAGGATCCGCACCGCAGTGGGCGATCATCCTCGCCTGGACGCTGGCAGCGCTTGCCGCAGCCGGGCCTTATTTACTGCGAGAGACGCCGCAACCCGAGCAGCGGCGCGGCATCGACATCGCCGTTATCATGGACATCTCACCCTCGATGACCTCACCCGATATTGCGCCCAGCCGTTTGCAACGCGCCAAACTGGAATTGCGCGATTTCGTCAGCCGTCTGCACGGCGACCGCGTCGCGCTAATCGCTTTTTCGGCGAATGCCTATGTCACCCTGCCGCTCACCCCTGACAAAGATGCCTTCCTCCATTTTGCCAACTTGCTCGACCCTGCGCTGGTAATGAAGCACGGCTCCAACATGGCGCGCGCGCTGCAAGTGGCACGACAGACGCTGGACGGTGCAGAGCAACAAGGCCGCGCCGTACTGCTGATCAGCGACGGTGAGACGCATAACAGTAAAGCCACTCTGGCCGAGACAAAGAAACTGCGTGCGGCGGGGATCCCCCTGTTTATCCTCGGCGTTGGCACTGAAGCGGGCGGGCCAGTGCCGGACGGCAAGGGGCATTTCATGAAACACCCCGAAGGAGGCGAACACCCTGAAGGGCAGCGCGCAGCACACCGTGAAGGTGGCAATGCCTCCCCTCCGGGGCACAAGCAACAGGGCAATCTTGTAGTATCACGTCTGGCGCGCAAAGAATTGATGGCGCTCGCCGCAAGCACTGGCGGCGGCTATGCCGACCTGCGCAACGATGATGGTGATATCCGCCAATTGATCACAGGGCTGCACAAGATCGAAACCAAAAGCTACCAGCAAACCCATGAGGCACAACACGCCTATCAACTCTTCCCTTGGTTGCTTGGAGCAAGCCTGCTGCTGTTCATCTGGAGTGGCGCACGCCACGCGCCTGCACCCTTCAGGGTAAGTGTCTTGACCATCTTTCTCATAACGCCGTTTATCGGCCTGCCACAAGACGCACAGGCTTCACCCTGGCGTGAACAAAGCGCGATAGAAGCCCTGACCGCAGGCGATTATGCGCGCGCCGCAACCATTTATCGCGGCATCAAGAATTACAACGGATTAATTGGCCTGGGCGCCGTCGCCTATCGCCAGCGCGACTGGCAGCAGGCCTTGGCCGCATTCAGACAAGCGGCACGACTTGCCGCATCAAACGAGGAGCAGGCCAAGGCAGCATACAACAGCGGCAATGCGCTGGTGCAACTGGGCCACCTGGAAGAGGCCACCCGCGCCTATGAGGCCGCGTTGAGGTGGCAAAATAATTACCCGCGCGCGGCGCTGAACCTCAGCCTCATCAACAAGGAAAAACAGCTTCGTGCCAGCGGAGGAAAAATTGGCGCTCCACAAGAAAATGCCGCATTGACCCCGGCAAGACAAAGCGATAAAAACACAAAAGAAGGAAGTAACAGGTCGACGAATGCCCTAAAGGGCGCGGGAACAACAAGCAGCGCCGGCCTGTCCGGCGTTGATCCGGCCTATAAACCCGAAACCATCCAGGACAACGCACAGGGATGTGCTAGTGCCGCAAGCGCGGGATGCGCAGGAGCGGCCAACGCGCAGGAACTGCTGAGCAACCGCTTCTCCACTGCCGACAAAGCGGCCGGGATTATAGTGGTAGAGGACGAAAAACCGTGGTAGCGCGCCTTGTTTTCATATTATTCACCTTGTGGGCCAGCAACACCTTGGCGGCAACACTGACCACCACCGTGGACCGCAAGGAACTGGCCGTAAACGAGCACATCGTATTCACCCTGTCGTTGATCAATAGTGATACCCGGCTGCGCGCCGAAGGTATCGCGCCGAATGTCGACCTGAGTGTGCTGACAAAAAACTTCGACCTCGGCACGCCGCGCGCCGACAACCGTTTCATCCTCACGCGCGAAGGCGGCAGATCCACCTCCAGCATCACCGTGGAACTGTTCCCCAAACACCCAGGGGCAGTGACTATCCCGGCCTTCAGCGTAGATGGCCTGCGCAGTCAGCCGATCATAATCAAGGCCAACCCCACTGCCAGCAATACCAACCCCGAAGTATTTGTCCGCAGCGGCGTGAACAAAACCACGGTGTGGGCGCGCGAACAAACCATCGCATATATTGACCTGTACCACCGCGTCAATCTCACCACCGCCAGCCTGGGCGGCGATATCGAGGCCACCCCGACGCGCATTGACCTGATGGAATACCGCAAACTGCCACAGGCCAAACGCAAGGAACAGGTCGCGGGCATAAGTTACAACGTACAGCGCATCGCCTGGGCGATCTTCCCTGCGCAGAGCGGCGATCTCACAGTGCGCCTGCCCGATGTATGGGCCGTCACCGCCAATGGCCGCCGCTTGCGTCTTCCCGGCGGACAGCATCAGCTACAGGTCAAGGCACTGCCGACGGGCATACCCGCTGACATCCTGGTCGGAAAACCGGAAATCAGCCAATCCCCACTCACCGCCCTGCCGGATGCGAACAGCCTGACTTCGTGGAGCATCACCCTGCGCGCCCCGGTGGGCACCAATGCCCTGCCCGGCACACTGCCAGGGCTAACCGCACCGGCCAATGTCAAACTCTATCAAGACAGCGCCCAGCGGCGGACCGACGAAACCGAGGATGGCCTGACCAATATCGCCACCTACATACTGTCCGTCACCCCGCTGGCCGCCGGGAATTTCCGCCTCCCGCCGATACGCCTGTCCTATTTCGACCCACAGCGCGGCGTGATGGATACTGCCGAATCACCGGGGCAAACACTGATTGTCAAAAGCGGTCCAAAACCTGCCACACCAACTGTAACTTCGCCCGCTTCCGCCTCGCACAGCACCACGGAAAATCATGAACCATCTTCACTAATATGGCAAATCACAGCACTGACCTTCGCCGTATTATGGCTTGCCACGCTGGGGCTATGGCTACGCGCACGGCTCGCTTTGCCACCGGAAAAGTCCGTGCTTAAAGAGATACCCGGCGCAACGAGGACATTCCACGCCGCACACCCTCTTCAGGCCATCCTGCTCGACGCCTTCGGCTCCCCCTCGCTGGAACAAGGCTTGAGTGAGTGGGAAGCACGTTTCGGAGTGGATCAGGAACTGCGCGAAACAGTGCGCGCCGTGCAAAGACTCTATTACAGCAAGGAAAAAGTTGACGAAGAGAAACTACGGCCCGCCGTCCAGGTTGCGGCAGCCAGAATCCGCGCTGGCACGCCAACTAAACAGGCCATTGCCGACAAATGGTCACCACAGGCATTTACCAGCCGCGTTTAGCATATAGTGGCCTCAGAGTCATTCAGCAAGCCCGGATCACGCTATCACTTCATCCATGTTTGCTTAAGCTTTATCTTGCAGAAAATATAGCAAATGTTATATTTCCGAATGAATTGAAACAGCAGTCATGCGCCCAGCCCGACCATGTCACACCCAAGCGGCAGAGACCGAAAAAAATGACCAGGTCGCCCAGCAGCGGGAAATGACCACATAGAAGAAGGAGCAGAATGCCAGTCATCTTTCGTTACAAGGGTTTTCGGTTCTTTTTCTACTCGAACGAAGGGAACCCGAGAGAGCCGGTACATGTGCATGTTCGTAGTGGTGAGGGCGAGGCAAAGTTCTGGCTGCGCCCGACGGTACAGTTGGATGACAGCAATGGTTTTGATGCCCGAACATTGCGTGAATTGTTAGAAGTGGTTGAACAGAATGCGGCGCTTATTGAGAGGGTATGGAATGAACACTTCGGCTAAAGCAGTGCGATTTGACGATAACATCATGTGGGTCGAATTGTCGGATGGCCGCACACTCGGCATTCCATTAGCGTGGTTCCCCCGACTGTTGCATGCCAAGCCGGAACAGCGCCAAAAATATGAGCTGTCGATTACCGGCATTCATTGGGACGAGCTGGACGAAGATATTTCGGTGGCTGGGCTCCTGGCCGGGCGCGGCGATGCTACGCGCACATCAAAGGTCGCTGCTTAATCGAACCCGGGGTGTAGAACAAGGGTTGGGGGAATGGGAAGCACGTTTCGGAGTGGCTCAGGAACTGCGCGAAACAGTGCGCGCCGTGCAAAGACCCTATTACAGCAAGGAAAAAGTTGACGAAGAGAAGCTACGTCCCGCCGTACAGGTTGCGGCAGCCAGAATCCGCGCTGGCACGCCAACTAAACAGGCCATTGCCGACAAATGGTTACCGCAGGCATTTACTAGCCGCGCTTAAAGCATGAAACTTCTCTCCTCTTTTTCCGTCAAATTGAGGATGAATACCAAGGTTACGCTCAAGGCAGGTTCTTTATGTCAAAACTGCTACTGACCAGCATTACCCTCTTACTGGCGATTTCTGTTGCCGGTTGCAACATGATGGCGATAGGTTACAACAACGCCGATTGGTATCTGCGCTACAAGATCAATAACTACACCTCTTTCAACGCCGCGCAAAAAGAAAAAATCCAGCGCGAGGTCGGTGTTTTAATGAATAGGCATCGCCGCGACATGCTTCCTGAATACATCAAATTTCTCAAAAAAATAGATCGAACACTCCAAAGTGGCAGCATGGAAAAAGAGCAAATTTCCGTACTCAGTAACGAATTGCGCGGCCTCTATCGCATGACGCTGAGGCCTACCATCCAACCTACGGCCCATATACTGGCAAATCTGAACAAACCCCAGCTTCAGGAATTTGAGCAAACCCTGAAAGAAGAAAATGAAAAACTGAAAGAGGAATCGCTGGATGGAAGCCGCGACGAGCAACTGAACAGACGCGCCGAAAAAACCATCGACTTCATAGAAGATTTCACGGGAAATCTATCCGGTGAACAGGAAGAAAAAATCACCCTGATGAGCCGCCAACTCCCCTTCGCCGCCCCGGCATTTATGCAAAACCGGGAAAACAATCAAAGGAAACTCATCAAACTCATAAACAACAATGAGGGTACCGAAAAAATCGCATCTTTCATCGGCCTATGGATTTCCACACCGGAAAATACCCGCACACCGGACGAACAAAAACTTATAAACGAACTTCAGGATGCCGCCAACGGAATGATTGAAAATATCTACACAATATTGACCCCGCAGCAAAAACAGCGGTTGCGCAGCAAGATTCAGGAGTACATGGCAGACCTGGGGGCATTGACCAAGCAGTCGCAAGTGACCGCTGACTGGACCGCGCCCAGCCTGACGCTATTCCACATGAATCCAATTGATCTCTCTGGCGGTTTTGCCGCCAATAACAGCGCGTTTTAGGCTCGGCGGCATTTCAGCTTCCACCTCCGACAGCGGAATCCTTCCCCCCATAATCTCCGCATCTTTCTGCGGAAAGCGCGGTTGTTGATCCGGGGCGGCATAGCCATCGGGAAAAACCGGCTGGTTGGTGGCTATATCGTATTTGTCCGTGGCGCCCACGGTATGCAGAAATTCATGGGCGATAACCACGTTATTTCTCGGCGCCATTTTGTCATCAGCATAGGCGTTCACCACGCCGACCAAGGCCTTCTCCAGACCAAAAGAATGATTAAGAACGTCGTGGGTAGCGGGGTCGTAATACACCACGAACATGCGGATATCCGGCGTAGCGCCGTCATAGTTATCGGCGCGAAACGCCCAGTAGCGCATTTTCAGGCTCCACCACATGATACCAAGCATATTGCCGTTACGCGGTGGCTGAGGCGGCAAGACGGTAACTTCTGGTGCCAATTTTATGGTGACGGGATTTGCGATTTTTAAAGAATAGCGCGCCGCCTCGCGCCCCATGAATTCTTCAATAGATTGAAAGGTGTCCTGGCGCAGCTGACGGATGTAACGGGACGATGCGGCACTCGCATCGCCATTGATCGGATAAACCACCACCCATAATGGCCGATCCCATTTTGTGGTGCGCGCCTTGTTCAGCCAGGTATTCCCGGCAACGAACAACAGCAGTACAAGCAGAAACGCAATCCGCAGCTTTTTAAACATCCCGCAGGACGCCTTAATAATTTATCGGTGGAAAGGATGGACTACTTCTCCCCGCAAGGGGAGTGGCAAGAAAGCGGGTGATTCGAACACCCCTCGCCACCGCCTGATTGAGTGAGAAGAATTTCTTGAAAGACAACGAGGTTATCGGCACTTCGGCGTGCAGCTAAACATCACGCCCCGAGCAATCTTCCCTCATCGCTATAGAAATGCAGGGCTGGCACCGGCTGAGCTGAGACGGTCACTGTTTCCAGCACCTGCTCATCGCCGTCCAGGACGGATAGGGTGCCTTCGGTGGGATTAGAGACAAACGTGCGCGTGAACACACCATCCTGCTCCAGAAACGCGATGGGGCGCCGCCCGCAGTCGGCCACGCCGACGATGACTTCCTTGCTCAGCCGCAGCATCGGCAGCGCGGAACTGTCGAATACCAGCAGCGCGTTCATTTTCAGGTTGGCCTTCTGCGTCTTGTTGCCGGTGGAGGCGGTGGTCAAATAGAGCTTCTTGCCGTCGGCGGAGAAGCGGTAGACACTCGGATAGACATCGTTCAAATCCAGCGTCTCGGACACGGCTTTGGTCACCACATCCAGCACGGTGATTTTGCCGGTCACATGATTCTCATCACTCTTGCGGTCTGCGCCCTTGCAGACGATGAATCGACCGTCCGGGCTTAGCAGTGCATTGGTGCTGGTGCCGACGTAAATCGAATCCTCGACGCTATGGGTCAGCGGGTCAATCACCGCGATAGTGCCATAGCCGTTATTCATGTTGTAGACCTTGCCGGTCAGCGGTGAAAATACCATGCCGTGCGGCGCGGCGTTGTTCGGTACGCCGGTGATGCCATTCTTTTCCCGCGCCGGTTCGCACAGGTTGATGGTGGCAATCACCTTGAGATATGTGGCAGCATCGGCGGGATCATTACCCACCACGGATATCGTGCCGTCCATCAGGTTACTGACAAATGCACGCAGCGGCGTTGCGGGTGCCGTGCTGGTGGGAAAGGTAAACGTTGTCACGTGATGACCGCGACCCACGCAAAGCGTCTTCAGCACCTTGGCAGGCACATCCTGCTTGCCTGCCTGAATGTCATTCTGGATCACCGTGACGGATGAACCATTCTCACCACAATTGAGCGCATCATTACCCGTGTCTTTGTCACCATCGTTGCCCAGCCAAAGCTGTGCCTTGTCGACATCACGATACATGTGATCAGGCCGGGCCATGGCCGGGAATGTATTCTGGACATAAATCCGCTTGCTCACGGGATCAAGCATCGCCGCCTGACCGTCCTGGGTAGTGTTAATAAAAACAGGCCGGGAGCCAGAGTCACCAGATGTTTCTGTGTCCAACGTTTTTACCGTTGTTTTTCCTGTCACGCCATCATGCCTGATAACCAATACCGCGCCGATTTGCTCATCGCCGGCATAACACACCAACGACCAACTGACATCACCAGAAACGGCAGATAATTTTTCGCTCATTTTTTGCTTTCTCGACTTAAGATGATTTGTTCGTGAAACACGCGTTTTATTATTTAAAAATTCCTCTACACCATTATCAGGTAGTGAGAGCTCCCCCCTTTGAAAAAGGGGGGCAGGGGGGATTCAGACGCGCCGGATATAAAATCCCCCTCGATCCCCCTTTTTCAAAGGGGGAGGTGGAGTAGTGTGATACTCACCTGAGAATGTGTGCGGAGGCCTATTAAAAAAGAACATCACCGCACCGGCGTCACCCGGATCGCCGCACCCTCTTGCTGCTTTTGCTCCGGCATGTCCACCGCAGGGCTGTTGCGATCAGTCCATTCCTTGCCTTTTCTGGCGAGGAAGTCGGCTTCATCCCTGGGCAATGGCCCACGCGCCAGCGCGTATTCCCACTCTCCCAGTGCTGCACGCGCCTTGCGCACCAGCGGATCTTCAGGGGGAGAAAGATGGATATAGGTACGCATCGCTCCCAGCGCGCCCCGCAGGTCACCCATTTCCTCCAGGGTAACGGCAAGGCCCCAATAGGCATTGGCCTGATAGGGGCGCAAATTGGTCGCCGTGTTGAAAAAGCTCTCGGCCTCCTTGTAACGCTTCAGCCCGAACAAGGCAAAACCCATATTGACATGGGCATCGACCAGATTGGGTGAAAGCTCCAGGACACGGTGCAAGGCAGTGGCGGCGTGTTCATACTGCTTTGCATGCAACATCACCACCGCCTGCTCGAAGCGCGTCTTGATCTGCGCCATGCGCGCCTGCTTTGCGTGCAGCTGCGGATCTTTTTTGGGATCGGCAACTACTTGCGTCTCGCTTATTTTCGCTGGTGGCACAAAGGAGGGATTGCGTGTCACACCCGCAATAAGGGCCACCATCCCCATCACCAGCAGCAGTGAGACAAGGGATGTCGTGATTTCAACCGAATCACGTTCAACGGCAACAGAATTCATATCACGCCCTTATGCGCGGCTTCGCTGTAAAAAGGTGTACCGAAATAGGTAATAAAGGCAAAGATGAAGACTGCGATGATAGCAATCGCTCCAACACGGATTGGAATGCGGTATGTCAGACGCGCGTGGATGCTTGCGCCGAGCAGCAGCCAGTTCAAAAACGATGACGTCTCCAGCGCATCCCACGCCCAATACCGCCCCCACGCATCCTGCGCCCATACCGCGCCTGCAGTGAGCATCAAACTGTGAAAGATGAACGCGAGCAGCATAAAACGCCACGCCAGACCATCAAGCACTTCGTCAGCGGGCATCTGGCGGAACCACGCGGCAAAGCGCTGGGTGTGGCGCAGCAGAATCACACCCGCCAGCCCCGTGCCCATCAAACTCAGTGCCAGAAAAATCTTGCCCAGCCCCACATGCGCCCATAACCAGTCATTGTGATAGGTGGGAGGCAACGGCGTATCAATAGGCTGCAAGGCCAACACCCAACCCCCCAGCACCCCCATCAGCGGCAGCGCCACCACGGCACTGGGCCGCAATACCGGCATGCGCCAATAAACGAGCGTAAACACCAACCCCAGACTGAACAATTGGCTCATCAACAGTTCGAACAGATTGACGAACGGGCCATGCCCGATGCGCACCCAGCGCTCCGCCAGCGCTATGGCGATCAACGCCACGCCCGTCGCCACAATCATCAACACCAGCTTTTCATGCGAACGGCTCACCGCCATTGCGCCAACCGCCCGCCCTTGCGTTCTGATCACCCCCACTACGGCAATGAAGGTGGCCAGCGCATAGGCAGCAAGACCGGCCCATAGCCAGGGAAGCTCCGTGGCTGGGCCGATGAAATTTTCAATGGCGTCACTCATAATCCCCTCCCGCCGGAAATCTCTGATGCAGGGGCGGCTTTCAAGCCCGCCCCTGTTGATGGCGCAGGAGTGTGCGGCAATCGAACACCGAACCTGCTCCAAAAGTGTGTGCCCAAGCCTATTATCGCCACCATCGCCGAGACAAACAACCAATGCAGGGTGGGATCATAAAACACCTTGTAGCCCATCCAGCTTGTCAACCGCTCAAAGCGCAGCCGCCCACCTTCCAGTTGGACCGTCTCTCCCGGCTGTAATTCAACCCGCCGCGCGCCAGCATTGACCACCAGCACACCGCTGGCATCTTTACCGTCCAGCACCCAGGGAGCATCCTCGCGCAATCCGGTCTTGAGTCGTAACCAGAGCTTGATCTCCTTGCCGCCTGGCGGCGTCCAGGCACTATCCTGTTTATATTCAAAAAGCGGATAAGAGGGCATGTGAACTGTACCCGTGATAGCCTCGCCCGGCGCAGCCGACTGCACGGATGCAGGCCGCTCCTGCGCATCCTGCGCCCGCGGCACTCGCACCTCCGTGTGCATCGAAGGTAGAGCAATGCCGGGAGCAATTGCCGGATCAGGCAACCACGTCAGCACCGGGGCGAAGCCCTTGTTAAATGTGGTGTAGAAGCGGTATCCCTCCAGCACCAGGGGACGATCATCGCCCACCACCTTGGTCACCAACCTGCCGCGCTCATCCGGCATCAACACCTGGCTGTGGGTAAGGCCACGCACCATCCCTGCAGCATATTCCACCGTATAGGAACCCTGCACAAAGGCTATTTGATCCAATGCGCCGAAGTGAAACGGCCCCTTGTTCACCTCGGTCAAGTCCTGGGGGGAAAACGCGCTACCCTCGGTAATTTCCAGTTGCGCATCCAGATGGGTCAGGCGTCCGATGCCTGCCAGCACGATAATGGCAAGCAGGCCGATATGAAAAACCAACAAGCCGCCACGGCGATTGATACGTGGATTGGTGGCGATGGCGGCCAGCAGATTAATCGCCAAAAACGCCAAGGGCACCACCAGAACCCACACCGGGGTGCTCACCGGGTTGTTGTAACTCAAGGCCGCGCCTATGGCCAGCAGTACCATACCCAGCAGTGCCAAGCGGACGGAACCCAGCGCGTGAATCTTGAGAATCATGGCAAGTTGCTACACGTCTCACCGCCACTACCGTTCATCCAACTGATCCCGCGCGCGCCATTGCCAGGCATACCCGCAGACCCACAGTTTTGTGGCGTCCACTCACCACTGCGCCTGAAATTCACCACCTTTAGCACGGAGCCGTTGTAATAAGGCCCATTGTAAAAACGCGCCGTGGTGTTGTTGCGCATTTGGGTGCCTGCCGGCAGGCCTGCTTCCAAACCAACATCATTCAGGTTGACCAGGAAGTTCTTGTTCTTCCAGCCATGCGGCACGGCGACATGGCAATATGTACAACGGAAATTCTGTACCACCTGCGCATGACCAGTGTGCAGATTGGCGCGCTGGGCAGCCAGGCAGCCGAAACCTGACGCATCATTTGGGTTTCTGGCAAAACCGCTCTTGAGCACCTGACTGTCCTGGATCGGCCCCAGCGGGAATTTTTTGCCGTAATAATCATAGTTGTGGCACTTGAAACACAGGTGATCCTGCTTGTTTTCGCCGGTCTGATCATCCCAGGGGCCTTTCAAGAGGAAGTCGCTGTTGGAGCCATGCGGCCCCCACACATTGCCCTGCTCACCACCATCGGGCACCGTAGTACCCGGAGCCGTGGTTGAGCCATGGCAATCGGTGCAATACATGGTCTGTATGCCTACGCCTGCATTGAAAGGTTCGCGCCAGATATTCGGGCTGTCCACCCGTCTCACATCAATGGTACGCCCGGTATCCTTCAATGCCGGATGCCAGGAACGGTGGTTATCGGTCTGAAAGTCCACTGTGTACCCCTGCCCCGCAACCGGGCCTTTGTACGCCCCGCTGGGAGTGGGTGACGTACCCTCGCCCTTGTGGTCATCCGGTGACTGGTACTCCATACCCATGTTGGTGTATTGAATCATCGCATTGGTCCCCGGCGGAGTCCCCCCGGCAAAAGACCCCAGCATGGGTGGCTTGTCGAAACCGTAATTGGAGTGACACTTCATGCACACCTGATATTCGCGCGTCACATACGGTGCGTTTACATCGGTGCTGCCGCCCACGCCGGGATCACCGCGCTTGACCACGAAAGTTGTAGGTTCGCTGCCAAATGCGGTGCTCGGCCAGCCGCCCGGCTCCACGCCGGTGATGCCGCGCAGCACACCCGAGGCAATATTGGTGTGGTGACGCTCAGGGTTATTGGCGATCTGCGCCGCCGTGTGATTATGCGTACCCTCCGTATCGGGAATTGACGTGTCGGCGTTGAAAATACGGTTTTTGGTCACGCGGTGCGGATTATGGCAGTCCGTGCATTCCGCGTGACGATTTTGCAGGCCACCCACCTCGCCCTTCTTGTTCACAGCACTCGCCTTACCCAAGTTGGCTGGGGATTCGAAGAAATCCTTGCCCCCACCAGGGCCATTAGCCTGCGCATCGGTGCCAGAGCCGATATCATGCCTTTCGCGCCCGGCAGGCTGATCGCGGCTGGAAATCGGCATATGACGCGCCATGGTGGTGAAATCGGTTTTGATATCCGGCACCTCGAAACCCGGTTTCACCCCCTGCCCCTGCAGGGTACCGCCATCCGTGGAATGACAGGCATAGCAGGTTTCTTCGATAGCCGGGTTGCCGCCCTGCTTGAATTTGGCGCCATCCACACCCACCATCGTCGGTCCATCCGTACCTTCACGCAGCAGGCGACGCGACCCCTGCACGGTATGCGGGTCGTGACAGTTCAGGCACGCCGCCTGCCATACCGGCAGATTTCTGGGGAAATCACGCAACTTGCCCGCCGCATCCGCATAACGCTCATTGGCCACAGCAGGATGGGCATGGGCAGAACCCACCCAACCCGCCTTGTCGTGGCAACCCAGGCAGATGATGTCGCTCTTTTCGTTGAAGCGCTTGTCAGTCGGCGGCTGTTGCTGGAGGCGGTTGACACGCAGGAACTTGATGTTGTCGCCGGACGTATCGCGCAGATGCGGGTCATGACAACTCACGCACTCGACCTTGTTGTCCTCCAGCGGCAGGGTGGGCTTGACACCCGGCGTGCGGGTGCCGAGGTGCGCCACCATCGCCGGATCATACAGCTCACCATCGCGTGCCGCCTGGGCGCTGTCGTAGGTGAACGAGATAGGATGGTCATTGGTCAGATCCGTGCCCAGCAGACGCGTGTAGCCGGTATGCCGTCCACGTCCCTCGGGAATTTTGTCGTCCCGTCCAACGCCGGGGCCGGTAAAGTCAATGATCGGTCTTTCAACACGATTCAACACATTGACCGAACCCAGCGCCAATGTGCCGTCGTGGCAGGAGAGGCACAACTTGGACTTGCCGGTCGGCTGGCCGATATCGGTCGCGTCCATGGATGATGAGGTATACGGAATATAGGTCGCCCCTGACAGTTTGCGGTTCCACAGTGGAGTCCTGGGGGCAAGAGTGGCGCCATGAGGAGTATGGCAGAAAGCGCAGATCTGGGACTCATTGGTGGCAAAGGCATCGCGCGTGACGCCTTCCGGCAATACCGGTATCACCGTCGACGAGAAATTATGCTTGGTATTACGTATGTCGGCCACACGCTCGGCCTGGGCGCTCACGGCACCCAGCAGCAGCGCACCCGCACACAGCAGCATCGCGGCAACCGCGCGCAGCTTGGTGACGTGATCCTTCCATGGCCCTCGTCCTTCGGCCGCTCCTGCGCATCCGGCAACTGCTCCCTGCGTTGCTCTACCTCCGGCATCCATGCCGTCGCCTGCGCCTGCGCCTGCGACGTGCAGGGATGCACAAGTGTCGCCAGAGGCAGGATGCCGGAAGCGACCGGCACTCGCACATCCGTGTCCTTCGGGCAGCCTTTGGCTGTCCCGTTTTGTTTCCGGCAAAACGGTCATGCCCCTCCCCCCAGATACTCAAAGATCACAATACGCCCGTTAAACATATCTGCGACATATACCCGCTGGCGCTGATCGGTCCAGACCCCCGCAGGCAAATAAAATTCCCCCACGCCGCTACCCCCCCCACCGATCGGCAGCAGCAGCTCACCCTCATCATTAAATACCAGCAAATGATCGTAATAAGATTCTACGACATACACATTGCCGGCACCATCGACCGCCACGCCCTTGGGGCGCGTTATGTCGCCGAGAAACAGGCCACGTCGGCCAAACATGCGCAACACCTTGCCGTCCGGAGCAAGCACCTGGATGCGCGCGTTCAGCGTATCCGCAACGTACAGCTTGCCATTGGCAAACGTCAGGTGAGTCGGTGAATTAAACCCGTTCTGGCCCTCGTGACGCTCGCCGCTGCCGAAGGTGTCCAGCAGATTCCCTGCGTCATCGAATACCTTGATCCGATGCTCATGGGTATCCGCCACATAGATTCTGCCCTGCGCCGCATCACGCGCCAGCCCTGTCGGGTGTTTCAACACGCCCTTGCCAAAACTGCCGACAGGTACACCCTCCCTATTAAGGCGTACCACTCTGCCCAGCGAGGAATCGGCCACCAAAATCTCACCGTTCGCACCTAACGCAATACCAATAGGCGCCTCGAAACGAGTATTGTCCAGCGCCATTTCCCATACATGGAGCTTACCCGCCTTCTCGTCAAACACATAAACCGCCTGCCGGCTGACATCGGTAACATAAATTCTGCCGCCATCATCCACCACACCAGCCTGCGGACGTTGCAATATCACGGCCTGGCGCTGGTCCGAAAACAATCCGACCAGCCACTTCAAGCCCTTCAACCCAAGGGCACCAATGCCCCCGCCCTCCTCAGTCTTTATATTCTCCTCGCCCGTCAACTCGCCAACATAGCGGTAGCGGGGCGTCTCCGGGGCAGAGGGCCACACAATGGCCTGCGTGCCTTCTGCCTGATAGCGCAATACCGAGCGCGATTCGGCGCAGCCCGTCAACAAGGCAAAAGCCATCAACACGACACCAAGACAACAACGCTGCAAACAGGCCACCATTAATTATTGTTTTCGCCCTTGGCGCCAGGCACAACACGCATTATCTGCACGCGCCCATTCAGGCTGTCAGCAACAAATAGCAGGCCCTCATCAAGCCACAAATCGGTGATATGTCGGAATTGACCGAGGTCTGAGCCATTATGGCCAACACTCCCGACCAGGCGTCCCTGTTCATAAACCTTGATGCTGCTATCGCTGAAATCGCTGACAAAGACACGGTTGTCCTGATCAACGGCAATCGCAGTCGGAAAGATTATCCCCTCCTGCGGAAGAGAATAAGTGTATTGACCATCCTCCCCCAACACCTGAATATGCTGCCCAACGCGCGCCGTGACATAAAAACCATCAGGCCCCCGTGCCATGGCTGTGATATTCAAGAATTCCCCAGGATCACCGCCGCGACCGCCCATGGAGCCGATCAACTGGCCCGTGCTGTTAAATATCAACACGTAATCATATACCCCATCCGCCACGAACACACGTCCACTTGCCTCATCCACAGTCACGGAGACCGGCCGGGTCATGTTCAGCGGATTACTGAAGATACGCAGCAGACGGCCGTTCCGGTCAAACTGCAATACCCGTGCACCAAAGGTATCAGCGATATAAAACGACAGGTCACGAGCAACATAGATATCCGCCCCATCCCCCGTCATCACACCATTCAAATTCATGACGGGCATCAACCTGCCGGTAGCACGCTCATACCTGAACAGCTTGACCTGGCCGGCATCCATCACAAAAAGGGCATTCCCGCGCGCCGCGACGGCGATGGGCCGTACAAAGTTCAGTTCCCTGACACCTGTGATAAAATTACCTTCCGGTCCGCCGCGAATAATCTCCAAAGGCTGCAAAAGTTCGGAGGGCTGGGTGGGCAGCACTGTGGCGACACCGGTGCCTTGCGCCACTGGCACGGAAACCGGCACAGCAGGCGGCGCCGGAATCACATCAACGGCAGGCGCGCCTTTCCGTTCCACCACAGGCTGATTTGACTTGTCCTGCCCAGGAAGAAGATCAACTGGCGCCGTAGTTGGCTCTACTGGTGCAACTACATCTGGACTAGCGGATAAGGCGGATAAGGGAAGCGGCGCAGGCATTTCCGTCACAGGCGCTGGTGCCAGCAGAACCTCGTCTTGCGGAGACGCTTGAACAACCACCGGGGAAACGGGCGCGCCAGCGGCCTGGGCAGATTGAGCCTGATTTACAGCCTGTGATTGCTTGACCAGCGGCGCAGGCGCAGGCGCAGGCTTACCCAGAGAGGAGCAGCCGGACTGCGCCAGCGCCAGGATCACACCCAGCGCTGTCAGCGAAAACCGGCGGTTTGGCGGGGAACGGAGTGACATCGTCCACAATTCAGGGTTGGCGGAAAGGCGACCTTGCCGTGGCACACACCGCAATACCGGCCTTGGATAATCGCCGCCATATTAACGGGATTCCCCCCCTTCTGGGGAAGAAAAATCAACGGATGGCAGTTGGCGCACGTCAGCCATTCAGTGTGCTGCCGATGGGGAAAACGGACATTGGGCATCGAACCAGTGTTCGTGAAGATAATATCAAAATCCACCGGGAACATTTGAACTTCACCATTGAGTCCCTTGCGTGGATCGATCAAGCCGTCATCGAGCGCCTTTACCCAGTCGATGATGCCTTTTGAATCTCTGGGAAAATCCGCCAATGCCTCGGCAGGGTCAGCCAACACCTTGATTGCCGGATTGGTTGGATCACGAATACCATCTTCCGCCAGCGGCACCGCCTCGCCTTGAGTCTGGAAATGCCGTCCTTTGGACCATATCAACTCCGATGCGGCAGCACCCTCCATTAGAACCAGACACAGCAGCGCCGCCATTGCGGCCCAAACGCGCGCGCAGAACACCCGCCCGACCCGACGATTGAATTGGAAATTTTTCTTTTCGCTCATCGCCACCCCAAACCCGCAAAACCTCCCCAGCCATCCAGAACGCCGAATCAGTGGCTTTTTTCTTTAGTTGCCACAGCTTCTCAGCCCTTACTGCAATCCGGCTACCAGCGGCGCTCGGTCGTCACATCTTAATGAAACGCCCCCAAGCCAGTCACCACAACTAATTCACCCCGGCAATCATTAACGCCCGCTGAAGCTGCATCGTAGCGTCCTGGAGATTGCCGATAGCGGTCGCATAATCCTGCTTGGTGGCCTGCTGTACAGCCTCTCCGTGCATACCCTTGGCCCTTTCCGCCAACTCACGCATCTTTTCCAGCGTAGTAGCCGGGGGATTTCTTTGCTCTATGGCAATCGGGATCAGCTCTTCATAGCTCTTGTAACGTGCCAGCTCATACTCATATTCCTCGGCGGGCGTGGCGAAGCTCTTGTCGTACACCACCGTCTCTGCATTAAGCAACGCGCCCAGCGCGCTCGTGACCATTCTTTGCGCGCCCATCAACGACTTGTTCGCCTCGTCATAATGACCAGCATCGGCATGGCTGCGGGCCTGGACAAGGGCATCCTGGAATTTTTTCGTGTCCAGTGTGTTTGCGGCATTCCCTTTCTTGGCGGCCAATCTGTCACGATGCTGCTTATACGATGACTCAAACGTCTTTATCGCATCGAGCAGCTCGTTATACTTGAATTTAGGATCAGTCACTTCCTGCGAATCGCTGGGCACCATACGTGCTGCCGCACTCACCAACTTCAGCGACTCGTCAACTTCCGTCTGCGCCTTGCCAACATCCCCCGCAGCCAGGGCAGTCCGCGACGCATCAAGATGACCGCGCGCCGACCCCAGCATTTCCTTGGCCTGCGCGTTACTGCTTGCGGAAATACGCTGCGCACCCTTGGACACATTCACCAGCATGTTGGCAAAGTCAATTTTCTGCTTGACCTGGGCCTCCACGGCAGCGGGCGTGACAACGGGTGGTGGCGTAGATCCCTCGGCCTCGACAGGGGCTGGAGCCGCAGGAGAAGATGCCCCCACTGGCGCGGCTTGCCCTTTATCTATGATGAATATTTTGCCGCCCATATTTTTATGATTGCGGCATTGGTAATACACAACTTCCGGTGTGGATGCGCCCGGCGCAAACTCCACCGCGCCCCGATAGGTAAATTGGCCTGTCACGCCTTCGGTGACCGTACTGGCACCCTGCCCAATCGGATTGCTTGAAAAATAAAAGTCGTGCATCGGACCCGTATTGACGTTGAAGGTATATTCCACCCCGCGCGTCAAAACCAGGGTTTTGCCCTGCACGCCGTCAACGACCAACCCCATCTTGCTTCCCTGTCCATAGAATGGATGGGTACTGTCCTTGGACGCAGACGTGACCACAAACTCCCGCTGCTCGGCAGCCGCAGATTGCGGCGCGGCCCATAACGTCCCTTGGTATCCTGCGACACAAAACGCAAGCGCTCGGATCATAGATACAATTTGTTGATTTGCAAATTTTTTCATCGTAACTGCTCTCACCTGCAAAAAAGACGGTACATCACTGGTTACCTAACCAAAAAAATCCCGCGCTCAGCAGCCATCCACAACGGGCGGCTGCCAAGACTCAGGTTAGCGGCACACAAGGATCAAATGGCAACCCCAGGAAACCAGCCGGGACACGGAAAAACCGCATCCAAATGTTTTCCATTCCCAAAAAACCCCAGGCAAAGAAAGATTTTTTCGGAATGCCACTTGCTTTAATTCACCACAAAAACATGAGTGGTGGACCGTAAATTTCATGATCCACCACTCACTTTTACTTCTTCACTTCCAGGGATTTTTGAGGGTAGTCTCGCTCAATGGCGGCTTCCAATCATCCGGCTTGGGCTTGGAATGGCACTTTTTGCACGACTTGGTGGTAATCGGGAAGGCCACCTTGCCGTGACATACACCACACTTCTGGCCTAACAGAATGGCGGACATATTGATCTGGTTAGCACCCTTCTGCGGAATAAAGATCGCGGGATGGCAGTTGGAGCAGAACAACCACTCCGTATGCTGCCGGTGCGGGAACACCACATCCGGCACCGAGGCCTTCACCGGGCGTACGATATCAAGATCCATCACGAACGGTTCCGCATCGGGATCTTCACGGTCCCAGCGCGGCCTGACCTTTTTCTCATCGAGCGTCTTCACCCAGTCAACGCGATTACCAAACTCAGTGGTAGGAAGCCCCTCGAATGCCGGCTTGGGTGCCGCCAGGATGTGGGTGGCCTCATTTTGAGGATCACGCAGACCGTCTTCCGCAGGCGGCAACTGGAATGGCCGTTTCTTCAGATTACGGTTGAAGCTATTGATATCAGCGACTTCGGCGATATGTATCACCTGCGCATCGGATTGGGCAACCTCGTCTACCGGCTTATAGCTCGGCGCATAAGAAAGGTCTTGCACCGGCACCGAGCCGTCAGGCCGAGCCACCCCCTGAGCCTGCGAACTGCATGCAGACCCCGTCACCAGTAGCGACAGAACAAATGTCACAAAAAGCGTTTTATTATGCCGATTCATCTTCTTTTTCCTCTATCCATCACTTTTTAGGAGCAGGTGTTTGGGGCGCAGCGGGAGCGGAAGGTGCCGTCATCGGTTGATATGCGGGCGCCACCAGCGTCTGGACTGTGCTGCCATGGAAGTGCGTCGGCATACCGGGGACGCCGGAATGACACATGCCACAGTTTTCCACCGACCAGGCAATTTCGCCATTGTGGCAGGCGCCACAGAATTTGCCATCGATGATCTTGGCCATGGTTATCTTATTGCCGCCCGCCTTGAACTGGAAGCCCAAATCGGCATGGCACACCTTGCAGCGAAAACGGACGCGGTGAAACCAGTGCGAGAAGACTGCCGGGCGCATACCCGCAGCATCCGCATAATTGTTGATTACAACATCACCATACTCCGCCTGGGCGGGCGTTGGCGCCATTAAAACTGCAAACCATGCGGCAACACCCAATACAGCGGCGCCCCACACGGAACGACTCTTGGTTACAAACATTGCGCTACCCTCCCATCTTTAATTATCAAATCGTTTGACAACAACTTTCGCGGCCATATCCCAACCGCACAACACAACACGTCAAAAACGACGCGCAATCCTGAACAATAGCAAATTTGAATTCTGCCCGTCGATCTGTATTAAACGCAAGCTCAAACTTGCATCCAGCAGGCCAATCGCATAATCCAGGCGGTTATCCCATTCAGAGCGATCAATCCCGTGCTGCGTGGCCGACCTGGAGACAAACAGGTTGGACAGGAAGCGCAGATTGGTGACACCAAACACGCTGGAATGCTGATAATCAATTCTACCTGTTGCCGTTGTAATATTGGAAGCCAGCCCTATGCCGGGAAAATCCTGACGTACATGTTGCACAGTAAGATTACCCGACAAAAAACTCAAGCGGTCGATGGGCTGGGTCCGCATTATCTGAAAGTTGGCAAGCTGCTGGCTATCCTTGGTATCGGACAGACTACGCGAATCCGACAGGGTCGTCTGCACGGTCGAGGTGCCGCTGTCCGATTGGCTCCAGGCCGCCGTGCCGGTATGATCCAGCCGGGTGTTGGCGGATGCAATTCCCGCGAACTGGCGATTCACCACCGTTCCTTGATGATCCGCCTGGGCAGTAATCGTATCGCTGCCGCCAAAGCGGTAAAACCCGTTAAGTGACTGCCCCAGACTCAACCTCACTGAAGATGTTTCGTTAACAAGCCATGTTTTCTGGCCGTTGTGCGCCAAAGTGGAATAGACCGATTGCCGACTTTCGTTTTTCTGCGGCAATTTATTATCCGCCTTGTCAGTCTGATTGTCGGCCGATCCCGTAGCATACCATTGATATGTGCCGGTTCCCTTGAAAAGATCCACAATATCCGACTGATACAACACCCCCACTTGCTGCCGCGAGATCCGTGTTGCCACGCCGTTGCTGTCCGTGGCTGTTATCGCCGCGCTGCCATCGAAACGCAAGCGCTTGCTATATTGATAGAATCCCCCAAGGTTACCGCTGAGATTGAGCGAGCTATTGGAATCAAGCAGGGTATTGCCGTCGAGCTTGAAGGCCCTCATACCGCCGCTGAGCGAGAGCGGACTCGCCTCGGGACGCCAAAACGCGAATGTTGAGGCTTGTGCGATATTGCTGGTGCTGCTGCCAGAGGTCGCGCTGGCACTGGTCACCCGGAAAGACCGGTCAAAATTGTAATAACTGGCCTTGGTATCCACCCGTAGCGCCGAGGATGCCGTGTAAAAATGGCTCAGATCAAAAATAAGATTCTCATTACGCTGCCTGGACAGCGAATGCTCGGTAGTCCCTTGACTTAGTTTGATCAGGAGATTCTGCTTCGAGCGCCGCACATCCATCTCCATTCCCAGCAGGCTATCGTCGTAGCTGCCGTCGGTGACCGAACTCCAGTTCGAGGTGTCATATCTGAACAAGAAACGGTCATTTTGCTCCGTAAGGTAGGACTGCCGCAATTCAAGGCGGCGGGTATCGAACTCCAGGTTCGTAAACGTCACCGGCGCGCTGCTGATCTTCCCCATGTCGATGCGGCTATTACTGGCCAAATACCGCACACTAAAAGGCGAGCGGCTTTGCGGAAGCAGATTGAGATTGAACTCGCCGGTGGCTATATTGGAACTACTGTCCTGAAGACCGCTATCCTGGTTGGCTTTGCTGATATTGGTAGCATCCCGTGTCAAGGTCAGACCGCCCTCCGCCGTGGCAAACCAGGGCTGCCAAATGTAGGAGTTCGCACGCAGGTTGAGCAGAAATTGATTGCTCGCCGAGTCACGATCGTCAGCGCCTTTCAGCAGCCGGTAGTTATAGCCCAGACTGCCCGTCACCTCAGCAGGCCCCACCGCCACTGCAAAGCCACGCAAAGGCCACACGAGCGCAAACAACGCCAGCATATAAGGTCTGGCGTCAAATCTGCTCATATGTATAAAGCGTGACATTCATATTGCCAACCGCGCCGACGGCGCGCCCCTGAATAGCATTCAAATTATTATTAAAAAAAGCACCCGACCACGGCCACCGCCCCGCCGCATCGCGCAGGGAAGATGGGTGTTTTTATACAGGTGAAGACTCTTTCCGGCCGGCTTTACGGACCAGCATCATTTTCGCTTATTGTAACCGGCGTTTCCCTGCGCAGCCGCTCGATAAGCGCCTGCCACGCCACGCCCCCCCGCTCCCTTGCCAGCAAATCGCGCGCGCGTGGCTTTGCGGCATCAAAAACGCTTAATGCAGGTGCCACTCGCTCCTCCAGCCGCAACACCGCCACACCCTGCAACAGCAACAGCGGCGCGGAGATATCACCCGGCTTCATGCCATCCAGCACCTGTTGCGCCTCACCGGACAGCATGCCCTTATGCACATATCCCAGATCCCCGCCCCGGCTCGCGGATACATCCCCGGAGTGCAACCGGGCCAACTCGGCAAATTCCGCCCCCCGGCGCGGCGGCTCCGCCTTCAGCAGCCTGTCAACCAGCCGTGCCGCCTCGGCCTCCGCCGCCTTCCACGCCGCACCTGTCGCGGAAGGCTCTACCTTGAGCAGTATCAGCGATACCCTCAACCGCTCCGGCACGGTAAATTTGTCCGGATGCGCATTGTAATAACCGCGCACGTCTTCCTCGCCCGGCTCCGGCACGCGCCGCACGACCTCCTCCAGCCGCCCCAGCAGACCTTCGCCTGCCAGACCACGGCGCGCCGCCTCCTGCCGCAACAGGACACGTTCAATCAAACCCTGCGCTACTTCGCGGCGGTAGGCGTCAACCTGTTCCCGCGAGGGTGTACCATGAAAAAACTTGCGCCGCATCCCCTCATGCAGCGCGGAATGATACTGCTCCTGCGATATTGCTTCACCCCCAACTATAGCGAACGACGCGGCCGCTTCCGGCATCCTCGGCAACTGCTCCTTGCGTTGCTCTACCTCCTGCATCCCTGCAGTCGTGCCTCTGGCGGCACTCGCACTTCCTTGTGCATCGACAGCTCCTTGAGCCTTCTCGGGCGGCGCGCCAGCAACGGCAACACCCGCCAGGGCCAGGGTTAAAATCAGCGCCGTCCGCCAGCGCCCACCCCTATTTCGCATGGCAGGTCAAACATAACACGCTGCCCTTGGGGTCGACGCGCAGGAAGGTGGGGTTGTAATCGACGTGCGGATCATGGCACGAGGCGCACTCGACATACGGTTGCGGCTCGCCGGCATATTTTCCGCGCGTGCCGATGCGGGTGTACAGCTTCATGTCGGTCTTCTCGAAGGCCAGCGAGCCCTCGACCGGGGTGTTTACCCACCACACCCTCTCCGTGCCGACAATCGCGGTGTTGGCTTGATTGAAGTCCTTGTCCGCACCGGGGCCGGAGGGGTTGGAATTGGAATAGCCCCCGCCCGCGTACTGGATGCCCACCGGGTGATCATTAGTCAAATCCTTGCTCAAATTGGTGACAACGCTGGGTGACGCGATCCTGCCGCCGACGGAGGCCGCCTGGCCGCTCCAGATGCCGCTCCTGAAGCCGGGCACAACCCGCCCGGAACCCGGCTCGTTAAGCAACGAGTCCATCGCCTGGGTGCCGTCATGACAGGAAAGACACGCGAGAGATACGGAACCCACCTGCTCCACATGGGCATCGAGCGTGGTGGTGCCCATCTGGTCATAGGTTTGAAAACCATTGGGATCGAGATTGCGGTTCCAGAGGGGAACGGCAGCGGCCTCGTTGCCGCCATGGGGGGTATGGCAGAACACGCAAATCTCCCGCGTGCCGCTGAATTGGCTGGCCGCGTTCACGCCCGTGCTGCCGAGATTGTGCTTGGTGTTAAAAATGCCGGCCAACGCGCCGCCCGCAGCCAAAAAAATCGAGCCGCAGACAATAAGCAGCACTGCACCGGCAACGAGCCCTCTCCCACGCAACGAATGTTCTTGGTGATTTATTTTCAATTATGCCACCCTCGTTGTCTTTAGCTTTCTAACATAGGGGGTTTTACGCTGTCAATGAAATGACGAAATAGAAACAGACAGCACAGGCAAAACATGGCCCAGCGACTAAAATGGAGGGGGCAGAGTACGAGTTCGCCCATCAGCTTACTTCATTGTAAACGGGGCACAAAAAAACGGGCGCCCGAAGGCGCCCGCTCAGATCCACAACAATACGTCACGCGCTACTTGGACGAGAACTTGTAGTTAATGCCGACGGACAAGGCGGACACGCTCTTGTCGTTGTAACCGGCAGTGACCAACTGGCCGTTCCACAGGCCATAGGCGCCACTCTTGTCGTTATTCACCATCGTGTAGAGGGCGTAAATCTCGGTGACTTTGGTCATCGCGTAGGCTGCACCCAGCGAATATTGCATCGCGCCCGTATCCGACTTGCTACCCATATCCCCCGCGCCGGCCACCGCAGCCTTGAAGGTGGTATAGCCCATTTTGTGGGCCGCATTCACATACCACGCCTTACGGTCGCCATTACTACCGCCCTTGTCGGCATTCTCCCAGACACCGCCCACCGTGGTACCCTGCCCGAAATCCCACGACCCGCCCAGCCGGGTTGCCCTGGCATCATTGGTGCCGCTGTAATTGCCCTGCGACTCATAAGCCATCGCCAGATAGAGCGGGCCATTACCGTAGGTCGCGTTCACGCTGGACACACTCTTGTCACCATCGCTTTTGATCCGAGGCAGATCATCATTTTTATCACTCGGCGAGTAGGCTCCTGACAGCTTGAAGCCTTGCATCTCGGGCGAGGTGTAAACGATGATATTGTTACTGCGTTTATCGAATACCAGCGTCCCACCGATGTTACCGATTATCGCATTGTAATCGGCACGGGTATCGGCAAATATATCGATGCGCTGGGTCGCCAGACGGAAAGGCGTCTCGATTTTACCAACCTGCGCGGTACCAAAACCGCCTGTCAGACCAAGAAAGGTATTGCGGGGGCCGGTGGCAAACCCACCCGTGTCGAAATCCACGCGCTGCTCGATCTGCCATATCGCCTTCAGGCCATTGCCCAGATCCTCGTCACCCTTGAAGCCGATGCGCGAGACATTGTTTGTTACCGAAAGCGCACTCTTGTCAGGATTGGCAAGACCGCTGCCTGCGGGAGAAGCAAGCCCTGTGTCGTCGTTATTAACATAATCTGCGGACATCCGCGCCTGACCATAAACCTCCACCCCGGCCTGGGCGACCAACGGCATGACCAGCACACTGGCAACTGCCAAGGTAATTAGTCTCTTCTGCATGTATTGCCCCTCTCAACTGTAATTAATAATATACCCATCAACCACCCCTCATTGCCCCCTTACGGAGATTCACGGGGATGGCGCACCCTGCAAAAGACGCAAAAAAAAACGGGCGCCCGATAAAGGCGCCCGTCGAATTTTACTACTTTTGTTACGTATAGCCTGCGGTGAACCGTGGCGCGGCGGGAACCTCTCCCGCCGCGTTCACATCACTCGCCACTTGCCATACGTAACCCGTCACCGCCTTACTTGGACGAGAACGCGTGCTTGATGCCCAGCGAGAAGGACGACACAGTCTTGTCGGCATAACCGGCAATGCTCTCAAGGCCATAGGCACCGGACTTGTCGTTGCTGACCTGGGTGTACAGGGCATAGGCCTCGGTGGTCTTCGACAGCTCGTAGCCCGCGCCAACCGAGATCTGCTGCGCACCATTCTTGCCGGTACTACCACTCCACTTGTCTGCGGAGCCGTAGGCCGCCTTGACGTTAAAGGCATCCATCTTGTGCATGCCGCTCAGGTACCAAGCGTTGCGGTCGCCCGTGAGGCCACCCAGGTCCATGTTCTCGAACAGCGCACCGACCGTGGTGCCCTGGCCGAAATTCCAGCCACCGCCCACTTTCCAGGACTTGGTGCTCGGGGTGCCAGTGCCGCCGCCCAGATCGGCCTTGTTCAACGCCTCATAGGCTGCCGCCAGGTACAGCGGGCCGTTGTCGTAGGTACCGCTCAAGCTGTAGGCGTCCTTCTTGCCATCGGCCTTGGTGCGCGGCAGGTTGTCGCCTGAACCACCGAGCAGGTCGTTATAGTTGGCGACATAGGCCAGCGTACCCTGGAAGCCGTTCATGCTCGGGGTAACATAGGCCAGCGCGTTGTTGGCGCGCAGGTTGCCAACGTTGGTGTCGCCAGTCAGTTGCCCGGCGCTGCCGACGCTGCCGACGATGGCGTTATAGTCGGCCTTGGTGTCCTTGAACACATCCAGACGCTCGGTGGAGGTGCGGTAGGGGGTGCTCAGCTTGCCGGCCAGCACGGTACCGAAATTGCCGCCCAGGCCGAGGAAGGTGTCACGCGCTTCGTTGCCCCACGTGCCGCTGTCGAATTTCACGCCCTGCTCGATCTGCCACAGGCCCTTCAGGCCGTTACCCAGATCTTCGCTGCCCTTGAAGCCGATGCGGGACTTGTTGCTGGAGACGGAGAGGGCGCTCTTGTCCATCGGGGTAACATCGTCGTTGTTGCTGTAATCGACCGACATACGGGCCTGACCATATACTTCGACACCGGCCTGCGCGGCCAACGGGGCGGCCAGTACACCAGCAACGGCCAAAGCAATCAGTTTCTTCTGCATTTGTAAATTCTCCCTTGAGAGTAGGTTTGGAAGGTCACTTTGACAGTGACACAGGCTGCACTGTAGTAAGGGCTCAGCGGAAATGCAACAACTATTTTAAAAAAAGCAACAGGCGGGGAAGTTGTGTTGTAAATATGACACAACCTGCCATGAAACGGATCAGCCGGGTAGGGTGGGCACGTTTTTTGTGCCCACGCGGGCAGATGTGCAATGAATGGCGGACATAACCATGGTCGAAATGTTCGAATGGAAATAAATTGATAATGGAACGTTGTCACGTCATTGAGGGGATTGCGCGTGGGCACTCAAACCGTGCCCACTACCCGGACTGATCGAAACACAGCGAATCCCATGGCTTTATATTTGCCCCGTCCAGACCACGGCAACTGGCGGCACAGAAACTGAACCTATAGAATGATAGACAGAGATCCCGGCACCGGAGAAACGGCCATGATAAATCTGAAAAACCTGAAACCTCAGTACATCACGAATGAAACCGGCAAAAAAACTGCTGTCATCCTGCCAATAGCTCAATTCCAGGAACTTATGGAGGACATCGAGGATTTGGCTGCGGCAGCAGAAAGACACGAAGAACCCACAACCTCCCACGACGAATTCGTATCCGGGCTGAAACGAGATGGCATCATATAAAATCACATGGAAGCGCTCGGCGCAAAAGGAAGCGAGGTCGCTGGAGAAGTAAGGAGCTTCTCAAGATATTAGGGGCAGTCGAATCCCTGGCAACGAACCCCCACCCCACGGGAAGCAAGAAACTCGTCGGATCAGAACACAGCTACCGCGTCCGGGTCGGCGATTACCGGATCATTTACAACGTCCTTCAATCCGATTTGATCATAGAAATCATTCGAGTCAGACACCGAAAGGAAGCATATTCGAAATAATGGGGCACGGGCCGTGGGCTACGGCAACGAAATCTCATGGGTGAGGTTTTCGCGGGGTTTCTGTAAGATAGGGGCGTTACTATCACTGGACGCCTGCCGCCATGCAATTCAACCTGGAACGCGACCCCCGCACCCACACCTTCATCTCCTACGCCCCCGGACAGGTGGTTGTCACCATTCCCTGGCGGGAAGGGGATGACACCCCTCTCCTCGTCGACCGCGACGGCGAAGTGCGCGGGCGCATCCGTCACGAAACCCTGACAAACAGCGTGATTGTCATGCCCGGCCAATTGGTCAGAGACTGGCCACCGATGACCCCTGCAGAAATAACCGCCGCCCATTTTGAGGCCGTCGCCGAGCTGCAACCCGAAGTCGTGCTGTTCGGATCAGGCGCGCGCCTGTGGTGGCCACCCAGCGCCCTTCTTGAACCTTTTATCAAACGCGGAATTGGTGTAGAGGTTATGGACACCGCAGCGGCGTGCCGCACTTACAATATCCTGGTATATGAAGCGCGCAACGTCGCGGCGGCGCTGCTGATGATTTAATTCCAATTTGCGTTTTCAATAAAAACTGGAATATGCCTCTACACAATTCTCAGATGGGTATCACGCTACCCCATATCCCCCTTTGGAAAAGGGGGGAATACCCACTACCTGAGGATGATGTAGAGGCATAAACTGGAACTAAAGCACCCGCGCATATTCGAGATTTACCGCCTCACCCACCTCGCCGCACACCCGCCAGCCCAGATAAAACGCACGTCTCGTAGATGTACTCAGGTACGACTTGATCCTGGAGGCACCCACTTCATACACCTAAAAATAGCCCAGCTTTTTTGCTTGGGTTATAAATTTTTAAAAACTTGAATATTTATTGATATAGATCAAATACGACTTGATATAAATCTGATCTACTGATCGAAACTGAATTTGCTGTTCAAATAACTTTCAATAACATGAAGAGGACAGCATTTCTGTTTCCGCAATTTTTCGTCAAGTAGCGGTTGTAAAAAAGGGGGTGGGATAAAACAGATGGTCGACAACTTAAGGTGCGGGGGCTTTAGTTCCGGGCGTGAGGCCATCCCTTATCCCGGAAATTCGCCAAACATATTCATAAAGTAAAGAGCGATAAAAGGAAACGGTATATGAACGCCATTAAACAAAAGGCATTGGTGAGGACGGCCGCCTTCAGGGCGGCGCTACATGGTGCGGGGCCGACGGCGGCAGGAAGGAAAATAGCAGAACTAATCATACTTTTTATGATTGTCATGTGTGGGGTTTTACCAGTTCAAATGGTACAGGCCGATCCCCACACCGGCATGTCAAAGAATGTGGTGATCATCGGTGGGGAAACGGTCTCGGATACCTGTTCCAGTACGGACGCCAACAAGGTTATCAACGGCGGATGTTTACCTGTTACCGGCCTAGCGGGCGAGCTCGGGGATTTCACCTTCACTGGGATGGTCTCAGCGGATGTGAGTGCGGCCACTCTAGGGAATTACGACACGGCTGTGTTGAATGTAGCCAGCAATGACTTTGATTGTGATATAGACACGCTCAATGCAAACCAGAAAACGGATCTGGTGAATTTCGTCAAGGGCGGCAAGAAGCTGATCATCTACGACAGCGAGTGCTCTACCCAAGACTATAGCTGGCTGCCGTTCCCCTTCACCACCGCCAATCCGGGCGCCATGGGCGCGAATGGAACCCTAAATATCCTTGAGGAAAACATACTTTCGTCCAAGGACCCGGCAAATGTACATTACATCGACGCAACTTTCCTGGGAGGGAGCACGGATGCAGTGGGGGATATGAATGTAATGACCACATTTGATCCCAACTGGTGCGTAGATATGTCGGGCACCAACGCTAACCAGGTCACAGGTCCAGTGCATACCTATGCCAAATATCCCGCCGGGACAGATGCAGGGCTGATCATCTATAACGGACTGGATGTTGACTATCTGCGCCCTACTGCTACGAACGATGGCTCAAAGAACCTGAGGAAGATGTGGGTGCAGGAGCTGCAGCAGCCGTTTAACCCGTCCAATCTGCCCTGCGGAGTCACGGTGGCAGGCATAACATTAGCGCCAGTGGCCGCAACCAATCCAGCCGGGGGGAACCATACCGTTACAGCAAACCTCACCGATCTGCTGGGCAAGCCGACTGTTGGCGTTTTGGTGTCATTCGAGGTTCTTGCGGGAGGAGTAAATGCGGGGACCACTGGAACCTGTAGCCCGGTTGACTGCAAATCAGATGCAGCGGGTAACGTCAGCTTCACTTACAAGAGTAATGGTGCTGTGGGCGCTGACCAGATAAAGGCCTGTTACGTCAACGGTGGAAGTCAGCAAATCTGCTCGCAGGTGGTAACCAAAGAGTGGAAAGAGGCTATCCCCACCGCTGTTACACAACCCTTCACCCTTGAGGGCAAGGGCGGCGGGGGCAGCATGGGTCTGCTGGACCTGGCGCTGGGGTTAGGCTGCGCGGCGCTTGCCTTGATCAGCCGGAGGCGCAGGGCTGTGGTAGCTGGCCTGCTGAGCTGTCTGGTGATGGTGGCTGCTGTCATCGCAACCCCGCCTGCGCTGGCGGCTGTTCCCGGCTGGTACGCGGGCGCCAGTGGCGGATGGACGAAGGGCAAGTTCAGCTCATCCGACCTCCAGGGGGCATTGACCGCCAAGGGCTACAGCCTGGACTCGGTTAACGTGGACAACACCGACACTGGCTGGAAGCTGTTTGGCGGCTATCAGTTCAACCCGTTCCTGGCCGCCGAGGCCAGCTATGTGGATCTGGGGGATATCACCTCCACGGTCAAGGGGACGATAGATCCGGCCAATATCCCCACCCTGCTGAAAGATGCGTCAGACGTACACGGCTACCTGGCCAAGGGCTGGACACTGGCGGGCGTCGGCATATGGCCGGTAAAACCGACGGTGTCCTTGTTTGCCAAGGCGGGGCTGTTTACCTGGAAGGCAGATGTCGATATCAAGGAGGTGTCGAGCGGGTTGAGTACCTCACGCGGCGCGAACGGTACCAATGGCATGTTTGGCGTGGGTGCGCGGTTCATGCCTCATCCCAAGTGGGAGTTGCGTGCCGAGTATGAGCGCTATCAGGTGAGCAGCGATTGGGCCAATTTCTTCTCGCTCGGCGCAGCCTATCACTTCTGATCTTTTGAATCTGTTGCAGGAGGAGAAAACCGGGCCGCCATGCCCGGTTTTCTTTTGCGCGCACGGTTGAGCCACGCCATCCCCAGGCAAAGCAATGCCGCCATATCAAACGCGCCGCCTCCTCCAGGGGTCTCCGTGGCGGACAAATTAACCGTATCGGAAGCCGCCGGACTGATGTTGCCGGTGGCATCCCGCAACCAGGCGTAGACAGTCTTGTTGCCGCCTCCTGCGCTCAAGGTATAGGGAAGGCTCGCCTGATAGCTGGTGGCAATAGGTGTTGGGGTGAAATCGGCGTCGGAAGGCGGGGTAGGATGCTCGGTGATGTAATAGCCGCTGACGCCCACATCACTACTGCCGTTCAGGGATACGGTGACATTTCTTGAAGATACCTCGGTAGCCCCTTGGTTGATGTTTATCGAGACCTGGGCCAGGGAAGCGCTGCCGGTGATGGGCAGGCTGCTCACCAGTGCATAAGTCTGGCCGCCCCGCACCGTAACGCCTTTGACCTTCACTTGCCAGGCGCCGGCCAGCGGGGTGTCGACCTCGACCTGCTCTATGTTATCCACGCGGTTGGGGCCGCTGGCGATGGCCGGGGCGGCAGGGTTTGCAAGGCCTGCGAGGCTATAGGGATAGTAGGTCACGCCGTTGGGTGCGATGAGTTCAAGATCGAGATCATTGACCAGCGCCTTGGCGGCGTCCGGCGTGCCGGGAAGATCGGTCCATGCGATAGTGACCTTCAGCCTGGGCGTCGCTTCCGGCACCGCGAGGGGGAGCACCTGTTCGGTGCCGTCCGTCACGCTGCCGGTATCCATGCGCCGCCCGTCGCCAACACCGGCGCTGACGATGCCTGTAGCGGCCTGGGCATCCAGCATCCCCCACCCGTAGGCATAGTCAGGTCCCTTATTGCCCAAGTCCTGGGCGGTGTGGGCGAGCAGAGCCTTGATCATGTGCGGGGATGGCGCCTGACCATTGGCTTTGGCGCGATAGCGCTCGATGATCAGCGCCACGGCCCCGCTCACGGTGGGCGTGGCCATCGACGTGCCGCTCAAACGGGTGTAGCCGTTGTTCAGATACGTGGAGTACAGGCCCACGCCATCGGCGACGATATCGGGCTTGATGCGGCCATCATTGGTGGGGCCCCAAGCGCTGAAGGCGGTCATGCCGCCGGCCTGATCCACGGCGCCGACGGTGATGATATTCTTGGCGACGCCCACCAGCCCGATGCTGTCATAGTCACCATCCGGCGCGTGTTCATCGGTATGCAGGGTGGATGAGTCGCCGATGTGGTAATGAGGCGCGTTACCCGCGCCGGTGTCGCTGCGGTCGTTACCCGCTGATTTGACGACTATCAGGGCATGATCGGCGACAAGCTGATCCCACAGACGCGTAACATGGCCATAGGCGCCGAAGTCCGGCTCCCTGGTGTTGTTCGCTCCGCCGTACCACACCCATTTGCTACCACCATAGCGGTTGTATTGCCAGCCGGCAGCATAATTCCACGAGTGATTGCTCAGCGCCATCCCCTTCGATGCTTGCGCCTCGACCTGCTGCCCAAGCGTGTCTCCGTAATAGTCATAGGACAACAGGGAGGCGCCTGGCGCCATACCCCGAGCCATGGGGGAGGCAAGACCTGAGCCGATCAGCGTACCGGCGACGTGGGTGGCATGGCCAGAGACGGTGCTTCCTTCGGCCACGGTGACACGGCCCGTCAAATCGGGATGGGATGCCTGCGCCGCCCCCTCATCCCAGGCACCGATCACCACACCACTGCCTGAGAGGCTATATGGTGCGGTCCAGAGGCGATCCACCTTGGAGGCGGTTGCCGCTACCACATTGCTGGGAATCTTCTCCGGTTCGCGGCCTTGAGTCCATGTTACCGCATTCGGTGGAGAACCTGCATATCCCCGTTTCAATGACATGCTTTCAATGCTGTCGTGAGACAGGCAGGCGCCTAGCAGCACAAATAGCGTGGTGATTGCCGCGAAACGAACACCAAGGCGCGCTTGCCTGTATTCAGGATGAGTGGAGGTTTTGCCGGTCATGACAACAGAAGCGCATATCCAAGGGAGACATGCTTCTGTTATCGGTTGAGGAGAGGATGTTCTTTAGCTAACAGCTTGTCGGACTTAGAACCTGTTCACGATCTTGATCAAGGGATGCAGTGCAAGGCAAAATCGAACGAAAAAGCGGAGCATACACAAAGTATGTGAGCATTTTGAGTTCGATTTTAACGCCGCAATGCGCCCTTCAGCGAGATCGTGAACAGGTTCTTATAACATTGGAATTAACGACGAGGCCAGAATAACATCCCTGCACTGGTGATACTCATCATTTAAAAATGCCTCGCCAAGGCGCGCCCCTGAATGACGTGTCAGGTTCTTTCCCGCCAAATAGCGGGATTTCTACTGCCATGAAATACCGCCAAGACAACAATGCGATGCTTCTCCACACGAAAATAAACGCTGTATGGAAAATGATTGGCCACGACGCGCCGAATGTCCTCGCGAACAATGGCATACTGAAGAGGGTGTTCGGATGCAAGCGATACGCAACGGTCAATTTCAGCCATGAACTCAAGAGCAAGGCCAAGTCGCTTGCTTTCATACCATGCACTTGCTTCGATAAACTCCGCACTGGCGGCACGGTGAAAAGTGATGGGGAGGCTCATTACCTGATTTTGGCAAGAGCGGCAGCTTTTACTTCACTCCAGGGAATCACATCGTTAGGATTTGCTAGATGCTCTGCGAGGCGGCGGTCAAGTTCCGTTTTCTGCGCCTCTGTCAACGAGGGCACGGCACCGCTCCTCACGATGCCGTCCCAGATGGCCTCAACCAGCTCGATTTGTTCGTCAATATCGAGCACACTTGCTTGCTGTAAGAGTTGCGTGTTCATGATCGCATTCCTATTTAGATTTCACGAGGCAATTCTAGCGCGCCTAGCCACCTTATGTCTAAGAACCTGTTCACGATCTTGATCAAGGGATGCAGTGCAAGGCAAAATCGAACGAAAAAGCGGAGCATACATGAAGTATGTGAGCATTTTGAGTTCGATTTTCCTCGGTACCCCCTTGAGGGGTGAACGCCGCAATGCGCCCTTCAGCGAGATCGTGAACAGGTTCTAACGTATGCCCAGCTATATGCAGGGTGCATCCTACACACCCTACGATTCCACTATTGATTTAGAAATGACGGGTTAAGCCTGTCAACGCTCGCCAAACTCAAAGGCATCGAAATAAAAATGTTCGCGCGGCAAGCCACGTGCGAGGCAGGTTTCACGCGCGGCGTTGACCATTGTCGGCGAGCCGCTGGCATAGATTTCAAAAGCGCTCAGGTCAGGAAAATCTCCAACCACGGCATCCTGCACATAGCCGCGCCTGCCACGCCAGCCATCATCCGCCTCGGGCCGAGACAGCACCGGCGCGTATTCGAGATTTTCGACCTCACTCACCCAGCCGCGCACCACCCTGTCCAGATAAAGATCCTGTTTCGTGGATGCGCCCCGGTAAAGATAGATGGGGCGGTGCACGCCCTGCGTCAGCGCGTCCTCAACGATGCCTTTGATGGGCGCAAAGCCCGTGCCTGCGGCCATGAGGATAATGGGCCGCGCCGACTCCTTGCGCAGAGTGAAGTCACCCAGCGGCCCCTCGATACGCAGAATATCTTTTTCCTTCATGCCATTGAACACGTGCCCGGTGAACTCCCCGCCCTCGACCCGGCCAATATGCAGCTCAATGAAACCCGGTTCATGCGGAGGGTTGGCGATCGAGAAGCTGCGCCTGCGCCCATCGCGCAGAATGATATTGATGTATTGCCCTGCGGCATACTGCAAACGCTCGGTGTTGGGCAACTTGAGATGCAGGCGCATCACCTCGGGCGCTAGTAGCTCCATCTTTTCCACCCGGCACGGCAGCTTCTTCACCACAATATCCTGCATAGCGGGACCGCTGCGTGGCTCAATCGCAATATCAGTCAGTGGTTTTGCTTTGCAGAACAGCGCCATGCCCGCATTAATTTCCTGTTCGCTCAAGGCATGCGGGGAAAAGTCTCCATAATCGACGCGGCCTTCCAAAATCTTTCCCTTGCACGCCCCGCACTGGCCGTTGCGGCAACCATAGGGCAGCGGCACGCCCTGGCGCACAGCGGCGTCGATGAGGGTCTCACCTGCTTCAACGGTGAAGTCACGGTCTCCGGGATGAATATGAACTTTGAAGCGCATGGGCTAACCTTGGTATGCTGTTGTTGCCTAATTTTACACCGGAGCACCTCATGAATCATGCATTTATCATCGGCTGCGGCGACATCGGTCAACGAGCAGCAAAGCTGTGGCAGACAGCGGGCGGCTCGGTGGGCGCATTGGTTCGTTCTATCGAACGTGCGCGATCACTGACTGAAGTCAACATCACCCCGATCAGTGGTGACCTGGATCGACCTGATTCGCTGCACGATCTGCCGGTTAAAGACTCGGTGCTATTCTATTTTGCCCCGCCACCCGGAGATGGACAGGGCGATCCACGCATGCGTGCCACGCTCTCTGCGCTAACACCATCAAATTGGCCCGCCCGCATCGTGTACATCAGCACCACTGGCGTCTATGGCGACTGCCAGGGGGCATGGGTCACAGAAGAGACGCCAGCGAATCCGCGCAGCGCACGCGGCGCACGCCGCCTCGATGCCGAAGACGCGCTGCACGACTGGCACCGCACCACGGGAGTGCCCGTGGTGATCCTGCGCGTGCCGGGCATTTATGGGCCGGGCCGCCTGCCGGTGGAGCGTATCAAACAGGGGGCGCCGGTGGTGCGCAACGAGGAGTCACCTTATAGCAATCGCATCCATGCCGACGATCTGGCACGTACCTGCATCGCTGCGGCAAAGAAAGGGCAGGCTGACGCCATCTACAACGTAAGTGACGGACACCCGACTTCAATGACCGATTATTTTTACCGTGTTGCAGATCTGCTTGGCCTGCCGCGCCCCCCCGCCGTGAGCATGGCAGAGGCACGTCAACGCCTGACACCGGGCATGCTGTCGTTCATCGAAGAATCGCGGCGCATCGACAACCGCAAGATGCGGGAGGAATTGGGGGTGGAATTGCTTTATTCCGGCCTGGAATCCGGTTTGGCGGCTTGTTTGCCTGATAAGACGTAAATCAAAAACGCCCGGCACCAGCGTAGAGCCGGTGTCGGGCGTAATACAGCAACTACATGATAGTGTCGCCATTTTTCGCAAAACCTTTTGGGACATCCCAGCCCCCAAAAGGAGCGAAAAATTGGCGACAAGTATGCCTCCGGCGGCCCGGACAGGCCTGCGTCCGCCACGACACCCCACTGCGCGGGGCGCCATGGCTACCACAATGCCGCTACGCCGTTGATCGTAGGCCTTGTGTTTTCTCTACGCCCGGGCTTGCGCCCAGACTCCGAGAAAACTCCCGGCTCCTGCGGCTATCCGGGGGTTGCCAGCCATCGCTCGCTTACGCGTCGCTTTCCCTGGCTGGCGCCAACGCGGATTACTTGGTGGGCAGGATGCCTGCAGCCTTGATCTTGGCCGGGTCCGTGTCACCGTTGATATTGGTGATCACCAGCTTTCCATGCCCCAGGTTGTAATCATTGCGGAAGTCGTAAACACCACCCATGACCGCCAGTTTGCCTGCCTTGACTTCGGCAGCGAATTTCTCCATGGCGAAGGAAACCTGGTTGTTGACGTTTGCCTCCACGCTGGTCATTACTTCTTTGTTGTCACCTGCATTCTTGCCAGGCACTTTGATGGTGTCGAGCTCACGCTTGATGGGCGCCTCTATGCTGGAGTAATCACCCATCGCCGCCTTCACTGCACCGCAAGCGGAATGGCCGATAACCAGCAGCAATGGCGTGTGCAAATGACGCACGCCGTATTCGACGGAGCCCTCGGCGGTCGTTATCTGATTGCCGATATCACGCACCATGAACAAATCGCCTTCGGGGTCCTTGTCCAGAGCATGGGTGTGGACGCGCGAGTCGGAACAGGTCACAACCGTGGCGCGGGGCTTCTGCCCTTTGATGTGCTCGGCAAAGTGGGCTGCTTTGTTTGCTTTAACGAAACTCTGATTGTCAACTACGAGATTCTTGACGATCGCCCTGATTTGCTCCTTTTCGTTCCCCGCAGCGGCAGACGAGTGAGCATCATGATGAGCGTCGGCTGCCATGGCTTGCCCTGCAAAGAGGAAAGCGGGCAATGACAATACCGCGAAACAGGCTCTTGCTGATTTATACATCCCTTATATCCTCCACCTATTATAATATTGAACAAGATTTGTTTTTTTGAAACCATCAACTCATCTGCGCCTTGAGATGATTTCGTCCGGCATGGACACTATCTTCCCCCATCCCCGTCGTTTAAATGTGCTTTGAAAAAGCCCAAAAACGAACAACATGGCCCAAACGCTGACCACCCTATATTACATAGGAACGAACGGATAGCAATACCCAATTATTGATTATTACCGCCGGAAATCCCCAAATCTTGCCACATTGCGTCCACGCGCCTTTTCACGTCCTCGCTCATACTGATCGGTTGACCCCACTCGCGGCTGGTTTCGCCCTTCCATTTATTGGTGGCATCGAAACCGATCTTGGAACCCAGGCCCGACACCGGTGATGCAAAATCCAGATAATCAATAGGCGTATTTTCGATGATGGTGGTGTCGCGCCCAGGGTCCATGCGCGTGGTCATCGCCCAGATCACGTCCTTCCAGTCGCGCACGTTCACGTCCTCATCCGTGACAATGACAAACTTGGTGTACATGAATTGGCGCAGGAACGACCACACGCCCAGCATCACACGCTTGGCGTGGCCTGGATATTGTTTCCTCATGCTCACCACCGCCAGGCGGTAGGAGCAACCCTCCGGCGGCAGATAGAAATCCACAATCTCCGGGAACTGCTTTTGCAGAATCGGCACGAACACTTCATTGAGCGCCACGCCCAGCACCGCAGGTTCGTCCGGCGGCCTGCCTGTATAGGTGCTGTGATAGATGGGGTTGTCGCGGTGGGTGATGCGCTCGATGGTGAACACCGGAAAGGTGTCCACTTCATTGTAGTAGCCTGTGTGATCGCCAAACGGTCCTTCGGGGGCCTCTTCACCCGGCTCGATGTATCCCTCCAGCACGAACTCGGCGCTGGCGGGCACCTGCAAATCGTTGGTCTGGCACTTCACTACCTCGGTCTTGGCCCCGCGCAGCAGCCCGGCAAAGGCATATTCGGACAGCGTGTCCGGCACCGGCGTTACCGCGCCGAGTATCGTCGCCGGGTCTGCGCCCAGCGCTACCGCCACCGGAAAGCGCTTGCCGGGATGGGCAAGCTGCCACTCGCGAAAATCCAAAGCCCCGCCGCGGTGCGATAGCCAGCGCATGATGACCTTGTTGCGCGCTATCACCTGCTGGCGATAGATCCCCAGATTCTGCCGTTCCTTGTGCGGCCCCTTGGTCACCACCAGCGCCCAGGTGATGAGCGGCCCTGCATCGCCCGGCCAGCAGGTCTGAATGGGAAGCGTGGACAGATCGACGTCCGCCGCCTCGATGACATTTTCCTGGCAAGCGGCGCGGCTCACCACCTTGGGCGCCATGTTCAACACCTGCTTGAAGATCGGCAATTTATCCCAGGCATCGCGCATCCCTTTGGGCGGTTCGGGCTCCTTCAAAAAGGCCAGCAGTTTGCCCACCTCGCGCAGCGCCTCGACGGAATCTTCCCCCATGCCTAATGCGACACGGCGTGGTGTGCCGAACAGATTGCCCAGCACCGGGATGGTGTAACCCTTGGGATTTTCAAACAACAACGCCGGCCCGCCGGCCCGCAGGGTGCGGTCGCAGATCTCGGTCATTTCAAGAATGGGATCAACTTCGAGGGCAATGCGCTTGAGCTCCCCCTCTTTCTCCAGTTTGGCGATGAAGTCACGCAGGTCATGGTATTTCATGCCTGGATCATAGCAATGTTCCGGGAGTTTCGCCTAGCCCGATAATGCGCTATAAACGAATAATCTCCCCGCCCTGCAACCGCCGCAGATTACGCCCGGCCATGGCGGCCTGGCATTCCGCGAAGATGATCTCTTCGTCACCGGGTTTGTTGTGAGTGATATACACCAGGGGGGCATGGCGCAGCTTTACTATGTCTTCAGCCAGCAATACCGGACAATAATGATGGGCCAGGCGGCTAAGCTCGAGATTGTGGTTGGCAAAGGCCGCTTCAACAATGAGCACATCCAGGCGTTGATGGGCATTCAGCGCGCCCCATAGGCTATCGTTGCTGGTGGTATCTCCAGTGACGGCGAAGACGCCGGTGGGACATTCAACACGATAGCCGACACCCGGAACCGTGTGATTGACGGGGATCATTTCCAGTGTTCGCCCCGCTATCGCACAAACTTCGCCAGGGACCATGACCTCATAACGCAGCACCGGCTTTTCGGGGCTGGGCAACCTGGCAAAATCGGGCCAAATCACCCAGTTGAAGATATGCTCTTGCAACGCCCGCAGGGTAGCGCCCTGACCATGAACTACGATAGGATTGTGTATGCAGTCGAAGATACTGTCCAGCAGCAGCGGCAGAAAGGCGATGTGATCAAGATGGGAATGTGTGAGGAATATGTGGCGAATGGCCGCCATCTCATCAAAGCTTAAATCCCCCACGCCGCTGCCCGCGTCGATAAGGATATCCTCATCGATCAACAAGGACGTGGTTCTAAGCCCAGCTCCAACCCCTCCACTCGCCCCCAACACGCGCACGTTCATGTGTCACCGTCCTGTTTTCCCATAATCCCCCCACCGCTCCTGACTATACATGAGGCTTGAACCCAAGAGATATCCCTATGACACTGGCCTCCATAGGTCTCTAAAGCCCAGTTATCCATTACATCGGCCGATTTATCCGGAAACATGAGCCTGCCCCTTCAATGACAGCGGCAGATATGAGATTATCTCAAATTGTAGATTGAGCCACGGAAACATGAGCACTATTGTAATCAGCTTTGCCGCCATTATTTTGTATTGCTTAACGGGCTTCCTGCTCGCATTCTCACTCTACAAGAGGGGGAATGCACCGGTCTCCAGAGGGGGATTGATCGCCATGGGGATGGCCGCCGTTGCGCTGCACGCCACCACCTTGTATCAAGGCCTGTTTACCGAACTTGGACTAAACCTCGGCTTCTTCAATGCGTTTTCACTGCTCTCCTGGCTAATTGCGCTGCTGGTACTTCTGGCCTCTCTTACAAAACCAGTCGAAAACCTGGGGATCACCATCTTCCCGCTGGCCGGTTTGGCCATCGCGCTGGAAATCACTTTCCCATCCCAATATTTGTTCCTGGAAAAAACCACCCCAGGCATTCAGGCACACATCCTGATTTCGGTGCTCGCGTACAGCCTGCTCAGCATTGCCGCAATGCAGGCCGTCCTTCTGTCCATTCAGGATAAATACCTGCGCGCCCGGCAGCCTGGTGGGTTCATACGTGCGCTGCCGCCGCTGCAAACCATGGAGACACTGCTGTTCCAGATGATTGGCGCAGGGTTTGTGTTGCAAAGCCTGTCCTTGATCACGGGCGGATTATTTCTGGAAAACCTGTTCGCTCAACATCTGGTGCATAAGACTGTGCTCTCCATCATCGCGTGGCTGGTGTTTGCCGTGCTGCTGTGGGGGCGCTGGCGTTTCGGCTGGCGTGGACGCACCGCAATACGTTGGACGATCAGCGGCGCGCTAGCATTGATGCTGGCCTACTTCGGCAGCAAGTTGGTGCTGGAACTCGTGCTGCACCGCTGATGGACGATATCCCGTTAAGCGTCTTATTCGGCGCGCTGGTATTTTTGGTTGTTTTATCGGCGTTTTTCTCCGCCGCCGAAATCTCCCTGATGACGCTGGACCGCTACCGCCTGCGGCACTTAGCCAAAACCGGCAATCAAGGCGCAAGGCGTGCGCAATTCCTGCTGAAGCGGCCAGACCGGCTGATCGGCGTGATTCTGCTCGGCAGTAATTTTATCAACGCACTCCTTTCCACCCTGACCACAGTCACCGCCATACGGCTGCTTGGCGAACAGGAGAGCACCATTGTTATAGCGACGGTTGCAATTGCGCTGATTGTGCTGATTTTTACCGACCTTGCGCCCAAGACGCTGGCCGCGCTGCATCCCGAACACATCGCCTTCCCCAGCGCTTTCGTACTGGGACCCTTGTTGAAGTTAATCTACCCCTTGGTCTGGATGGTCAATGGCATGGCCAACAGCCTGTTGAAACTGTTTGGCGTCTCGCCCAAGGACACCGCAACCCGGACGCTGGGAAGCGAAGAAATACGCACCGTGATTAACGAAGCAGGCGCCATGATGCCGCGTAGCCACCAGAAGATGCTGCTCAGCATCATGGATTTGGAAAAGGCCACGGTGGAAGACATCATGGTCCCGCGCAACGACATAGTGGGCATGGATCTCAATGGAGAATGGGATGACATCGTCCGGCAATTAACCACCAGCCAGCACACACGCCTGCCTGTATACCGGGACAATATCGATCAGATCATCGGCTTTTTGCATGTGCGCAATGCACTACCCCTGCTTGCCGGGAGAGAATTCGACGAACAGGCGCTGCTGCAAGTGGTAAAAGACCCCTACTTTATCCCCGAAGGCACGCAGCTAAACAAACAGCTCCTGAATTTTCAGCAACAAAAGCGCCGCGTCGCATTGGTGGTGGACGAATATGGCGACATTCAGGGGTTGGTAACGCTGGAAGATATACTGGAAGAAATCGTCGGCGAATTCACTACCGATATTTCAGCCATCGGCAAGGAAGTACACCCATTAAAAGATGGCACCTACCTGGTGGACGGCAGCGCCAATATCCGGGTATTGAACAGAATCATGCACTGGGACCTCCCCACGGACGGCCCGAAAACCCTCAACGGCCTGATTCTGGAATACCTGGAAACCATCCCGGAACCCGGCACCAGCCTGATGTTGGCGGGTTATCCTGTCGAGATCATTCAAACCACAGGTAATGCCGTAAAAACGGTCAAAATCAATCCGGAGTTGAAAAAGTCCAGCGTTGCCGAAGAGCTCTAAATCTAAGAGCTATGCCACTTGGCTGGCCGGCAACTGCTCCACCTGTCCAGAATCCGAGGCGGCGGCGACGCGTAATCTGTTGCGGCCCGATTCTTTCGCCTCATAAAGCGCCTCATCCGCCATTTTCACCAGGTCTGCAGGATTTCCCCCATCTCTGGGTACGATGCCCGCCACCCCCAAGCTGATGGTAACGTGATCGGTTGTTTTGGAATGCGCATGAGTCAGACCCAACGCATCCACACTGGCGCGCAACCTCTCGGCGATCAACGCCGCACCGTTGAGATCGGTATCGGGCAGCACCACCGCAAACTCCTCCCCCCCATAGCGCGCCACCACATCACCCGCACGTTTTAGCGTGGCGTCAAGGGTCCGCGCCACTTTGCGCAGACACTCATCACCACCCTGATGACCATAATTGTCGTTGTAGGCCTTGAAGTGATCGATATCGATCAATATCAAAGACAAAATGTTGCCATCCCGCGCAGAACGCAGCCATTCCTGCTCAAGATATTCGTCGAAACGGCGCCGGTTGCCGATACCTGTTAAGCCATCCAGGCTGGAGAGACGCTGCAATTCGGCATTTTTCTTTTCCAGCTCAACTTGCATGTCGCGTAACGCACGGTAAGCCTCGTCGCGCTGCTGTTGAGCAAGATAAGTGCGTGTGTGTGCGCGAATCCGGGCTATCACTTCAATCTGATCAGGAAATTTGACCAAATAATCGGTTGCCCCCAATTTGAACGCCTCGCTCTTGGTCTTGGGGTCCTCTTTGCTCGACAAGACGATGATCGGTGTTGTCTTGGTTACCGGATTGGCGCGAAAAAACCGCAGCAACACCAGCCCATCAACCTCCGGCATTACCAGATCCTGTAGGATGACGGTAGGCTGAAATTCAATGGCTGCGCTCATCGCTTTTGTCGGATCCGCACAATAATGCCACGCGATATCCTGCTCACCTTCCACCATGCGCCGCAACGCCTCGCCCACAATGGCTTGATCATCAATCAACAATACCCGGGCAAGCACTGCTGATTCAGTCGACATGTTATCCACGGCTCTGTAATGTGTCTCATTCACGGTGACGATACACCTCTTTTCCTTGTATCGGCAGCGTATGGAAAACACTTGATAAGCGCAGACGCGACAAGATCAATAGACAGCACTTCCACAGCCGCATTCAGATCGGCCGCTGCCTTTGGCATACCGTATACGGCACAACTGGCCTGATCCTGGGCAATGGTATGAGAACCTTTATTCCGCAATTTCAGCAACCCCTGCGCACCATCCCTGCCCATGCCGGTCAGCAAAACACCCACTGTTATCCCTCGCCAGTTTTCCGCGACGCTGGAAAAAAACACATCCGCCGAAGGCCGGTATACCAGATCGCGCGGCAGCGGAGAGTAACCAAGCGACTGATTGGGATACATCACCAGATGATCGTTAGTGCCCGCTATCAAAACCGTACCCACCTCCGGGTGGTCGCCCTCACACGCCAGGCGCACATGCAACGGCGTTTTCTGATCCAGCCATTTGGTCAACTCTCCAACAAATTGGGCATCGACGTGCTGGACAATAATAATAGGCACGGGGTAATCCACCGGCAAATGAGACAGTATATTGGCCAATGCCTGCGGGCCACCGGTGCTCGATCCAATCACCACCAGACGCTCATCACCGCCAATTATGGGCTTCACCTGCGTCTCAAATGGAATACAGCGCGGCGCTACAGGACGACGAGTCAATTTCTCAATCGTCATAATTTTTGACTGGAAGGTCTCGCAGGTATCACAGCCATAAACGACACCCTGCATACTGAGCACCGGCGTGTTCACGGCATCCAGGGCTCCCGCACCCATCGCTTCAAAAACGCGGGCTGACTGGCTATCCACCGAGCCGGTTACGATCAGTATAGGGCATGGCGTCGCAGCCATGATGCGCCGGGTTGCCTCCACCCCATCCATCACCGGCATCATCAAATCCATGAGGACAAGGTCCGGTGTATCTGCGGCACATCGTTGCACTGCCTCAGCGCCATCGCGTGCCACCCAGGCTATCTGGTGCGCACTGGTCGCCAGCACGCCGCGACGCAAGCTTTCCACCGCCAGAGGCATATCATTAACAATCGCAATTCTCATTGCATAGGCTCCCCAATCAAGTCATGTACCGCTTGTCGCAAGGTATCGTCGTGAAAGCTACCTTTGGTCAAATAATAATCCGCACCGGCATTCAGGCCGCGGCGGCGATCTTCTTCACGGTCTTTATAAGACACAATCATCACTGGTGTGTGCCGCAAATTTGCATCCTGCTTGATCATGCGTACCAGCTCGATCCCATCCATACGCGGCATATCCACATCGGTAATCACCAGGCTATAATCACCAACTCGCGCGGCGCTCCAGCCATCCATGCCATCCACCGCAACATCAACTTCATAACCAATCGACTCCAGCAGGTTGCGTTCCACTTCGCGCACCGTGATGGAATCGTCCACCACAAGAATACGCTTGCCGTGCGCCTGGTCGTGTGCGCCACCCGCATCATCCCCGATGCGGTTCAATCGCCCCTCTTTTGCCATCTCTTTAATCGAGTGCAGCATGTCATCCACATCGACAATGAGCACTGGCGAACCATCTTCCATCAGGGCGGCGGCGCTGATGTCTTTCACTTTGCCCAGGCGCGGCGGCAACACGTGCACCACCAGATCACGCTCACCTAGAAAGCGCTCGACCACGAGACCATATTTGTCATCACGGTCCGCCAAAACCACCACGGAGAAAGAATCCGGTGACTCCGTAATGCCCCCTTCTCCCAGAATCTGAGCGGCTGCTACCAGACCGATACGTTGTCCACCGATACTTGTGAATTGGTGCCCTTCGATAGACTCTATCTCACTCTTTTCAGGCCGGAAAATTCGCTCGATACGGGCCAAGGGAAAGGCATACGGTTCTCCTGCAATTTCCACCAGCAACGCCGGAATCACAGACAAAGTCAACGGTAACTGCATATGAAAACGTGTACCCTTGCCCGGCTGCGAAATAACTCTTACCGTGCCGCGCATTTCCTGGACGGTATCATGCACCACATCCAGTCCTACACCGCGCCCGGAAATTTCACTGACAGCATCCCTTGTTGTGAATCCCGGCAGAAACAAAAATTCGAGCAACTCCGCCTCGCTGAGATTGGTTGCCATTTCAGGGCTCACCAAGCCACGATCAAGCACCTTTTTACGGAGTCTATCAAGATCCACACCCCGCCCATTATCATCCAGGACAATGGACAACATACCCGCCTGGTGATAGGCAGACAAGTGCAAAGTACCTTTAGCCGGCTTACCTGCCTTGATACGTTCATCGGGCATTTCAATGCCATGATCAACGGCATTGCGCAACAAGTGGTTAAGAGGTGCCTCGACCTTTTCAAGAATCTCCCTATCCACCATGGTTTCTTGCCCGGTGATATCCAATTGCACATCCTTACCCAACGAACGTGCCACATCACGGACCATACGTGAAAAACCATGAATACCGTCAGCAAAGGGACGCATGCGGCTGGCGATCACCTCACGGCGCAAACGCCAGGAAAGATTATTCAAACGGTTATCGAATGCCTCCAACTCAGCCAGGCGCTCCGCAAGAAACTCACGGCTGCCGGCAATCTTGCGCTGCGCATCACGCAACTGCACTTGCACCAGCTCATCGCGTCGTCCGGTTTCCAATAAATCCCGCAAACCATCAAGCAGAGAAATAAGCTCAGCTTGCCTACGCTTGAGTTTTAACATGGATTCCGTATAAGGACGCACCCAGCGCGACTCCACCATCGACTCGCCGGCCAGGCCCATCAAGCGATTCAACTGTTCAGAACTGATACGCAGCACCTTGCCCTTGGCAGGGGCATCCGCCTCCTTCACAACGGGAGCTGATGCGGCGGGCTGAGCAACCGGCGTCTGAGCGGGCTTCACAGGAAATTTTTCACCCTGAAGAACGGCATCCAACGACACCAGCAGACCATCGTATTCGACCTGATGTTGGCTCACCCACGTATCTGCCGGACCGTCCAGCATGGCGATGCGCGAGATCATGTCCACACCTTTCAAGAGTGCGTCAACATGATCGGCATTTAGCACAAGCTTGCCTTCCTGGGCTGCGACAAAAACATCCTCCATGCGATGCGCTACCTTCACCGCCTCCGGCACGCCTACCAAACGCGCAGCACCTTTAATGGAGTGCGCCGCGCGCATTAATGGCTCCAGGCGCTTTACTGACGCAGGATCTTGCTCCAGCGCCAACAACCCTTCCGTCAATACCACCGCCTGCTGTTCCACCTCCATGCGGAACAACGACAACATCGATAAATCGCTCAAACCACCGCCATCACCTCCAGCCGTACCGGCAATTTCGTCAGAAACAGGGGGATCAACAAATGCGATATTTGGAGGAGGTGCAATCTGGCTGCCGCTCGCCGTCACAGGCGGCGAATTCAATATCCCATCCAGCGCAGTAAGCAGGGCGTCAAATTCACCCTGATTCTCACCAAGCCAGGCATCGGCCGAATCATTCAGCGCGGCAATGCGGGAGATCATATCAACGCCCTTCAACAACACGTCGACATGATCGGCGGTGAACACAATCTTGCCCTGCTGGGCGGCCACGAAACCATCTTCCATCAGATGTGCAATGCTAACCACCGCCGGCACGCCAACAAGACGAGCAGCACCCTTGATGGAATGCGCCGCACGCATTAACGGCTCAAGATGATCCAGTGCGGCAGGCGTTTTTTCAAGCAATAACAACCCTTCAATCAACACCGCCGTCTGCTGTTCGGCCTCTACGCGAAACAGATCGATCATGGAGAAATTGCCCAGATCCATCATGCAATCCCCCGCTCAAGGGAGGGAAACAGTAGATTTTCATCCAGGCAACCAATGTGCCTCTCCTGCCCTTTTTCTTTCCAGTGCAACATGCCGCACAAATAATTCTTGGCATCATGTGCCGCCGTAGCTGGCTGGCTTAACAATTCCAGGTGGGTATACCGCAGAATACCCCTTACCTCCCCCACCGGAAACACGTAACGGGCATCACCTTTGGCGATCAGCATCATACGTTCATAGACGCCATTGACAACATTATTGCCATGCACCTCCCCGCGCTGGATGCCGAGCAATTGTCCGAGAGAAACACACAACTGCAACTCGCCACGTATGTTCACCAAACCACGCAATATCTTGCCACGACGGTGTGGAATACTATGTATCTTGCGAAATTCGACCACCTCTTGAAATAAATTTGTCGGCAATCCAAGCCACTCATCACCCACCCTAAAAACAACCACCGACGAGGTATTACGCTCCTGGGTTTTTTTTGCCTCCTTGGCTACCTCCTCCGTCCTTTCACCTATATATTCAGCGGGGGCATTACGATCCAATAATCTTCGCCCTGCATCGGCATAGACATTACAGTTAATGCAATGAACGACGCCCTCCAGCTCAGGACATCGTGGCACCTCACGGCCCCACACACCGATCTTGTTCCAGCAATCATTGATGTTAAAGTCATTATCCATAATTATTAACTCTTAGGAGAGCCTGACATCTGCTTCATCATTCACCATCATGATTCTCTGGGCACGCGAGCGATAACTCGCCCCAGACTTCATGTCACCTTGTTTCTCGGCATACATGGCAAGATGAATCAGCGCCTGATAGTGTTTCGGATCAAGATAAACTGCCTTGTGGAATAGCTCATTCGCCAAAATAGAATTCCCTTCCGCCTCACGTATCACACCCAAAAGATAATAAGCGGGGGCCGAACAGGAATAATTCCTTAGACAATCCTCACACAGGGCCGCGGCCAATGCCAATTCTCCCTGATCGGCATGCCGCCTGGCCTCCTTTATCATATCCTCCTCTGTTCGCAGCGTGGTTAAATCGGATTTTAACAACGTACCAACCTTACTCGACTTGGTGGTAAACATCCGCCGTGGAGGTGATTTAATCTGCACGCTTGAAATGTCACGCGCTTTTACCGGGAGAGATGGGTCACAGGAGGAAGAATATTCGTTGGGTGGAATATTTTTAAGATAGGCGAATGCGCCGCTACGGCGCATAAAACTGAACAACGCATTATCAACACAACCACCTTCAGCATGACCCAAAAAAATCAATCCACTTGGCGTCAACAATCCATGCAGCTTTCTTAATGCTCTAGCCTGAGTTGGACGGTCAAAATAAATAAGGAGATTACGGCAAAATATGACATCGTACATCTCACTACCGAACAGAAATCCATCATCAAGAACATTTCCACACCTGAAATTGACTGAGCCGCGAATAATCTCGTTCAATTCATAGCTGTCATCAACTTCTTTAAAATAGCGGTCACGCGCATCTCCCTCATCTCCACGAAATGAATTCCGTCCATAGATGCCACGCTTCGCCCGGCTCACTATGCGTGTACTAATATCCACTGCATCAATGCGAAACCTCCCTGGTTCCAGACCTATATCAGCCAATACCATGGCGATTGAATATGGCTCTTCACCGCTCGAGCAGGGAACACTTAAGGCACGCAAAACCCTTCCGTCATTGGCGGGGAGCCATACCTGAGAAACATGCTCGGCAAGCAAGCGAAAAGGTTCGAGATCGCGAAAAAACCAGGTTTCAGGGACGGTGACCTCGTCAATCAGCTCCTGCAACTCGCTCGAGGAATCCCTCAACAACACGAGATAAGCATCGTCATCATCTACTTGGCACAACTCCATGCGTCGGCGCACCGCTCTCATAACAGTAGCGGAGCCTACAGAGGCGCTGTCCAGCCCAATGGTCTTTTCAAGCAGGGTTTCTATTGTTGCTATCATTAACGTATCCCCCGCTATCATTTTCAGCACTGGCTGTTTCGCTCCCCGAAGAAAAAAACATCCTATGCACCTGTACGGGCAATAATTTTCCTATATTAATACGCTGAATGATATTTCCTTGATAGACTGCGACGTCCCCAAGGAATTCCGTCTCACCCGTGTCCACCCCCGACGGGGAAAACGCTGACTCAGGCAACTTAATGGTCGTAGAAATTCTTTCCGCTAATAATGCGAGAAGATGGGATGCCTTGCTATCATCCCGGTAACTTACCAAAACAATCCGGCTGCTCAACCAGGCACGCGAAGCATTTCCTGTCATTAGCACTGTCAGATCAATGACCGGGACGCTCTTTCCCCGGTAGTTGAGCAAACCCGCCACATAATCTGGCGTACGTGGAACCTCCTTCAAAGTAACATAAGGTATAACCTCAACGACCTGGGTCGCATCAAGCCCGTAGCTATCCCTGTCAATCACAAACAGCAGCAACATCATTTCAGCAGCTCCGCTTATCGAAGGATTCAAGATGCGCCCAGAACCTTGAAGCGCGAAACACCGTTCTGCAAACCATGAGCCGCATCATTCAGCCGATCTATGACGACATTTGACTGACGTAACGATTCCACTGTCTGCTGCGCCGACTCGCTCAACTGGACAATCGCCTGTTTAATCTGGTCGGCACCCTGCGATTGTTGATGCATGCTGTCATTAACCATCTCAAAGCGTGGCGTTAACGCTTGCACTTGATCGATAATATGCGTCAATTGTCCTCCAACCTGGCGCACATCCTCAACGCTACGGCGTACCTCATCGGAGAATTTATCGACACTCATCACACCTGCGTTTACCGCGGATTGCATCTCCTTGATCATCTGCTCGATATCCCATGTGGCGACCGCAGTCTGATCGGCAAGACGGCGGATTTCTGTTGCAACAACCGAGAATCCAAGGCCATATTCGCCAGCCTTCTCCGCCTCAATTGCCGCATTCAGAGAAAGCAGATTTGTCTGATCGGCCACTTTGGAGATAGTCGTAACCACTGTATTGATGTTGCTGGCCTTTTCGCTGAGCACTTCGAGCTTGGACGCAATGGAAGCCGATGCCTCGACCATTTTGCGCATGGTATCTTCCATCTTCACCAGTGAATCCTGGCCGTTGGCCGCAGACTCGGCCGTACTTTCCGCCACCCTGGAAACCGCGTCCATGGTATTTGTCAGCTCTTTCGTGGTTGCGGAAATCTCTGTCGATGTCGCCACGATCTCATTCACCGTCGCGACCTGCTCGGTCATCGTCGCCTCCTGCTGCCGTGCGGTGGCTGCGATCTCCGTACTGGATGATGTCACTTGAATCCCTGATCGCTGTACCTGTGCCACCAGAACGTTCAGGTTATCCATCATACGCTGCACGCCGGTAGCTAATTGCCCAATGGCATCTTCACCGCGTACCTGTATTTTTCCTGTCAAATCGCCTTCCGCGGCCTTAGCCACCACCGAGGAAATGCTATCCACTTTAGTCTTAAGATCATCCATCGCCACATGTTTTTCTTCGATGGATGATCTCAAATTATCAACCATACCCTGCAGTCCCGTAGCGAGTTCGCCTATTGCATCATCACCAGCAAAGGTGATCTTTCCCGTCAAATCACCCTTCGCAGCCTTATTCACCACATCAAGAAGGATATTTACTTTATTTCTGAGATCCTGCGTGGCCTCTCGTTCGCGCGCATCTGCTTCATCCATTTTGTCAGCCATGGCATTGAATGCCTGCCCCAGATGACCTATTTCATCGGCGCTGGATACGTTAGCACGCGCGCCAATATCGCCATTGGACCGCCGTGTCACAACATCAATCAATCCCGCCAGGGGCCGGGTAATCCAGCCGCGTAACAGGAAGCTGGCTATGATCAATCCCAGCGTCATTAACACTAGATTCGCGCCTGCCCCAATCCATAAGTCACGCTCTACCGTAGCGTCCATATCTGCCAGTGAATAAGTGACTCGTACTGCGCCGTTCACGCTACCGGATGGCACGTTATGACAGGCAAGGCAATTTACATCATTGGTGTTTTCCGTAGCCCGGAAGGGAGTAACCACTGTCAACGCACGGCCTTCCTGACGTTGATCCACCTGAACAACCTCCTCGCCACGCAGCGCCTTAAAGTCCAGCTCGTCAACCGGCTTTTCCTCGGTACGTCCCGGCCCAAATTGATTATTAACGGGCTCGCCGCGCACGACACGCGCATCCAAAACACCGTGCCTCTTTAACGCCTTCTTGCGCAAGATGTCGCGTTGCGACATGGTGCCCGTCAGCATCAGGGTATTCAGGGCATCAAAGTAAGAATTTGTCATGTCCTTGGTGTGGCTCTTAGCCAGATCCAGGATGCGCGCTTTTTCACTCGTACCGGAATAAAACGTCACCGAACCTACTACCAGTAAAAAGATCACAGCGATGGTCAAATTCACCTTGGCCAGAACAGGAAGACGATTAAGCACAGAAATGCGGTTGATCAGAGATAACATATATAGAGTGTCCTTTTCCCAAACGGAAACACAACGAAACAGCAAATGAAACCTACCCCGCTAATCAGCGGCAGAAGGTTACAAAACTTTAACGGGGGATCTCGTCAAGAAAGGCGGGGAGAGGCGCAATCTGTGCGCACAAAACGCTATCGCGTATTTTACGATGGGATAATCAAAGAGTTACAACGGGAAAAACAGAAATGAATCAGAGCTTGCGGTGATTGAGGTGGCGGCGCACATACCAGACAAGAGCAATCACCAGGATAACGCCGATGATCGCATCGAAGCGATGGAAATAAACGCCCAGTGTATTCCAGTTTTGACCAAGTTTCACTCCAACCCAGGCCAATCCCCAGGACCAGATATAGGAACCAACAAACGTATAAACAACAAAACGCCCCATCGGCATACGGCTTATGCCGGCGGGAAAGGCGATAAAAGTACGAATCACCGGCAGCAAACGGCCTACAAAGATAGTGATATCACCGTAGCGTTGAAACCAGCGGTCCGCCAGCGCCAGATCGTGATGCGACACGAGAATGTATTTGCCATATTTTTCAACAAGAGGCCGCCCACCCCATGCGCCGACATAATAGGCCACCAGTGAACCCAGCACACAACCCACCGCGCCCGCCAGCGCCACCAGCCATAACTGCATTTCACCTGTAAATACCAGATAACCTGCAAACGGCATGATGATTTCCGAGGGTAAAGGAATACATGCACTCTCGATTGCCATAAGCAACACAATGCCGCCATACCCCAAACGGGAAATGGTGGCAATGATAAAACCCGCAAGCAGGGTAATGATCTTTTCAATCACAGGGCTTTACCAGAAATAGAGCAATACCAGCGTACCAAAAACAATGCGGTAGTAGGCAAACACCGTGAAATCATGACGCGCCACATAGGCCAGAAACAACTTCACCACCACCAGAGCCGTCAGAAAAGCGGCGATGAAACCCGTCGCAAAAATTGCTCCATCCTCCGCATGCAAAAGCGCCCGGCTTTTGTATAACTCATAGAGCGTTGCCGCGAACATGGTAGGCATGGCAAGAAAAAATGAAAACTCCGTAGCGGCTGTACGCGACAACCCGCTCAGCAGTCCTCCCATAATGGTTGATCCAGAGCGCGACACCCCCGGAAAGAGCGCCAGCATCTGTGCCAGGCCAACCTTTAACGCATCCATAGGACGTAAGTCATCGACACTCATCACCCGTGGCTGAAACTGACGACGCTCGATCAGCAGAATAATGACACCACCCACAATCAGCGCTATAGCAACGCTCACCGGGTTAAACAAATACGCCTTAATGGCATTATGAAATAAAAACCCCACGCATGCCGCCGGAAGGAAAGCGATAGCCAGGTTCAAAACAAAGCGCTGCGCCGGCGGCTGATTCAGCCCCCCCAGCACGCTGAGCACCTTGTGCCGGTAACACCATACCACGCCCAATACCGCACCGAGCTGGATAAAAATATCAAACGTCTTGGCGCGCTCCCCTGTGAAATCGAGCAGGTCATTCATGATAATCAGATGGCCTGTTGACGATACCGGAAGAAACTCGGTCAAACCCTCAATAATGCCAAGGATTAGCGCCTTTAGCAGAAGTACATTATCCATGGATACCCTCAACCCCATTACACAAACAAGCACGTCATCCTCGCTTCAGGCGCGCAACCAGCTCGAACCTGAAAAACAGGCAAACAAAGCCCCTTATTTTAACCTAAAAACGGCGATTGGAGGGGTTACCAGGAACGAATAAAATGTGGATGGGCGAAAAATGGATAAATCTTGATGTTACGCCTTGGTGCATCGTGCTTCCGGGAGGAAGTTGTGCCCCTGAGCAATGCAGTAATCCAGCCATTCACCAAGAAATTTGTTGATTTGCCGTTTTTCGTACAAATTCAATTCATCAAGGATATATGAAGGACGAAAGAGCTGGAACCGGTGATTTTGATAACTTAACACCTCCGCCACCCTCGCATCAAGGTAAATACGGATTTTCATATAGGGATCAGACACCAATGCTCCGTCCGAACGAAAATAATGGGTCAACGCTATGGTCAGTGTGTACCTGCAACGCTCTACAACTTCTAATTGCAGATCCATCAAGTCCCGCCCCTCGGACAAGGCCAAACCTTCCATGCCTTGGACCTCTGGAATAAGCCACATCAGGCGCTCGAAATTGGCCTCATAGCAACTCATCTGCATAACCATACTATATTTCATAGATTATCAGTCACTCTGTTGAGGACAACACCTTCCCTGCCATGGACCAGCCCCCTTATTTATATATTATATCGTCCAGCACGGATAAATAATTTATAACCTGATTAAAAAATCACCGCCCCAGCCAAATCATTTCAATCTCTATAAAATATTTTTCTTGTCCACTAAAAATTCCGTATAAAACGGCCGCTATATGAATTGAGGCGGTTTGCGGTTTTTTGAAAGCATTCCGCACAAAAACAAGTCTTTTATCCAGGAAATACGGCCATGATAGAGTTACTTGCAGAAGCAATCATAGTGTCATTCGCGATGGGCGGTCTCGCAGGCGCAATTATCGCTCTTAATCTAAAGAGTAAAGAGAAAGTAACCGAGCGGGAAGCAGAAGATTCTTTGCAGCCATAACTCTGCCTGAAAAACCCCCGTTTACGCCATGGACGATGTGAAACCTGAAAATGATCGCTTGCGATATTGTTCTGGCGGCAAAAAATTTGCTACAGTGAAAAAAGCCGCCACCGAACGAAGGATATCGCCATGAAACAATACTCAACCCGCCTT
>JAKFXX010000007.1 GCA_021731145.1 Gammaproteobacteria bacterium | reverse complement strand
CCCCAACCCTCTCCCGCCCTGTTGGAGAGGGGGGTGAAATACCCCATTGGATTGAAAATGGAATCGTACCCCGAGACCTCATTTTGAAGACCCAAACCAAACGCAAAACCGGCCAGTTACGCATCATCGGTGGGGAATGGCGTGGTAGAAAGCTCGCTTTTCCCGAGATTGAAGGTCTGCGGCCCACCCCGGACCGGGTGCGCGAAACGCTGTTTAACTGGCTGCGTGATGTAATACCCGGCGCGCGCTGCCTGGATTTGTTCGCGGGTAGCGGTGCGCTCGGCCTTGAAGCGCTGTCGCGCGGCGCGGCCCTGGCGGTCATGGTTGATCAGGATGCCCACGCCGTGCGCCAGTTGCACAAACATATTGATACCCTGCACGCGCGCGGCGCCCAAGCGATACAGGCCGGCGCGCACACCTATTTTCAAGGCGTGCCGCAGCCGTTCGACGTGGTCTTTCTTGACCCTCCTTATGCGCACTACGAACTATTGGCTTCCTGCTGCGAACGTCTGGATTCGGGCGGCTGGCTTGCGCCGCATGCCTGGATCTACATCGAAACAGAAAGCGCGCGCGGCGTACCTCCCCTGCCGCTCAACTGGCGGGTGGTGCGCACTAAACAGGCAGGGCAGGTGGGGTATCATCTGGTGGAGCGTCATGGCTAGGCCCCTACGCGCTTTCCTCTTAAAGCTGTCGCTACGGTTTTTTTCCTTGCTGCCACTGCGTGCCACCCATGCGTTTGGGGCGCTGATCGGCGGTTGGGCTGCGCTATCGTCGAACAAATTACGCCGCATCACGCGCATCAATGTCGACCTGTGTTTTCCTGAATGGGATGAGCGGGATCGTGCTCGCCTGGTGCGCCGCAGTCTGGTGGAAACAGGTAAGACCTTCACTGAGGCCGGCGCGTTGTGGCTGTGGAGCGAGCGAAAAATGCTGTCGCTGATCACCCAGGTCAGCGGTGAACATTTAGTAACGGGCGCACTCGCCCAAGGCAAGGGCATGATTCTGGCCGTGCCGCATCTCGGCGCATGGGAAGCTGTCGGGTTGTATTGCTCGGCACACTACCCTATCACCAGCCTCTACCGCCCGCCGCGCATGGCTGAACTGGACGGCATGATCCGCCAGGCGCGGCAGCGTTTGGGGGCGACGCTGGTACCTACCGACGCGGGCGGCATCCGTGCGTTGTACAAGGCGCTGGAGAAGGGCGAGATGATGGGCGTCCTGCCGGATCAGGAGCCCGGCGCGGGCAACGGCATCTTCGCCCCTTTTTTCGGCGTACCTGCCTACACCATGGTGCTGCTGTCGCGGCTGGCGATGAAAACCAAGGCAACGGTGGTGTTCGCCTATGCCGAACGACTGCCGCGCGGCGCGGGCTATCACCTGCATTTTTTAGCCACGCCACAGGCTGTAAATGAAGGTCCGCTGGAAGACTCTGTGCGCTGCGTCAACACGGTGGTCGAAGAGTGCGTGCGCGCACTGCCGGAACAATATCAATGGAGCTACAAACGCTTCCGCACCCGTCCCGAGGGAGAGTCACCTTATTAATGATGCTTCATAAGCGCCCTGACCAGCACCCCGGTTAATTCTTGACCTCAAGGCACGACAAGACAGGGTTGCAAGCCAGCAGTTCGCCCCGCTCAATATCAAAATACCAGCCGTGGAGCTGCAGAACGGCCTGTTCACAGACGCGTGACTGCGTATCCATGGACTCTCCTGCGTACATCTCAAGCGTTTGCTGGCGCGCCTCGGCGGCGATGGCCATCCAGGGCGCCACGAATCCTCCCGACTCCTGCCCGCCTTTGACGCCTTCCATCAGCGTGCGAATACCGGCGCACTGTCGGTGATAATGGCGGGGTCAACGCGCGAATCGCGGCAGGCGATCATTAGCACTTTGGGGGATTGCCCTTGACTTGCGAGCTGCTCAAAAGTGCCGGGATCATGCTCATACTGCCGGGCGCGGAAACGCCCGAAGCCATTTATCAGCCTGGAAATGTCATTTGCATTCATGGATCAATTTTCTTGGTGGATGTTTTTGAGCGCGCCATCTCTAAAAATCGCTATTTCCGCCCCGCCCCCAAGGTCGGGGTTGGGGGTGTGTCTTTCTGGGTTCGCCGGGATTTGCACCCGTAACCACCGTAAAGGCATTGCGCCCTTTACGGGTGCGGCAATGAGGGCGCAATGCCTGAATATTGAGCAGAACACCGCGATAAAGTGGGGTTCTCCGGAGAAATTCCCTGTTCTAAGCCACTGCGGGCGCACCTCTTCCGTCATCTGGGCAAAGCAGCCTCCTTGCATCCCGCTTGAGCAGTCGCCCCAAACGCTTCATGTTGTACGCCAGATTCATCATCCCGATCTTGACCGTCGTCCGCGATACGCCCTTCAGCGAGATCGTGATCAGGTTCTTACAGAGAGAAACCTATTCTTTCAGGGACCTCCATAGACGCCTTTGCTGCCTGGTGGCCGCGATTTGAACCGACGGTGTACCCACAAATACTGCTCAGGGATACGGCGCACCTGCTCCTCAAATAGCGCATTGATACGGGCGGCATCCTTCTCGGCATCCCCGCTGGGGAAATTCTCCAATGCTGGCTGCAAGGTAATCCGGTAACCCTTGCCACCCGGCAGGCGCTCGGGAAAGATCGGAATCACCGATGCGTTGCCAAGACGTGCCAGCTCAGCCGTCGCTGTCATGGTCGATGCCAACACGCCAAAGAAGGGCACGAAGACACTATGGTTGCCCGAATAATCCTGATCGGGGGAATACCACACTGCCTTGCTGTTCTTGAGCGCGCGCAGCATGGCGCGGATGTTGCCATGCTCAATGACCGGAGCATGCCTCTGACGCGCACGGCGCATCACCTCTTCAAACAACGCATTGTTATGCGGACGGTAAGTGGCGTACAGCGGTACACGCATGGCCAATAGTGTTGTGGCAATTTCCACGGTAGTAAAGTGCGCCATGAGCAGGATCACCCCCCGCCCCTCATTCAGCGCCGTCTCGACATTTTCCACTCCATCCACATCCGCCAGAGGACGCAGCCTCGCAGCTGGCGCCCACCAGGACAGCACAATCTCCATCATGCCCATGCCCAGCGACTCGAAATGCCCACGGAGCAACCCATGGCGCTGAGCATCGGTCAACGCCGGGAAACACAGCGCCAGATTGACGGAGGCGACATGCCGCCGATGCCCAGGCAGCGCCAGCAACAATCTTCCCAGCACGCGACCCGCGCGCATCAACCAGGCATATGGCATCCGGGACAGGCACCAGGTAATGCCAAAACCTATCCAGAGCGGCCAGTAGCGGGGAGAGAGGAAACGGCGGATGGGGAAGGGGGTATCAGTCACAGGGCAAAGATGATAACTACCGTGGAGCGGTTTGTAAAATCAGGACGCCCGTCTGACTACCATGCGGATGGCAGTTTTTCGTGAATAGTGATCGTCTTGCCTTCGATATTGATGTATCCCCCGGTGGTAAGATCGCGCAGGATGCGCCCACCCTGTTGGCGATTTCCTGTTGGGTCAAACCATCACTGATGATGAGCTTGCCATCCCCGGGCTGGGCAAGGCTAAGCAGCGCCTTGGCGACCCCGCCATAGACATCCATCAACGCCAGGCTTCTGACATTTTCGGTCAACAAGCGCATTCGATGGCTCAGGCTCTTGATCAAACTTAGCGCGATATCAGGATGATCCGCCAGGCACTGCCGGAAATCGCCCTTTGAAATCACCATGAAAATCGACATTTCCGTGGTCATCACCGGGGCCGAACACGGTTCTTCATCAATCAACCTAAAAAACTCGGTTGTCCACGAAATTCACGAAAATATTCAGATGCATATCGATATTTGTTTGCTACCCGTCCGGCGAATTGTTGAAGCGGCCCATGCTTTTGTTTTATTTCGTGAATTTTGTGTTCTTCGTGGACAAAAAGAGGTTTTAAGGACCAACGCCATTTCGCCAAAATATTCGCCCGGCCCCGCTATAACCTCTATCACATACTCAATCACTTGAATTTGTTCGGTGGTGCATATTTGTCGCAGGCAACAGGGATGATGGATGCGTTACTGAGCGAAATTGGTTAATCTCCCCTCTCATCGCACCAACAACGGAGCATCGTCATGGCTGAAAAAATTCACAAATCCGATGATGAATGGCGGGCACAACTGACGCTGGAGCAATACCGCATCGCACGGCAGGGCGGCACCGAACCGGCGTTTACCGGAGAGCACTATGACCGCAAGGAAAAGGGTATTTATTGCTGCGTGTGCTGCGGCACGCCGCTATTCAGCTCCGTGCAAAAATACGACTCCGGCAGCGGCTGGCCAAGCTTTTGGGAGCCCATCAGCGGCAAAGACCTGGAAACCACGCATGATTCCAGCTTCGGAATGAACCGGACGGAGGTGACGTGCGCCTCTTGCCAGGCACACCTGGGACACGTCTTCAGCGACGGGCCGCTGCCTTCCGGGCTGCGTTACTGCATTAATTCTGCGGCGCTGGATTTTGATGCTGAGGGGAAAACCTGAAAATAGCCTGGCAGGCCTTCCCAGCAAAAAAATATCGCCGCACCTCTTGAGTTTTCCGGGAAACGCCCGATATAACGTATTGAGTGCGATTTATTTCTGCACTTTCCCGTCCCACCCCTCCCGGGACGGGGACCCCTATACCCGGTTTCCCCAAGCCGGGTACTTTTGCCCCGGCAGCTCCTCTTTTGGAAGCGCTGGGGCTTTTTTTATGGCTTTTTCAGCCACTCGTCAAGTTTGGCATGTGCGTCTTCTATGCCTATCCCCTGCAAGGCCGAGAACAGTTGGACGGTGGGTAGCAGTGCTTTGTTTTCTACATAAAGCTCGTTCAAAGTATTGCGCACCTTTTGCAATACCGCGCCCGCCGCGCCCTTGCTGAGCTTGTCGGCCTTGGTCAGCAGTATGTGGACGGGCCGTTGCGCGTGGCGGCATATCTCAAGCATTTGCCAGTCAAAATCGGTAAGGGGATGGCGGATGTCCATCATGATCACCAAACCGCTCAAGGACTCGCGGGCGACCAGATAATGCTCCATTACTTGTTGCCAGTGCTGGCGCGTGGTGAGCGCGACCTTGGCATAGCCATAGCCGGGCAGATCCACCAGACGGCGCGTCTCATCCAGCGTGAAGAAGTTGATCTGCTGGGTGCGCCCTGGCGTTTTACTGACCCGCGCGAGGGCGCGCTGGTCAGTTATACGATTGATGGCGCTGGATTTTCCGGCATTGGAGCGGCCGGCAAAGGCCACTTCTCTGCCGAAGTCGGGTGGAAATTGGTCGGCGGTGTGAGCGCCGGTGGCAAATGCCGCGCGCCGGTAAAGAGGGTTCATGGTGCTGTTACCGGTGTGTGGGCGGCCACTGTGGCCGCCCTGATGTTGATGATTTTCTTATTATTTCTTGCCAGGGCCAAAAATATAGCGAGACAGGGTCGCTTCATCCTCGCTGACGCGACGCACCAGATGGTCCAGGCTAATGATGGCATGTTCGAGCAGGTTCACGGCAATGTAGGGGTGTTCCACCCGCAGGCGCTTGTATTTGGCGCGTGCCAGCTTTAAAAGCTGGGTGTCGTCGGTCATGGCGACGATGCGCAACAAACGTGGCTCCCGGTCAAAAAAAGACATCTCGCCCATCAGCTCGCCTTCTTTCATGCGCCCCACCTCAACCACTTGACTACCGTCGTCATGCAGCAGGGCAACTTCGCCGCCGACCACGAAATACAGCGCCTCGCCGACATCGCCGATATCGGCGATCACCGCGTCTTTCTCGTAGTCGACATACTCGGTGTATTCAAGCAGGGTTTCCACCTCCTTGACGGTAAGCGACGCACACAGGTATTGCTGGTTCAGGAAATGGGTGAGATTGATTTTTTCTTTTAGGGTCATGGGAAACACTCCTTGATCGGGACTGTCTATAGCATAGCAAATAATCAGGCGCTTGCTTTAGTGCAATGACTTGCATAGGCTAGCAGCCTGTACCGGTTTCATTCAAATAACAAGGAAATAGACGCATGAAGTATATGACAAAATGGCTGTTGTTTCTGCTGTTTGTTCCGGCGCTGGCGTCGGCTGGGCTGTTTTCACCCGCACTTGAGGAAGGGGTTTCCTATCAGGTGATCACCCCCGAACAGCCCACCGTCAGCGGTGAAAAGGTTGAGGTCGTGGAGCTGTTTTCATATGCCTGCCCGCATTGCTACCATTTTGAGCCAAATATCGAACGCTGGCTCAAGACCAAGCCGGAAAACGTCAAGTTCGTGCGCATGCCGGTCATCTTTCGCGACGATTGGACTATCTTTGCCAAGGCTTACTATGCTGCAGAGGCCCTGGGGGTGCTGGACAAAATCCATGGCCCGCTATTCAGCGCCCTTCATGCGCAGAAACGTCGTTTAGGTGATGAGGCGGCGTTGATGGCCTTTTTTGCGGAACAGGGTGTCAGCAATGCGGATTTCAAAAAAGTGTTTAATTCGTTCGCTGTGGACAGCAAGGTGAGGCGCTCCAAGGAGCTGACACGGCGTTACGGCATCAATTCCACCCCGTCCATGGTGGTGAATGGAAAATACCGGGTTGACGGCCAGATGGCGGGCGGGATAAACGACAGGTTTCTGCAAATTGTTGATGGCCTGGTCGCTAAAAAATAGGTACAAGGTGCCGCTATCGGGATACACGCACTCCCTCTCCCCAACCCTCTCCCGCCCTGCGGGAGAGGGAGGTAACAATGGAATAACATGAAAGCAGCCGAACTCTTTGTCAAATGCCTCGAAAACGAAGGGGTGGAATATGTTTTCGGCATCCCCGGCGAGGAAAATCTGGCGGTGATGGATGCCTTGCTGGATTCCCCCATCACGTTCGTCACCACCCGTCATGAGCAGGGCGCGGCGTTCATGGCGGATGTCTATGGGCGGCTTACACGGCGCGCGGGCGTGTGCCTGTCCACACTCGGCCCCGGCGCGACGAACCTGATCACGGGTGTGGCGGACGCAAACATGGATCACGCGCCCGTGGTGGCGATTGCCGGGCAGGCGGGCACGAACCGCCTGCACAAGGAGTCCCATCAGGTGCTCGACCTGCAAAAGATCTTTGACCCCATCACCAAATATTCCACCCGGCTGCTGACGCCCAATACCATCCCCGAGGTGGTGCGCAAGGCGTTCAAGCAGGCGCAAATGGAAAAATCCGGGGCGTCATTTATCGAGTTCCCGGAGAATCTTGCGGAGATGCCCATCGAGGCCTCACCGCTACGCGCGCAGTACCCAACGCCACCCGAGCCACCCGCCGACCGGGTGCAGTACGCCGCCGAAGTTATCTCCAATGCGCGCAGCCCGATCATCCTGGCCGGCAACGGCGTGATACGCGCCCAAGCCTCGATGCAGCTTGCAGCCTTTGCGGGCAAGCTCAATATCCCGGTCACCAACACCTTCATGGCCAAGGGCGTTATCCCCTTCAAGCACCCGATGGCGCTGGGCAGCGCGGGCCTGCAAGCCCATGATTATGCAAATTTCGGCTTTGATGAGGCCGATGTCATCATTTGCGTGGGCTACGATCTGGTCGAGTATCACCCCTATCTGTGGCACCCGACATGCGACCGCAAGATCGTCCACATCGACATGTCACCTGCGGAAGTGGATGCGCACTATGTGGTGGAGGTCGGCGTGATCGGCGACATCAGGCACAGCCTGGATCGCATCGCGGAGCTTGCCACGCCACATCAGGGTCACCGCCTGCGCCCGCTGCGCCAAGCGCTGATCGACGAAATGAAGGTGCACAGCGCGGATCAGGGCTTTCCTGTCAAGCCGCAAAAGATCATCTGGGATTTGCGTACCGCGCTGGGGCTGGAAGACATCGTGATCTGCGATGTCGGCGCGCACAAGATGTGGATGGCGCGCATGTTCCGCTGCGAATATCCCAACACCTGCATTATCTCCAACGGTTTCGCCAGCATGGGCATTGCCGTGCCGGGCGCGATTGCCGCGAAGCTGGCCTACCCTAACCGCGCGGTGGTGGCGGTGACGGGCGACGCTGGATTCCTGATGAACTCGCAGGAAATCGAGACCGCGATGCGCATGAACACGCCGATTGTGATCCTGATCTGGAATGACTGCGGTTACGGGCTGATCGAATGGAAGCAGATGAATGCCTATGGCCGCGCGGCGCATGTTAAATTCACCAACCCGGATTTCGTCAAATACGCCGATTCATTCGGCGCCAAGGGCTATCGCGTTGAGCACGCCAATGATTTGCTGCCGATCTTGAAAACGGCGCTGGCGGACAACACTGTAAGCATTATAGACTGCCCTGTCGATTACAGCGAAAACCTCAAGCTCACCGAAAAATTGGGGGAAATGATCTTTCAGTTATGACTTCCGTCGCCCATGCCGCCCATTCAATGTATCACCAGTCCAGCGCTGAACCGGCGGTGAAGACGCGCCTGCGCTTGTTGAGTTACAACATCCAGGCGGGCATTGCCTCAACCCGTCCCCACCATTACTTCACCCAAAGCTGGAAGCATGTACTGCCGCATCTGGGCAGCTTCGACAACCTGGATCGTGTCGCGCATCTGGCGAGCGATTATGACGTGGTTGCGCTGCAGGAGGTCGACGCGGGCAGTATGCGCAGCTATTTTGTCAATCAAATTGAATATCTGGCACGCCGTGGACACTTTCCTTATTGGTACCACCAGACCAACCGCAATCTCGGCAAGTTCGCGCAGCACAGCAATGGCCTGCTGAGCCGAATTCAGCCACGGGAAATCATCGAACACAAACTGCCCGGACTGATCCCCGGGCGCGGCCTGATGATGGTGCGCTATGGCAGCGACGACCATCCACTGATTGTCTTGCTCGCCCATCTGGCACTCAGCAAGCGCGTGCGGTTGCAGCAGTTCGCGTTCATCGGCGAAATCGCCAATCAATATGAACATGTGGTGCTGATGGGTGATCTGAATTGTCAACCGCAGAGCAACGAAATGGACGCTCTACTGGAAAATACCCGACTATGCGAACCATTGGAGGCATTGCATACCTTCCCCAGTTGGCGCCCGTTCCGCAATATCGACCACATCCTGGTCACGCCCTCTCTGAAGGTGTGTGACATGCGCGTATTGAGTCATGCGGTATCAGATCATTTGCCTATCGCGCTGGAAATCGCCGTACCCGAAAATGTCCACTTGGTCGGGCAGGCCCATTCCCCCCTGAATCCCAAAGGAGTCCTGCATGAATAAATTTTGTATCACCCTGCTCGGGCTGGGACTCGGCTTGTCCGTCGCCACCGCCATTCATGCGAAACCCACCGACGTTACCGTGCGCGTCATCAGCAAGGATGCCAAATTTGTCGGCACGTCGATGGGCGGCGTGCTGATCACTATCCGCGACGCGGACACGGGTGAACTTCTCGCCAAGGGCGAAACCAAAGGTGACACGGGCGATACCAAACGCATCATGGCCGCCGAAAGAAAGCGCGGTGAAGCGCTGTCCAGCGAGGGGGCGGCAAAATTCGCAGTCACGCTCGACATCAACGAGCCGCGCCTGATCGAGATCGCCGCCTACGGCCCCCTCGCACAGCGCCAATCCGCCAACAGGGTCTCCGCCACCCAATGGATCATTCCCGGCAAACACATCAGCGGTGGCGATGGCTTTCTGCTCCAACTCCCCGGTTTCGTGGTCGACGTGCTCGACCCACCCACGCACATCAAGTTGAATGGTGCGCCTCAAACCGTCAAGCTGCGCGCCAATGTCACCATGATGTGCGGCTGCACCATCGAGCCCGGTGGCTTGTGGGATGCCGGCAAATTCGAGGTGAAGGCGCTGCTCAAACGTAACGGTGAAGCCGCCGGTGAATTGCCTCTTGAATATGCGGGGACCATAAGCCAGTTTGCAGGCAACTGGGACATCAAGCAGCCCGGCACGTATCAGGCCTCGGTTTATGCCTATGATCCCGCAAATGGTAACACTGGCGTGGACAGCGTGACATTTGTCGTCGCGCCCTAACCCATGCAAGCCGGCGAATACCCCCTCCTGGCGCGGTTAATACGCGCGAACCGCTGGGCCGCGCTGGCTACACTGCATGAGAGCGCACCGTTTGCTTCAATGGTGGCCTATGCACCCGAGGCGGATTTCAGCGGCTTTTTGCTGCACCTGAGCCGTCTGGCGCCACACACCCGCAAACGTTGGCGCGCATCAGTGTCCAGGGGAGTGTGATTGAATTGACGCGTGGCAGCGCTGATTATACTGATGCGCGCGAGCGTTACCTTGAGCACTTGCCGGAGGCCGAACAGCTATTCGGCTTTGGCGACTTCATGCTATTCCGGCTACTACCCGCCGATGCGCGTTACACTGGCGGTTTTGCCCGCGCTTACACGTTAAGCCGCGCGCAACTTGAGGCAGCGGCGCGCGCCGCGCTTGAGGAATCAGCCTGACCTTACTCAACCTGGGATTTTTTATACCAAAATTTGGCCTTTTCCGCATCGTGCGGCAATCCAAACCAACCCTCCGCGTAACCCGCCGCCAAAAACTCCTGGGCCTGACTTGAGCCGTTTTCCGCTGTCTTGTGATACCACGCCACGGCCTCCGCTTCATTCCGTGCCACACCGGCACCGCTGTGGTACATCAGCGCCAGATTGAACTGAGCCTGAGGATTGCCCTGCATCGCCAGGGGGGCGATGAGTGTGGCTGCCTGACCATAATCGCCGGCACGGGCAGCATCCAGGCCGTCAAAGGCATCACTCGCCTGCACCAGCGGCGCGGCTGTTAGCGCAGCAAAGATCAGCGCTACGGGTAAAAACGTTTTTTAAACATGGCTGTCTCCTGACAGATTGGATTATCGTGAGGAGATTGTAGAATTCACAGCGGGGCCTTTCCGTTAAGCTTGTCACAGTTTCGCAAAGATGCCGGGAATGGCGAGTGCCATTTATCGTCCCCAAAACGTGCGTGATGTGTCTATAATCCCAAGCCATGCATTCTGAGTACCTGCAACCATTACTTGATTGGATCGCCCAGCATCAGACCTGGGCGGGTCTTGCCGTTTTTCTGCTTTCCATCTCCGAGTCGCTGCTGATCGTGGGGCTGTTTGTGCCGGGCACGATAGTGATGTTCGGCATTGGAGCACTGGTGGCGACGGGGAGTCTTGAGTTATGGGAGACGCTGGGGTGGGCGACGCTCGGCGCCATCGTCGGGGATGGCATCAGCTACTGGATCGGCTATTACTACAAGGACCGCCTGCGCGGCATGTGGCCGCTGCGGCGCTATCCGGGGCTGGTTACGCGGGGCGAGACCTTTTTCCTCCGTCATGGCGGCAAGAGCGTGCTGTTCGGGCGCTTCGTGGGGCCGGTGCGGCCCGTTATCCCGACTATCGCGGGGATGATGGGCATGTCCCCCGCCCGTTTCACCGTGGTCAACGTCGCATCAGCGGTGACGTGGGCGCCCGCCTATCTGCTGCCGGGGATAATTTTCGGTGCGTCGCTGGGACTGGCCTCGGAGGTCGCTTCGCGCCTGGCGGTGCTGGTGGTGGGACTGTTGGTGGGCGTGTGGCTGACGGTATGGGGGGTGCGCCGCCTGTTCCTGGTGCTACAGCCACGCGCCGGGGTGCTGCTGTCGCGCCTGCTGGCGTGGAGCCGCGCGCACCCGGTGCTCGGCGGTGTTACTGCGGCGCTGATCGATCCAGACCACCCCGAGACCAAGGGTCTGATTATCATGGCGGGTATCCTGGCGCTCGCCTCGTGGGCCTTTTTGTGGACGGTGGGTCATGTGGTAAGCGGCAATCCGCTGGCCTATCTCGACAGCTCGGTTGCCCACATCATGCAGGGCCTGCGTACCCCCTGGGCGGACCAACTCATGGTGCTGTTGTCAGGATTGGGCGATGCCTCCATTGTTCTGCTGCTGGTACTGGCGATCCTATTATGGCTGGCGTGGCAGCGCCGCTGGTTTGCCGCCGCACATTGGGTGGCGGCGGTGGCCTTTGCCGCCCTGTTGCCGCTTATTCTCCAGGTGACGCTGGAGGTGCCGCGCCCAGCGGCTATTTATAACACCTTGATGATTTTGGGTTTTCCTAGCGGTCATGCCGCGATGAGCATGATCATGTACGGCTTTCTCTCGGTACTGGTGGCGCGCGAACTGCCCGGCGCGCAACGTTGGCTGCCGTATGCCACAGGCGGCTTGATCATTATTGCTGTTTCGCTGTCCCATCTGTATCTCGGCGCGCGCTCGTTGTCGGATGTAGTGGGCGGCCTCACGCTGGGCCTGGCTTGGGTCGCGCTATTGGGTATCGCCTATGTCAGGCATCAACCACCGGGTTTGCCCGTGCGCGGGATGCTCATCACCACGCTGGCGGCGCTGGTCGTGGGCGGAGGCTGGTATGTCAGCCGTCACTATGACCAGGACCTGCAACGTTACGCACCACGTTACGCGATTCGCACGCTGGACACCCAAGCGTGGTGGACGCACGAATGGCAAACCTTGCCCGCCCGCCGCATCGACCTGGGAGGCGGGCTGGAGCAGCCCCTCACCGTGCAATGGGCGGGGACTATTGAAAATCTGCGAGGACATTTACAGGCACAGGGCTGGCGCGCACCTGCGCCGTTAAGTGCAGCCGGAGCGCTGAGCTGGCTGACACCCAACCCTGCTCTTGCACTATTGCCGGTATTGCCGCAGGCACATGATGGCCGTCATGAGGCGTTGCTGCTGGTTCGCGCCACGGCAACGAAAGACCGTCAGCTTGTGTTGCGCCTGTGGCCGTCGGACACAACATTGAATCAAACATTGCCGGGGCAGGAGGTTCCGCTATGGGTCGGCACCGTAACCTGGCAGCACTTGGCGCATCCACTGCCGTTGTTTACCGTCCCGTTCACTGAAAACGAATTTGACGGCCCGCTGCGCGAGTTACAGCCCTTTCTCACAGGCGCAACCTGGCGGCTGGTGCAACGCCCTTCGGTGCAAAATGCGCATTGGAACGGTGCCGTGATCTTGGTGTACCCTGAAGGGCATAAATACCCTGAAGGGCAGCGCGCGGCGAGGAATCATCCGTGAAAAACCAGGGCCTTGGCGCGCGCCTTGGCTTTGCCTGGGCAGGCCTGCGCGCGGCATGGCGCAGCGAGCGCAGCCTGCGCACGCAGGTATGGATCGCACTGGCGGTGATCCCCGTCATGGCAGTTCTGCGGCCCGCGCTGCTGTGGTGGGCGCTGGTGGGCATAATGATTACCCTGGTGCTGGCGGCGGAACTGATCAACACTGCGCTGGAACACCTGGTGGATCACCTGCACCCCGAACGCCACCCGCGTATCAAAATCGTTAAAGATTGCGCCGCTGCGGCCGTTTTAGTTCTAAGCATAGGGGCGGCGTGGATAGGCGTGCTTATGCTATGGTCAGTAATGGAGAATTAACCCGAGCACTTCACGGAGTTCAGATATTGGAACAATCGCAGACCCTCAGGGATATCTACGCGCAGATGGAACACATGGGCGATTTGCCGGTGTTCAGTGCCAGCGTCAACCGCATTCGCCTGGTCAGCACCGATCCTGCCAGCAATGCCATGGATTTGGCGCAGGAGGTGATGAAGGACTCAAATCTGAGCGTCAAGCTGCTGCGTCTGGCCAACTCGTCCCATTACAACCGCGGCTTGGGCAAGATTGGATCAATCTCCCGCGCCGTGATCCTGCTGGGCTTCAACACGGTCAAAAACCTGGGCTTCACGCTGAAGTTCATCGAAAGCTTTCAGCAAGACTATCCAGGCATAGACATGGACAAGATCCTGGTGCGGTGTTACCTCACTGCAGGCTTTGTACGCAATGTGGCGATCAAATGCGGCGTAAAGGATGCGGAAGAAAGTTACATCTGTGCATTGCTGCATAACCTCGGCGAGGTGGCGTGCGCCTACTTTCTACCTGGGAAATATATCGAGCTACTCAACCTGAAAAAAACCCAAACGCTGCGCGCCGGGGAGGCTGAGCAGGCCGTGCTGGGAATGTCATTCATGAACATAGGCAACGCTCTAGCGACAAACTGGGGATTTCCTTCCTCTGTAACCAGCACCTTGGCCGATTATCAGCCCGATCGCGAGGGGCCGATACGCAGCAGCGCCCAGCTAAACCGTGCGCTGTCATCACTTGCCAGCCGGCTGGTCGACCAATTGTATGTAGAGCCGGCTCCCTCCGGGATGGCTTTCCAGCAGCTTCTTGGGGAGCTGGCCAAGGCCGCCGGCACCGATGTCGGAGTTATAGAAGAAAGACTGTCCGCTTCCTTCAAGATGTCATGCGACCTGGCGGGGGAATACGGGCTCAACAGGAAGATGCTCCAGCCATTGATGCGGGAAGATGAAGACGAATCACGCGACCGGATAGCCCGTACATTTGCCTATTACGCGGCCAATCAAAACCCGGCACCGGATAGCACAATCGCCGCCCTTGCCGCGCCGCAGGACACGGCGCGCCTCTCTGCCAGCCATAGCGGAAATCCTCTGCTCCAACTGGAAACCATCCAGCAGATCACTGGCCTCATCACCCATTCGGCCAGCCTCAGCACGATATTTCTCAAAGTACTGGAAGGCATCCATCTTGGTGTAGGTTTTGAACGGGTGGTGCTGTGTCTATTGAGCACGGATCGCGCGTCCTATTCCGGCAGGCTGGCACTTGGCGACGACGCGGAAGATCTCAAACGCTATTTTTGTTTGCGGATCGACACTGCGCGCGACTTGTTTTCAAAGGTGCTCATGGAAGGCAGCGAGCTGGTTGTCGAAAATGTTTCGGATGCTCCCTGGCGCAACCTGATCCGCAACGATTTTTTTGCCCGCACCAAGGCCTCCAGTTTTATGCTGTCATCATTGCACCATCGCGACAAGCCCGTGGGGTTGTTTTATGCTGACAAGGCTGTCTCAAACTCGCCGATGGCAGCCGAAGAGCGGCGCGGTTTCTCGCAATTTGTTGCACAGGCAAAACTCGCCCTGCTGCATATCAACAAGTAACCAAATCGGGTGTCCACAAGCCATGAGCCAATACCCTGCACACATTTATAACAACGTTGATGCGCTAAGCCGCGCCGCCGCGCAACGCTGGATGGAGCTTGCGGATCAAGCCATCAAGGCCGGCGGGCAATTCCATGTCGCGCTCTCCGGCGGCACGACCCCGCGCAGCCTGTATGAGCGCCTGGCTACACCGGAGTTTGCCGGACGCGTCGACTGGCAGCACGTCCATGTCTGGTTCGGCGACGAGCGTACCGTCCCCGCCGATCACCCCGACAGTAACTACCGCATGGCCTGCGAGGCGTTGCTGAACCATGTGCCGATTCCGCCCGCACAGGTGCATCGCATTGAGGCTGAAAAAGATGGCGCCGCACCGGCCTATGAGGCCTTGATTGTCGGCGCCATACCAAGATCAGCGGCAGGCGTGGCGCAATTCGACCTGATCCTGCTCGGGCTGGGTCCGGACGGCCATGTGGCATCGCTGTTTCCCGGCACCGCCATCCTCCAGGAGCGCACGCACCAGGTTGCCGCCGTGCATGTGGATAAGCTGAACACCTGGCGCATCAGTCTGACGCTGCCGGTCATCGACAGCGCCAGGCACACCATAGTACTGGTAGCAGGGGCAGGGAAGGCGGAAATCGTGCGTCAGATACTCACGGAAGGCCCGCGTCCCGTACCGTATCCCGTGCAAATGATTCGTCCCGGCGGAACGTTCGACTGGTATCTCGACGCCGCCGCCGCGCAGGCATTGCCAGAGGCCCAGCCATGAGAGTGCTGGCGGGCGATCTCGGCGGCACCAAGACACTGCTGCAAATCGCGGATATCGACGGCAGGGATTATCAGGTTCTACACGAGCAACGCCTGGAAAACCGTCATTACAGTGAGTTGCTGCCACTGATCCAGGATTTTCTGCACGCCTCGCCCGTGGCGTCCGGCATTGAACATGCGTGTATTGCCGTTGCCGGCCCCATCAGCACAACCGCCACCGGCCAATACGCAAAGGTCACCAATCTGCCCTGGCACATCGACGCCCAGCCCCTCGCCGCCGCACTCAACATCCCCCGGCTGTCCCTGATCAACGACTTTCAGGCCGTAGGATACGGCATCGAGGCACTTGCAGCGGATGACATTGCTGTGTTGCAGACCGGCCAGCCACAACCCCACGCCCCGCGCATGATTATCGGTGCGGGCACCGGGCTGGGCGTGGGTCAAATGATCTGGCTGGACGAGCGCTATGAGGTTATCCCTTCCGAGGGCGGCCATGCCGATTTCGCCCCCGTGGACGAACCACAGATCGGGCTGCTGCGCTATATGCGGCGCCACTACGCCCACGTCTCCTGCGACCGCATCCTATCCGGACCGGGACTGGCGCATATTTACTCTTTTTTGCATGAAACCGCCGGCGCATCACCCGCCGAATTAGAGAAAATCATGCGGCACGCCGACCCCGCAGCGGCGATATCCGCGTCTGCCGATACGGGTGATGACCCCTTGGCGCGTGCCGCGCTGGATATGTTTGTGTCGATCTACGGCGCACAGGCAGGCAATCTCGCCTTGATCAATCTCGCCTTTGGCGGCGTCTATGTTGCCGGAGGCATTGCCCCCAAGATACTCAGCCACATCACATCAGGCGCCTTCATGCGTGAATTTGCCAACAAAGGCAGAATGTCCGCGCTGCTGGGCGGCATGCCTGTGTATGTGATTACAAATCCCAAGGTTGGGCTGATGGGCGCGGCGCTGGCCGCAGCGCGTCTTTAATTTCAGTGATTACACAACCAGGCAATTCCACGCCACACGCATATGTTGTCATGTAGAATTGGGCGATTACCTGCATCAGGATTAAATTGCTCGAATTATTTGGAACGACCAGCGACACCATGCTTACCCAAGATCAATTGATTGACTTGCTGGCCTGCCCGGAAACGGATCGGATCGAAAGAACCGTGTCCACGAATAAAACGGACAAATTTGGTGAAACAATATGTGCTTTTGCCAATGATTTCCCCAATCACCGTCTACCCGGCTATCTTCTGATTGGTGTGAATGACAACGGCACTCTTTCTGGCCTGAGCGTTACTGACGAATTGTTGAAAAACCTCGGCGCGATACGTTCTGATGGAAACGTACTGCCGCAACCAGCGATGAATGTATCGAAATTCTCACTGGAAGGCGGTGAGGTCGCCGTTGTCGAAGTACTTCCCTCAGACCTGCCGCCGGTACGCTACAAAGGGCAGGTGCATATTCGCGTGGGGCCGCGCAAAGCAATCGCAAGCGAACAGGACGAGCGGATTCTTTCCGAGTGCAGGGTAGCCTTGGCACGGTCTTTCGACGCACGCGCATGCCCCGAAGCCACCATTGACGACATAGCCCTGGGACAATTTGATGCATATCGCCGCGAGGCCGTCGATCCGGAAACCATCGCTGCCAATCATCGCCCCGTCGAACAGCAACTCGCTTCACTACGACTCTTTGATCCCGAACGTGCCTGCCCAACCCACGCCGGCATTTTGCTGTTCGGAAAGAACCCCCGCTTCTTTCTTCCAGGAGCCGGGGGAAGATGAGGTTCGATCCTTGGTCAAAAGGGAATACCCGATAGAAATCGCCGCCACCGAAGCCATCAAGACCTTTGTTTGTTTGTGGTTATCCGGGCGGACAACCCATACGGCGTGTGACACGTCCTTATTTGTCCGCGTGGGCACACACAACGTGCCCACCCTTCGGGCTGGATCAAGGGTTGAGTTGCGCATGGAATTCGCCAAATTCTACGCCTATCACTATGAACCCCATCAAACACCGGAAGCACGCACCGCATCGATCGCCGAGGCCAGATCGGGATAGACAGTCCCCTCTCCAAGCTGCTCGATGATGTGCGCCTGGGTCAGTTTATGGATGACACGCTCGTTGGCCTCGCAAATGACGATGCGTGTGCGGCGCTTCTGAAACAGCTTGATCATTTCAGCGAAGGTGTGCATTGCCGTGGCGTCAATGAACGGTACGCGCCCCAGACGAATAATCAACACCTTCACATCCTCATGCAATCCGGCCAGGGTACGCTCAAAGGTTTCTGCGGCACCGAAGAAAAACGGGCCGTCGATGGAATAGATGCGCACACCTTGCGGCAAGCTGCCCTGGGCACCCTCCGGCAATGCGGCCTCGATTTCCCCGGCAGTAATGTCTTCGATACGCACCGATTCCGACATGCGCTTCATGAACAGCAATGCCGCCAGGATCACACCGACATTGACCGCCACCACCAGATCCGCAAACACGGTGAGTACGAAAGTGATCAGCAGCACGATCACATCGTTGCGCGGGCCGCCGCGCACCAGACCGATGAAATGGCGCATCTCGCTCATATTGTAGGCAACCACAAACAGGATCGCGGCGAGTGCGCACAATGGGATGTGTGCCGCATAGGGCGCCAATACCAGTAATATTAGCAACAGCGTCACGGCGTGGGCGATGCCTGCGAGGGGGCTGTTGCCGCCATTTTTGATATTGGACGCGGTACGGGCAATCGCGCCGGTGGCGGCGAAACCGCCAAACAGCGGCGTCACCATATTGGCCACACCCTGACCGATCAGCTCCTGGTTGGAATTGTGTTTGACGCCGGTCATGCCGTCCGCCACCACCGCCGACAGCAAGGATTCGATGGCGCCCAGCATGGCAATCGTCAACGCCGGGCCGATCAATTCGACGATGCGCGTAAAACCGATCTCCGGCATTTTGAATTCAGGCAGCCCTTGCGGTATACCACCGAAGGCGCTGCCGATGGTTTCCACCCCTTGAAACTGGAATATCGCCTGCAACGCGGTCACTACCAGCATTGCCACCAGTGGGCCGGGGATGCGTTTCAGATATTTAGGGGAGAAAATCACCAGCAGCAATCCGGTGAGCGCAAGGCCCGTGGTCGCCGGGTGCAGGGCGGGAAAGGCGTCGATCAGATGCCACACCTTCTGGTGAAAGTGATCGCCAAACTCCACCGGATGCAATCCGAAAAAGTCCTTCCACTGTCCAACCCAGATGATCACCGCGATGCCGGAGGTAAACCCCACCACCACCGGGTTGGGAATAAACTTGATGATCCCGCCGAGCTTCGCTATGCCCATCGCCATCAGAATCACGCCTGCCATGAAGGTGGCGATTTGCAGGCCATCGATGCCGTACTTTGCGCTGATGCCGGAGAGAATGGCGATGAAGGCCCCGGTCGGGCCGGAGATCTGCACCCGGCTGCCGCCGAGCAGTGAAACCAGGATGCCTGCGAAAATTGCGGTATAGATGCCCTGCTCCGGCCTCGCCCCGCTGGCGATGGCAAACGCCATTGCCAGTGGCAGCGCGACAATGCCGACGACAACACCGGCCAACAGGTTGGGCACGACATGCCCGCGCCGCAACAAGCCGGCGCGTTTGGCTTCAAGCAGAGCAATCATCGGGCGATGTCGAATCTCCTTGGCGAATCACGCCCTTAGAGCGTTGGCTACCCCTGACCAGGTGCTGTAGGGGATCGCCATGTCTTTTTTAGGATCATACCTTAAATCGCCCTACGCAATCACCCAACTGATCTCCAAGATCCAGCACCTTTGCAGTGATTTGGCTAACCTGCTGCATCTTTTCGGCATTATCGTTAGCCGAACTGTTAATGTTGTGAATATTGTGATTGATCTCTTCGATCACGGCGCTCTGTTCTTCTGCGGTACTGGCAATCTGCAGATTCATGCTGCGTATGGCTGATACCGCACTGGCGATGGCTTGCAAGGCATCACTTGCCCGGCCGGCTTGCTCTACGCCATGCTGGGCGCTTACCTTGCCCTCTTGCATTGCGACAACTGCATTCTTCGAGCCCACCTGAAGTTTTTCGATCATGGAGCGAATTTCAGCGGTGGACTGCTGGGTGCGGCTGGCGAGGGTACGCACTTCGTCTGCCACAACCGCGAAGCCGCGGCCCTGTTCACCCGCGCGCGCCGCCTCAATGGCCGCATTCAAAGCCAGCAGATTGGTTTGCTCGGCGATGCTCTTGATCACGTCCAGAACCATGCTGATACCTTGACTGTCCTGCTCAAGTTTTTGAATGACAGCGGCCGATTGCTCTACCTCATGAGCCAGATTGAGGATTGATTGACGTGTCTGATCGATAACAAGTTGGCCTGCTTTGGTCTCCTGATCGGCGCTGGTTGTAGCCTGGACAGCCCGTTCCGCACTCCGCGCGACTTCCTGCACTGAGGCGGTCATTTCATTGATGGCCGTAGCCGTCTGGCCCGTCTCGGACAATTGTTTTTGAGCATTTTCATTGGTTTGGCTGGCGGTTTTTTGCATTATCCGCGTGGAGGCACCTAAGGTTTGGGAAACCGCCCTGGCGTTCCCGATGGCATTGTGAAGGGCCTGCATAAACTCATTAAAACCACGCGCGAACTCGCTGCTGGCATTGGCTGAACGGTAATTGAGATCGATAATGCCATCTCTGATCTTCAAGTGTTGGCCAATTTCACGCAGCTCCTCGGATTGCGCCGCATCCTTGTGGAAGCTAATGGCAAGCAGAACCAGCACCGCAGTCTCAAAGATGACAAAAGCAGCGTGAATCAGTACGACGCCAATCCCGCTGTGATTGTCGAAGATATGCACGCCATGGCCGCCCTCCTGCAAAAAGTTGAAGGCCAGATGATGAACAGCAATCACCACTGCGGCGGTGACAATGGGTTTCCAATCCACGTAATAGAGCAAAAAAGCCAACAGCACGAATATACTGAAGTGCATCTCGATCATGCCATGGCTTTGATGGATATGCAGTGCCGCGAAAATCATGAAAGTGGTGGCATTCGTCAAACGGGTAGCCAGACTGCCCGGCATCATGAAATACATCGCGGTGGAAGCGATGGCAGCCGGCAGGCCAATCGCAAAGGCCGCAAACCAGGTGTCATGCCATGCGGCCAGCATCAACGACACAACCAGCAACAGCCAGTTGATGATGGTCATGAATTTGTCGCCCCGCCGATACAGGGTTTGCAATGAATAGGTACTGTTGCTCATGATTTCCCCTCGATTGACATGCGATCAACGCCACTTTGAAAAGCCCAACGTCTTTTTCTTTTCGTGTTCCTGTTTAGCGGTAATTGATGATTGAAACTTTAGGGGCCGTTCCCACCATTCTAAATGTACAAATTAATCTTGAACGACGGCTTAATAATCCGCCCGGCCTTTTCACAACAGGGTGGGAGGTAAAAAGCTGAAGAAGGAAACTGCGAGGGGCGAGAAAGCGTAAGGGGCAAGAGAGTAAAGCCCGGCGGGAGCGGCGCCGCATGGCGCACGCTGCCCCCTTGCAGCATCAATGCCTGAAATGCCGCATCCCGGTAAACACCATGGCAATGCCATGCTCATTCGCCGCGTCGATCACTTCCTGGTCGCGCATCGAGCCACCAGGCTGGATGACGGCGGTGATGCCCACCTCGGCGGCGCTATCCAGGCCGTCGCGGAATGGGAAGAAGGCATCGGAGGCCATCACCGAGCCTTTGACTTTCAGTCCGGCGTCGGCGGCCTTGATGGCGGCGATGCGCGCACTGTAAACACGGCTCATCTGGCCAGCACCGATGCCGATGGTCGTGTTGTCCTTACAGTACACAATGGCATTGGATTTGACGAACTTGGCAACCTTCCAGGCGAAGAGCAGATCGCGCATTTCCTGTTCGGTGGGCGCGCGATGGGTGACCCATTTGAGATTGGCAAGATTCACCATCCCCACATCGGTATCCTGCACTAGCAGGCCGCCGGTGACGCGCTTGTAATCCAGGCCAGACAGGCGTTCGGCCCCCCATGCGCCGCACGCCAGCACCCGCACGTTGCTTTTGGCCGCAAGAATCGGCAGGGCATCGGCAAGCACGGCAGGGGCAATAATCACCTCAACGAACTGGCGTTCGACAATCGCCTTGGCGGTAGTGGCATCCAACGGCTGGTTGAAGGCAATGATGCCTCCGAAGGCGGAGGTGGGGTCAGTGGCATAGGCGCGGTCATACGCCTCCAGCAGTGTGGAGCCCAACGCCACACCGCACGGATTGGCGTGTTTGACGACGACGCAGGCCGGACCTTCGCTGAAGGATTTCACGCACTCCAGCGCGGCATCGGTGTCGGCGATGTTATTGAATGAAAGTTCCTTACCCTGAATCTGGCGTGCGGTACTGACACTGGCCTCGCGCTGTTCGCGCTCGACATAAAATGCAGCCTGCTGGTGCGGGTTTTCGCCATAACGCAGATCTTGGGCCTTGGCGAATTGCACGCTGTAGGTGCGCGGAAAACGACCAGGCTTGTCCCCCGGAGGGGAGGCTGCGCGCTGCCCTTCAGGGTACTCGCCGTTGCTCTGTATCGCACCAAAATAGTTGGCAATCGCGCCGTCATAGCGCGCAGTGTGTTCGAAGACCTTGACTGCCAGCGAAAAGCGCGTTGCCGCGCTGACGGCTCCGTTGTTGACATCCATCTCCGCCAGCACCTTAGCGTAGTCGGCGGCGTCCACCACCACAGTGACGGCGGCATGATTCTTGGCGCTGGATCGCAGCATGGCAGGCCCACCGATATCAATATTTTCAATCGCGTCCTCCAGCGCGCAGTCCGGCTTGGCAACGGTCTTTTCGAAGGGATAGAGATTCACCGCTACCAGGTCGATAGTACCGATGCCGTGTTGCACCATTACGGCATCATCGACACCACGCCGCCCCAGCAAACCGCCGTGAATTTTGGGATGCAACGTCTTGACGCGCCCGTCCATCATCTCTGGAAAGCCGGTGTAATCAGAGACCTCGATGACGGCGATGCCATTATCCGCCAACAGCCTGGACGTGCCGCCGGTGGAGAGAATTTCAACACCGCGTTCACGCAGGCGGCGGGCAAAGTCGATGATGCCGGTTTTGTCGGATACGCTGATCAAAGCGCGCTTTATGGGGATATTGTTTTGCATGGGATAATTAATTCTCAAATTTCGGGGTAGCAATTTTTCGATTTTTGCTGCGGAGATGCAGGGGGTTCTTATTATCAAATTCTCCGTGTCCTCTGTGCCTCCGTGGCAAATTCAACAGGGGTCATTCCAGACCATACTGCTGCAGCTTCTTGCGCAGCGTGCCGCGATTGATGCCGAGTATTTCTGCGGCCAAGCTCTGGTTGCCGCGCGCATGCTGCATCACCGCCGCCAGCAAGGGGCGCTCCACCTCGCTGATCACCATCTGATAGAGATCGCCCGCAGGCGTATGCCCATCCAGGTCTTTGAAATAACTCACCAGAGCCGCCTCAACGCAGCCAGACAGTGGTTTTTTGCGGCGTTCATGTGTAACGGATGCTGGTATTTCTGTTGGAGACATACTCATGCGGCCAGCTCCAGGCCCGTTTCCAGACGGTCGAAAAAGTCGCGCGTCACGGCGAGTTGTTGTTCGATGGTTTCCAGCTTGTTGACCTCATGACGAAACGCGCCACCGCCCGGCTGGCCCTTGCTGTACCAGGAGATATGCTTGCGCGCCATATGCACGCCAGTGCGCTCGCCGTAGAACTCGTAGAGCCTGTGCAGGTGATTCATCATGATGTACCGTATCTCCGGCACCGAGGGATCGGGCAACACTTCGCCGGTTTTCAGGAAATGATCGATGATGCGGAACAGCCACGGCCGCCCCTGCGCAGCACGGCCGATCATAACGGCATCAGCACCAGTATAGTCGAGCACGAACTTGGCCTTTTCAGGCGTGGTGATATCGCCGTTGGCGATCACTGGAATGTTGACGGCGGCCTTGATGGCGGCAATGCTGTCATATTCCGCGTCCCCCGTGTAACCGCAGGCGCGCGTGCGGCCATGCACCGCCAGTGCCTGGATGCCGGCCTGCTCGGCGATGCGCGCGATGGCCATGCCATTGCGGTGGTTTTTGTCCCAGCCGGTGCGGATTTTGAGCGTTACCGGCACATTCACGGCAGCCACCACGGCATCGAGAATCCGTCCCACCAACAGTTCATCCTGCAACAGCGCCGAACCGGCCATGACATTGCACACCTTCTTCGCTGGGCAGCCCATGTTGAGGTCGATGATCTGTGCGCCATTGTCAACGTTATAGCGTGCAGCCTCGGCCATCATGGCGGGATCGGCCCCGGCGAGCTGTACCGATGTGGGTTCGGTCTCACCCTCATGATTGGAGCGACGCAACGTCTTGGCACTGCCCCACAGCAACGAGTTGGATGACACCATTTCGGACACGGCCATGCCTGCGCCCTGCTCCTTGCACAACTGCCGGAACGGGCGGTCTGTCACGCCCGCCATAGGGGCGAGCACCAGGTTATTGATGAGCTTGTACGGACCGATCTGCATAGTTTTTGGTGGGCATGCGTGATGCCCTGATGATCGCGAAGTATTAAGGGCGGAAATGATACCCCTTAACCAGCCATGGATAAAGAGCAAGCGCATGGGAAATCAGCGCTGCCCCCCTGAAATTCAACCTGGATACCCCGCAAAATTCGCGTAATAATCACGTACAATATTGGTTTTTCAGAGAATTTTTTACTTGTGGCTGATTTATTAAAACAAACCGACCTCTGCGTGAAGTGCGGGCTGTGCCTGCCGCACTGTCCCACCTACACCAAGACGCGCAACGAGGGTGAGTCACCGCGCGGGCGCATCGCCCTGATCGAGGGATTGGCGGGCGGGCGGCTGGCGCTGACGCCACGCCTGGAGGCGCATCTGGCAAACTGCCTCACCTGCCGCGCCTGCGAGGATGTGTGCCCCTCCGGCGTGCACTACGGGACGATCATCGACGCGGGGCGTGCGCTCATAAAAAGCCGGCACGCACAGACGACGCGCGAAGCAGCCATGTACGGCTTGATCGCCCGCAAGCCGCTGTTACGATTCGCCGCCAGGCTGCTGCGCTTCTACCAGCGCTCCGGCCTCCAACGGCTGGCACGCGCGGGCGGGTTGGTGCGGCTCACCGGCGCCGGACGGCTGGACGGGCTGCTGCCGCCCCTCCCTCCCGTCCCTGCCTGGCAGGACTATTATCCGCCACGCGGCGAGAAACGCGGCACGGTGGCGCTGTTTACCGGATGCGTCGCCGAGGTGATGGACAGCGCCACCCTGGGCGCAACAATCCGCCTGCTGACCACCTGCGGCTACGGAGTACATGTGCCACGCAGCCAGGTGTGCTGCGGGGCGCTGCATTTGCATAATGGGCAACCTGCACAGGCGCGGCAACTGGCAGAAAAAAACCTTGCCGCATTCGCGGCACTGAATGTGGACGCCGTGATCTCAGCCGCCAGCGGCTGCGGCGTGCAGCTTGCCGAATATGACCAGCTCATCGCCGACGATCAACGGGCGCAATCCTTCGCGCACTCAGTGCAGGACATCAGCCAATTCCTGGCAGGCATCGCCTGGCCGGGGGATGTCACATTCTCGCCGCTCCACAAGCGGGTCGCAATGCATGACCCGTGCAGCCTGCGCCATGTGCTGCACCAGCAGACTCCCCCTTACACCCTGCTGCGCAACATTCCCGGCATCGAACTGATCGCCCTGCCGGGAAACACCCAGTGCTGTGGCGCAGCGGGCGCCTACATGGTCACCCAACCTGTACTTGCCGACAGCTTGCGCAACGACAAGCTGGAGGCGTTGCAGGCCACGGGCGCGGAAATACTGGTCAGCTCTAACCTGGGCTGCGCCTTACATTTGGCGGCGGGGCTGCGCGAAACGGGTAAAGATGTCGAAGTGATCCACCCTGTGACATTGCTTGCAAGACAGATGCACGTAGCAAAATAAGCCGATGTGCGCCCTGTCACAGCTTGCTACTTGCCATGTGACTCTTGTATCTTAACTAAATGCGCCACTACTCCCCCATTGACCACCTGCTCATCAACCTCGACCAGGCGGTCCGCACCGTGTTCGGCAAACCGCAGGTCACCGAACGCCCCAATCCTGCCGATGCTCATGAGGATTCCGTGCTTTCAGAGGAAGAACGGCGTCGCGCAGCGTGTCTGATGCGTGTTAATCACGCGGGTGAGGTCTCAGCGCAGGCGCTCTACCAGGGGCAGGCCCTCACAGCGAAATTGCCCGAGGTGCGCGAGAAAATGGAACGCGCGGCGCTGGAGGAGAACGATCACCTCGACTGGTGCGAGGGACGCATCAAGGAACTGGGCAGCCACACCAGCGTGCTGAACCCGGCGTGGTATGCAGGATCGTTCGCCATCGGCGCACTGGCAGGCGCGGCGGGCGACAAATGGAGCCTGGGATTCGTAGCGGAGACCGAGCACCAGGTAGTGAAACACCTGGAAGATCACCTGCAGCACCTGCCGCACCAAGACATGAAAAGCCGGGCCATACTTGAGCAAATGAAAGAGGACGAAACCCACCATGCAACCGTCGCCCTGGAAGCAGGCGGCGCGGCGTTGCCATGGCCGGTCAAAAAACTGATGGGGCTTGTTTCGCGCGTGATGACGCTGACAGCGTATCGGATATAACCCTGATTTATCTCGGCCACGTGGTGGCAGTCGGCGAGGAAAGCTGTTACGTTGCGGGCTACACCCAAAGCGGGGATCAAAACAAGGAGGCCTTCGAGCGTAAGTTTGAAACACTACTCCAGCGTGTCGTAGTGCTGCCTTAGGCTGGTCAACTCAAGGGTAAAAATAGGGGGGTAAGCTCTCCCCCCGCTATAAAACCCAAAAGTCTTACACCCTCAACCCTTTCTTCAAATTCCGCCCGTAAAAGATTTCGGCCATTTCGCGGCGCAGCATTTTTTTGATCTTTTTGCTCTCGGTGGGCAACAGATCTTTCTGCCCCGTGCCAAACAGGTAGTTATCCAGATCAAACTCTTTCAGGATCATCTTGGTGTGAAAGATGTTTTCCTGATAGACGTTCACGTCGATCATCTGGTAACGATCCCGGGTGTCTTCGGACAAATAGTTCTGGATCGAATTGATCTTGTGATCAATGTAGAGCTTCTTGCCGTTAATGTCACGGGTGAAGCCGCGCACCCGGTAGTCCATGATAACGATGTCGGACTCAAAGCGATGGATAAGGTAGTTCAACGCCTTGAGCGGCGAAATACGCCCGCAGGTGGAAACATCGATGTCGGCGCGAAAGGTGCTGATACCACTGACCGGATGGCTCTCCGGGTAGGTATGCACAGTGATATGGCTTTTATCCAGATGCGCAACAACGGACTCGGGCAGTGGCCCCGGCGCCTCGGTGTTGGACAGATCCTGCGCAACCACCGGCTCCTCGGAGATGAGCATGGTGACGCTTGCCCCCTGCGGATCATAATCCTGGTGTGCAACATTGAGAATGTTCGCGCCGATGATATTGGAAACATCGGTCAGGATTTGCGTTAACCGCTCGGCGTTGTAGGCCTCGTCAATATATTCGATGTATTCGCCACGCTGCTTGGGTGTCTTGGCGTAGCAAATGTCGTAGATATTGAAGCTCAACGACTTGGTAAGATTGTTAAAGCCTTGCAGCTTGAGCTTCTTGAGTGGCTTTACCACGTACTCATCCTCCCGCGATTTAGACGCCCGATACAGGCCCCTAAAAATAAAATAGCCGACCAGCGCACATCGCGCGGGAGCATCCCGTCTGCGCCAGCCAATCCTAAAACGGCGTATTATGCACTATTTCCAATGCCTTTTGTGAACAACTGTTTACCTGCGTCCGGCATCCACAATCCCAGCCCTCCTTGCCGCTGAATTTGCCTGCGGCCTCCTTCGTTTGTTGTCATCCAGTGAATTTTTTGGCGAGGGGCTTGACTACTGCAAATATTGGGAATATATTCCCAATTACGTCGATAGCGGCGGCCAACCCACTGAACAGATGAAAAAGGAAATCACCATGCACACCAAAATATTGGTTAGAGCAGTCACCGCCGCCTTGGCGCTACCCATCATCGTCGCATGCGGCGGGGGCGGTGGGGACGGCACCGGAGGCAGCACCACCGCCAGCAAAGGCCTCAGCCAGGGGCCGATCACCGGCTTCGGCAGCGTGTTCGTCAACGGGGTCGAAATCGAGATCCCGAGTGGAACCCGCATCGAAGTGGAGGGAGAAAGCAAAACCGAGCAAGAACTGCGCATCGGCATGGTGGTGAAGGTCGAATGGGAGAAGGATGCCAGCGGCAGGGCGGCAGCGAAGAGCATCAAGTATGCTGATGATGTGCAGGGGCCGGCACAGAACATTGATCCCGTGGCCGGCACGCTCACCGTGCTGGGACAAACCGTCATCGTCGATCGACTGACGATGTTTGAGCACACCACCGGCCTGAGCGGGCTAAAGAACGGCGATATCGTCGAAGTCAGCGGACTAAGGGACGCCAACGGTGCGATCCGCGCCACGCGTATTGAGGTCAAAACAGGAACGTCGGCGTCGTCAGAATACGAGATCAAGGGTATCATCAGCGACTTCAATGACATGACAAAAACATTCATGATCGGCGCAACCCGCGTGAGCTATGCCACCGCCAATCAAGCTCCCAGCGGCACCTGGGGCAACGCCGTGTGTGCGGAAGTCAAAGGATCGTTGAATGGCGACACGCTGGCTGCAGCCAAGGTCAAGCTGGATGACAGTTGCTTCCTGAACGGCGGCATCAGCTCGGATTCGGAAGTCGAGGTTGAAGGCTATATCAGCGGCTTTAACGGCAGCGATTTCAAGGTCAACGGTCAGGCGGTACGCGTGACCAGCGCCACCCGCTATAAAATGGGAGACCAGTCCGCCGACGTGAGCATGATCAAAGACAATGTCCGCGTCGAAGTCGAAGGGTTCATCGGCAGTGACGGCGTACTGGTGGCGAAGAAGGTGTCATTCAAACTGGGTAGCGACGACCACAGCAAGGGAGGCGATGATTCGTCCAGCCCTTACAAGGAAACCAAGGGCCGGATAAGCGTAACCCCGTCAAACGGCACGGTTACGATCACGAATAGCGCAGGTGCTACGATAAGCATCACCGTCAACAGCTCAACCATCCTTGAAGACGGCATCAAACTCAACCTGAGCAATCTTGGCACAGGACAAGGCGTTAAAGTCTATTACCGTGAACAGGAAGGCAAGCGCATCGCCATCCGCATCAAGCTGGAAGATTCGGTGTAAGGGAACGTAGGGTGCGCCGTGCGCACCCTACGTAAGGAACACACGGCGGGCCAGGGAGGGTCCGCCGTGTTTTTTTTCAGATCATGAACCCGCGATCGGCGGGTGATAAATCATCTGCACCGTATTTCCATCCGGGTCCAGGCAATAAAAGCTGCGCGCGCCGTCACGGTGGGTGCGCGGTGCGGTTTTCATCGGCACGTCATGGGCGCGAAGAAAGTCATACCAGACATCCACCTCTTGCGGGGACTCAATAATAAATCCGATATGATCGAGGCGCTGCGAGCCATCAGGCGCGAATCCCGCCGGGGCGCGGTGCAACGCGAGGTTGTCGTTGCCCGAAGTGAGATAAATATTGTCCGGGTCGGGACGCCATTCCACCGCCATGCACAGCAAGTCCACATAAAAATGTTCGCAGGCCTCCAGGTCTTTCACAAACAGTGCGACATGGCGCATACCGGCGGTAGGTTTAGGCTTGATCATCGCGCTACGACTCCTCGCGGATCTCATAGTCATGGGTGATGGTTGCTGTCTTGCCGAGCATGATTGACGCCGAGCAGTATTTCTCCGCAGAAAGATCAATGGCGCGCTTCACGGTGGCCTCTTTCAAGTCCTTTCCGGTAACGATGAAATGTACATGGATGGCGGTGAACACCTTGGGATCGGTATCCGCCCGCTGAGCCTGCAACTCAATTTCGCAATCCTTCACCTGTTCGCGCGACTTTTTAAGGATGAGCATGACATCTATCGCCGTGCAGCCGCCCATGCCCAGCAAAAGCATCTCCATGGGCCGCATACCCAGATTGCGCCCGCCAATCTCCGGCGCGCCGTCGAGCACCACCGCATGCCCCGTCTCCGACTCGCCGACAAACATCACATCCTGCACCCACTTGATACGCGCCTTCATTGCAGCCCCCGTTGATTGCTCAATAATGTGAAGCTTATCACAAGATACTTCAGAGACCTTTATCATTGGCCGCTAATACTGACAGGACTACGTTTACCCTTAGGAGATAATCCATGGCCATCAAGAAACCACTGAAAAGCCCCGCAATAGAACGTTTCGTCACCCATTGCAACCGGCGCCGCTACCCTCCCAAGAGCGTGCTGATCTATGCTGGGGATGCGCCTGATGTTCTTTACTATATTGTCGATGGTTCGGTGACGGTGCTCATCGAGGATGAGGACGGCCGCGAGATCGTGCTTTCCTACTTGAATGCCGGTGATTTTTTTGGTGAAATGGGGTTGTTCGACGAGCAGAAAAAACGCAGCGCCTGGGTGCGCGCCCGCGGCCAATGTGAGGTCGCGGAAATCGGTTATCCCCGGTTCCGCCAACTGGCCAAGGAAGACCCCGACATCTTGTTCGAACTCGCCACGCAAATGGCATTGCGTCTGCGCCGGACCAGTGGTATGGTTGGCCGACTGGCTTTCATGGATGTCGCAGGGCGCGTAGCCCGCACACTGCTTGATCTGTGCAAGGAACCCGACGCAATGACACATCCCGACGGGATGCAGATACGCATCACGCGCCAAGAGTTGGGCCGCATCGTCGGCTGCTCGCGGGAAATGGTGGGAAGGGTGCTGAAAAGCCTGGAAGATCAAAATCTCATCACTGCGAGGGGGAAAACCATCGTAGTGAATGGGGCTCGTTAAGAAGCTGCTGGATTTCTCGGCAGTCTTCTATATCGGTGGGAGGGGGCTCACGCGCCATGCGTTAACGTATGACGCGTGAGTTTTTATCCCATGTCCCTCAGAAATGATAGCCTATACCCACTGACGCAACCGGGTAGTATTTAAACTCCTTCAATGAAGCATTCAGGTTCGCCTCTTCGCGCGCCAAATCATCTTTAAATGTCGGCAATGATGTCACAGGACCGGTTGCGCTGAGGACAGCCTTGGGCGACCCCTGAAACATCACGCCAAGATCCATGGCGAAACTGAAGCGATCACCCTTCTCCACCGCATTACCCCAGCCGATACCAAAGTAGGGGGCGGCCTTATTGAAGTCGACGACACCGGTGAGCGTACCCACCTCCGCGGCGGTATAGGTATTATTACCAATAGAGTAGGTGCCCATCGGCGTGGCGGTCAGGTTCAGCGCATTTTTGTTATACAACGCGCCGCCCGTAAAGCGGAACCCACCCGCAAGCGGATGCCAATCCAGCAACAGCTCCCCGGACTTTAGTCCCAAACCAACATCGTAATTGATATTGTCTTTGATGGTGCTGTAATTGTAGGTGTAGTTATTAAAGCCCAGCCTGCCATTAAATACCGGCGAGAATCCCGCCGTAAGTTGCAGTCCAAGACCCAGCGTGCCCGCCTTGGCCGTCACACCGACACCCTCGGCATGAACCAGCGAGGAACACAACAGCGCCGCAGCCGCCATGGCTACGATATGGATTTTTTTCATCAAACACCCCGTCGACAAGATTAAACATTATCAGGAGGCCTAAGAACCTGTTCACGATCTTGATCAAGGGATGCAGTGCAAGGCAAAATCGAACGAAAAAGCGGAGCATACACGAAGTATGTGAGCATTTTGAGTTCGATTTTAACGCCGCAATGCGCCCTTCAGCGAGATCGTGAACAGGTTCTAAAGCCTCCATCCGCGTTTAACTTATCGACGCCCAGGCGTATATCTTTAGAACAGGGTGCGCAATGCCTCGCCCGGATCCGGAGCCCTCATGAACGCTTCGCCTACCAGAAAGGCATGGACGTTGTGGCTCCGCATCAGTGCCACATCTTGCGCGGTGTGGATGCCGCTCTCGGTGATCACGATACGATCCGGCGGGATGTTGCCCAGCAAATCCAGCGTGATTTGAAGATCTGTATTGAAGGTACGCAGGTCGCGGTTATTAATGCCAATCAACGGGGTATCGAGCATCAGCGCCCTCTCCAGCTCGCGCGCATCATGCACCTCTACCAGCACCGCCATACCCAGATGATCCGCCAGTTGCGCCAGCTCCAGCATGGTGGTATCACCCAAGGCGGCGACGATCAACAAAATGCAGTCCGCGCCAATAACCCGCGCCTCGTAGACCTGATAAGGGTCGATGATGAAATCCTTGCGCAGCACCGGCAATGAGCAGGCGGCGCGCGCCTGTTGCAGATAGGCCTCGGAACCCTGAAAAAAATCCGCATCGGTCAGTACAGACAGGCATGCCGCCCCGCCACGCTCATAACTGGCTGCGATCTCGCCGGGATGAAAATCCGCGCGCAACACGCCCTTGCTGGGGGAGGCCTTCTTGATCTCGGCGATAACGGCAGGAAGACGCACCGCCAGCTTGGCTTCGATAGCGCCCACAAAATCACGCGGCGCGGGCGCGGCGGCCACCTGTTTGCTCAGCTCGCGCATGGACAGCGCGGTACTACGCTCGGCGATCTCCTCGGCCTTGCGCTTGAGTATTTTTTTGAGAATGTCGGGGGTTTGGGTCATTATCTTTATAAGGTTTCAGTTTGCGTAGGGTGCGTCCTACCCGTGATCACCGTAAAGGTGACAATGAGGGCACAATGCACGCACCAAACAAAATTTCCGGGTTAGGCTCACACAAAACTGTTAGTGAACTTAATCAATGCTTCCAGCTTGGCACGCGCCGCGCCACTGGCGATGGCATCGCTGGCCTTGCGCACGCCCTGCTCCAGGGTCTCGACCAAGCCTGCCGCATAGATCGCCGCCCCGGCGTTCAGCGCTACGACATCCCGCGCCGGCCCCGGCGTATTGTCCAAAGCCATGCGTATCATAACGAGGCTATGCTGCGCGTCACCCACCTTCAGCGCGTCAATAGATGCGCGTTGCATGCCGAACTGTTCCGGCGTAACAACATAGGTACACACTTCCCCCTCTTTTAGCTCGGCGACCTTGGTTGCGGCGCCGATGCTGATTTCGTCCATACCATCTCCAGAATGAACTACCAACACGTGCTCACTGCCCAGCCGCGCCAACACCTGCGCCAGCGGAACCAGCCAGGCATCGTCAAACACACCTATCACCTGATTCGGCGCGCCCGCCGGATTGGTAAGCGGGCCAAGCACGTTAAACAGGGTGCGCACGCCCATCTCGCGGCGCGGGCCAATAGCATGCTTCATCGCGCCGTGATGGGCGGGCGCAAACATGAACCCCACACCCACCTCATTTACACAGCACGCCACCTCGTGAGGCGTCAGATCAAGCCGCACGCCCGCCGCCTCCAGCACGTCGGCGCTGCCGGACTTGCTGGATACGGAACGGTTGCCATGCTTGGCGACTCTCGCCCCGGCAGCGGCGGCCACAAAGGCGCTGGCAGTGGAAATATTAAACGTGTGCGCGGTATCACCACCCGTCCCGCAGGTGTCCACCAGATGCGGGCCACTTATTTCCACCCTGACCGCCAGCTCACGCATCACTTGGGCGGCGGCGGCTATCTCGTCCACCGTCTCGCCCTTCATGCGCAAACCAATCAGAAAGCCGCCGATCTGCGCAGGCGTTGCCCCGCCGCTCATGATCATACTCATAACGTCTGTCATTTCTGCGGATGTCAGATCACGGCGCTCGGTAACGGCACGGATGGCGGATGGCATGTCCATTTGTCTTAAAACCTCAACACTAAACTTGTTCGATTTCCAAAAAATTCTTCAACAGCGCATGGCCGTGCTCGGTGAGAATGGATTCCGGATGAAACTGCACACCTTCCACGGCATATTCTTTATGACGCACGCCCATAATCTCGTCCATCTCGCCGCTGGGTGCTTCAGTCCAGGCAGTGATCTCCAGACAATCCGGCAGCGTGTCTTTTTCGATCACCAGCGAATGATAACGCGTCGCCTCGAAGGGATTGGATAATCCGTGAAATACACCCGCATTATTGTGATAAATCATGGATGTCTTGCCGTGCATGATCTGCCTGGCATGTATGATGCGCCCGCCGAATGCCTGGCCGATACTCTGATGCCCCAGACATACACCCAAGAGCGGAATCTTGCCGGCAAAGGCCTTTATGGTTGCAACCGAAACGCCTGCCTCATTGGGCGTGCAAGGCCCCGGCGAGATCACGATATGATCCGGCGCCAGACGCGCGATCTCATCCACCGTGATCTGGTCATTGCGATACACCCGCACATCCGCACCCAACTCACCCAGGTATTGCACCAGGTTATAGGTGAAGGAGTCGTAATTGTCGATCATCAGCAGCATGTTGCGGCTATCCTTTTATTACTGATACCTGCCTCTGTTTTCGATGCCCGCTTTTTCTTTTAATATCCCATGGCAAAGCTATATACCGGGCACACGAAAGACGCCATTATCGCCCAGAACGGCCCATGCATAAACCCTCGCACGGAGAAGTGATTAACTCGCGATTTCCGGCAGCGCCCTAATTCCCTCGGTCATAAAACACCACGCCCACACGTTCGATATGCTCCTGTAGCTTCGCATGATTTAACTCATCGAAGAGGGATAGATCAATGGTGTAGGGCAGCAGCAGGTCGTCCAGCTCATTCGCTATAGTCGAGCACAGGTCGGATGTGAGCGCTTCACCGTAAAGGGTCAAGTCAATATCCGATCCGGTTTTGAAGTTGCCCTTGGCACGCGAGCCATACAAAACGGCTTTTTGAATCGCCGGGAAACGCGCAAAAACGCCCTGGATTTTTTCTACCGTGTCTTCGCTCAACCCGTATTTCATAAGTCCGTATCTGGTTGGCCGCACAGGACGGTAAAGGTTTGCACCATCGCGGCAAAGGCCGGATAAAACCTCGCCAGGATGTTATTCACGATGCTCTGCGCAATCTCCGTATTATAGGTGTGCGACGTCAGGTTGCGCGCTTTAATCATATCCATCCAGGCCTCACCATCGGTAATCAGGCCATTTTTGAATGCTTCTCTGGTCGCATTTTTTGAGCCGATAATGCCCACAAAGCCTTGTTCTTCCAAATAGTCTTTCAAGACATTCCAAGCCAGCTCATGGGTAAACTCAAAACCCTGGATCAACCCCTGTTGCTCCAGCTTGGATAATTCGCGCGTTCGCGCTAGCTCCACCGCCTCGACGAGCGTCTGAAATGCCTTGAGATAATTATCGAAACGCTGTTTCCAACGGGTGTCTTGCATGGCCAGACTCTCCTTCAGAGCGATGCTCTGATATTTTCCAACACCTGCGCGCTTCGACGGTTTCGTTCATGGTCGCCTCTGGGCTGCGATGCGCGCGGAAACGCGGCTCGTCGAAGGGGTCGATGATCACGCGCAGGTGATAGCCGCTTAGGTTGAAGCCCGAAAGGAAATTCTGCGTAACTGGATTTCCAGGATATCATCCTGCGGACAGCAGGTCGCTTTCATGTATCAAGCTCCCCTCAGCGATGCACGCCATCCAACCCCGCTTCAGCCATGGCCACTGCCCTGAAAATCGCCCGCCCCTTGTTCATCGTCTCTTCCCACTCCATGGCGGGCACGGAGTCGGCGACGATGCCTGCGCCGGCCTGGATGTGCAGCACGCCATCCTTGATCACGGCGGTGCGAATGGCGATGGCGGTGTCCATGTTGCCATTCCAGCCAATGTAGCCCACCGCGCCTGCATAGACGCCGCGTTTGACCGGCTCCAGCTCGTCGATGATTTCCATGGCGCGCACCTTGGCCGCGCCGCTCACGGTGCCTGCCGGGAAGGTGGCGCGCAACACGTCGATGGCGGTCATGTCAGGCTTCAACTGTCCAGTGACGTTGGAGACGATATGCATTACGTGAGAGTAACGCTCGACGACCATCTTTTCGGTCAACTTTACACTGCCCGTCTCGCTCACCCTGCCTACATCGTTGCGCCCCAGGTCGATGAGCATGAGATGTTCGGCGCGCTCCTTGGGATCGGCCAGCAGATCCTGCTCCAGCGCGCGATCTTCGGCCTCGCTGGCGCCACGCCGACGGGTGCCCGCAATAGGCCGCACGGTGATCATGCCGTCTTCCAGGCGCACCAGGATCTCCGGCGAGGAACCGACAACATGGAAGCCGCCCAGATCCATATAAAACATGTACGGCGATGGATTGAGGCTGCGCAGGGCGCGATACAGATCAAGCGGCGCCGCCTGATAGGGGATGGACAGGCGTTGCGACAGCACCACCTGCATGATATCGCCCTCCAGGATGTACTCCTTGGCACGCTCCACGGCGGACTCGAAACCCTGCCGGGTAAACCCCGAGACGAAATCCTCCTCGTTCACCTGCAACGCGCGGCGCGGTGCGGGCGGACGGGGCGTGGTCTCGCGCAAGGTTTGCACCAGGGTATCGAGACGTTGCTGGGCTTTGTTCCAGGCCTGGTCGATGTCGGGATTGACGTGGATTACCACATACAGCTTGCCGCGCAGGTTATCGAACACCAACACTTCATCGGAGACCATCAACAGGATGTCCGGCGTACCGAGCGGGTCAGGCTTGGTGCATTTCGCCAAACGAGCCTCGATATAGCGCACCGTGTCATAACCGAAATAGCCCACCATGCCGCCTGTGAAGCGCGGCAGGCCAGCAACCTCCGGCACCTGGTAACGGGTGCGGAAATCTTCGACCCAGGCCAGGGGATCAGTGACGCGCAGGGCTTCCACCACCGCGCCGTCCTTCTCCACAGTAATGTCATGCCCTGCAATCCGCACGATGGTCCGGCACGGAAGACCGATGATGGAATACCGCCCCCACTTCTCGCCACCCTGCACCGACTCGAACAAATAGGAATAGGGGCCGTCGGCCAGCTTGAGATAAGCGCTGAGCGGCGTGTCGAGATCGGCCAACACCTCGCGCATCAGGGGGATGCGGTTGTGTCCCTTGGCGGCGAGCTTTTGAAATTCATCGTGCAGCATGGCCAGAGATATTCCTTAGACCGCCGGTTCCAACAAACCCCGCAGTTCCGCCATGGAGTCGATCACCGCATCGGGCTGGGACTCGCGGATATCAATGCCGTGATTGTAACCATAGGTCAGGCACACAATCTGAAAGCCCGCAGCGCGCGCGGCCTTCACATCGCTCATGGAATCACCCACCATCAGCGCATGCTGCGGATCCACGCCGAAGAACGCACACGCATGCAATAACGGCATGGGATCGGGCTTCTTTTTCGGCACGGTATCACCGCTGACCACGATCGAAAAACAATCGTAAATGCCCATATCCTTGAGCAACGGCTCGGTGAACGCCGCCGCCTTGTTGGTCACACAGCCGAGTTTGTAGCCCGCTCCCGCCAGGTAATCCAACCCTTCACGGACGCCCGGATAGAGATGGCTGCGCTTGCTGGTGTTCTCGGCATAGAGCCCCATAAAAACCGGCAGCGCTTTATCAAACAAAGCCTCGTCCGGCTCACCGTCCAGTTGATTGATGAGGGCGCGGCGCACCAAACGCTCGACACCATTGCCCACCCACTCACGCACCCGCGCCTCGCCGCGCGGCGGCATATCCAGGCGCTGCATCATGGCATCCACACAAAACGCCAGGTCCGGCACGCTGTCCACCAGCGTGCCGTCAAGATCGACCAATACCATCTGCGGTTTTTTAAGCATTCGAAAAGCCCACGGTTCATGCGGGTTGGGTCAGGTGCGCAGCACCGTAACCCAACATCAGCTCTGTATTTTATTTACCGGCCAGGGCCAGTTCGGCACGCATCGCAGCGACGGTAGCCTTGTAATCGGGGGTATTGAAGATCGCCGAACCTGCCACGAAGGTATCCGCGCCCGCCTCGGCAATCGCGCGGATATTGCTTACATTCACACCGCCGTCGATCTCCAGACGGATATCGTAGCCGCTCTCGTCGATCAGGCGGCGCGCCTCGCGCAGCTTATCCAGCGTAGCGGGGATGAACTTCTGGCCGCCAAAACCCGGATTGACCGACATCAACAGCACCATATCCACCTTATCCATCACATATTTCAGATAATCCAGCGGCGTGGCAGGGTTAAATACCAGGCCCGATTTGCAGCCGCAATCGCGCACCAGGGCGAGCGAACGGTCGATATGCTCACTGGCTTCGGGGTGAAAGGTAATATAAGTAGCGCCCGCCTTGGCGAAATCGGGGATAATGCGATCCACCGGCTTGACCATCAGATGCACATCAATCGGGGCGGTGATGCCATGCTTGCGCAGGGCCTCGCACAACAGCGGGCCGATGGTCAGATTGGGGACATAGTGGTTGTCCATCACGTCGAAATGCACGATATCCGCGCCGGCATCCAGCACGTTCGTCACTTCCTCCCCCAGGCGCGCAAAATCCGCCGACAGGATGGAGGGTGCTATTTTATAATCTGGCATAGATAGGGCCTCTTCAAAGTAAATGCAATGCAGTGGCGGCCAACCGCCCCGCTTCTAATATTCGAACTGCTAACTTTACCTGAATATGGAAATTTTTTCACTTTCAGCCGGATCATCGAGGCCAAACTGATGGTAAAAATCCTTATAGCGCTCATCATCGCCCTGTCCACCGGGCTGGCGCTTGCCGCAAACAGCGACAGGGAAAAACGCCTGGGCGAAATGCTCAGCGCCAGCGCAACCCTGACAGGAGAAGCAGTTTGGCTGGACGCCGGGGCGGGCAAATTCCTCGGCCTGTACACCACGCAGACCGCCAGGACACCGCAAGGCGGGGCCATCATCCTGCACGACACCGGGATGAACCCCGATTCGCCCGCCGTCATCGCACCACTGCGCCGCGAACTCCCCAAACACGGCTGGGCCACGCTTGCAGTGCAATTGCCGTTGCCTGGCGAGACCAAGGAAGGAGATAGCGCGCTGCTTGACCAAATCCCAGAGCGAATCAAAGCGGCAGTCGCATTTCTGCACACCAAAGATATAACGCGGATCGTATTGATCGGCCATGGCCAGGGCGCCACGCTGGGCGCAACCTTCCTCGCCAACGACCCTCAATCCGGCATCGGAGCGCTGATAGGCATAGGCATGAGCGCCGAAAAAACCCAGGAGCCACGGCTACAGCTCATCACGGCACTGGAAAAGATCCCGCTCCCGATACTCGACATCTACGGCAGCAGAGATGAGGACAGCAGCCGCACCAGTACCGAGCGCCGCAACGCCGCCGTCAGAGCCAGAGCAAATACCTCCCCGCAACAGACGGAAACCCCCGCCAAGCGGCCCGCAAGCGCCTTACCTTACCGGCAAATTGAAATCCCCGGCACGGATCACCTTTTTACCGCGTCCGATATCATCCTGACCAAACGCATCACCGGCTGGCTGAAAAAATACGCCGCTACAACGCCATCATCACCGCAACCCGCACCCGCAAAACCCTGAGGAATCACCATGCTCATCGCCCTACCCCTGCACCTGCTCGCCGCCATCATCTGGGTCGGCGGAATGTTCTTTGCCTACATGGCGCTGCGCCCTGTCGCAGCGGCGTTACTGGAACCACCCCAACGATTGCCCCTCTGGTCACAAACCTTCGGGCGCTTCTTCCCCTGGGTGTGGGCAGCCATCGTGCTGCTGCCCGCGACAGGGTTGTGGATGATCTTTATGGAATACGGCGGAATGAAAAACAGCGGTGGACACATACACCTGATGCTGACACTGGGCACGGTGATGATCCTGCTATTCCTGCACCTGTTTTTCGTGCCCTACAAGAGATTGAACGCGGCAATTGCGAAAGGTGAACTTCCCGCCGCAGGTAAGCATCTGGGCCAGAGCCGCCGCATCATCGGCATCAATTTGATACTGGGGCTGATTACAGCGGTTGTCGCCAGTGCAGGACGTTTTTTGTAAAAGAAAGGGGGCGACATGCGCGCCCTGATTCCATTTCCAATTCAACGGAGGGCACCCCCTCTCCCGCAAGGCGGGAGAGGGCCGGGGTGAGGGTAGGGGAACTCTGAGGCTCTCCCCAGCCCGTCACCATTTTTATGCCTTGCAACTCACGCGGCGTCTATACCCCAGCAACACACCAAACACCCCCAGCAAAGCCAAAGGCAACACCCCAAAAGCGCCACCACCGCCACTGGAAAACCCGCCCCCTGACGATGCACTGTCAGGGAACGGCTCAAGAGCTGCTGTCACGGCCCGCACAACAGTCACGCTGTCGTTGCCAGGCACAGGATCAACTGTAGCGTTGAGCTCCGGGTACGAAACCGTGGACGTACTGCTGAGGGACTTCAGAGTAGAATCTACCGGCCTGACAGTAATATAGGCGCTGAAGGAACTGCCCACCACCAGCCCGCCTCTGTACGAGCAGGTAACAGTCTTCGTGTCGGTCAGCATACAGCCTAGATTGGCGGTATCCCGGGGGCCAAACCCGACAAGCGAAACATCGGCATCGAAGACCTGGGTAAGGGTGATTGCGTCAGTCACATTATCCGGGCCGTCGTTCGTCACCGCGATTGCATAGCGCATGTCCGCCGCCGAACTACCGGCTGCGGCCTTGAGAGAGGCGGCGCTGCTGGCAAAGGTTACCGCAACGTTTAAATCCGCGAGATTGGCCTTGGTCGAATTCGCCTCTACTGATCCGATGTCGCACTTGCCACTTGCCGCATCAGGCCGAACATACAAGCGCTGATCCACCCCCAGCTTGGGGCAGAGCGTATTGGGAATAGCGTTGATCGCCGGGCTGCCTGCATTTGGCAGATGCAGCGACTGGGGTACTTTGCCGCCACCGGGGAGAGTGGCGCCCCCGCCGAAATCGGCCAGCACCGCAATACCAGGGTCGGTACTAACCTTGTCGGTAGTACCGGCAGCGGTTGGCAGCGCACAGGTATTGCCGCTGTCAATATTGTAACCGTTCGATGTGGCCGTGAATGGAGCAAGTTTTCTCAAAGCGGCCTTGAAGCCGTCGGTATCAGCATCGCCCGCCAGGCAATTCCCGACCGGACTGGCTCCGCCCCCGATGATGGTACGCTCAAAAATTATGCCTTTATTCGACGATGAAGCGGAGGAGCTATTGAACACCTCGTTGCCGAAGACATAACTGCCACTGCAACCGGTGAAGCTTCCGCCGCTGAAATCTATGCCCGCACCACCGGTACAAAGGGGACCGCTCGCCGCCTTGTTGTTTTTCAACGTAACATGAACCAGCCTGACCTTCGCACCATTGAAAACCCCACCACCGGCGCGAGCAACCGTGTTACCACTGATGGTGGAATGCTGAACCAGCAGGTCGCCAATCCCCATATTGGAGAAGCCGCCACCCTCACCCATGAAAACGCCGTTAAAACTGAATTGACCACCGCTCGCACCCACCACATTTGCGGTAACGGCGCTGTAGAAAACATTCATCCTGTCCCAGTTACTAACGCCTCCGCCCCACATATCCGCCCCATTGGCAGTGATGGCACTGGAGATAACGACAACCCGGGCCTGCAAAGGACCGGCAGGATAATTGTAAATACCGCCGCCCTCCATCGACCTGTTCCCGCTCACCCGGCTATCCCTGAGTGTCACCTGGCCGCTGAAATTGGCTATGCCCCCACCCGCCCCGGCACCGCTCGCTCCACCGAAGCCCGATGTGTCGATAGCAGGCCCCGTGTTGCCGCTGATGATGCTCGTGTTGATGGTCAGCGTCCCGGTATAGTTCATCACACCAGCACCAAACCTACTTGCGGTATTCGCGTCTATGACGCTGTTGCTGACAATCATCTCTCCACCGTTATAGATCGCCCCGCCGCCGTTGAACGCATTTTCGGAAGAGTTGCTGCCGGTGTTCGCCTTGTTACCTCTAAAGGTGCAGTTGTTAATCGTCATTTTGGCACCGGCGGCGTTATACACACCACCGCCCTGCCCGCCCGATCCATTATTCCCGTCCCATGTCGTCACACTATTGAGCACCTGGCAATTTGAGAGCGTAACCCAGGCCGCCTCATTAAAAATACCGCCGCCATTGCTCTTGGCGCCAGTTATATAGCCGTTTTCTATCGAAACATTGTTGATGGTGACATTATTTCTGCCAATAAAGTGGAACACGCGATCAATGGGCGTGGAAGAAAAGAACCCCCCTCCCCCGGCCAGAATACGTGTAGACGACGGGTTGACGCCATTAATAGTCAAATCACCCCCGCCAGTGACATCCAGATCGCCTCTGGCGGCGCTGTTTTCACCCGTACCGGTTATGCTGAGCGTGTACGTTGTCCCTTGCAGCGTAATGGTATCCGCCCCCGCCAACGCATTGGCCTCCTGGATGGCGGCGCGCAGGGTGCATGCGCCGGTGGACGTGGCGCATGCGCCATTGCCGGGATTGGCGTCGACCGCATCAGACGTGCTGTTGACAGCGAAAGTAAGAGCGTGTGATGGAGAACTGATCAATAGTCCTAAAGTCAGGAGGGCAAACAGCCGATACCAGATACTGGGGAAAGAGGCTGAACACGCCCCTGCGGCCTTATTTTTTGCTATCAACATATAACCACCCACTTACCACCATCGGGAAAGCCGCCGATCCTTGCAGCAAAACACCAGGCTTGACACGCTGAAACATGGGACGCCTGGGATCTGGCTCTATTTTTGCCTATCGCGAGCCTACATATAGCAAAGAATCCCGTACTGAGTCAAGGCGGCATAGGTCAAGCCACTGATAGTTATAGGATTTGTATAAGCAAAAATAGCCCTCCAAGAAGCAAAGCCACACAGTTTCGCTTTCTGGAAGTTAAATTTCGGGGGTACATTTAAAAAAAAACCGCTGACCCCAGGTTTTCCGGGGTCAGCGGTGCATTTTTCCAGCAAGTAGTTTGAAGCTAGGCTTTAATCAACCCGTATCTGGTCAACGACCACCTCACCGCGAACCACGCCACACCAAAGATGGCGATGGTCACACCAATACCAAACGCGGAGGTCATCGGCATGGTGTAGTACTGAGGATCCACCGATCCCGCAATCCAGGTATACCGCTCAAGCCATGTACCCAACCAGATCGACGTTGCCACCATCACGATCACATACGGATTGTGACGGTTGGGCGTGATCGCCAGCGTGGTAAACGGAATGATGAACTTCATGGTCAGGAACGTCCACCACAGCGGACCAAAGCCCTGGTACATCATATTCCTATAACGCGTCACGTCGTCAGGCAGGCGCCCATACCACATGATCAGGAACTGGGTGAAGTACAGGTAGGTAAACAGGATAGTAAAGGCAAGCATGAACTGCGCCATATAATTGAAAATATGGGGCTCGAACGGCTTGGTCAGCTTATCCGACCGATACAGGAAAAACAGAAAGATCGTGAAGAACGCCAGGAAGCCATGGAAATTGCTCACGAAATGATAGGCGCCATAGCTCGCACTGTGCCAGCCGGGCAGCATGGTCATTTCAAAATCCCACGCTACCATCGTTGCATAAAGGAAGTATGCGACGGGTATCAACAGGGCAACATTGCGGAAGCGCCGCTGTGCTGCGTAGGACTCATCAATCTCGCTCTGATGCTGATACTTGATGAATAGCCCATACAGGCCCGCCACGATCAGGAAACCGATGATTTGGCGGCTCACCAGGAAGGTGTAGTCATGCCAGCCCGGAAGGTGATGCCCCTCATCGTGCGCATGTGCCAGCCACTGGAAAGTCGACTCGCCGTTTGCCAGAAGCACCAGCAGCAACACAAACGCGATGGGGAACAGCACTGCCAAGGCACAAGCCAGCTTGCGTACCTGAAAGCGCCACTTACCATTGACCAGGTGAAGGACAGCAGAAAATGTCACGCCACCCAGCGCAAGATACAGAATAATCAAAAAGTCTACGGTCAATACTGACCAGCTACCAAAGTTTTCCATTTTGCCCCTCTGGTGTTCGTATTTCTATTACGTTTTATTTAGCGGATACAGTTTTCGCAGGCTCGGCCTGTGCATCCTGAACCATTTTATGACGAACATAGTTCACCACATGCCAGCGCTCCTCCACGGACAGATCGTTCGAGCCACGCCCATCTTCACGTGCGCTCGGTTTACCATACGCCGGCATGATCGCGCTGCCGAAGGTAATGGTGCCGAATATCCATCCCTCAGTGAGATTCTTCTGGGCATAATCGTCAGTCAGGTTGATGGCCCCGATTTTCGCAGTAATCGGAGAATCAGCCTGCCCGGTAAGACCATGACATGCCGCGCAATAAATCCTGAACAGTACCTTACCCGTTTTTAAGGATGCTTCGGATACCGGGATTGGGTTTACCAGATCCTTCGCCTCATCCCGGTTGGCAACCGTGGTTGCGATCCCCTGCGTCGGAACCGAGCGCTTGGGGAAAGGCGCCATCGGCCCTTCCTGAGGCTTGATGTTGGGCTGATTCATCATATCCTGCGACCACGGCCAAGCAAACGCCGCCGTGGGCACCAACATCGCAGCTAATAGCGGACCAACAAACCTCATTTGATCACCTCTTCCCGGATTTCAAGTACTTTATGCTGTCTGAACAGCGCTTTCAAAGGCTCAAACGTATCCTCGTCCAATTCCATAATGATACCAATCTGATCCACGGCAATTTTTTCGCTGTACAATTTTTCCTTTTTTCCGAACAGAAGACCGGACAGGGTCAGGAAACTGATCACCGTAAAAATCACACCAAACAAAATCAGCATTTCATAGGTCAGCACAATATTGGAAGGCAACGGCACAACCGGCTTGCCACCCTGAGGCTGCACCAGAAAGTTGGCCTGTGCCGACGCCAGGAACAGGAAACCGAAGGTTATGCCGAATATAGCGCCGGCAAGCGTGAACTTCGGTACATGCGCCGGACGCTCACCCAACACCTCTTCAATCTCCGGGTGCTCGATGGGAGACATCAATCTGACATCATCGACGGACACGCCAGGAACCTTGTACTGGCGAATGTCGGCAATGGCAGCAAAGGCCTCCTCGAAATCAGAAAACAAACCCAAGACACGATATTTCTTTTTCATGATTACGCCCCTTCTACACTGGGTCTACCAGTGGCTTGCTGCACATCCGCCGCCCGACGATGGAATTTCTCAGCCACCTCGGCATGGGCTTCCCGTCTGCGATGGAACACCATTTCCTTGACCTCGTACATGGAAACGCATGGGAACACTTTCACAAAGATGAGGAACAGCAACCCGAACCAGCCGAAGCTGCCGAATACAATGGCCCACTGAACTATGCTTGGCCACAGGAAATTCCAGGCCTCGGGAGCATAGGCGTGCGACAGCGTCGGGCCGACGATCATCCAGCGTTCAAGCCACATACCAACGTTGAGCAGGATGGAAACAATCATCATGGTCGGCATGTGACGTCGCAGCTTCTCAAAGGCCAGGGCGAATGGCAGCACCGAGCCAAAGAACATCATTGCCCAGAAGTAAGGAGCGAACGGGCCGACAAACTTTGAGATCAGCACCTCTTTAGCAACGGGGTCATGTCCATACCATGTCGCACCAAACTCAACCAGGTTCAGGTAAGTCCAGACCATGGCGATTGCAAAGGTCAACTTGCAGGTCTTCTCCATCAGGGCAACCGTCATGTACTCCTCCAGCCTGAAGAAGTAGCGCAGGAGGATAAACAGCGTGATGATAGCCGCACATCCAGAGTACAGCGCGCCCGCCACAAAGTACGGAGGGAAGCTGGTCACATGCCAGCCCGGCATGATCGACATGGCAAAGTCGGAAGACACGATAGAGTGCACCGAAACCGCCAGAGGAATCAGGAAGCAGGCCATCAACATATAGGTCTTGCGGAAATGGCGCCACTGACGATCCGTACCTTGCCATCCCAACGAGAGCACAGTGTAGAGCTTCTTACGCCAGCCGGTCACGTTATCACGGCAAATCGCCAGATCGGGGATCATACCAATGAAGAGGAACAGGGCCGATGAGGTAAGGTAGGTGGTGATTGCAAAGGCGTCCCACACCAGAGGCGACCGGAAATTCGGCCAGATGCCGCGGTCACTGACGTAAGGGATAACCCAGTACAAGTTCCACATGCGCCCCAAATGGAGCATGGGGAAAAAGCCCGCCGTCATCAGCGAGAATGTTGTCATCGCCTCTGCGAAGCGATAGATCGGCTTACGCCAGTCGGCATGGATAATATGCAGAATTGCCGACAACAGGGTTCCCGAATGGCTCATGCCGATCCAGAAAATGAAGGTTGCGATATACAACCCCCACATATGCGGACGGTTAAGATCCGCCACGCCCAAGCCGGTCTGATACTGATACACCTCTGCCACCACAGCGCAAGAGAGCATGGCCAGGCATACTGCAATAGCGATCCAATAGGCTTTTCTGGGATTCTGCAGGCTTTGCAGAATATCCGTATTAATCTGCGCCCACTTGATCTCTTCGTTAATATCTTTTTCGTTTACGTATTTCATGCCGTCTTTTCCACCGACCTGATCTGTTGAGTTGTCATTGAAAACACCAGGATTGACTCATAAACAACCACGCGAACCCCCACCTTAAACTTCGCGCACCCGTTCCAGGTATAACACACTGGGATCGGTGTTCAAGCCTTCCAGAACACGGTAGCCGCGAAGCTCCTTGTTTTGCTTGCTCTGTTTGGTCTTGCCGCGCTCTACCTGATGATAGCTCCACAGTTTGCTTACCTGGCTATCAGGATTTTGCATGTCGCCAAACACCAATGCCCCGGTAGGACACGTCTGCACGCATGCGGTGGAAAACTCTCCGTCGATCACCTTGCGGTCTTCCATTTTGGCCTTATCCTTCGCTACACGGATGCGCTGGATGCAGAAGGTACACTTCTCCATCACGCCCTTGTCGCGCACACTGAGGTCTGGATTGAGCTGCATGTGCAATGGCTCCGGCCAGGCATCTTCATAGTAAGACCAGAAATTGAAATAGCGCAACCGGTAGGGGCAGTTATTGGAGCAATAACGTGACCCGATACAGCGGTTATACACCTGAGCGTTGAGGCCATCCGGCGTATGGTATGTTGCAGCCACCGGACATACTGGCTCGCAGGTGGCGGCATGGCACTGCTGGCACATCATCGGCAAGAAGCTCGCGCCGAAATCCTGGAATTCGCTCTTGGTACCGCCAAACCCAACGCGCTGTTCAAAGTTCTGACCGCCTTCCTCAAGCAAGCCCGGGAGATAACTGCTCGGCATGGATGGTTTCAATTCAGTCTTTTTGGCGGGGGGGTTACCCTCAATCCAGGCATCGATATTCGCCGAGGGAGTTGCATTGTAGGGTTCAAGGTCAGGCTCATCCCAATAACGCTCAATGCGCAGCCAGTTCATGGCCTGGTTTTTACCACAGCGTTTCTCACCCACCACCGGCAGGTTGTTTTCGGCATAGCAGGCCACTGAACAGGCGTTGCAGCCAATGCATTTATTCAGGTCAACAACCATACCCCACTGGTGCTCGTACTCATGGAAGCCACCCTCTTCGGCGCCCTTCCGGTACCTGGACCAGTTGGTCAAAATATTATTAAGTGACATTCTTTGCCCCCTCTGTGCGGTCAAACACGCTTGCAGTAACAGTACCCACCATCTTGCGCCCAAGCTGAGTCTCGCTGCCCATCAGCTTCACCAGCACCTCGCGCCGGCCCGACTGGGCCACCGTCACGCGGGTGCCATACAAGGCCAACTCGCCGGTTTTCGCGTCGGTAACCGGGGCAAGAATTTTGAGTGGATTAACGCCGCGCCCCTTGGCATATCTGCCATATTCTTCATGTCCCTGCCCCATCGGCACAGCGATAACCTGCGGGTGTATACCCTTGTAGACATATACCTGAGCCTCGACAGCGCCCTGCGCAGAGCTCACTTTGACGAAGTCACCTTCTTTTACGCCCAGCTTGGCGGCCGTCGCAGGATGCATTTCCACCCAGGAGGTCCACACCACCTTGCTGATTTGATCGGGGGCCTCCTGAAGCCAGGGCAGGTTGGCATGACGGCCATCCCACAAACCAAGCCGGGCAGATGGCACGAGATAGTAGTCCTGTGCGTCACTCTTAAACTCGGGAAAGCTGATTTCAACCATTTTGGGATTAAGGGCGCCAGCAACAGTGCCTACATTCAGCACACCTTTCTGCAGGCTCTTACCCCAGAAATCCTCATCGCTGACCGCATCGCCCTTCACAGATGCGGGCAACGCAGCAAACGCATTTTTCAGATAACCGTAATAATCAGCAAATGACTCATATTCCTTGACCTGGCGCGCCTTCAGCAAGGCCAGCAGCAGATCACCAAACCCCTTGGTGTCGGGATACAAGCGCTCCATCAGCGGCTGCTGAATACTGATGGATTTTTGCTCGGGCTGGTAAGCCCCCATGTGCGTGCCCCAGTCTTCATGGGCGGACAGGATGGGCAACACCAGATCAGCACTCATTGCGGTCTCATCCGGATGTACGGCGAAGACCACTTTGAATGGGATATTTTTCAGCTTATCGGTCAGACCCAGAGCGGCAGGGGCGGTATAGACGGGGTTCGCGCCATGGAAAAACACCACATCCAGCGCTTTCTTGTCAGCGGCATCTGCCAAAGCCAGGAGATCACGGGTACCACCTGTCTTGGCTTCCATCTGCGGGAAAGCGGACGACCCGGACGGCAGGATAGTCTTGCCGACATTGCCGAGCACGATGTTGAGCACCATGATCGCGGCGGCCGACTGGTAACCATGGGTATGGCCTTCGACTGACGCGCCCGCCACAACCAGACTGGGAGAACGCTGTTTCAGCAGCTCGGCAATCCGCATTATGCGGTCACCTGTCACCCCTGTAATGCTGGCAACCTTCTTTACATCGTAGGCTGCGATCAGCGTACGGATATTTTCAGGAAGACCCGCGACCTTAATCTCGTCGCCGAGCAAGACCTGATTGGCGATACCCAGCGCAAGCACCCCTTCCGTGCCGGGACGAATCGCCACCCACAGATCGGCACTGCCACCCGTGAGGGTCATCTTGGGCTCGACCTGGACCAGCACACCGCGCGTTGCACCCGTACGGAATTTGGCGTACTCACCGGAAAAATGCACGGGCGAGGTTCCCGCCCCCACGAGATCAGCGCCGAACGACAAGACCATCTTCGCCGCAGGAAGATCATAACGCGGCATGGCCTCGCCGAGCATATCCTGATTGACGGCACGCGCCACTGCGTTATTGATCGTTTCGTGGATAAAATGGTTTTTCGAACCCATCGCCGCAAGGTGGGCGGACAGCAGCACCGATTGGTGGCCGCTTACCGTGCCGGTAAACCAGGCGAAGCGATCTCCCGCCAAACCAGACGCGGGCCCTACTTTCTGCTCCAGCGCTGCCAGGGCCTCTTCCCACGACACTTCAGCCAGCGCGCCGCCCTTGCGCAACATAGGCTTCTTCAGGCGGTCGGGGTTGTAATGCCCCTGCACGCCGGCCTGCCCCATCTGGCACAGCTTGCCTTTGTTTATTGGCGAGTCAGGGTTGCCTTCCATCTTGAGAACACGCCCTTCACGCACACGCCCATGGACACCGCAGCCCGCTGGACATTGCTGACACGTTGACGCAAACCAGACGCCAACACCAGGAATGACATATTCCTCGGGCTGAAGGTAAGCGACCACTTCCTCCTTACCCTCTTCAAGGGTAACAGTCGTCGGCCTATCACAGCCGGCAACGGCTACACCCACACCGCTCCAACCCAGGATCTTCAGAAAGTCTCTGCGGTTGATATCGTTACCACTCATAGCAAATCACCCACCTCAACGTGCAATTCAAAACGCTGCGCACACGAACCCCAAGCGCACCCTGTTCAATTAATTATTACTTGTGACACTTCCAGCAGTCGAACGGACCTTTGTTTGCCTCATGACAACGGGCGCAGAACCCCATGTTAAGAGGCTTGACCTTGTGCGCAACCGTCATCTTCTTGACCTCGCCGTGACAGAAGGCACACACTTCAGAAACCCGGTCGACAGACATGCCTTCATTGTCGAACACAAACCGCTTCAGGTGTTTCTCGTGGGTAAAATGCACGAAATCAGGGACGTCATGCACCTTTTTCCAACGCGGCGGCTCCTTCTTCTCCCAATATTCCGTGAGCTTTTTGATGCGCGGCTTGTCGGTGGCGATCACGAGATGGCAGCCCATGCATTTGCTGGTCGGCGGAATGCCGGCAACCTTGCTGCGGCGCGCATAGGTGTGGCAATACATACAGTTGATCTTGTTGACATCAACATGGATGTTATGAGGAAACTCGATAGGTTGCTCGACGTTTTTACCCTCATGCTCACCTTTCGGCGGCACCGCGTTTGGAACCCCGGCCCCGTCATCGGCCCACGCGGACGACATTGCGAGAAAAAACCCCAACACCAGTGCGGCAAGCGCCATCAGAAAATAGCGTGAACTACGGTGATGCGGCACAACCGCCCCCGAAGAACCCACCGGCCCAGATAAAAAAAGATAACCGTGCGACATCTCAACCCTCGATGTTTATATAAATTACCACGGGATTTCAGCATTACGGAAAGGAGCGCCCACCATAGATGGACGCCACGCAATGCGAGGCAACACCCCTCCCGATACAGAATGCAACGCACCCGCCCACTGAAGGAACGAGGACGTCTGCGCGCCACCACAAATGCTTAAAGGCAACGCACTGCGATGACCGGAAACTTAAGGAAGAAAGGGAATACTTAAACGACGGGACACACTAAGCCGCACCCACCCCTAATCCTTTAATTTCCGACCTGATCGCGCTCCCACCAATTTCCGTATTTATTTTGTTGGTATTAGGTGCAAAAGGCTAATGATAATAGGCAATTAAATTTGTATTTTTTGTCTTTGACCGCCCCTACGCCTCGAATCCTAGAACAACTTTATAGAGCGTGTCAATGCAAAAATATCAAGTTTCTTCATGTATCGCACAGATAACACAAAAATGAGCCTGAAATTGCATCTCAAACCACCCCATAAAATTATACGCCCGAGGCCGACGCCATCGGTAAATTGCCGACCAAAACCACAAACAGCAATATAATCCCTGCTTCATTCCGTATTTTAAAACTTTGCGCCAAAAAAGAAGTCTCACACACGAGCAAGAAGGCTGGCAGCCCGTAGCAACCGAAACAGAAGTACGAACCTTCCGGCCGATTATTTAGTAGACTACATCAAATTAAGGATCAGCGCCTCCCTGGAGGATGTCAATATCGTGCAGACACGCAAAATACTCATATTCCTCGCTGAAGCAACTGTCATTGGGCTGGCCGTTGCATTTGTTGTGATGTTTTTCTTCCGCCCCCACACCCTGGAACGACGCCCCGTTGTTGAATTCAAGGAGAGCGCGGCGCCTGCGAGCCCCACCACTACTCCGCCCCGGGGATCAACACAAGAAATGTCCGGCCCGGTGTCGTATGCGCGCGCAGTGGAGCTTGCTGCGCCGTCGGTAGTGAATATTTTTACGGCGAAGGTCGTCACCCAGCGACCCCACCCGCTCTTTAACGACCCCGCTTTCCGCCGTTTTTTCGGCGACAATCTGCCTGCGCCCGGCAAGCGCCAGGAGAACAGCTTGGGATCAGGCGTAATCATCAGCACGCAAGGTTACATTCTGACCAACAACCATGTTGTCGAAGGCGCCGATGAAATCAAAGTCGGGCTGCATGACGGGCGCAGCGTGGAGGCGACCATCGTTGGCACTGACCCTGAAACCGATCTTGCAGTATTGAAAATCGGCGGCGACAACCTCCCCAGCATCACCATCAGCCAGTCTGACGCACCGCGTGTCGGCGATGTCGCACTGGCCATCGGCAATCCCTTCGGCGTCGGCCAGACCGTGACGATGGGCATCGTCAGCGCCACGGGCCGCAGCGAGCTCGGCATCAATACCTTTGAAAACTTCATCCAGACCGACGCAGCCATCAACCCCGGCAACTCCGGCGGGGCATTGATCAACGCATACGGACAACTGATCGGGATCAATACGGCGATTTTTTCGCGTTCAGGGGGATCGGAGGGTATCGGTTTCGCGATTCCAGTCAGCATCGCCAAGAATGTCATGCAGCAGATCGTCGAGCATGGCCACACGGTGCGCGGCTGGCTCGGTATCGAAGCCCAGGATCTCACACCGGAACTGGCCGAATCCTTCGGCGCAAAAAATGTAAGCGGGGTGGTGGTTGCCGGGGTATTGCCCAACAGCCCGGCCAGCAAGGGTGGACTAAAGTCCGGGGACATCATTACTCAGGTGGACGATCAAAACGTAACCACGGCCAAGGATCTCGTGAACGCAATCGCCAAAATCACGCCCGGCGCGGAGACGCGCCTGCGGGGACTGCGCAGCGGCAAGGAAATCACGTTTACCGCCCGCGTGGGTGAGCGTCCCCAGCCACAGGCGCAAAAGCAACCTGAATAGCCCAGGCTGCGCCGGTACGCACGCGGCTTATGCCGCTCACACTTTAGAGGTACCCTTTAGCCATCTTCGGCAGATCCCCGCTCAGCCCCATGGCATGACGCACGATCAGGCTCTTGACTGGCGTGGCGGCGTTGGCGAGATTCAATCCCGCGGTGCGCAGCAGCCGCAACGGTGCAAGGTTGTTGCCGAACAGGCGCTTGAAGCCGTCCATCGCCGCCATCATGGCGAGGTTATCACCTTTGCGGCAGCGCTCGTAACGACGCAGCGTTGTGTGAGAGCTGATGTCTTTGCCAGCACGCTGCGCATCAAGCACCACCTCGGCGAGCGTGGCGGCGTCGAGCAGGCCAAGGTTGACGCCCTGGCCTGCGAGTGGGTGAATGGTGTGCGCGGCGTCTCCGATCAGGGCCAGGCGCGGGGCGGTATAGGCCGTGGCGTGCTGAAGACGCAATGGAAACGCGGCGCGCGGGCCAGGGCTTGCGATCATTCGCCCCAATTTGCCGGCAAAGGCCTGTTCCAACTCGGCCAGGAATTGCGCCTCGGGCATGGCCAGCAACGCATCGGCCTGTTCCGGCACGGTGGACCAGACGATGGAGCAGCGGCCATCGCACAGCGGCAGAAAGGCCAAAGGACCCGTGGGCAAAAAGCGCTGCCATGCGGTCTCGCGGTGCGAAAGCTCGGTCTTGACGGTGGTGACCAGCGCCTTCTGCGCGTAGCTCCAGCCGCGCGTGGCGATTCCCGCCAGCCGCCGCACCTTCGATTCCGCGCCGTCCGCTCCAACCAACAACCGCGCCTTGATATTGCGGCCATCATCAAGCTGTAGACACACGCTCTCAGGGCCAACGGTAAACGCCGTCAAGCTCGCCGGATTAATCAGATCGACAGTATCGAAGTCGCGCATCCGCTCCAGGAGTGCAAGTTGAATGACGCGGTTTTCGATGATGTAGCCGAGGGTGTCCTCGCCGATTTCGGCACTATCGAAGTGGATCTCGCCTTCAATCCCGAGCGGGCCGCCCGCATCCCATACATGCATTTCACGGAACGGGCTGACGCGCCGCGCGGCCATGCCGTGCCACGCACCCAGCGTGGTGAAGATGCGCTGCGAGGCGCGCGTGATGGCGGAGACGCGCAGATCGAAATCGTCTTGCGGACTGATGTCGCACGGCAACGGCTGCGCCTCCAGCACTGCCACGCGCAAGCCGCTGGCCCCCAGCGCGCAAGCCAGCGTGGCGCCCACCATGCCGGCACCGGCGATGACGACATCATAGTCGATCATTGCAGCGGTCATCGTATACCAAGCTGCTCTATCACTGCCGCCAACCGTTCGAGGCGCTGTACCGGGCTGCTGATCTGCAACAGATATTGTTTTTGCGCAAGGCCCAGGGGCAACAGCTCCGCCAATCGGCATCCGACCCAGCCAGCGTCAGCGTATTTCTTGGGGATAGCGGTATAGTGGTGGCCGATCTGCTCGATCATCTGGCGCAGCAGATCCACCAGCGGCAGATATTCCGGCGGAATATCCGCTTCCGGTTCGTTGGGGATCAGCTCCACCTCGGCCATGGTAAGTTGATTGGGCTGCACCTCCTCGGACAGGATACGGAAACGCTGCTGGCCGCAGCCGGTGATGCCGAGCAGGCCGTCATGGCCCATGTGCCAATAGGTAATCAGCGCCAGCGTGCCAATATCGTAAGTCGTGGCGGCGCGCCCCACCTCGTTGCCGCTACGGATCAGGCATACTCCGAAGCCGCTGCTCTGCCGGAGACAGGCGCTGACCATATCCAGATAGCGCGGCTCAAAGATGCGCAGCGGCAGCGGGCCACCGGGATAGAGCACCGTGTGCAGAGGAAACAGCGGGATGCGTAATTCATCAGTCATGGGCTTCTTCTCCCCCCCAGCGCGGAATCAGGGTGTGCTCGATGTTGAGGTGATCCAGAATGCGCGCCACCACAAAATCCACCAGGTTTTCGACACATTGCGGACGATAATAAAATCCGGGATTGGCGGGCATAATTGTAACCCCGAGCCGCGCCAGACCCAGCATGTTTTCCAGGTGTATGACGGAGAGTGGCATTTCGCGCGGCACCAGGATCAGTTTGCGCTGCTCCTTGATCATTACATCGGCGGCGCGTTCCAGCAGATTATTGCTGGCGCCGTGGGCGATGGCCGACAGCGTGCCACTGGTGCAGGGACACACCACCATCGCCTGCGGCGCACTGGTGCCGCTGGCCACCGGGGCGGTCCACTGATCCTTGCCGAACACGCGCAACTGGCCGGGCTTTGCCGCAAAATGCGCGGACAACACTTCCTGCATCTCGCCGGGCCGCCCCGGCAGCTTCAGATCCGTCTCCATGGCGATCACCACCTGCCCCGGCGCCGATACCATCAGGTACACCTGCCGATCGGCCTGCAGCAGGCATTCCAGCAGGCGCAGCCCATAGGCCGCACCAGAGGCGCCGGTCATCGCCAAGGCTATCGCATTACGGCTCATCTGGCTTGCAAGGCATCAATCAATTTGGAGTGTATGCCGCCGAAACCGCCATTGCTCATGATCAGCACATGATCGCCCGGCCGCGCCAACCGCGCCACATGCGCCACGATGGCGGGCACGGTATCAAAAACTGCGGCACGCGGGCCGATGCTCGCTGCAACCGCCGCCACATCCCAGCCGATATCGGCGGGCTGATACAGAATCACCTCGTTGGCCAGCGCCAGCGACGGGGCGAGCGTCTGCTGATGCACACCCATGCGCATGGTGTTGGAGCGCGGCTCCAGCACGGCGATGATGCGCGCCTCGCCCACTCGCTTGCGCAGGCCTTCCAGCGTGGTGGCAATCGCCGTGGGGTGATGCGCGAAGTCATCGTATACCGTCACGCCGCCCACGACCGCGCGCTGCTCCATGCGGCGCTTCACCCCTCGAAATTCCGCCAGCGCCGCCACGGCATGCTGCGGCATCACGCCGGCATGGCGCGCTGCGGCGATGGCCGCCAGGGCATTATGCACATTATGCCGTCCGAGCAGTGGCCAGACGACCCGCCCGACGCGATCATCGCCCCAATATACATCAAACTCGCCACCGTCCGCCGCCTCGTTGCGGGCGCTCCAGCCCGGCGTGTCTTCAGTTTCGTCACCGAAATATTCCACCGGCGTCCAGCAACCCTGTTCCAGCACATCGGCCAGATTGTCATCCTGAGCGGGGGCAATGATCAGCCCATTACCCGGCACGATGCGCACCAGGTGGTGAAACTGCCGCTTGATCGCCGCAAGATCAGGGAAAATGTCGGCGTGATCAAACTCCAGATTATTCATGATCAAGGTGCGTGGGCGGTAGTGGACGAATTTTGAACGCTTGTCGAAAAACGCCGAGTCATATTCGTCCGCTTCCACTACAAAAAACGGCGTATTGCCCAGCCGCGCCGAGATATCGAAGTTGCACGGCACACCGCCAATCAGAAAGCCTGGCGCGAGCCCCGCATACTCCAGTATCCACGCCAGCATGGTGCTGGTGGTGGTCTTGCCGTGAGTGCCCGCCACCGCCAGCACCCAGCGTTCACGTAACAGGTGGTCAGCCAAAAAAGCGGGGCCGGAGGTGTAATTCAGGCCGCGATTGAGCACATATTCCACTGCCGCATTGCCGCGCGACAGGGCATTACCGATCACCACGCAATCCGGCGCGGGATCAAGGTGAGAGGGATCATAACCCTCCATCAACTCGATGCCTTGCTCCGCCAGTTGCGTGCTCATCGGCGGATAGACATTGGCGTCGGAACCGCTGACGCGATAACCAAGCTGACGCGCCAGCACGGCGATGCCGCCCATGAACGTGCCGCAGATTCCCAGGATATGAATATGCATTATTTAAATACCGGAAAAAAACAAAATTTTGATGATGCTCAGCGAAACATACATGTAAACCGTCGCCAACACCGCGCCCATGCCCAGATTGGTGGAAAGCGCGTGACGCAGGATATGGCCGACTACCACCAGATTCCAGAAAAGCACCACCAGCAACAGCAGCGTGGGCAAGATCACCAGGCTGCTCTCAGGGCTAAACTGCTTCTGCCAGATCATGAGAGGCAAGGCTACCACCTCCAGCACTGCGCCGCTGCCCGCCAGCGCGGTGCAGGTTTGCACCCAGCGATGGGCGAACATTCTTGCCCACAGCGTAAAAAAGGACAACCCCGCGAGCAGCGCGGTATCCATGAACGCCGCCAGCAGCGCCTTGACCAGCGACATCTGCACCACCGAAATTACAATGGAAAGCAGCGCGTACACTGCCAGCGTGGAGACCAACAGTGAACGCGAGGTAGGCAGATCTTGCGGCGCCACCCGTAACCGGCAGACATCAAAAAACATCGAAAGCAGCTTGTTCACTGTCTAACCCGCATGGCTACGCCGTTCAAAATTATATCCTTTACATGATACCCCCTCGCCGCCAAATCGAGTAGGGCAATCTTCCCATGAGCGCCGATCAAGTACGCCTTTGACCTTTCGCGCGACTTGCGGCAGCATAGCCCATCACATGATCAACCTTCGCAACTCTAAATACCAGTTCCCCAAGCGTGACGGCAACCAGTTCCGCCTGTTGATCGACGGCGGTCAATTCTATCCCGCCATGCTCGACACCATCGGGTCGGCGCGCGCTTATGTCCTGACGGAGATCTATCTCTTCGAGTCCGGCGCGGTTGCCGACCGGTTTATCGATGCCCTCATCGCCGCTGCAACGCGGGGAGTGGCGGTATATCTATTGCTCGATGATTTTGGGGCGAAAGGACTGCTCAAGCAGGACCGGCTGCGGCTTGAGCAGGGCAATATCCGGTTAAGCTATTACAACCCGGTACACTACCGCAGGTTACACCACAACTTCTTCCGGGATCACCGCAAACTGCTGCTCGTCGATGGCGAAGTCGCATTTACCGGCGGGGCGGGGATCACCGACGACTTCGATCCACCCCGCAATCCAGCGCTGCGCTGGCGCGAGACCATGATCGAGATCAGGGGCGCCATCGTTGCGGACTGGCAAACCCTGTTCGCGGAAAACTGGCGACACTGCACAGACCTCATCCTTGCCTTGCCGCACGCCATGGCGCAACATGCCATGGCAAATCAGCGCGGACACGTCACCATAGCCAACGGCGCGGCCCACGCCGAGATCAAGCGCTCCCTGCTGAACAGGGCACGCAATGCCCGCCACACCCTCTGGATCGCCACTGCCTACTTTGTGCCTTCCTGGAAGATCCGGCGCGCCTTGCGCGCAGCCGCCCGGCGCGGGGTCGACGTGCGGCTGCTATTGCCGGGCGAACACACCGATCACCCGGCAATACGCCACGCCGGACGACGCTTTTACTACAATCTGCTAAGCCACGGGGTGCGCATCTTCGAATACCAGCCGCGCTTCACGCACTCCAAGGTGTTGCTGTGCGATGACTGGGTTTCCATTGGATCCAGCAATATCGACCGCTGGAATTTTCGCTGGAATCTTGAGGCTAACCAGGAGGTGGAGGATCCACAATTTGCCGCCGTGGTGCAAGCCATGTTCACCACAGATTTTGCATCAAGCCGGGAATACCATCTTGAGGAGTGGCGCGCGCGCCCCTGGTATCGCCGTCTGCTGGAGTGGTTCTGGGGCGGGGTGGATATCACGCTGGAGCGCTTGGGAAAACACCATCATTAGTAGCGCATCGTCACCAGCGATAGCTGAACTGCACCACCGCATAAGGATTGTCGTTATTGAAAGGTTTGACCGCACCGCCCATCGCCGACCATTTGACATTCAGGTCACGCATATCCATATTCATGCTGGCGCCAGGATAGGCCAGCGTCATATTGACGGTAAAACCGCGTTGCGACGCATTTATCTGATTTGGATTGTAGCTTGCAAATTCGAAGCTGTCCTTGCGCACCCAGTATTTTCTCACAAGCATGCGCACTACTGCCCATGGGTTCACGGAAGACGGAGCCGCCGTTTCCCTATTATAAGAAGGCACCGGCATATGAGGACACGACGGCAAATCAGATGTGGAGCTTGTGCAGTTAACAGACCCAATAGTTGGCTTGGCAGGCATCATTCCTGCGATTTCATCCGCCCCCGCACCGTTGGTACAGAAAACTCCCAAGCCAACAAACGCCAGCAGAATACGCTTGATAATAGATCTGGAAGACCACATCTTCCTATCTCCCGAAACACAATAAGCATTGTGTGCAAGGATAGTGTCCTCCCATTACAAGAAGATTACTTTGACGTGAGTCACAAAACGGAAATTTAAAGGCGCTGCGCACCCATCGCGGCGGCATACACCTTGGCATCGGTATTGCATTACAATTTAGGCTATAAATACGTCAACATCATGACGCAAAACATTGCGGGCGAATGTGAGCCGTTTCACATAAAATGAACGTAAACACCGGCACGCTCGTATTGCAGGACAATTTACTTCAGAGACCGAAGATCAGGAGAAATTAAAGATGAATCCATTGGTGGATCTACAGAATTACGGGCAAAGCCCCTGGTATGACAATATCCAGCGCGCCATGCTGCGCTCAGGGGAGCTGGAGCGAATGATCCGCGAAGATGGACTGAAAGGGGTCACATCCAACCCCACCATTTTCGAAAAGGCCATCAACGGCAGCGAGGATTATGATGACGCGCTGGCGCATCTGCTCGAACAGAATCCCGCGCAGAACAGCCGCGACTTGTTCTATTCCCTGGCCATTGAAGATATCCAGCAGGCCGCCGACCTGTTGCGCCCCGTCTACGACAAGACCGGCGGCTGCGACGGCATGATCAGCCTTGAAGTATCACCCGATTTGGCGCACGACACCGCAAGCAGCGTCGCCGAAGCGCGCCGCCTCGCCGCGCGCGTGAACCGCCCCAACCTCATGATAAAGGTGCCTGCGACACGCGAAGGTCTTCCAGCCGTTACCGCATTGATCGCCGACGGTATCAACGTCAACGTCACATTGCTGTTCTCGGTACTGCGCTACGAAGAAGTCATTGAAGCCTACATCTCGGGCCTGGAACAGGCATTACAAAACGGCAAGCCGCTCAACCGTATCGCATCGGTCGCAAGCTTTTTCGTCAGCCGCGTCGATGCCCTGATTGACAAGCTGCTGGACGAAAAGATCAAAACCGCCATCCCTGAACAACAGGCCCTACTCAAAGAGGCGCAGGGCAAGGCCGCCATCGCCAACGCCAAAATCGCCTACCAATCCTACGAAAGGCTATTCGCTACGCCTCGTTTTGCCAAATTGCGCGAAGCCGGGGCGCACGCACAACGCCTGCTGTGGGCCAGCACCGGCGTCAAGAACCCGAATTACAGTGACGTGCTGTATATCGACACCCTGATCGGGCCGGACACCGTCAACACCATCCCTCCAGCCACCTACAAGGCATTCAAGGAGCATGGCAAGGCGGCTTCAACATTGCAGGAAGGCGTAACTGATGCACACGCCAGCATCGCACTGCTTACCAAGCTCGGCATTGATATGGATGCCGTCACCCAGCAACTGGAAGACGAGGGCGTGGAATCGTTTATCAACTCTTTTAAAACGTTGTTGGGCGCTATCGAGGCCAAGGCGGCCACGATGAATGGGCAGATGCGCGCAATGGGTTGACCGGGGATCAGCAAGCAAACTCACTCTCCCTGCAAGCGGGAAAATTGTAGGGTGCGTCCCACGCACCATCATCATTGGTGCGTGGGACGCACCCTACACACTTACACACTCGTTTACCTGCCAAACCCGGCGAATGAGTTGCCGGTAATTTCATTCTTTCATCAGCATCGTGAGCCGGGCGTTTGGCTGGAGCGGTATACTGGCTGATACGCATGACATCATGCCCTGCCATCACCACAGCCTAACACTTGGCGTCGAAACGGAGATCTCGTGCGAATCTTGACAGAAAATGAAATACAAGAGGCAATCAAACGTTGTGGGCCTCGGGAAATCGCCGTCGCATACATTGGCTCTGATTGGGGCGAATTCATTTCTAATCCAAGCATTTTGGACGCCGTAATTATTTCACCGACCATAGGAACCAATCCCCGGGCTGTAACTGATTTGGCCAAGAAAATCGGATGGGAAAAGATATTTTTTTTGAACGAGCTGCATGCAAAGATTTATCTCGGGCAGAAAGCTGCTGTCGTCGGCAGCGCCAATTTGACGCACAATGGCCTTAGCGGGCAATCATTGGTTGAACTTTGCGTAGAAGTAAATGGCGAAACGGGTGTCAACAAAATAAAACGTATTCTCGATGATCTCAGGCGGCGAGCACAAGACCAATACCCAACAACAGAGACAAAGAAAGCACAAATAAAGGATCTGGAGAAAGCTTGGAGCGTTGCTATTACCAACCGGATACTCCCCAAGGAGCATGGAGAACAGCATATGTTCTCGGATTTTGAAGTCTTAGCAAAAGATCATTTTTATGTGTGTTGGTGGAATGGACGGGCTGACTATGAATGCTCGAATGATATCAAAGCAATGGAAAGCGTAATTGAAGATTATCTCCCTTTCGCCCAATCCGATAATGTTGAGAAGAACAAGTGGGCGCTCACCTGGCGAATTACCGAATCATCGATACCGCACAAAACGGCTAAACTGGAATGGATGTATATACATGATGTTTTTGATGGCGGAATCATTGATAAGGGATACGAGTATCCTAGACTTGCCATCCAAAGAAAGGATATGGAGATTCCATCTAAGCCATTCGAAATCACAAAGGAAGTAGAGGCTGCATTTAAAAAAGTCGTGGTAGAAAAGGATGTCGCAAAACATCTGATACAAGCTGATAGGGTTTTTAGTCTCGAGCACTCCCTCGAAGGCATGCCCATCCTTATCAATAGAATGAAGAAGCTTATGGCTAACAAGGAAAATGCTGCCGACGCTAACGCTAAAAAGCGGCGTGATCGGTTAGTTTCATCGCCATAACCTCCCCATGTGGCCCGCCCTAACCAAACAAATCTCGGCAACAACAAATTCCCCATTCAAGCTGCGCCACCGTTATTCCGTTGGGGGCGGCTGCATAAACTCCGCCCATGTCATAGAGGGCGAAGACGGCAGGAAATACTTTGTCAAACTCAATGACGCATCCGAGGCCAGCATGTTTGAAGCGGAGGCGGCGGGACTACAGGAGATCGCCCGAACCCAAACCATCCATGCACCCAAGCCTGTCTGCTGGGGCACGGTGGACGATGCCGCCTACCTTGTGCAGGAATATCTCGACCTGCGCGGCAGCAATTCCCCAGCCAATATGGCAAAGCTAGGGCACAAGATCGCGGAGATGCATCGCGTCACCGCCGGTGCCGGGCGCTACGGCTGGCACATCAATAACACCATAGGCAGCACCCCCCAGATCAATACCCGCGCCGATAATTGGCAGGCGTTCTGGCGCGAATGGCGACTGGGGTCTCAATTGCAACTGGCGGCTCACCACGGCTATGGCGGCGCGCTACAGCGCAAGGGCGAACGGCTGCTCGCCGATATCCCCGCTTTCTTTGTTGGGCACACACCCGTGCCATCACTGCTGCACGGCGACCTATGGTCTGGCAACTATGGCATTCTTGCATCCGGTGATCCGGTGATTTTTGACCCGGCGGTTTATTATGGCGACCGCGAAGCCGACATGGCGATGACAGAACTGTTCGGGGGATTTTCCACGGCGTTTTATCACGCCTACAACGACGCCTATGCGCTGGACAGCGGCTATCAGACCCGCAAAACCCTCTATAACCTCTATCACATACTCAACCACTTGAACTTGTTCGGTGGCGCGTATTTGTCGCAGGCAGAAGGGATGATGGATGCGTTATTGAGTGAGGTTCGTTAACCGAAAAACGGTGAGGATAGGTTTTGGCATTTTTTCGCGCAGCAATTAGCGGGTAGCCTGGATGAAGCGCAAGCGGAATCCAGGGAACACTGTGCTTTCATGCGCGCGCCTCCCGGATTTCATTTTATTCCATCCGGGCTTGCTCAAATCGCGATTGAACACACGGCTGCGATCAACCTTTCTTCCAACCTCGCTTTAGGGTGAATGGCACTGACTTAAGCCGCAGAGGTATTAGCACGTTGAGCTAATAGATTGAAATAAAAGGGAAGGCTGACCACCGAGATTGGTAGGATGTTGTTACCACACATCACCCGCCAACGACCGCGAGGCCAGCCTTGAGCAATCGTAATGCAGAATTTGAATCCCATCAACATGCAAAGCGCGTCAGCCGCCGCGTGCGCCAGATCGAAACGGTGGATTTTTTCAATCTGCTCACGGGGCCCGCGCTTTTGGAGATGACCGATTCGTATCTGCCCGAGTATTAGGTGTCGTGTGCATCCCTGTCAAAAACACAAAACACTTTGTCAAATGAATCGCCCGCACGCTGTTCATCTTGATAACGATGCATGGCATATTCGACTATAGAAACAGGGCTAGAGCCACACTCGCCAGTCACAACAACATTGGCGTTGTTTAACGCCAGATGATCTCTCAATCCGTTGAAATAATTGGGTTCTGTTTTTTCACCTTCACACACGATCAACACTCTGGCATAGGGCGCCCGCCCGGCCTTTTTGCGGGCGAACTCATTGACCGATTTGGCCTTGCGTTTATGGTGAAGATTATCCGTGCCCATGGCGTCAGCCTGTTTTCAACTTACGCACATAAGGTAAAGCGCCATAGCGCCCCGCCAGATAGGTCATCTCCAAATTTTCCCTACCCTTGCGAGGGCTGAAATCTGTCAACGGGAAAAGCGTCGTGGAGCGATGGTCACTCTTCTCGCAGAACCACACCTGATCACGACGAAACACTTCCTGATTCAGAATGGAGGTTTCATGAGTAGTAAATACCAATTGGGCATTCTTGGGATTCGTCTCGTCACTGTGGAACAGCTCAACCAGAAACCGCACCAATTTGGGGTGCAGGTTATCGTGCAATTCGTCAATGAAGAGCACGTAACCATTTTCCAGTGTATCTAGCCACGGCCCTGCAAACGAAAACAGTTTTTGAGTGCCGTCCGACTCTTCCTTAAAATCAAAGGCGACAGGCTTGCCGGTAGAATCCTGATGCACGGTATTCAATTCAGCAAGCACCTCCTTCCCCTCCATCTTCTTGATAATCATTGCCTTGATTTCATCCGGCAGATCGTCAGACAGGTCGTTAGCGTCGAATACTTTTTTCTCAACCAGTACGTCCTGGATATCAATATCCGCCGCTTTAAGAAACGATAACACCTTGGCCTTGTTTGCAGACTCACCACACAATGACGCAGTAAAACCCGGCCCCCAACCTTTAACGGTTGTTGTGCGCAATGTTTTTTTAAACCAATCATAAATGGGCTGTAACTGTTGGCTGTTTAACTGCACAGCCGTGGATAAAAACAGGGCATTACTACGCGTAGACTCCTGCCAGAGCTGCTTTTGCCCTTGCAGTGCATTACCCATCTCCCAGTCATATTCACCCTTCGCTTCATCCCATCGGCGGGCGAACCAGTGCTGGGCACGCATTTTGGGATAAGCGATCAGCCACTCTTCGACAATCTGCGCCCGTGCCGCGGCAAAGCCATATTGATAGCGCACCCCCTCTGCGATAAAGATCACCTCAAACTCCGTGGGTGCCAGTGCCGATTGCGGATCCAACCTGAAGGGACTCACAGGCACTTCATCCCCGCGCTGCCATTCAGTGGCCGACTCCACTACCACATCCTTCATGGCGCGCAAGGCAAGCAGTAAATTGGATTTGCCAGCCGCGTTAGGGCCGTAAATAGCAGCGGACCTGAGCAAACCCAAACCAGGCAACTCACTGGGTGTAAAGCTATTCTGATCTAGCTCCTTGGGTTCATTAAGCTTGGACTTGACCAAGCTTAATGTTTGCCGCGATTGGATAGACCTGAAATTCGTCACGCTGAATTCGATCAACATGACCTTCTCCTTGAAAATTTGTCAAAAAATGTCACAACTACAGTTATAAAGCAGCCTGACATTAGTCTTATATGCTTTTTTGACATTTTTTGTCAATCATAACCAATTAACTGGCACTGAATGCTATGCGGCGTAACTCAGGAATATTTTCTTTACCCCACTACGAGCTATCGCACCTGTGGAATCTCCCCGTGTTGCACCCGCAACGCCACTGGCGGACAATAGCGACATGCGCCTACCCACGTCGATGCTTCCCAATCTCATAGTGTTGCGCCTTGCGCTCGGTATGATGTTCTTGTTTACGCATAGCCTGCCTGCCCATGCCCTGTTGGCTGGTGTTGCGCCAGACTCCCCGGCGCAACGTGTTGACCCCAACACCACTTCTTCGCCTTGGACAGGTGTTGGAAGCCTGTCGATCAATGGCGGAACCTTTAGCGGGGTGGTGATCGGCCCTCGCCATGTGCTGACCGCGGCCCATGTGGTGCATGGCGTGGCGCCCGATAAAATTGTGTTTAACCTCAACTACGGCGCCGATCTATCGCACCGCATCCAGGCCAAGGCTGTATTCGTGCATCCGGATTACACCGGTTACAACAAAAATGACATCACCCGCGATGATATCGCCGTGGTGCAGCTCAGTGAAGCGGTGCCAGAGGGCGTGGCCATTTATGACCTCAATACAGTGCCTCCCGCCCCCGGTATGACGCTGACGCTGGTGGGATACGGCGCCAGCGGAAACGGCGTGGATGGCGCCACTGTGGGCGGCAATGCCGCCGTAAAAAGAACTGGCAAGAATAATGTGGATGGGGTGGCGCCGGACGATGAAGGCAGTAAACGCCTGGAGGCCTACATGTATGATTTTGACGGCACGGAGGGAACGTCAAACCAGGGTGGCGGCCCCACCTTGGGGAACGGCATCGAAACCACGGTGGGCAGCGGCGATTCGGGCAGCCCGGCCTTCATCGAATCAGGTGGACGCTGGATGCTTGCGGGTATCAATACTTTTCAGCTCGGCGCGACCGCGCCGAAGTTCGGTTCAGGCGGTGGGGGAATGCTGGTTTCCAGCTACGCGGAGTGGATCCATAGTGTTTTAGGCCACTTCACACGGGTGACAACCGGGCAAAAATAAACCTCACGTCCCTGGTATGTTCACTATAAAACCCGCGCCGCCCAGTTCACTTTTGCCGACCTCCAGCGTTCCACCGTACACGCACAGGATGTCCTGCACCACAGCAAGGCCGATGCCGTGGCCGTGGATGGTTTCGTCGGCGCGCACGCCGCGTTGCAGCACTCGGTCGGCATTTTCCGAGGGGATACCCTGTCCGTCGTCTTCCACCCGCAATTCCAGCCCGGAGTGCCGATGAAAGGCGTCGGCAAGGGGGCGGGCGGTTATTGCAACACGCTGATGACACCATTTGCAGGCGTTATCCATCAGGTTGCCCAACAGCTCCATCAGATCGCCTTCGTCGCCATAAAATACGGCGTCGCCCTCTATCCGGATGGAAAAGTTAACGCCCTTGTCGGCGTAAACCTTGCTCAGCGAGGCGGCGATCCGCTCCACTACCGTGCTGACGCTCACCGGCGCCGCGAGTGCGGTGCGGCCCGATGCTGCGGCACGCTGGAGCTGGTATTCGACGATCTGTGTCATGCGGTCCACCTGCTCCTGCACGGTGCGGCGCAGCTCCTCAACGGAGCTTTCGTTTTCCACGGAACCGCGCACCACGGCGAGCGGTGTCTTCAGGCTGTGGGCAAGATCACCCAGCGTATGGCGATAACGGTCCAGTTGCGCATGACTGGCGCGTATCAGAATATTGAGATTACCGGTCAGGCCGCGCAGTTCTTGCGGATAACGGCCTTCCAACTGGGTAGCCTGCCCGGCCTCGATAGCCGCCAGATCGGTGGACACGCGGCGCAACGGCGCGAGACTCCAGCGCAGGATGCTGCCCTGCACCGCCAGCAGTAACAGCGCCACGCCACCCAGCCAGCCCCACAGGCTACGCCGGAAGCTGTTTACCTGCACAGAAAAACTGTTCAGGTTCTCGGCAACACTGAAGGTAAAGCCGCGCTGTTTGCCCTTCACTTTCCAGGACAGGCCAAAACCCAGCGCATACAGAGGCGTGCCATCCGAGGCAATGACGCGCTCAAAGCGATTGGATCCCATCTCCAGCCCGAGAGTGAAGGGTATCGTCAGCCCCACCATGGAAGGCGAACGTAGCGCCTGCTTGCCGTCATGCGAGGCTATCTGTCCGTAAACACCCGACCCTGGCGTGGCAAACCCGGCATCAGGCATCTCTTTCGACACGCTCATCACCCCATTTTTGTCCAGATCAGAGGCGGCGAGCAGCGCATAGATATGGCCTTGCAGACGGTCGCGCATGGCGGCCTCGGCGCTGGTGCGAAACGCCTTGTCGAGCGTAAAACCGGTGAGTCCAAGGAACGCCGCGAGCACTAGACTGCCCGCGATCAGCAAACGAGCATTAAGGGAGAGCATGGGAATCGCGCGCCAGAGTGAAGCGGTAGCCTCGTCCACGCAGAGTCTCTATAGGTTGAAGTGTTCCTTCCGGGTCAAGCTTGCGTCGCAAGCGCCCCACCAACACTTCGAGGACATTGCTGTCGCGGTCGAAATCCTGGTCGTAGAGGTGCTCGGTAAGTTCGGCTTTGGACACTACTTCACCGTTATGCAGCATCAGGTATTCAAGCAGGTTATATTCATACGCGGTCAGATCCACCGCCTGTCCATGCACGCTGACCTGCTGGGAGATAGTGTCCAGCGCCACCGGCCCGCAACGCAGCACCGGCTGCGACCAGCCTGCCGCGCGGCGCAGCAGCACCTTGATGCGCGCCAGCAGTTCCTCCATGTGAAACGGCTTGACCAGATAATCATCGCCGCCGGCTTCCAGCCCTTCAACCTTCTCCTGCCACCGTCCGCGCGCGGTCAGAATCAGGATAGGGAAGGTTTTTCCCGCAGCGCGCAAACGCTGGATAACCTCGATACCTGATAGCTTGGGCAGGCCCAGATCCACCACGGCGACATCGAAGGGAAATTCCGAGCCCAGATACAGTCCTTCCTCCCCGTCCGCCGCCGCATCCGCAGCATAGCCATCCTCGCGGAATCGGGCCAGCAATTGCTCGCGCAGCAAGGCTTCGTCTTCAATGACCAATATTCGCATCGCCCACCCTTCGCTCGTTATTCTAAAAAAAGCGGTTAGCCACAGAGAACACAGAGTTCACAGAAGAAAAACTCATGAGTTACGGTGGATTTTTTCCTCACCCGCCCGGTGATCAGAATAAACACGCAGAACCCGTATCACCTCTGTGTTCTCTGTGAACTCTGTGGCTTACATCTGAGGTTTTTAGGTTTATTCAAACCGTTTACCGCCCTCCGGCTCGACCATGAAGATACGCACCTGCCCGGAGGTGGTGAGCACCTTGATACGAAACATCGCTCGTCCCTGTATCTCCGCCGCATCCGCCGACACCACCCGCCCCGCCGTTGCCTGACGCACCTCGGCGACGGCATCATCGAGCGTCAATTGCCGCCGTTGATGATCCGCGACCCGGAGGGCGGCGTGGGCGGGCATTACCCACACTACCAATAGTGCTGCCAGCACACCACCTTGTAATATACGGGCAATCCACCTCGAAATCTCAATCGTCATACGACGTAACCGCCGAACTGACTCTGATCATCGAGCCGGGATGACTGTCGGTGCGCGTTACATAGGTTTGCCCCCTATAAGAGTACGTCACGCGGTAACCAGCAACACGCTCGCTTTCATCATACTGGGTGATGTTGCGGCAGCGCTGGTTCACTACGGGAGTGGGGGGCGCGTTTCTCCCGCTCATGTCATGGCCGATGGAGGCGCCCACCAGCGTCCCAAGCAATGTGGCGACATCCCTGCCACGCCCTTCGCCCACCTGATTGCCAACCACGCCACCCACTATGCCGCCAAGAATCATCGCACCCGCAGCATCATGGCGGCTGCGTCCGGAATAAGTTACCTGCTCATCCCAACATTGCTGCCGATTGTACGGCGTGCGCGAAATTTCGATGATGGGATCGACATCAATCACTCTGGCAAAATCATCAGAGCGACGACCATGATGGCCGTGACGCTCATGGCGCCCATAATCGCCATTATGATAGCCCCTGCCATAGGAACGATCATAGCGGTCATTATCATCGCCGGCGACGGCATTAGACGAAACGGCAAGGGATGATAAGGCCAGACCTAGAACAAGCATTGAGGGCTTCATTGTTATCTCCTCCGGTAGTTGGCACGCCTGATTATTGCAGGCGATTACAGGCTATCTCATCGAGGCTGAACAGAGGCTGAATGGGGCCAAAAAGGAGCCGTGAATTGATCGTAAGATATTGAAAATAATAAACAGTCGGCCTTTTCATCAGCCATAAAAAAACCTCCCTCGCGCAGCGCCCGAAAAGGCGCTACGCGAGGGAGGCGGTGTTATCCGGCTATTACTTGGCCAGACCCAACACGAAGGTTACCAGCTTCTCGATATCCGCATCGGCAACGCGAGGGGAGTAGGGAGGCATTGGTACACCGCCAGTTACGGCAGTCCAGTTGCCCTTGCCGCCAGCCTTAACCTTGGCGATCAGGGCAGCCTTGGCGCCTGCATCACCTTTGTACTTGTTGGCAACATCCTGCCAGGCAGGACCAACAACTTTCTTCTCTACGCTGTGGCACGCCAGGCAACCACTGGCCTTGGCCAGATCCAGGCCTTCAGCAGCAAAAGACGGCAACGCAGCAACCGACAGAGCGGCACCCAGAACAAGCGCTTGAACTTTCATTATCTTCTCCTAATCAAATTACCGAGTAACATACCGGTGACCCAACGTATTCACCGACCGTATAGAGAGCTGGCCTACGCTCATTGCTCCTTCAGCTTGGCTGGATTTTCTTCCAGCTTGGGTACAGATTACCTCGGTCAAGCTGAACCGAAGCTGAATGGGAAACGCCTCAAAAAGAAATATCGTTATTCTGCGCCAGTGTCCAATAACTCAACCCAATGCCTGACCGGCACATCCGACCGGCTTTGCAAATGGGTCAGGCAACCGATGTTGGCAGTGGTGATGACTGCGGGCGCGCCGGACTGCAACGCGGTGAGTTTATTTTGCAGCAGTTGCTGGGAAAGCTCTTTTTGCAAGATGGAATAGGTGCCCGCCGAACCGCAGCACAGATGCGCGTCAGGCACGGGGGTGAGCTGGTAGCCACAGGTTTGCAGGATATCCTCCACAACGCCGGGCAGTTTTTGGCCATGCTGCAAGGTGCAGGGCGAATGAAAAGCGAGCCTCTGGCTCTTAGAGTTGCTGAAGTGTTTTGCCAGGCTGTCCTTTTCAGCCAGCAGTATCTCGGAAATATCCCGGGTAAGCGTAGAAACACGCGCGGCTTTTTCGGCATAGGCCGGATCATGGCGCAGGATGTGGCCGTATTCCTTTACCAGGGCGCCACAGCCGCTGGCAGTCATGACTATGGCCTCCGCGCCCGCTTCGACATGCGGCCACCAGGCGTCGATGTTGCGGCGCATGAAATCCATGCCTTCTTCGTGAGCATTGAGATGATGACTCACCGCTCCACAGCAGACTGCCCTATCGGCGCGTAGCAGTGAGATGCCCAGACGATCCAGCACGCGCGCTGCGGCGGCGTTGATGTTGGGAGCGATGGCAGGTTGCGCACAGCCATCCAGCACCATCATTTTCCGGGTGTGGCGAGGCGCGGGCCAGAGGGTAGAGGGCTGACGCGACGGTATGGAAGCGCGCATAGCTGTCGGCAACAACGGCCGCACCACCTGACCCAACCTCAAAAGCGGAGCGAAACGGCTGGAATAAGGAATCACCGCACGCAGCAAACGGCGCGTGACGCGCTCCCGCCATGGGCGAGCCACGCGCTCTTCTGCCACGGCCCGCCCTATATCCACCAACCGGCCATACTGCACACCCGAGGGACATGTGGTCTCGCAGGCGCGGCAGGTCAGGCAGCGGTCAAGATGGAGCTGGGTCTTGCGGCTGACCGTCTCGCCTTCCAGCATCCCCTTGATGAGATAGATGCGGCCGCGCGGGCCATCCAGCTCATCGCCCAGCAATTGGTACGTGGGACAAGTGGCCGTGCAGAAACCGCAATGCACGCAGGCGCGCAGAATGCTGTCGGCCTCCTGGCCTTGTGGGGTATTTTTGATGGAATCGCTAAGCTGGGTTTGCATGAATGGTTCACAAAAATCGTATGCCCCTCTTTGCTCAAGAGGGGCGAGGGTCAGATGTAGGGTGCGCCGTGCGCACCAGTATTTGCAGATTGGTGCGCACGGCGCACCCTACGGGGTATTTTATTTGCCTGCTTGCGATCTACTAATTTAGTGCTCGTATTGCTCAATCACTTCAGTTTCATCGCGTGCTGCGGCATACCACTCCTGCATGGCGGGCAAGGCCTGCACCGCTTTGACATACGCGGCGCTTACCGGATCGAGCGGCACGTCGTAGGTAATAAAGCGCGTGGTCACCGGCGCGAACATGGCGTCGGCGATACTGAATTGACCGAACAGAAAATCCCCGCCAGTGCCGAAACGGGCGCGGCAGTCATTCCAAATGGCCGTAATGCGGTCGATGTCCTCCTGCACGCCGGGCGCACGGCCCTTTCCAGGATAGTGTTTCCGGCAATTCATGGTCATATTCTGGCGCAGGTTGGCAAAGCCGGAGTGCATCTCCGCACTCACCGAACGTGCCACCGCGCGCGCTTCCTTGTCCTTTGGCCAAAGCAGGTGTTCGGGAAGCTGCTCTGCAATGTATTCACAGATCGCCAGCGAATCCCATACTGTCAGGCCACCATCCCGCAAGGCGGGCACCTTGCCCGATGGCGAATATTTGAGCATTTCCGCCTGCCAGTCCCCGACATACAAAGGGATTCTTATTTCCTTAAAAGGAATGCCGGCGTGACTCAACAGCAACCAGGGACGCAGTGACCAGGACGAATAGTTTTTGTTGCCGATAACAAGAGTCAGTTCACTCATACACAACCTCCTTGCTTACCGTTGATGACTGGATCACAAATCCGAATACATCCTACCCAAGTTGAGAATCCCGTGAGGATCGAACGCCGCCTTGAGCCGCCGGTGCAGGGCCATTAAAGCCGGGGGCAAGGGGTGAAACACTGCCCCCTGGCGGTCGCCACCACGAAACAGCGTGGCATGGCCGCCTGCCTTGGCGGTGAGCTCACGGATCGTCGCGGGTGCGCAGCTTGTCTTGAGCCAGCGCTGAGCGCCACCCCAGTCTATCAGCCATTCTCCAGGCAGGTCGAGCGGCGGTGTTGCGGCGGGCACCGATACTCGCCACAACGGGGCATCGCCCTGAAAGAAGGTGCATGTGTGATCTCGCGCATCACGCCAAAAGGCAGGACCATCGGCAAATAATTCCCCCCCCAGCTTTTCACGCGCGGCATTCAGCGCCGCCGTGCTTCCTGAAAGGCGCAAATACAGCCTCCCGCCATCAAACACCGCGCCGGAGAGAGGCAGCGGCTGGCCTGCCCAGGCGTTCATGCGCTGGATAGCCTCAAGGGCTGAGCATTCGAATAGCAGGGTCTGTTCAGACTCAGGACGCGGCAGGACTTTAAGAGAAATCTCCAGCAAAATGCCCAGTGTGCCCAGGCTACCCGCCATGAAGCGCGACACATCAAAACCCGCGACATTTTTCATCACTTGTCCACCGAAACTCAGGATCTCGCCCTTGCCGGTCAGCACCTTGATACCCAACACGAAATCGCGCGCACTGCCTGCATAGGGCCGACGTGGGCCGGACAGGCCGGTGGCAATGGCGCCACCCAAAGTAGCGTTACCTGTGAAATGGGGCGGCTCGAAAGGCAGCATCTGGTTGTGCTCGGCGAGCAAGGCCTCGACATCGGCGAGCCGGGTGCCCGCACGGGCGGTGATGACCAACTCGGTCGGCTCATAGCTGATCACGCCTCGGTGCCCTGTCACGGACAGAGGTTCACCCTGTGGCGCGCGGCCATAAAAGGTCTTGCTGCCGCCGCTCACAATCTGCACGGGGCTGCCTTGTGCAATGGCCTCCAGCAGATTGGCCTGGAGCGCGGCACTGATGTCGGTATCAGGCGTCATGTCAAAACCGCTCCAATTCAGGATGAGACAATTTGCCGCCATGCACGTGCATGGCACCGAACTCGGCACAGCGGTGCAGGGTGGGCACAGCCTTGCCTGGGTTGAGCAAACCTTGCGGATCAAACGCATGTTTGACTGCGTGAAACTGGGTTAGCTCGGCGGGCGCGAATTGATGGCACATCTGGCCGATCTTCTCCATGCCCACGCCATGCTCGCCGGTAATGGTGCCGCCCACTGCAACGCACAGGTCGAGGATCTTGCCGCCGAATTCTTCGGTGCGCTCCAGCTCGCCGGGCTTGTTGGCGTCATACAGGATCAATGGGTGCAAATTGCCGTCTCCGGCGTGAAAGACATTGGCAACCGGCAGGCCGTATTCTTTCGAGAGTTCGGCGATACGCGAGAGCACCTCGGAAAGACGCTTGCGCGGGATAGTGCCATCCATGCAGTAATAATCAGGCGAGATGCGCCCCACTGCCGGAAACGCGGCCTTGCGCCCCGCCCAGAACTTGAGGCGCTCGGCCTCACCGCGCGCAGTACGCACCTCGGTCGCGCCCGCCTGCTTCAATATCTCGCGCACCTTGAGTATCTGATCGGACACTTCTTCGTTCGCGCCGTCCACCTCGCACAACAGAATCGCGGCGGCGTCCACCGGATAGCCTGCGTGAATGAAGTCTTCAGCGGCACGGATCGCCAGATTGTCCATCATCTCCAGGCCGCCAGGGACGATGCCCGCACCAATGATGCTGCCCACCGCCTCGCCCGCCTTCACCACATCGTCGAAGGCCGCCAGCACCACCTGGGCACGCTCGGGCTTGGGCAACAACTTCACGGTGACTTCCACGATCACCCCCAACAGCCCTTCTGAACCGGTCATCAGCGCAAGCAGATCGTAGCCTGGGGCATCCAGTGCGGCACCGCCGATTTCCAGCAACTCGCCGTCCATGGTCAGCACCTTCAACCCCAGCACGTTATGCACTGTGAGGCCGTATTTCAGGCAATGCACCCCGCCGGAATTTTCCGCCACATTGCCACCAATGGTGCAGGCGATTTGCGAGGAAGGGTCGGGTGCGTAATACAATCCATAGGGCGCGGCGGCTTGCGAGATGGCGAGATTCCTCACTCCCGGCTGTACGCGGGCAATGCGGTTTGCAGGGTCAACTTCAAGAATGCGCATGAATTTAGCCAGGCTCAACACCACGCCATTGGCCAGCGGCAGCGCCCCGCCCGACAAACCCGTGCCCGCACCGCGCGCCACCACAGGCACGTTCATGTCATGGCATACACGCAACACCGCGCGCACCTGCTCCACCGTCTCCGGCAGGCACACCGCCAGCGGCAGTTCACGGTAAGCGGATAGACCGTCACATTCGTAAGGGCGCAGATCTTCCGCGTCGGACAAAACGGCACTGGAAGGCAGGATGCGGTGCAAGGCAGTGATTAATGCCTGAGTATCTGACGCCAATGTTTTCATTAGCCGGGCAACATAAACCGCCGACACACCAGCGCCAGCGTATCGTCATCCCCCACATTCCCCGGAAAAATCACCACCGGCATATCCGGAAAACGTGGATGATCGGCAGGGCAGCGCACCACCGAAACACCGGGCGCGACCTGGCCGAGCACGCGAGCAGCGCGTAATGCGAGGCCGGTGCTCAGCATGTCGTTGGAGGTGATGCCGCCCTTGCCGATCAGGAAACCCAGATCTTGTGGCAGGTTGCGTATCACGTCCATTAACAGCGCTGATACGGCCTCGCCGAAGGCCAGGCGCGCGGCCTGACCGGGGAATTGCACCTCGCCGCGACGGGTGTAAATCACCGCTGTCTTACCGGTAACGAAGGCGGCCTCGGCCTCACGCAGCGCATCTTGCAGTACTGCCGCGCTCTCATGGGGAATGCGGCGCACATCGACCTCAACACCTCTCACGCCGGTCTCTTCCAACAGCCGTGCCAACTGGCGGCTGCTCTTGTCTACGTGTGAGCCAACAATCACGGCACCAGGACGATGGTTGCGCGTGAAACGGCTCATCGCCTCGGCAGCCACAGGCTGGGGCGGCAAATCAGCCAGCGCCTTCACCAGACTCGCCGCGCTACGGAACAGGAATCGCTTGCCCTGACCTGCCGCCACGCGCACATCCGCCGTGAAGCGCGCCAGGTCGTCGTAATTCTCGGCATCCACCACGCCACAACGATTGCCTTCCAGGGCCAGCAACCTGTCAAGTACGCCATGACGGATATCCGCCAGCAGAAAACGCTCAACTTCGCCTGCGAAAATACGGCCGCCCGTCTTCTCTTCCACATAATCGGGCAGGTAGCTGTGGCGGTAGCCGAACACCGAGTCGCGTGCAAACTCGGTTTCATGCACGGGGACATCCACGCCATTCACTTTGAGGTAATGAATGCTGTCGCGGGTAACGCGCCCGCCCTCAAAGAAAGCAGGCACAAGAAAATGCGCGTCGAATGGCCCGAGTTCTGCGGCGATCACATCGGTTTCGACCGGGTAGTGTCCGCGCAGCGTTGAATCGGAGCGGCTCACCAGCACCGGGTTGATACCCGTTCCATCCAACGCTATTTTCAGATTGCGGCACACATCACGCGTCACTTGCGCAGCACGCTCGGCACTCATGCCTCGCGTGTTGGTAAGCACGAAGAACAGCGGCGCGGCATCGGCCAGCGCCTCTTTGAGGGCATCGACATCCCAACGCGTAAGCAACAGGCAACCGTGAACTGTCTGTGAACCGGTGGGGTCGTCGTCAAGGACGATGATTTTGGTTGTGGTCATTGCGCGGCCTTTGGAAACTCAAGCTATTGTGTTGCTACGCAACGCTTGGTGGGTTGCGCAAAAAGCGCGAAACCACCACATTTGGCTGCTTTATTGCCGAATCATTTCTGCTTGGCGATAATTTTTTCTTTGATCTTGTCATAGACTGATTGGGGAATGATTTTGTTTTTCACCAGATCATCCTTGGCCTTGTAAGGGCGCCCCTTAATAATGTCCTTGGCCCTGGCTTCACCTACGCCGGACAAGGTAGTCAACTGCTGTTCGGTGGCCGTGTTGATGTCGAGCTTTTCCGTGGTGGTTGCCTGGACGGAAGCGGGCTTGGCCGCATCAGCGGCAAAAGAAACATTAACGCTGAGGACGGCCAGCGCAGAGAACACGAGTGCGGAAAATAATTTTTTCATTTGATTTCCTTTCGTAGACGTTGATGGAGTGATATATCAGGCGCAGCGCACGGAGCCTGCGCCTGATACTTTATACCCTACATCAAACCCCTGCCAACTCCCGCGCCCGTTGCGCCAGATTATCGCCCGACAGACCGTTAAAGCTCATAATCTCGGCGGGCGAGGCAGTAGTCTCGCCGCGCTTCCAGGCGAACACATCGCGCTTCGGCGCACGGGTGCGCAGCATGACAGGCTCCAGCGTGCCACTGGGTCCGCCGCTCACGCCCAACAGCACATCGCCATCGAACAGTGCGTTGAAATGATCGTCGTCAAGGAACAGATTGTCCGGCTCCGAGCAGGTGTCCCAGGCCACATCGGTGGGGCGATAGAGGCGGCGCGGGTTGACCACGGCGACGATCTTCACGCCAAAGCCCGCAGCCTTCAATTTTTCCGCCGCCTCGAACACAGGCAGCAGGATCATGTCGCCCACCACCGCGAACACCACGGTCTTCGCGCCAGGGTGATCAAACAGAGTAATGGCACCGTCCGCCAATGCACGGCGACTTTGTTCCAGCGTGGTGCGGATCGGCAACGGACTCTTCGACGCAGTGATGATGATGCCCTTGTTATAGCTGTCCAGCGCCCAGGCGTAGGCGGCCTGGATCATGTTGGCGTCCACCGGAAACACCGGGAACAGGTTGCCGTTGCGCATCATGGCGGCGAAATAGGCCTCGATCTCCGGACGCTGATGCGTCCAGCCGTTACGGCCCTGCTCCAGCGCGCCGGCGGTGAACAGCGTGACAACGCTGGGCGTCTTGCGGCGCAGTTCGGCCATGGCCTGGGTCACGGTCTGAAGAATCGGCAGGCCGTTGATGGCAAAACTCTCATACGAGCACCACAGGCTGCGGCTGCCGAACAGCGCCAACCCCACCGCCAGACCTGCACAGGCGTCTTCATTGAGCGGCTCGTATACCTGACCGTTAGGCGTCTGGTGATACAGCGCATCTTCCGTGGGGTGACGAATCTTCAGCGCCTCATTGATGTTGCCGATGCCGGAGGCCTCGTTGCCATCGGCGTTGGTCACCAGAAAGCGCGCGTCCTGCTTGCCCACCGCACCCACCATCGCACCCATCGCCGTGGTCGGCGGCTTGTTCTCACCCAGCGCAAACTCCTGCACAGGCAGATTGGTAATAGGCGTCAGCGCCAACACCGATTCTGTCACTACGGTGCGCGCGGCAGGGCCACCACCGGCGCGGCTGAAGTTGTCACGCACAATCTGCCACGCCTGCGGGGCGAGCGCGCGGCGCTTGAGGCCTTCCACAACATCGACGTTTTCAAGAGTGTGCTGGGGATAAAGATTGTGTGATTTCGCACCCAGCGCATGCACACCCGAACCCTTGAGCTGCTTGACTATAAAGGCTGTGAGCTTGCCGCCCAGCGCGGACTGCGCCGCCTCGTTCATGGTTTCCAGCATGGCGCGCGTGAAGGCCAGACGATTACCCATCGAGAAACGGGTGCTGTCCACAAACGCACCACTCTGGCCCGCGTCATCAAAATTCTTGGCGTCCACCAGATATACGGATTCAAAGCCGTGTCCCTTCCAGTAAGCAATCATCTCCTCGTCGGTGAACAAAGAGACCATTGCGTGATGTTCCTGGCTATAGCCATTCCAGATCAGCACCGGCAGGAAGTTGGTGATGGTGGGAAAAGCAACATGGAAGTGCATCATGGCATTCAGGATATACGGCTCGCCCATGCCGCCATCACCGAGCGTGAAGGGGAACAACGTGCCGGGGTGCAGCATCGCACCCGCCATGGCGAAATGCTGGCCCTGCCCCAGCGGCCCCGCAGGAGCGAGAATGCCGGGGATGGCGCCAGAGAGGTGGCCCAGCAAACCGTGCTTCTCACGGAAGCGCGCACGCAGGTCTTGCACCGTGTTGATGCCCATCTCCTCCAGCGAGGAATCCATGAACATGGCGCTGTAAAAACCGGGGGCATGGTGTCCCACTTCGGTGACGATGTTGGTGTGTCCCAGCATCACCAGCGAGGCGTAGGCCTCGGCGCTGCTGGCAAACCCGCCCGGATGGCCGGAGGCCTTGGCGCCCGTCATTTGCAGGGTGAGGTAGCGCAACGCATCCGCCCCCAGCAGGGTTTGGAATACCGCGCGCGAATCACTGGGATCAGCCACGGCGTTCTGTCCTGCGGCGATGGCTGGCTGTGTGGCATATTCATCGGAACCGGGCAGGGCTTCCGCGAAATATTGAATGCCTTCACAGAAAGCCGGGGTGCTGGTTGCGGTTGGGATATCCATGGCGACGCTCCTAAGTTATACAAAAGAATATTGCAAAGATATTATCCTTCTGTATATTATTTCGCAATATGTAATAGTTTTCATAATGTGAAATGAAAGAAAAAACTACCAGCTCCATTCAAGTCATAGACCGCATGGCCCAGCTACTGGACGCCATCGCCCAAGGCCACGGCCCCGTCAGTCTGAAGATTCTCTCCGCCGAGACCGGTCTGCACCCCTCCACAGCGCACCGCATACTGGCGGCATTAGGCGAGCATGGACTGGTGGAGCGCACCGAGGCCGGCCATTACCGGTTGGGCATCAAATTGCTCGGCCTTGCCAGCCGGGTGGAGCAGCGGGTGGATCTCAAACGCGAGGCATTACCGATTATGGAATGGCTGCGCAGCGAACTGGGTGAAACAGTGAACCTCACCGTGCGCGACGGCGATGAGGTGGTCTACGTGGAACGGGTCTCCAGCCACAAGATGATCCGGGTCGAACAAGTCATCGGCGGCCATGCCCCGCTGCACGTCACGGCGGTGGGCAAGCTGTTTCTTGCATTTGACGGAAAAACAGACTGCCTTGCCTATGCCCGGCGCACCCGCCTGCCCGCCTACACCCCCACCACCCTCACCCAGCCCGAGCAGCTATGGAATGAAGCAAAACACTCATTGGAACAAGGCTACGCGCTGGATAACGAAGAAGCCGAAACCGGCGTCGGCTGTATCGGCGTTCCGGTGCTGGACGCCAGCGGCAAAATGGTCGCAGGCCTATCGGTCTCCGCACCCATCGCGCGGCGCAGCGACGAATGGATAGCAGTGACGATTACCGCCGGAAAGCGGCTCTCCGCACGGTTGGGTTATTTTGGCGGAAAATCATGACTGGCGTTACATTCTCACAATAGAAGATCCAGCTTTATTTCAGAGAACAGCTTTACCAAGAGATTGGGCGGTTTGACGCCAAATTTCTACGGGACTTCAAATGTTGTCGAAAAATTCTTCTAATGTTGTCGATATAGTGTAAAATTGTTGTCGATAGTGTTCATTTGCGGAGCCTCCCGGCTTTGCCGGAGGATACATATCTTGTTGACGAGCCATGAGAACGAAAACATCCGAAATTAGACAATTCATGCTGAAAATGTGCCGAAACAAGGCGCGCAATGTTGCTTCTGAAACAGCACGGCATTTTGGCATTTCAAAGCAAGCCGCAAGCCGTCATCTTCACGCTCTTGAGAGCGAAAAGTTGATTAGTTCTTCTGGCAAAGGAAACATAAAGGCTTCATGGCTTATCCCATTAATTGAGAAATCTTGGGAATTCCCCTTGGCTGGCTTGAGGGAGGATATAGTTTGGCTTGAAAAGCTGGCGCCACTCCTGGCCGACCTGCCAGAAAATGTGCGCAATATGTGGCATTACGGCGTCACGGAGATGATCAATAATGCCATAGATCATTCCGAAGGGACTATGCTTACGGTTCACTTCGAACGCACCGCGCTCGATGTAGAGATTTGGATTAACGATGACGGGGAAGGCATTTTTTATCGTATTCAACGGCTAGCAAAACTTTACGATGCTAGAGAGGCGATCCTGGAACTGGCAAAAGGAAAGTTCACAACAGATCCAGCCAACCATTCTGGTGAGGGTATATTTTTTACCTCTCGGGCTTTTGATTCATTCGTAATTATGTCGCGTACGCTTAATTTCTCGCACATGGCAGAGCAGGGTGACTGGCTAATAGATGGCGACAGGGATATTCCGGGGACGCGCGTGTTATTGAAGCTGGATAACGATAGCCAGCGTACGCTTAATTCGGTCTACGCACAGTTTTCTGAACCAGACGAATTTACTTTCAGCAAAACTATTGTTCCGGTTCGATTGGCTCGCCATGAAGGTGAGAAGCTTGTTTCACGCTCACAGGCAAAGCGTCTGGTATCTCGCTTTGAGAAATTCAAGACTGTAGTTCTGGATTTCACTGGAGTGGAAGAAATCGGCCAAGCTTTTGCTGACGAAATTTTTAGGGTGTTCGCTTCATCGCACCCAGAGGTTGAATTGAACCCACTTCACGCCACAACAGAAGTACAGCAAATGATAGTTCGTGCTTTAGCTGTTAAATAGCCGCCCCATGACACGCGCACATGCTCTGACATTGCTTTTTTCTCGATATGCGATGCCTTACCTGCCACTGCTGGTTTGCATGTTCTGATGAAACCCGCCAGCCGACATGCTCAGGTAGGAGAATTTGTTTGCGCTGATCAGTGTTGATACTGTTCCGCTGAGTGTATAGGTCTTGATTGAGGTTGTACTGTTTATAGAGTACGCGCCTGAACAGGAAGTTTACGACCTCCAGAGCCGTTGATTTACCTGATCCGTTTTCCCCGATAATGATATTGAGATCATCATCAAAACTGATGCTCTCGGCATTTCCAACGTTGTCGAAGTATCTGAAGCTCAGAATGTTAGACAATTGCAGTGATATTATTTTCATATAGCGCTTTCTAACGAAATCTCTATTTGGCGTTATGATAAACCGAAGGATGAATAACTGACTTGGCACGCGCAAGATCAATCTATGATTTTTCTGCCAGAGCGACCGCTATTGGAAAAACCAAAGGTGCGGCGCGACTAGAAGATCGTGGCAGACTGCTGCCTGATAAGCCGATAGCTTTGATTCAAATTCTACGACTGCTTCCTGTCTGATACCCATCAACGCGGTAACGCGCACTATGTAGGGCGCCAATAAGCGACAGCGCATTGCGCCGAATGGAATTGGGCATTGTGTTGCTGCGCAACGCCTGGTGGACACAAAAAGCGTGTCCACCCTACATTGGACTTGAGGATTCCAGTGTGGTGGGTTGATGATTGCCGGTGATGGGCTTGGAACTCGCCATGCAAAGCAAGCGATTCGTCCGCCTGGACGGCGCTACGCACTTCCAGTCAAGTCCAACGTTAAATCATCACTGCGCCAGAACCCTACTTCTCACTGCGTTCGCGCTTCCCCTCTACCCGGCGGGGAAGGCGTCACACGCCCTTTAGCCACACTTTGAATCGCCACAATTCAAGCAAGTCATGCAATTATCCATTTTGATCATGGCCTTGGTGTTGCATTTGGCACAGAGCTGGGCGCCGGTGGGGAAGCTGCCGCTTTCGCTATCTTCGGCCCTGTGCAGCATGGATTCGAACTCGGCGCGTTTTTCGTTGATCAGTTTTTTCTGGTGCTCGTCGAGGGTGTCGTCTTTCAGCAGGCCTATCATGCGCATATGGCGCTCGATCACGTCACCGATCTCGGCGACCAGTGAAGGCATGTATTTGCCACCCTTCTTGAAGTAGCCGCCGCGCGGGTCGAACACGGAACGCAGCTCTTCCACCAGGAAGGTGACATCACCACCCTTGCGGAACACGGCGGAGATGATGCGGGTGAGGGCGACGATCCACTGGAAGTGGTCCATGTTCTTCGAGTTAATGAAGACTTCGAAGGGGCGGCGCAACTCGTCGTCGGTGCCGGGGTTGAGCACGACATCATTGACGGTGACATACAGGGCATGCTCGGTGAGCGGGGTTTTGATCTTGTAGGTGGAGCCGATCAGCACCTCGGGCCGCTCAAGCTTTTCGTGCATCTGCACTACCTTGGCAACGGTGGATTCCTCGGCAGGGGCGGCAGCAGCCTTCTCCTCATCCTTGACCACGCTGTACTTCACAATCTTCTTTTCTATCTTGATAGCCATGTTGTTTCTCCAGTGACGGGGATACCCCAGCGGGCTGCACCCGTCCCGTAATATAGTTTAGAACTTGCCGTAGTAGCCTTCTTTCAGGGCATCGAACAGGTTGGCGGCGGTGTGGATTTCTCCGTCGTATTCAATCTCCTCGTTACCCTTGACCTCCAGCACGGTGCCGTCTTCCAGGGTGAAGCGGTAGGTGGTGCTCTCCAGATCACTCTCTTTCACCAGCACGCCCTGGAACGCTTCGGGATTGAAACGGAAGGTGGTGCAACCCTTCAGGCCTTGCTCGTAGGCGTAGAGGTAGATGCCCTTGAAATCGTCGTAGGGATAATCCGTCGGCACGTTGGCGGTTTTGGAGATGGACGAGTCGATCCATTTCTGCGCGGCGGCCTGCACGTCTACATGTTCTTTCGGCGTAACGTCATCGGCGGTGATAAAATACTCCGGCAGTTGCTCGTCTTCCTTGTCGGAGTAAGGCATGGCCTTGTCGTTGATCAAGGAGCGGTAGGCCAGCAGTTCATAGGAATAAACGTCGACCTTCTCTTTGGACTTCTTGCCTTCACGGATCACGTTACGCGCATAGTGGTGCGCGAAGCTGGGCTCGATACCGTTACTGGCGTTATTGGCCAACGACAACGAGATGGTTCCGGTGGGGGCGATGGAGCTGTGATGGGTGAAGCGCGCGCCGTGTTCGGCGATGGCGTCCACCAGTTCGGGGGCAATCCCGGCTATGCGCTGCATGTAGTGGCTGTATTTGGCCAGCAGCACCTTGCCCGGCACCTTATCGCCTATCTTGAAGCCGTCTTTCGCCATTTCCGGCCGCTTGCGCAGCATCTCGCCCGTTACCGTGAACTCCTGATTCAACACCGGGGCCGCGCCTTTTTCCTGGGCCAGTTCGGCGCCCACCTGCCAGCCCACCAGCGCCATTTCGCGGGTGACCTGTTCGGTGAATTCCAGCGACTCTTTCGAGCCGTAACGCATGCACTGCATGGTTATGGCGGAGCCCAAGCCCAGATAACCCATGCCGTGACGGCGCTTGCTCTTGATCTCTTCGCGCTGCTGCTCCAGGGGCAGGCCGCTGATCTCCACCACGTTATCCAGCATACGGGTGAAGATCGCCACGGCGCGACGGTATTCGTCCCAATCAAAGCTGGCCTTGGACGTGAACGCATTGCGCACGAAATTGGTCAGGTTGATCGAGCCCAGCAGACAGGCGCCGTAGGGGGGAAGTGGCTGCTCACCACAGGGATTGGTAGCGCGGATGCTTTCGCAGAACCAGTTATTGTTCATCTCGTTGACGTTGTCGATCAGGATGAAGCCCGGCTCGGCGAAGTCATAGGTGGAGGTCATGATCGCGTCCCACAAGCGGCGCGCGCGGATGGTGCGATAGATCTTGCATGCGACCAGGCCCTGGTCGTTGGACAGGTATTTATCCTTGGTGGGCCATTCGCGCCAAACTACCTGCTTGGGGTCGTTGACGTCGATGCCGTCGCTCTCGACTTCCTTGGCGTCGAGCGGGAACACCAGCGGCCAGTCCGTGTCATTCTTGACGGCCTCCATGTATTCCCGCGTCACCAGCAGCGACAGATTGAACTGACGCAGGCGTCCGTTTTCGCGCTTGGCGCGGATGAAATCGAGCACGTCCGGGTGGCTTACGTCAAAAGTCGCCATCTGCGCGCCGCGACGACCACCAGCGGAGGAGACGGTGAAACACATCTTGTCGTAGATATCCATGAACGACAGCGGACCGGAGGTGTACGCACCAGCACCGGCGACGAACGCGCCCCTGGGGCGCAGGGTGGAAAATTCATAACCAATACCGCAACCAGCCTTCAGGGTAAGACCCGCCTCGTGCACCTTCCCCAGGATGTTGTCCATGGAGTCTTGAATGGTGCCGGACACCGTGCAGTTGATCGTGGAGGTTGCGGGCTTGTAGGCCTGGGCACCGGCGTTGGAAACGATACGGCCGGCAGGAATCGCGCCACGGCGCAGCGCCCACAGAAACTTGTCATACCACTCGGCGCGCTTCTCTTCGGTATCTTCCACATCGGCCACGGCACGGGCGACGCGCCGGTAGGTGTGATCGAGGGTTTCGTCGATGACGGTGCCGTCTTTCTTCTTCAGGCGGTACTTTTTATCCCAGATGTCAAAAGATGCGGGCTGAAGCTCGATGATGGTATCGGCATTCGAGACAGCCTTGAGATGGGTAACCTTCATGGACGCATGCTCCCTTTGTCGTTTGTTTTTCGCACGTCACGGCAACCACATTGCGCATGGGGTTGTTTGACTATGGCTTGTTTGGTTGAATTCGGACAAACACAATATATTGTGCTGTGATGGGAAGATTAACGCCCACCCCAGCCTGTGTCAACAGGCATGGGGCATGCATGGGGTTATATTTTTTAATGTATAAAAAACAATGATATAATATCATTAAAAATGGTTGACACTAGAAAACGCATTAATATTCAGCAAGATGCACTCGCTTGGCTACGCCAGCCAAAAACACCATATCTTGTGCATTAACCTGCAAGAATATTCATCTTCCACTCCCGAAAGTACTCGGGATAATTCACATCAGAGCAAATCCCAACTCACCAACGCCATTACTTCCGCCAAAACGCCGGGGTCAGCAGCACCAGTAGCGTGAACACCTCAAGGCGCCCCAGGAGCATGGCGAAGCTCAGTATCCAGATGCCAACATCATTGACGATGGTAAAATTCATCGTCACTGCACCGAGGCCAGGGCCACCGAGGTTGAGGCAGGTGGCGACGCCGGAGAAGGCGGTGACTATGTCCAACCCGGTGCCCATCAAAGCCAGCGACAGAACAACAAAGCTGGTGATGTAAAGGACGGAGAATCCCCACACGGCTTCAACGATACGGTCCGGCAGCGAACGCTCGCCGATTTTGACGGGAATAATGGCGCTGGGATGGATCAGGCGCATGATCTCGCGGGTGCCCTGCTTGTAGAGTAGCAGGATACGCACTACTTTCATGCCGCCTGCAGTTGAACCGGCGCAGCCGCCGATGAAGCCGATGGCAATCAGCAATGCGGGCAGGAACAGCGGCCAGGATGCGAAGTCCGCCGTCAGGAAACCGGTACTGGTAATCATGGTGACTACCTGGAGAGAGCCATAGCGCAATGCGCTCCAAAAGTCCGGATACTTTTGCGTGACCATCAGCACCACGACGACAATCGCTATTATCGCGGCGACGATACCGATGAAGGCGAGCGCCTCCGCGTCGCGCCAATAGTGGCGGATGTCCCTCTCCCGCCATGCCATGAAATGCACCGCGAAGCTGAACCCGCCAAGCAGCATGAACACGGTAGCAATAGCGTCGATGAGTGCGCTGTTGAAGTGACCAAGGCTGGCGTCATGCGTGGAAAAACCGCCGGTGGAGATGGTGGAAAAGCTGTGACCGATGGCGTCGAACAGGCTCATCCCGGCCAGCCAGTAGGCCAGCGCGCAGGCCACCGTCAAACCCAGGTAGATGTACCACAAGGCCCGCGCTGTTTCGGTAATGCGGGGGGTAAGTTTGTTGTCTTTCATCGGCCCCGGCGTCTCGGCACGATAGAGCTGCATACCGCCGATGCCGAGCATGGGGAAAATGGCCACCGCCAGAACCACGATTCCCATGCCACCGAGGAATTGCAGTTGCTGCCGGTAGTAGAGGATGGATTGCGGCATGTGATCGAGGCCGACCATCACCGTTGCGCCGGTGGTGGTGAAGCCCGACACCGACTCAAAAACCGAGTCTGTGAACGACATGTGCGGATGCTCGGCGAGCATGAACGGCAGAGCGCTGACCATACTCAACGCGGTCCAGAAAATCACCACGATCAGAAAGCCGTCGCGCAGGCGTAACTCCTTGCGATACGCGCGCACCGGCAGCCAACACAGAAAACCTGCCAACAGCGTCAACACAAAGCCCAGAAGAAAGGATTGTGCGGTGTGGTCGTCGTACCAAAAGGACACCGCTACCGGCGGCAGCATGGTGATACTGAACAGCATCAACAGAAGACCGAGTATGCGTTGTATGGCGGAGAGTTGCATTTTTCAGCAGCAGGAAACGAGCAGTAAGTCAGAAAACCGGTGGAACGCCATACCATGCCTCTTCATTTTTGATTATTGTTACTTTTAAAGAAACGTCGCGCTCACCTGAAACAGGCGTTCCACGTCGCGGATACGGGTTTTGTCGACCAGAAACAGGATGACGTGATCCTCCGCTTCGATCACGGTATCGTGATGGGCGATTATGACCTCATCGCCACGCAACATGGCGCCAATGCTGGCGCCCGGCGGCAGTTTGATGTCCTGGATGGCGCGCCCCACCACTTTTGATGATTTGCGGTCGCCGTGCGCCACCGCCTCCAGTGCTTCCGCTGCGCCGCGCCGCAACGAGTGAACTGCCGCAACATCACCACGCCGCACATGAGCCAACAGGCTGCCGATCATCGCCTGGTGGGGGGATATTGCGATGTCTATCGTGCCGCTCTCCACCAGATCGACATAGGCAGAGCGATTGATCAACGCCATCACCTTGCGTGCGCCAAGGCGCTTGGCAAGCATCGCGGAGAGGATATTATCTTCGTCGTCATTGGTCAGCGCGCAGAATATATCAGTGGCCTCGATATTTTCTTCGCGCAATAGATCTTCATCGGTGGCATCGCCCAGCAGGACGATGGCCTTTTTCAGCTCTTCCGACAGGGCGCGCGCACGCTTCTGGTTGTGTTCGATAACCTTGATCTGGTAGTCATTTTCCAGCGCCTTGGCCAGACGTTTTCCGATGTTGCCGCCGCCCGCGATCATCACGCGCTTGATGGGGCTGTCCAGCCGCCTCAGCTCTCCCATCACCGCGCGGATGTCTTTGCTGGCGGCAATGAAAAATACTTCGTCATCCACTTCGATGACGGTATTGCCCTCGGGAACGATAGGCGCATCACGGCGGAAGATGGCGGCAACGCGCGTCTGAACACCCGGCATGTGCTCGCGCAGGGCGCGCAGTTCACGCCCTACCAGTGGTCCGTCATGATAGGCACGCACCGCCACCAGCCGCACCTTGCCATGAGCAAAATCGAGCACCTGGAGCGCGCCGGGGTATTCTATAAGGCGCTGGATATAATCTGTCACTGCCTGATCGGGACTGATCAGAAAATCGACAGGGAGCGCATCATTGGTGAATAGCTGGGGATGGCTAAGATATTCGTTGGAACGCACGCGCGCGATTTTGGTGGGGGTGTGAAACAGCGTGTACGCTACCTGGCACGCTACCATGTTGGTTTCATCACTGTTGGTGACGGCGAGGATCATGTCCGCATCCTCTGCTCCGGCGCGCCGCAGCACCTCGGGATGGGAGGCCTCGCCGCACACGGTGCGCAGGTCGAAACGGTCCTGGAGATTTTGCAGGAGATCCTGGTTGGTATCCACCACCGTGATATCGTTGGCCTCGCTGACCAGATTGGCGGCTACCGACGAACCTACCTGGCCTGCGCCGAGGATGATGATCTTCATGTCAGTTCACAATCCAAAACAAGGGCGGCAATCTTATCACTGATCCGCTGTTTCTTGTACATCGCCGATGCTTATGCCCAAAGCCCGCATTTTGCGGTACAAATGGGTGCGTTCCATGCCCGCCAGCTTGGCCACCTTGGTAATGTTGCCGCCCGTCTCGCGCAATTGATATTCCAGATAGGCCTTTTCAAAACGGTCGCGCGCCTCGCGCAAGGGTAAATCAAAGCCCAGTGTTGATGTCGCAGTTACGCTGGCGGGCGCCTCGCCCAACGCGGCCTCCACTTCATCGACGCCGATTTCGGCGCCTGTCCCGAGAATCAGCAGGCGCTGCACCAGGTTTTTCAATTCGCGGACGTTGCCCGGCCATGGATAATTGCGCAGGCGGTTTTGCGCCGCCATGCTGAAGCGGCGGTAGGGCATGTTGTCCTGATTGACGAAAACGTTCATGTAATAGTTGAGCAATTCGGGAACGTCTTCGCAATGTTCGCGTAACGGGGGTACGCGTAGCGGCACTACGTTTAACTGATAATAAAGGTCTTCACGGAAGCGCTTGGCCTGGACATCCTGCGCCAGATCGTGATGCGTGGCTGCGAGAACGCGCGCGTCGAGCTTCACCGGCTCGCTGCCGCCCACCCTCGTGAAGGAGCGGCTTTGCAGGGCGCGTAGCAGGCGCGCCTGCAACGCGGCATCCATATCGCCGATCTCATCCAGGAACAGGGTGCCGCCGTTGGCTTGCTCAAAGCGCCCGTAATGAATCTTTCCGCTTTCTTCACTGCCAAACAATTCGATAGCCGGATTGCCCTGCGGAATACCGGCATCAATAAACGGACCATTGCGACGCGCACTGTTGGCGTGCAGATAACGGGCAAACAACTCCTTGCCGCTGCCCGGCTCGCCAGTGATCAGAACCCAGGCGTCGTGCTGGGCGATGCGCCTGGCCTGTTCGCGCAGATGGTGCATTACCGTGCCGTGGCCCACGGGTTCCGTTACCGTCTGATCGTGGCGCCGCAACCCGAGGTTTTCCCGGCGCAGCCGGTCGGCCTCCAGCGCGCGTTTGATGGTCAACAGCAGCTTGGCCATGGACAAGGGTTTTTCCAGAAAGTCGTAGGCGCCTAAACGGGTGGCCTCCACCGCAGTTTCCACAGTGCCGTGTCCGGACATCATGATGACCGGCGGCAACGCATCGCCCTCTTCGGCCCCCCACTCCTTGAGCAGCGAGATACCGTCGATGTCCGGCATCCAGATATCCAGCAGCACCAGATCAGGACGGCGTTCGCGCCGCGCGCGCTGCGCCGCCTCACCGTTCTCCGCGATAGCGACCTCGTATCCCTCGTCAACCAGGATTTCCTTGACCAGTTCGCGGATGTCGCGCTCGTCGTCCACCACCAGAATATAGGCCATGCTCATGCGCTGTTATCCTTTGTACAAATGTCCGATGGATGCGCTCACGCGGCTGCTCCAGCGCTTTGCAGCGGGAGACGCACCACGATACAGGCGCCGTCGCCGGGGACATTTTCCGCCCACACCACGCCGCCGTGTTCTTCAACGATCTTTTTCACAATCGCCAGCCCCAGCCCGCCGCCCTTGGCTTTGCTGCTGACGCCGGGCTCAAAAAGGCGGGCAAGAATCTCCGGCGTGATGCCTGGGCCATTGTCCTGCACGCGCAGTTCGATGCTCTGAAAATCCGGTTCGTGTAGCCATTGTGTGGTGATGGTAACGCAACACCCGGCGTTTTCACCAATGGCATCAAGGGCGTTTTTGATGAGGTTGTGCAGCAATTGCCGGAAGCGCCCTGCATCGGCCTCGATGCGCGGCAGTTGCGGATCGAGGCGCGCCTTGGTCCGCACCCTTGCATCTCCGCGATAGAGATCCAGCACCTCGTTGATCAGGCGATTCAGATCCAGCGGATGCAGCATCAGCTTCGGCGCGCGCGCATAATCGGAAAAGGCCTTGACCATTTCCTGCATGGTCTGCACCTGCTGGATGATGGTATGGGTGGAGCGGTCCAGTACGTCCGCGTCCTCTGCGTTCATGGTTTTGAGGTATTTATGCCGCAGACGCTCGGCGGAAAGCTGGATAGGTGTGAGCGGGTTCTTGATCTCGTGCGCCAGACGCCGGGCCACCTCGCCCCACGCCGCATCACGCTGCGCCTGGATCAGGTTTGTGATGTCATCGAACACGACCACATGTCCTCCCGTCTCGCCTGCCGTGTCGGACAGCGGTGCACCACGGCACATCAATACCTGCCGTCCGCCCGCGCCAAACAAAACCACTTCCTCGCGCCATTCCCGCGGCGCGCCCGTCAAATGCGGCGCAAGAGCCTTGGCAAAACCGCTAAGATGAGGATAGACGCCGCCAAGCTGATCGAGAGGTTCGCCAATAATATTATTATCGAGATCCGCGCCAAGAATCTGGCTTGCGGCGATGTTTGCCGTGCGCGGAATGTGTTGCCCATCCAATGTCAGTACACCGGAAGACAGCCGGTCCAGCACCGCTTCCAGATAGGCGCGCTGAGTTTCGGCCTGTTGATGGCTGCGTTGGGCCTCGTCGCGGGCGAGCGATATCTTGCGCGTCATATCGTTGAATGACTGTACCAGAAAGCCCAGCTCGTCATGGCTGGGCAGCAACGGCAGCCGCTGGTCATAGTCGCCTGCCGCCACCGCACGCGTACCCAGCGCCAGCACCCGCACCGGCTCCGTCAAACGCCGCGCCGAAAAAAACGCGGCCCATACCGCCATCAGCACGCTGAGCCACAACACCAGCGACAAGGTCAGGGTAAAACTGAGCTTGAGCGGCTCGCGCATATAGCCCAACTCCTGGTACCGGGCATAAACGGATTGCACCCCCTCGGCCAGCTCACTCATGCGCCCCGCGACCGGGAACAGCCCCTGCAGCAGGCGCGGCGGACTGCCGGGATCGAGGCCAGGCACTGTGACCACCGTCCGCACATAGAGGCCTGTGTCGCGGATCGGATCAAGCCCGACATAGGTGATCCCCTGCCGCACCCGTTGCAATATCGCCTCACTGGGCTGGGTAGGGGAGGCCATGGTGGGGTCATCGCTGCTAATGGCGAGAATGTGGCCTTGCGGGGTCAGCAAGGTAAGATCAGAGGCCCCGCTACGCTGGCGCAATTTGTCCATATCAAAGATGACCTGGCCATTGGGGATGTCTTCCATCTCCCGCGCCATCAACTCGGTTTGCCGCAGCAGGTCGCGCATGCGCGCATCAAGTGCGGTGCGGCTCAATTCCAGCGCGTCACCCAGCGCCTTTTCGATGCGCACGTCAAACCAGCTATCAATCCCGCGCCGCAAAAAATCCAGCGAGAAATAATACACCAGCGATACCGGCACCACTGAGAGGATCACGAATATGACCACCAGCCGCGCGGTGAGCCGTGACCCCACCACGCCGGCCCGGTACTGGCGCACCAGGCGATAAAGATTGGCGGTAATCAGGCCCACCAGAAGCACCAGCTCCAGGATGTTGACCACCAGCAGGACAGAATAGAGGCGGCCAAACTCCGCTGAATTTTGCGTCGCGCTGCTCATCATGTAGAGCGACGCCAGCAGCAGCACAAACAGCACTACCACCGGCGCAATGCCCGAGCCGGTGCGTTTTAGAGCCGCAATGACCATGTATGCCACTCGCTGCTTACGCGCCATCCGGCGTAGATATAGGCCAACAAACGGATCGGCACCGGCAGCGCCTCGATATCCAGACGAGTACGCAAGCGCGCCTCGTATGTTTCACCCGCCCGCAGCAATTGCTGGTCCAGCATCGGAAAATCATCAACCGTGCCCAGCATCTCCAAGGCCGCATGCAGCGTTGGAAAACCATTTTGTATGCCGGTATTGAGGTTTTTGATCTGGTATTGACGCGTCAGCGCGTGATAGGAAAGCTGATAGCGTTGCGTTACTGCGGCGAGTTGCTCGTTCCAGAGATATTGCCGCTTGCGCCACACCTCGATGTCCATCGCGATGGTCAGCGGTATGCCTTTATGCAACGCATCCAGCATCCGGTCGCTGAGCTGATAGTCGATGCGCGCGTCAAGCCGGTACACCTTGTCGACCAGCTCTGTCTCCACGCCGCGCACGGTAAATTCGCCATTTGAGTTTTCACCCCAGGCAGTGCCGAAACACATCAGGCCGGCCATGAACATGGCCAGTGTTGATAAGAACGCGTTGCCGTTCCGGTTTCTCATAAGGCTTTTAGCAACGAAGCCCTATGTTTTTTGCAAACACGCATAATAAAACCCGTCCATGCCGTTCTCGCCAGGCAGGATCTGCCGCCCCGCCTCCCTTGGATTTCCCCATGAAGCATCGATAACCTTTTCGCAGGCGTCCGTTTGCGCCGCCAGAAAGCGCGTTACCTGCTGCTCATTTTCCTGTGGCAGTATGGAGCAGGTGGCGTACAAAAACACCCCCCCCGGCTTCAGCAAGGGCCATAGCGCCTGCAGCATACGCCCTTGCAGCTCCGCCAGCGCGGCAATATCGCCTGGCCTGCGCAGGATTTTGATATCGGGGTGGCGGCGTATCACACCGGTCGCCGAGCACGGCGCATCAAGCAGGATGCGATCGTACATGACGCCATCCCACCACGCGGCAGGCTGGGCGGCATCACCCTCGATCAGGCGAACCTGCACTGGAAACTGCTCCTGCCTTTCCAGTACTTCCGCCGTGCAGGGATGCACAAGTGCCGTGGGCGCAGGCGACGGCATGGATGCCGGAGGTAGAGCAACGCGGGGAGCAGTTGCCGGATGCGCAGGAACGGCCGCCATCCCTGGCGGTCGCAAGCGCCGCAAATTCCCGTCCACACGCTTCAGGCGTGCGGCATCGTTATCCAGCGCCGTCAGATCAACGCCGGGCTGTGACTCCAGGATATGCGCCGCCTTGCCGCCGGGTGCCGCGCAGGCGTCGAGCACGCGCTGGCCGGGCTGGACATCGAGCAACGTTGCCGCGAGCTGGGCCGCGCTATCCTGCACCGACACCCACCCCTCGTTGAATCCGGGCAGGCGTTCAACATCGGTGGGCTGTTCCAGAATGACCCCGTGCGTGGTATGCGGCGCCGGATGCGCGGCGATCCCGTCACCTACCAGCATGCGCAGATAGGCGTCGCGCTCCATATGCCGGGCGTTGACGCGCAGCGCCATCGGCGGGCGCTGGTTATTGGCCGTGACGATAGCCTGCCAGTCACCCGGCCAGGCGTTCTTGAGCAATTCCAGCAACCATGCGGGATGGGCCAGCGCCGCCGCCTCGTTTTGATCCACCTCTTCCAGCAAATGGGCGCTATCGCGCAAATAATTGCGCAAAACGGCATTCACCAGCCCACCCGCCCACGGCTTACCCAAGTCCCTGGCCGCTGCCACCGTCTCGCCCACTGCGGCATGATCCGGCACGCGCATGTAGATAATTTGATACAAGCCCAGCAGCAACAGGCCGCGCACATCCTCATCGCGCTCTTTCAGCGGTTTGCTCAACAACCGCTCCAATAGCGCGGCCAACCGTGGATACCAGCGCAGCACGCCGTAACACAACTCCTGCGCCAATGCCCGATCCCCGTCCTTACGCAACTGAGCAAGCGTGGGCGCAAGAATCCCGCCCAGCGAACGCCCTTTGCCCACTACCTGAGCCAATACCTTCGCGGCGGCGGTTCTTGATTTCATTTGCTTGTCCCCCGGAGGGGAGGCTGCGCGCTGTCCTTCAGGGTAAGCGTGATGCCTATAGTCACCAAATTACGATGGGCGTTCAAAAAATCGGCGGTCGACATGGGACGGCCGCCCGGCACCTGGAGTTGCAGCAGGCGCAGAATGCCGCTGCCTGTGGCGACATCAATGCCTTCCTTTCCGGCAGACAGGATGGTCCCCGGCGGCTGGCCCGCATCGCCTGCCACCACCTGTGCCCCCCAGACATGCAGCGGTGTCTCACCCAAAAGTGTACGCGCCACCGGCCAGGGATTGAATGCGCGCACCTTGCGTTCCAGCTCCACGGCAGGCCGTGACCAATCTATCACCGCCTCAGTCTTGTCAATCTTGGCGGCGTAACAAGCCAGGCTGTCATCCTGCGGGGTGGCGTGCGCCGTGCCATTGTCAAGCTGTTCCAGCACTGGCAGCAGCGTTTGCGCGCCCAGCGCCGCCAGCCGGTCGTGCAGGGTTTGCGTGGTGTCATCCGGCAGGATGGGGCAGGATGCACGCACCAGCATGGCGCCGGTATCCAGACCCACATCCATTTGCATGATGGTAATACCTGTCTCGGTATCACCCGCCAGGATGGCGCGCTGGAGCGGCGCGGCGCCGCGCCAGCGCGGCAGCAGCGAGGCGTGAATATTCACGCAGCCCAGGCGCGGCGCCTCCAGCACCGGGGACGGCAGTATCAGGCCATAGGCAACCACCACCATCAGATCAGCCTGCAATGCCTGTAGCCGCGCCTGCTCTTCCGCGGACTTGAGACTGACCGGCTGATACACCGGGATGCCGTGTTCAAGCGCCACACACTTGACCGGGCTGGCAGTGAGCTTGCGGCCCCTGCCTGCCGGGCGATCCGGCTGGGTATAGACCGCGCACACGGTATGTTCCGTCGCGAGCAATGCCCGCAGCGGCGCGACGGCGAATTCGGGTGTGCCGGCAAAGATGATATTGAGACTGGATTTCAAGATTTTCTACTTTTTATTTATAAGGTCTGGCGGCGCACTTTTTCCAGCTTTTTGCGGAGGCGCTGCCGTTTTAATTCAGACAAATAATCGACAAACAACTTGCCGTCCAGGTGATCCATCTCGTGCTGGATGCACACGGCCAGCAGATCGTCGGCATCCAGATCAAATGATGCGCCATTGCGGTCCAGCGCACGCACCTTGATATACTTGGCACGCTGCACCGGCTCGTAAATTCCCGGCACCGAGAGACAGCCTTCCTCCATCTGCTCTACGCCTTCCATGTGCAGGATTTCCGGATTAATCAGGCATAATGGCGCATTGCGCTGCTCCGAGATATCAATAACGAGCACACGCAGGGCAACATCAACCTGGGGCGCCGCCAGGCCGATGCCCGGCGCCTGATACATGGTCTCGAACATATCGTCGATCAGGGCGCGGAGTTTACCATCAACCTTGGCGACTGGAGCAGCCTTGTTGCGCAACCGCGGGTCGGGATAATGCAAAATTGGAAGAATAGCCATCAGATAACCGTTAACTTAATGCGATGTGAGTCCGATATAAGGAATGATCATAATAGATAGGCGCTCCCGGCGCCACATGCAATAAGGACGATTATGTTGACCAAAAAGACCTTGGTGGGCCTGTGTTTCGCGCTTCTGGCCAGCGCCGCCACCGTGTCAGCCGCGCTGGCGGATACCGTAGCACTCAACCCTGATCATCCCAACCGCCACAAGGTGGTCAAGGGCGACACGCTGTGGGACATCTCCGCGCGCTTCCTGCGTGACCCCTGGCGCTGGCCGGATGTATGGCATATCAACCCAGAGATCAAAAACCCGCACCTGATCTATCCGGGCGATGTGATTGTGCTGGGTGTGCAGGACGGCAAGCCGGTACTGCAAATCGAACGCACCGCGCAGTCCACATCAAACCTGCCGACGGTAAAGCTGTCTCCCCAGATCCGCGTTTCCGGCCTGAACAGTGCCATCCCCGCCATCGCCATGGATGCCATCGAACCCTTCCTGTTGCGCGCACGCGTGGTCAGTGCGAGCGAGATCGAAAATGCGCCTTATGTCGTTGCATTTGAGGAAGGCCGCCAGGCAGTCGGCACCGGGAGCAAGATATATGCGCGCAAGATGGCGGACGCGATTACCCCCCGCTTTGGCGTATTTCACCGCGGCAAGGCGTACCGCAACCCCGGCGCCAAAAAAGAAGACATCCTGGGCTATGAGACCATCCAGGTCGCCGATGCCAGCGTGGAGCGCGCGGGCGATCCCACAACATTACGCATCACCAACGCCTATCGTGAGACCTTGATTGGCGATAACCTGTTCCCGCAAGAGGAAAAGGATGCCAGCCGGGATTTTTTCCCTCATGCACCGGAAAAGGCAACCTCTGGCAATATCATTGCGGTAGCCGACGGCGTCTCCAAAATCGGCCGGAATCAGGTGGTAGCGCTCAACCTGGGCACGCAGAATGGCATGGAGCCGGGCCATGTGCTGGCCGTCCTTCAGTCCGGCACCACCGTGCGCGACACGATCAATCCTGGCGCGAACAATATGGTAAAGCTGCCTGATGAGCGCGCCGGTCTGCTCATGGTGTTTCGCACCTTCGAGCGCGTGAGCTATGCACTGGTCATGCAGGCGGAACGGGATATCCGGCTGTATGATATGGTGAAAAATCCGTAGCCATAACCCGGTGATGGTGGACTTGCTCTGACCCTGGCAACAAATGACAAGTGACTACCAGCCAATGACTTATCCCAGCGACAAAAACGATCTAGGCTATTGGCTGGCCCTGCTGAGGGCGCCGGGCGTAGGCCCCGTCACATTCATGGCGTTGCTCGATCATTATGCGACGCCCCGCGCCATTTTCGAGGCCACCCCGGAGCAAGTGGCATCATCCGGCATGCGCGGTGCGGCGGCGCTCGCCGCTTATCTGCGCAAACCCGATTGGGCCGCCGTGGAAAAAGACCTTGCCTGGGGGGCGCTGCCCGGCAACCACATACTCGCGCTCCATGATCCTGCCTACCCGGCACAACTGCGCGAAATCGCTGATCCGCCGCCGCTCCTGTTCGTACATGGCAACCCGGCTGTGTTGGCAACCCCGCAATTGGCGCTGGTGGGCAGCCGCAACCCCTCTGCCGCCGGACGGGAGACCGCTCACGACTTTGCAAGACATCTGTGCGGCGCGGGATTAACCGTCACCAGTGGTCTGGCGCTGGGCGTCGACGCCGCCAGCCACCAGGGGGCGCTTGATGGAGAGGGTCTCACCATCGCCGTCACGGGCACTGGCCTGGACCGCGTCTATCCAGCCCGGCACCGTGATTTGGCGCACCGCATTGCCCAACGCGGCGCACTGGTCTCTGAATTTGTGCCCGGCACCCCGCCGCTGGCCGAACACTTCCCGCGCCGCAATCGAATTATCAGCGGCCTGAGCCTGGGTACGCTGGTAGTGGAGGCCGCACTCGCCAGCGGCTCACTGATCACCGCACGTCTGGCGGCGGAGCAAGGCCGCGAGGTCTTCGCCATTCCCGGCTCCATCCATAATCCCCTGGCGCGCGGCTGTCATTCCCTGATTCGACTAGGGGCAAAACTGGTCGAAAATGTCCAGGATATCCTTGAAGAACTCGGCCCAATGGTATCGGACGTGGCGTATAACACTGTATTATGTTCCGGTGAAAACTCTGGCATTGGACTTAATCTTGACGATAACTCATTGAAATTGCTTGATTGCGTCGACTTCTCCCCCACTTCCATAGACACATTGGTGGAACGCAGTGGATTGACGCCGGAGCAGGTTTCCTCCATGCTTTTGGTATTGGAATTGCATAATATAGTTGAATCGGCATCGGGCGGATGCTATACCCGCCGGGTTAAAGGCTAAGCGCAGGAGGTCCTGAAATGAAAGAAAATGTGTTGGATGTCCTGATGTACCTGTTCGAGAACTACCTCGACGGCGAGCTGGAAACTACCCCTGACCAGGAGGCGCTGAGGAAAGAACTCATTGAGGCCGGCTTTCACTACGGCGAGATCGACAAGGCCTTCACCTGGCTGGAAGGCATGGCGCAGATGCGGGAAAACGCCGCGCCGATCATGCTCACCACCAGCCACTCGATTCGTGTCTTCACCCATCAGGAGACGAACCGGCTCGATCTGGAGTGCCGCGGCTTTCTGATGTTCCTGGAACAGCTCGGCGTGCTTGATCCGGCCAACCGCGAACTCGTGATCGACCGCATCATGGCCCTGGAGAGCGAGGAAATTGATCTCGCCCAGCTCAAGTGGGTGATCCTCATGGTGCTGTTCAATCAGCCCGGCCAGGAAGCGGCTTTCGCCTGGATGGAAGACCTCGTGTTCGACGAGATGCCCAACAATTTACATTAATAGCGCGTTGCAGGCAGCAAGTGCGGCTTTCGGCCATCGCTTGCTGCCTGTGGCTTTTTGCGGCTGTTTTCTATAGCTACATAACTTATACCCTGAAGGGCACAAGTGACCAAAAATCTCCTTATCGTTGAATCGCCCGCCAAGGCCAAGACCTTGAAAAAATACCTGGGCAAGGACTTCGACATCCTCGCCTCCTACGGCCATGTGCGTGACCTGCTGCCCAAAGAGGGCGCTGTCGATACAGAGCACAGCTTCGCCATGAAGTACCAGACTATTGAAAGGAATGAAAAGCACGTCGACGCCATCGTCAGCGCCATGAAAAAGGCCGATGTGCTCTATCTGGCAACCGATCCGGACCGTGAAGGCGAGGCCATCTCCTGGCATCTCCTGGAAATACTCAAGGAAAAGAAGCTCCTCAAGGACAAGCCCGTGCATCGCGTGGTGTTCTACGAGATCACCAAACGCGCCGTGAACGAGGCCGTGGCGAATCCGCGCGAGGTATCCATGGAGCTGGTCAACGCCCAGCAGGCGCGCCGCGCGCTGGATTACCTGGTGGGCTTCAACCTCTCCCCGCTGCTGTGGAAAAAAATCCGCCGTGGCCTCTCCGCCGGGCGCGTGCAAAGCCCGGCGCTGCGCATGATCGTCGAGCGCGAGGAAGAGATCGAAAAATTCGTAACGCGCGAATACTGGACGATACTCTCCAACCTCGCCAAAAAAGGCGACCGCTTCAGCGCCAAACTCATCCAGTATCAAGGTGAAAAAGTCAGCCAGTTCAGCGTCACCGATGGCGAGCAGGCCGCCAAAATCGAGGAGGAATTGCTGCGCGCCGCAGCGGGCGCCCTGGTGGTCGCCAAGGTGGACAAGAAGCAGCGTAAACGCAATCCTTCACCGCCGTTTACCACCTCGACACTGCAACAGGAGGCATCGCGCAAACTGGGCTTTACCGCTCAGCGCACCATGCGCCTCGCCCAGCAGCTCTATGAGGGTATCGACATCGGCGGTGGCGCAGTGGGTTTGATCAGCTATATGCGTACCGACTCGGTGAGCCTGGCAAACGAGGCGCTGGACGATATCCGTAGCCTCATTGCCACCCGTTTCGGCAGCGACAACGTGCCCGAGCAACCGCATGTTTACAAAACAAAATCCAAAAATGCCCAGGAGGCCCACGAGGCGATACGCCCCACTGCTGCGGAACGCGCACCGGAGTCTATCAAGGACAGTCTGACCGCTGACCAGTACAAGCTGTATGACCTGATCTGGAAGCGCACCATCGCCTGCCAGATGATCCACGCCACCCTCGACACCGTGAGCGTCGACATGAGCGCCGGCGAAGGCAATCTGTTCCGCGCCAACGGCTCCACCATAGTCCACCCCGGCTTCATGGCGGTGTACCAGGAAAGCGTGGACGACAGCAAAGAAGAAGGTAAAGAAGGCGAGGATGAACGCCGCCTGCCCGTGCTGCTGGCAGGGGAAAAAATTGACCTCCTTGGCATCCAGCCCGAACAGCATTTCACCGAGCCACCCCCGCGTTATGGCGAAGCCAGCCTGATCAAGGCGCTCGAAGAACACGGCATCGGCCGCCCCTCCACCTATGCGAGCATCATCTCCACGCTCCAGCAGCGTGAGTATGTAGAGCTGGACAAGCGGCGCTTCAAACCCACCGACGTGGGACGCATTGTCAACAAGTTCCTCACCGAATATTTCACGCGTTATGTGGATTACGACTTCACCGCCCATCTCGAAGACGAGCTCGATGCGGTGTCGCGCGGTGAAAAAGACTGGGTTCCGCTCCTGCGCGATTTCTGGACGCCCTTCAAGACTCAGGTCGACACTACCGAAGAGAACGTTAAGCGCCAGGATGTCACCCAGGAGGCGTTGGACGAAGCCTGCCCCAAATGCGGCAAACCGCTCTCGATCCGCCTCGGAAAACGCGGACGGTTCATCGGCTGCACCACCTACCCGGAGTGCGATTACACCCGCAACCTCAATGAGGAAGCGGGCGCTGCGACAGAGCCCGAAGTCGTGGAAGGCCGCACCTGCCCCAAGTGTGAATCTCCGCTTATCTTCCGCCAGGGCCGCTACGGCAAGTTCATCGGTTGCAGCAATTACCCTGCCTGCAAACACATAGAACCCCTGGAGAAGCCCGCCGACACCGGCGTGGACTGCCCGCAGTGTCACAAGGGCACCCTGCTCAAGCGCAAGTCACGCTACGGCAAGATCTTCTACTCCTGTGCAACCTATCCGGATTGCAACTACGCGGTGTGGAATGAGCCCCTCAGCGAGCCTTGCCCAAAATGCCAATGGCCGGTGATGACCATCAAAACCACCAAGCGTCGTGGCACGGAAAAGGTCTGTCCGCAAAAGGAATGTGGCTATGCCGAACCGTATGAGGCGGGAGAGGCGGGAGAGGCGGGAGAGGCGGGAGAGGCGGCGGAATCTTGAATCTATTTCTGCTGCACAGGTACACGTGGCATGACGGAACGTGGAGTTTGGATTGCTGCGGGAGCGTTGTACTGAAAAACCCATTCCGCATAGGACTTCTTGCCCGCCAGAGATTCCAGTCCAGCGGGGAAGTTGGCGGTCTTTAAAGATTTTTGTTTGCTTGAGCTGACAACGCCGGCGATACCGCCATCAATTGAACGGATCACGCGCCACTCCCGCCGTCCTTTCCCCATTGGGTCCACATACAGAGCACGAATATGATGTTTGCCGGGAAAGCGCGGGTCATTCAGCAAATCGTTTAACGAGCGCGGAAAGATAAACGTATTAAGTTGCGCGCCAGCCTGATAATAGCTTTTTATCGCATTCTGATAAGCCATGCCACGGAAAAGCAATTCCTTCTCTCTCTCGGCCTGCATAACCCGCGATGCGATGGTGGCTGCAACACCTGCCATCAGGCCGGTTATTACAACCGCGACCAGCACCATGATATAGGTAAATCCATCATGATTATTTCTTGTCGATCTCCCAGCTATTGATATCCATATTTTCATTTTCGCCACCCTCTTTACCATCCGCGCCCAGAGATAAAATATCGTAGCCACCATTGTGTCCAGGAGCGCGGTATTGGTATGGATTTCCCCATGGATCGTTTGGCACGTCTTTTTTAAGATAAGGCCCCGCCCACTTTTCATCACCTTCCGGTTTAACACGAAGCGCCAAAAAACCCTGTTGTGTCGTTGGAAAGTGTCCGTTATCTACAAAATAGGTGTCGAGAGCTGTCATGAAATTTTCAATCTGACTGCGCGCCGCCGATTGTTTTGCCGGATTGATGCGCTGGAACAATGCAGGACCCACCAAAGCCGCTAACAATCCGATAATAACCAGAACAATCAGCAACTCCATCATGGTAAAACCCGAAGACCATCTCATGCTCTTTTTCATAGACCAGCCTCTCACATCAAATTAAGATTAAGACAATAAACTACCATTCGCTGTATGACTCATCATTGGCGGATTTTCCATCCGCTCCACTTTTTATATCAACAATCCCCGCATCATCACGAACCTCACGCCACGTATCACTGCGTTCAGTTAAAGGATCAACAGGAATTTTCCTCAGATAACGTTTTTCCATCAGTTGCTTGATATCCTCCGGATAATTTCCCGTATCCGCATAGTAATCATCAATTGCTTTACGCATCACTAATAAATCTTCCTTGAGCACAGCTTCACGGCCGCGCTGTATTGAGCTGGTTACCAAGGGTGCTGCGAGACTGGCAAGTATAACAATCAAAACCAGCACCACCATCAGCTCCACCAAGGTAAAGCCGCGCGCCTTGTGGACAATACTGCGGCGCATGTCACCAATCCTTGTAGAAGCTGCCGTCAATCGCCTTGCGACGGCTTAATGACCGTACATCGTAAACATCCGTTCCTCCCCACGAGGTGGCATCGGACGCATCCTGATAACCGCGCAGCACCCAGTGCTCCAGTGACGGCTTGTCAGGGCCGGAGAACGGGTCGGCAGGAATTCGGCGCAAGTATTTAATCTTTGTCCCTTTGGCCTGGGCAGACCCCACTCCTTCAACCAATACTTGCAATTTTTTTGGGTAACCATTTTCGCTAACATCATTATCCAATTTCGATATTTTTGCCGTTTCCCAGTCCAGATGAAAACGGTCAATGGCACTGCGCATATCACGCAGTGCCTGGCGCAATTCAATCTCCTTATTGCGGCGCACCGTAATTTCTGCATAAGGCAATGCAACCGCCGCGAGAATCGAAAGAATCACCAGCGTCACCAGCAACTCGACGAAGGTGACTCCCAGGAGTTTGTATTTCCTAGCGTACAATGACACGTGAGATATTTGACTGTGGATTAATGATGTCACCCGCCGCATTTTTGACCGATGAGGCACCATACGTGAGAGCAGAAACACCTGGCTTCAAGGCACGGAACCGGAGGGTTGCCAGAATACCTTTCTCTTTCGAGACGGCATCATTTGCAAGCCCGGCGCTTAGACGTACAGCATCTCCTGCCTCATTTTTGTCGGCCTGAAAAAAACCAACTTTGAATTCGCCCGCATCACCCCCGACAAATTCCAGCACCTTTGAATTGAATTGTATTTCCGTGGCGATCTCCCTGTTTTTTGCGAGGTTGTCAAAAAGAATCTGAACATCCACCTCATCTTGATTGATGACCATATAAGCTGGCTTAGAAAAGCCGAGCGCGGGAGACTGGATAACATTCCCCCCAATACCTGGCGCAATCGACTGGCCTGGCAATGGGGGTGCCGCCGGACTTTCGTTAACAGGTGCCTGCGGGGACTCCTGAATCCCGGCATCCTCCTTTACCGCAGCCGATGATGGAGAAGCGAGGCTCTGAAAGGGCGCTTGATCAAGATATTTATCTTCGGTGCCAGAATAAAACTGGCGGACTTCCTTGGCGGGCAGATCCCAGCCTCGCACAACACGAGGCGTGATGGTCAACAACACGTCGGTGCGCCCCTTCGACATATCGTAAGAACTAAATAGAGAACCTGCGGCAGGAATGTCTCCCAGTAATGGAACCCTTACTACCGTCTTGCGATCCTCATCACGAATAAGACCGCCCAGAATCGCTGTTTCACCATCACGCAACAGCATAAAAGTTTCAGCATTTCGGCTACCGATAAGGAATGCCGGCTCTGTCGCCGTTCCCAGATTAGCCCCCAGGGAGCTCACTTCCAAACCAAGCTTTACTGATGATGAATTGTCCAGATTTATGGTTGGTTCAACGCTAAGCTTTATACCAATGTCTTTGTAATCATAAGTTGTGTTCACCTGCCCCGTCGTATTGATGATCGTGGAAACACGTAACGGCACACGGTCGCCAATATGGATTTTTGCGGATTTTCCGTTCACAACCCTTACCTTGGGATTGGCAAGCGTCCTGGCATCTACATCCTGCTTAAAAAACCTGAAGGTCGCCGAAGGAAGCGTAAGTAGCGAAGCCTTCTCAATCGCGCCGCTAATGGATCCACTCAGGGCGATGGCTGACGGAACCGCAGCGCTGATTTGATACGACCCAAGATCAAGGCCAAGACGCTCTGCCTTGGTGCGATTCATCTCCAGGATCTCAACTTCCAGAACTATTTCAGCGGGCTTTCTGTCGTTTACATCAATAATCTTTTCCACCTGCCTGATAACTTCCTCGGTATCACGGACAACCAGCGTATTTAACGGTTCGTTGACGATCATTTTCCTTATTGTCATCACACCTCTCAGGATATCCGCCGCCTCCTTGGCCCGGACAGTGCTCAAATAAAAGGTACGCATCATATGATCTTCATATTGACCACGCTTGTCCTTTGAATCCGGCACAATTATGATGGTATTTTTGCTGATTTTCTTATAGAAGGTTTTGGTTGCCACATTAATCAGGGCCAAAGCTTGCTCGAAGGAAACATCCTTGGCAAATACCGTGACGGGGGATATGGTCTTGATGGCCTCATCAAATATGATATTTATGCCAAATGATTTGGCAACGAACTCAAAAACTGAGCGCATATCGGCTTGACGGAAATTCAGCGAAATGGGGGATGCTGAAGTCAACGAGAATTTCTCGGTATCACGCTCCTTGATTTTTTTATTTTCAAGATTGGCAAGGGCCTCTGATGCCGCTTTGTGATCAGGATAGACATTTACGGCCCTTTGGAATATGCGCTTCGCTTCGTCGGCATTGCCCGCGCCTTCTATCAGAACTCCTTCTTGATAAAGATTGTTGGCCTCTCTTTTTGAAAGCGCTTTGTTCATCGCCTGCATTAGCCGCTCATCACCGGGCATTGCAGTCAAGCCCTGCTGGAGTTGAACTATGGCTTCATCGATTTTTTCCCGCTCCAAAAGTAGCATACCTTGATGGTAATAATAGTCGGCCGCCTTGAATTCGGCATGCTTCAGACGTGACTTATATTCCACGTTCCTTGGCTCATCGTTATAGGCCTTTCGGTACTCAATTACCGCATTTATCCATTCCTGTTTATCCTCATAGTTTTCCGCCTTTCGAATCGGACCGGCACAAGATGCAACCAACAGGCACAACACTACCACCATGAAATAACATATTATTTTTTTTATCGGTTTCATTTTACGCTATCTTTCAATGTCACTTGTCTCTTGAGCCGCTTTTAATGCGGGTCCTCCCGATATTAGTACTTGAGCCGTCACGTTTGTGACAGGGTCTCTTAGAGAGACCGCGTCGTTCGTTATCATTTCAACAACGAATCGGCTGCCTGCCTTGTCTCCAGAAAAGACGAAATAACGCTTGTCCGTGTTCACCAAAAGCGCCTGGCCTTGTCCTCCACGCCAAATCGTACCAATATATTTAAAATTAGCGGCATCGGACCGTGCGATCTCCTCTTCAAGTTGTTCAGGAGTTTTTTGCGGAAGGGGAGGAGGTATCTCGGCATCAGTTATTTGTTTAATATTTTCATTATCCTCCGCAATGGATGTTATTTCTTTAACAGGTTCTGAATATTCTTCAAAAACAGGATAGAACAAGTCACGGCCAATCGCGCTATCTTTCTCCTCAGGCACATTCATATTTTTTATCTGAAAATCAGAAACCTGGAACCCCCCTGCCGTTGATCCCCTTCCAGGCGCTTCCCGAGAATTGACCTGACCCCATGCGCCCCAATTCAATACGTTGGCGGCCATCAAGACAAAAGCCATCACCAGCAATATTGCATTGCGATGTCTGATGGCTACTTCCTTGTAACTTTTCATATTCCCGTCTTGTGATAAGTTATTAAACGCAATTGCGCCTTAACCAAATCCTGCTGTCCTGCCAAGCGGCTTATCGACCCTTCCCCAACAACAGTCCAGGTTGGCAGGCCACGAATATCAACAAGAAATTCATTCAGCCCCTGATAGTCTCCCTGTAATGCCAACTCCATATACAGCGACGTGTAACCATTCCTTTCTTTACCCTCATCGTAGGATTCAGAAATAATCGTTACTTTTCTTTGTATTGCGATACTATCAATATTATTCACAAGATCTGCATGACCGGCAGGGCTGTTAATTTTTTTATCAATGGCCGAAAGCTGTTTTATAGCGCTCAAATATGCGTTATAAATTTGCACGGAACGCGTATCATCAACAATCCGCTTACGTTCGAGATTAACCGATTCAGAGAGGCTGTTGATATCGTTACGCACGGGCATCCAATATCCAAAACAGACTACAATGGCCAGGGTTATGGCGGCCCCGCTAGCCGCCATCCCCGCCTTGATCAGGGGATGGCGTAGCGAATACCATATGTTTTCCGCAAAAGGATGCGTCGCCTTCATGAAAGACGCTCCTTTATACGCAGATCGAACTGAACAATCTGCTTATCGTTCAATGTGCGCTGCGACTGTTTTGTCAGCAAAACTTCAAGGAAGCTTTTCTCTTTTTCAAGATCACGCAAAAAACCGGTAAGTATTTTTGCGCTGCCTGCCTCAGCCGTAATCTGAGCCTCCCTGGTATCTCCCTTGTAGTGAAGTGTCACAAGATAGGCTTCGTCAGGCAATAGCAGCTCTATTTTTCTCAGGAACGCGGATAGTGACCCTTCCCCACTATTTGATATGGATGAAACAGCGTCTATGCGCTTCTTTAACGTGACAAGCTCTTCATGACGGGGAAATACTTTCGGGATCCCAGCGACGTGCCTGTTTTGGAGTTTTGACAATTGACGCTCCAAGTCCAGCTTCGTCTGTTTCAATTGGGATGTTTGCATAGCCATCCCAGCGGCTAACAGCGCGGCCAGCAACGCCGTTGCCCACAATATCATCATGATCCGCGGCGCCATGCCAGCGGATGACGTCGAAAAATTCGTTATGATTTTCATCGCAACACCGTTGCCGACAGGGTTGACACCATACTGTCTACAGTATTTCCGGACACGCCTTGCTTAGATATAAACTCGACTCCTCCGGCCACCCTGATACATTTCCCCGCCATGCGTTGATCCAATAAATCCGCGACCCCAGAGACATCCTTGGCATCACCTATTGCGTGTATGTTTTTTATGCTCCGGCCAGGGGCGGCATGCGCATAGAGGCGCACCATCTTTTCTGACTCGGCGGCTATTTCCTGATATTCCCTCTCCCGCTCCGGCATGGTTTCACGCCAACGCGAGCGGACAAAGCGTAAACGGCCTTGCGCGTCCGAAATGGACACTGTCCAGGCGTCGTCATCCAATGAAATAACAACTACATCGGCGCCATCGCAAGAGAAGCGTTCGTAAAAACGGTTAGAGCGATAACACGCCGCCATGTCGATGACCGTACTGATCACACCCGCGTCCCGGCACGCCTCCTTCAGGCAATCCAACCAAGCCTGATCGATAGCCATCGCCAACAAGAGATGTTTGTCGTTATCCACGCCCAAAGGCTGGCAACTGCATTCAATGGCGCGCCCCCCCAAATTCAACTCCTTGTTGAACCGCCAGTGGACAAGCGCCAGTTGCTCTTTTCTGGTTTTAGGAATGGCACCCAACTCGAAGACACGCAAGCTCACCACCGGGTCAGGCAATGCGATCTGAATGGGAATATGCGACCTTTTGACTTCACCGCATAACTCGCCCAACAAGGATGAAAGCCCATGACCTATCTCGGGCGTAGGGGTGCCACTGAATAGTGTGAAAGGCAGATTTATCTGCCTGATCCGTTCGATATGTCTCGCCTGTTTTGTAGTAACAACATGCGCGGCAGAAAGACGATCCCTGCCGATGCCGATTCCAAAAACGGCTTTAGAGCGCGGTGCAATACTGTCAAACAGATTATTCAACGAAAGTGACACGATTAATCTCTTTCAGCGTCGCCTGGCCTGAAAGCACCAGCGCCAGTGCGGATTGACGTAATGTGACCATCCCATTCTGCACCGCCGCCGCCTGCATCTCATTGATCGGACGCCGTTCTATGATCATCTGGCGGATGGATGGCGACAAAGCGAGAAACTCGGTAACGGCGGCACGGCCGCGATAACCCGTGCCGTGGCAGTAATCACAGCCGGCGCCTTCGTACCATGCTTGATCTTGATATTGTGCAGGATCGAGCCCGGACAGCTCCAGAATGTCATCATCAACCGCGGTTTGACGCTTGCATTTCGGGCAAATGATTCGAACCAGGCGTTGTGCCATGACGCAATTGAGCGCCGAAACAAAGTTATACGTATCCACTCCCATATGGCTGAAGCGCCCGAGCACATCGAAAGCACTATTAGCATGCACCGTTGTGAACACCAGATGCCCCGTCAGCGCCGATTGAACGGCAATCTGCGCTGTTTCTCCATCGCGTATTTCACCTACCATGATCTTGTCAGGATCATGCCGCAGTATGGAACGCAGCCCCTTGGCAAAGGTAAGATTTTTTTTCTCGTTTACCGCGATTTGCACGATGCCGTGCAATTGATATTCGACCGGATCTTCGATGGTAATGATCTTTTCATCACCGGTATTCAATTCGCTGAGCGCCGCATACAGCGTGGTCGTTTTTCCACTGCCCGTGGGGCCGGTAATCAGCACCATGCCATAGGGTTCATGGATACTCTTGCGAAATTTTTTCAGGATTTCAGGTGCCATTCCCAAGCTTTCCAGACGTAGATTCTTCATCCCATCGGTGATGGATGATTTGTCCAGAATCCGGATAACCACATCTTCACCGAACACACTGGGCAGGATGGATACCCTGAAATCTATGTCACGCGAACCAAAGCGCAACTTGAATCGTCCATCCTGGGGTACCCTTTTTTCGGCGATATCCAACTCCGCCATCACCTTGAGGCGCGACACCAACGCGCTCTGATGGCGCCGGTCGAGCGTATCGGTCGCGGGGTATAAAACACCATCGATACGGTAATTGACCGAGATGCCTTTTTCGTAGGTCTCTATATGTACGTCACTGACACGCTTTTGAATGGCCGCCGACAGCATGCTGTTAATGAGCTTTATAACCGGGCTTGCGGCATCTTCATTGGCCGCATCCAATGACACGTATTGCTCCTTGCCATCGTCATTCTCCTTGACGATGGCAAGCTTGAAATCCTCGGAGACGCCTTTCAGTACCTCGGAATTCCCTTCGCTGCGCTTCAACACCGCTGCAATCGCTTGTGGACTGCTGGCAAATAGGCGCACCTGTAAACCGCTCAAACATTCCAGGCGGTCGGCCAAAGTAATATCGCAGGGGGGAGAAACAACAACGATCAACACTTCTCCGTCTCTCTGGTAGGGAACAACCCCATACTGATAGGCGTGCGTTGCAGATATCAAGCTGTACAACTCTGGCGAAATAACAAATCCCTCCAGGTCAACATAGGGTAAGCCGCACTGTTCTGCCAGAGCCTCGGCCAACTGCGCTGGCGTAATGCGGCCTTCATCAAGCAACACCTCGCCCAGCCGGCCCTTTTTGCCTGTCAGGACGGCATCTATCTGATGATGGCTGACATACTGCTTGCCCAGCAGGATTTCTCCTAACCTCCGGTAACTGAAGGGATGGCTCATTTGACGATGTCCGCAATCTGAAAGATCGGCAAATACATCACGATGATCGTGCCGCCTATCATGACGCCCATGATCAGCATCAATAAAGGCTCAATCAATGCTGTCATGCGTGCAAGTTTATTAGTCAGTACTTCCTCATAGAACTGGGCGATTTCCTCCAGCATGGCATCAAGCCCACCCGACGCCTCGCCCACCTCAATCATCTTTATTGCCGTTCCCGGCATGAGTTGCGTATTGCGCATGGCAGACGCCAGGCTTTGCCCCCCCATCACCAGGTTTTCGGCCTGAGCCAACGCACGCGCCTTGGCGCGATTGGTAAGTGAATCCTGCGTGATGCGCATGGCCTCGACCAAGGGCGTACCACCGGAGAGCAGGGTGGCAAGCGTCCGCACCAGTTGCACGATGGCAATATCCTGATAGACCTTCCCCAGTATCGGCAGCCGTCCCTTCAAATGATCTGCCCGCAGACGCCCTGCATCGGTCTTTACCCAGGCTTGGATGGCGAACCATCCGAGCGTGCCCAGCAATAACACCACGGGTAAATAAAAAGGCAAATTATTTACCAAGGTAACGAGAATTTGTGTGGGTAGCGGCAGTTCAGCGCCAAAATCGGTATACATCGCAACAAAACGCGGCATGACAAACAAAAACAGCACACCCAGCACCGTGCCTAACACCAGCAACAAAAACACCGGATAGGTCAGCGCATGTGAAATGGTTTTCTGCAAACCAACCCGGCGTTTGAGGTAGGCTTGATATTTCTCCAGAACCGTCGCCAGCACGCCGGTCTTTTCGCCGGTTTTTATCGCAGAGACGTAAAGACCATCGAATACCTCGGGGTGCCTGGAGCAGGCTTCGGAAAGTAACGCACCACCATGCACCTCTTCATTCACGTGCCGCAGGAGGCTGGCCAACATCGGGCTATCAGGACGATCCGCCGCTATTTTCAAGGCGTCGGGTATTGTCAAACCCGCGCGTATGAGTGCCACAAACTCCTGGTTAAACAGCAGAAATTCCTCCGCTTTGATGCGCTTTAGGCGCAAGCCCAATCCAGAGTTTTTTTGACGGATGTCTTGTACCAGCAGACCCTTCGCCACCAATTCCTGGCGTAAAGCTTCGCTCGAGGTGGCAACCCCCTCGCCTGCGGCCAAAACGCCGCGTTCTGTCAAGGCGCTATAATGGTAAATGGGCATACAAATCAAATATCACTTACTCTGAGGACTCATCTCGTAAGTAAAACAGCCATCAATTTTTAGGCGCGCCCCCCAAGGCAGCCTCAATTGCCTGGGCAAACACTGCCGGGGGCTGTGCGCCTACTATCTGCTTAACATCCACAAGCTTCTTGCCTTCAATGCGTCCAATGAAAAAGCTGGGGGTTCCGTCTATCCCAAGGCTTTGCCCATAAGACAGGTCTTTCTCAATTTTTTCCGCCTGCTTCGCATTCTTCAGGCATGCTTGAAAAGAGGCCATATCAAGATTCATCTTTTTAGCAAGCTCTTCATATAAAGCGGCGCCAAGGCGATTTTGATTTGCAAACAAACTGTCGTGCATCTCCCAATAGGCCTTCTGCTCACCAACACAGTTCGCAGCAATGCTCGCATCCTTTGCTTGAGGGTGAAAATCAAGCGGAAAATCACGAAAAATATGCCGGACTTTCCCGGCATCTATATATGCTTTCTTCAGGCTGGGTAGAACCTGCGCATGAAAGCGGCCGCAAAATGGGCACTGGTAATCTGAAAACTCAACAATTGCCACCGTGGCATTTTCATCACCCCTCACAGGGGAGGCGTCATCGAGATCAATCGTAGTAATAACGGGTGGTTTCGGCTGCTCAGGTGCGCCGCCCATCGCAACGGCCAACGCTTTCTTGATCACGCTGACATCATCACTCAGCGTAGTGATCTGCTTGCTCATTTCCCCAAGTTTATTGAGAATTTCTTCATTGCCGGTATGTGCTGGCGGATTTACCGAGCACGCAGCAAGAATGGCGCACGCCATGAGACACAATATTTTTCTCAAGTTAATCTCCGTAGAATGCAGTGCCGGTTATTAAGGATGCGCTGGCGTTAAAAGCTATGTAACCTGGGGGCAATAATAGTCCGTCAATATGACAATCTGATTACGTACAGCGGCCGAATAATTTATGGGCTATCAGCCAAAGGAGGAGGGGGTAAAAAGGCGCGGCTTTCCCGAGAGGAAGGACTGCTAAGGATGTTTCACCAGAACTGCCAATTTCCGGAATAGATCACCCAGATGCCAAGCAGGCCGTTGGTGACGGCATGTGAAAATACAGGAACCCAAAGATTGGCACTGCGCTTGTATAGCCAACCATAGGCAATCCCGGCAATGATGCCCGCCAGCCACAGATTGTGTTCGATACCAAAAAGTACCGAAGCTATAACAAACGACTTAATGCTGATTTGAGCTGGATTGATGCGAAGAAAATCCGGGTTATCTATCCAGCGCATCACAAACGAACGCCAGAACAACTCCTCCATGACAGGCACTATCATAGCCGCGCCTATCAGACGGAATGCCACCAGTATCCAGTCAATTTCGCCCCCTTCTGATACCGGACTGAAGCCGCGTGACTCGCTGCCCATTGTCGCCCACGCCTGGTCCAGGTTAATCCAGATCACAAAAACCACAACACCCGTGATCCCGGCAACGATCCAGTCCCCCGCCTTTACATTGGCTGGCCTGGAAAGTTCAGAATAATGGCGCCATAACCCTAGCAGCGCCAGCAACACCAAACCCACCTTGACAGGATAGAGCCAGCGCAAATCCCAGTCTTTGATATAGCCCATATCCTGCAAGGTGGACATGCCGGAGGCAATGGCCAAAAAGGCAATATAAATCGCAAAGGGGAAAATACGGCTAAAGGCAGGGCGTGAAATTGGACTCATGGATGCATTTTATTAGAGTAGCGGCAAGGGATTATGCCACTTACCCCCAGCGTTTCCTATCCTCCCTTGCCGGTGCCGGGTCCAGATTTTTCCATTTTTTGGCTGTCAAGCTTGTCCTTATATTCTTGCAGTGTATTCTCAATTTCAACGCGCTTTATTTGCGTAAAGGGCTCAGCCTGAATAAATGATCCCCAAACACCCTTACTCTTGTATTTCTCCAGAATCTCCATATTGAGATTGTAAAGCGCCAGATTCTTCTTCTCGCACATGTCAATAGCTTGAGACTGCTGAGAAATTTTGACTTCAGCCTCTTTTATCTTATTGTTATACTCCTCGCCTTGCTTGACGCCGTCCTGAAGACTGTTTTGCGCGGCCTGAACAACCTCCTTGTGCTTCAGCGTCAATTCTTCCAGACTCTGCTGGGTACTTTGCAGCTTGGCTACCAGAAACTGATTTTCCTGTTTGACAGCAACCAGTTCCTTTTCAACCTCGCCCAAACGAGCATCTTTTTTCCTGATCTGGCCTGTGGAAGCGCTTTTGATGTCACCGACCTGGCTACCCAGTGCCTTCACTTTCTCGTTCAGGCTATTGTTTTCCTGCTGCAGCGCCGATTTTTCCTGTTCAAACGTCTGTATCATGAGGCGCATTTTTCTTAGCGCCTCGCGTTCTTTTTTGTCACCGGAATCCGCAGCGGCATTTCCGGCCAACCCTAGAGTGAACATTACAAGCAGAAGCCATCCTTTATGACGGATCATGACATTCACCTCCTGTCTGGTCCCGGCCGTGTTCCGTGACTCTAAAAAATACACAGGTCAAAATCTCACGTTCAAATCAAGTTGCATAACGTCGATGGCAAGCGGCGGCCCAACTATCTGATCCGCGCTCAACCAGCGCAGTGTCAGCCAGGTATCGGTGGCAACACCATAGCTACCGCCCGCGATCCAGCCTTTGGCATTGGTGCCCCCCAGATGGAAATCGGAATCTGTGAAGGCATCCAATACGGCGTCGCTTTCCAGGTGTTTATAACCACCGAACACCTGCCAGTCGTGGCGATGCTTGATCCTCGGCATGCCGACAGCAACCCTGCCCAAATATGCCTGATTCTGCTGGTCGACATCTCTCCCGGTACGCTGCACTATGTCTTCTTTTTTAAACCCAATATTCTTGACATAATCGCCTGTCAGCGTGATGTGTACCGGGGAAAATGTGTATATATCGAGGTTGGCGGTTATGTTCAATTCTTTGTATTCAGATGCAAGCGCGTACCTGCCACTGTTTTGAGTTTGTGAAATATCAAACAAGGTATTACCTTTCTGCATAAACTGCGGCGCGGTAAAATCCTGAGAAGGATCATTGGGCGCTTTTCTTTGCCCGGTGATATTCTGGTAGTCATAATAAGCCACGCCAAATCTCGCCCTGAACTGGCTTCGATTCCAATCGACACCGGTCTGCGCACCGTATAGCCATTTGTCCTTTTTCGACAGCTCGATTTCCTGCAACGGAAAAGCACCCAGCGTTGAGAACCATACCAGTTCGTTGCCGATGCGCGGTTTGAATTGCACGGCGGCGCCATCGAAGTTAAGATCCTCGTCCCACACCAGGTCGGTGCCAAACCAGGGATTGGGTATCTTGCCACCCACCAGCGTCAACCATTGATAAGGCTCCAGCTTGATGTAGGCTTGATCAAGCATAAAATTAAAACGATTGCCCATATTGCCCAATGTCTGGTTGGTCGAAACAGGATCATTGGCACTACCGGTGGCCAGACGGAATGCCGCCGTGACCCCTTGCGTGACTTCGGCGAGCATGCTCAGCCTTGCCCGCAACCGTAAACGCTCCCGGTCATTAGTAGTATTCAGAAAGGGATTATCCGTATTCGCCGGACCGCCAACCCGGTTAATCTCCAGATAGTTTGGCAGGAGGTTAAAGTTGTCGCTCTGAAACATATCGCTCTGTGAACGCAAGCGAAAATCGCCTTCCCACCTTATTTTCTGTGCCCACTCAGGGATTGCGCCGGGCTTGCCCCACTGTTCCCGCTTGGCTTGTGCCAGCACATCCATCCGGATCTGCTCCGTCATTTCCTGCTTGACCGTTTCAGACACGTAAGGCACGCGCACGGTTTTCTTATCTACTTCTTCTTCCGGTGTTTCCGTTTCCGTGGGAGATTTCTCGATCTCGCGTATTAACTCCCCGGCCTTTTCCTTGGTAATCGCGCCCTGCTCCACCAGAATTTGAATCAGTCCTTTGGTAGTTCCGCGCAGTTTTTCAAGATCTTCTTTTTCTCCAGCCCACGCGGATGGATTGAACAATGCGAGAGATAAGACGGTAACACCTAATTTCTTAATTGCCATTTCCAGGTTCTTCTCACTGTGAATTTTTCATCTCAATCCTCACCCCAGAGGGATGAAAATCATCAGGTAATCCGGCATTACCTGCCGACTTACAACAAACGCGAAGTGATGCGCAGCTTTACAGGTTGCGGCATTCCGTCTGGAGGCGGTTCTTTCACCCGTGTCATTTCTTTCAGTGCCGTCCTTATCGCCTTATCCGTCTCTGGATTCCCGGAAGAACCGCCAAGATCAAAGCGCTCGACGCTCCCGTCCTTGTTGACCCAGACTTTTATGACAACCTTATAGTTATCTTTGGCAAGCTCTTTATTCTTGTCCAAAACATCCTGAATTCCCTTTTCAATCATTCCCGCATACCAGCCGTAGCGATTTCCACCACCGCCGTTACCGCCCCCCCCTCCGATGATGCTTCTTCCCCCTTTGTTGGCACCCAAGCCAAAGGAATCAGAACCCGCCTGACCATCAGCATCCAGCCCCAAGTCGTTTGCGGGCGGTGGTTCGTCTTGCTTGGCATTATCAGGCTGATCAGCAGGAGGAGGCGGCGTTTCCGGCTCGGGGATTTTTACCTCTTCTTTTTTCACCTCCGGCTCCGGTGGTTTTTCCTCTGGCTTGGGAGGCGGCGGCGGCTTTATCAGCGAGATCTCATGGATCACATTTTTTTTGTGGCTATCATCAGCAAAGATGATATCTCTCAGAAAATAGACCGCCGCCACAAGAAACAGCAGGAGGAACGCCACCACTATCAGCCTGGGCGCCCAGCGGAACAGAAACTGCTTGTCGGCACTCACACGTTACATCCCAACAAAATCGAGCCTGGCATAGCGCTCTTATTTGACAATTTTCTGTGTAACCAAACCCAATTGCGTAATATCGAGCTTGCCCATCAAGTCCAGCACGTCAATCACCTTTTCATACTGAACCTTGGCGTCGCCCTTGATGACCACGGGAAAACTTGGGTTGGCTGCCTTGTAACTGCGCAACTGTGTTTCCAGCTCCGACATCGTCACCGGATAGGTGTCGAGAAATATTTGCCCGGCATCGGTGATCGTAATCGCCTTGGTGGTCGGTTTAGCCAGGCTTGGTGTGGCGCTGGCCTTGGGCAGATTGACCTTGATACCCTGTACCGAAGCGGTGGTCATGATGATGAAAATTACCAGCAACACATACGCCAGATCGAGCATGGGCGTGACGTTGATGTCATCGTACGGTTTATCTTCGGACTGCACTTGCATCGTTTTATCCTCCAGTCCTAGCACATGAAATTATAAATTACGAAACATGATCCGAACCCCATGTAGGTCTGGCTTTAGCCGGATATGTCGGCCTGAAGGCCGACCTACAATCGTGCGGCATTACGCTGCACAATTTATGTGTTCATGTACTAAGTTCCGTAGTTCTCAGCCAGCTTGTGAACAAACTCATCGACGAATACATGCATATCCGCAGTGATATTCTTGATTTTACTGATCAGGTAGTTGTAGCCAAACAGTGCTGGAATCGCCACGGCCAGACCCGCCACGGTAGCCACCAGCGCTGCGGCAATACCGGGCGCAATGGCATTGACGTTGACGTCACCACTGGCGGCAATCGCGGCGAAGGTGATCATCACGCCCACCACGGTGCCGAGCAAACCAAGGAACGGCCCACCACTGATGGCGATGGTGAGCAACACCATCTGGCTGGAGAGCTTCTGATTTTCCCTGACCAATGCCCCATCGAGGCTGGCACGAATCGCACCGATGGCTTGCGGCGAGAGCGCCTTGCCTACAAGTTTGGGATCGGTGTTGCCAAAGCGGTGTTTGATTTCCTGCACACCAACATGATAGATGCGGTAAATCGGCGAGCTTTGGTAATGATCGTGCCGCCCGAACAATGCTGCGGCAAAAGGCGTCTCTTTATTGGCGTTATCATCCTGATCATCATCCCTGTCCAGCACGCCTGGATCAGCCGCGACTTTCTGGAAAGACGTGATAAATTTTTCATTATCCCTGGTCATTCTGCCGATGACGACAGCCTTGTTCACCATCACGATCCAGCTTATGACGGCCATCACCATCAAAATCGCGATCACCACCCAGCCATCGAGCGTAACGGATTGCAGGATAGTCTTAAAATAAGATGAGTCGCCGCCCTCTGTTTGTTCATCCGCGCCGTAGGCGATCAACTTCGCATCAACGCCTTCCCCTTGCGCCGCTGCTTTAATCCAGTCCGCGGAACGGGCAACGTTTGATATCTGCACCTCATCCATCTCACCGGTAAATGAGGTGCCCAGCGTGATATTCCCACCCAGCGGCGGCAGGGCGGCATCCGCCGCTGCTGCCTCAACGCCATCGACATAAACAACCAGGCGCTTACCGGCGCTTACCGCCACGTGGTGCCATGCGCCTGGCGCCAACGCGACACGTTTTGTTTCCGCACCGGGCATGCGGGCATACACCCCCGCTTGATCCATGCCGATAACCAGCGACGCCGCGCCCTCCTGCTGGGAAAAAATTACGGCATTCGCCTGCGTCGCAGCAGTCTTGATCCATGCGGAAAACGTGAAGCCCTTCTCTGCGGTAAAGTTGAGTGAAGGTGATGCCGGTATGGTTATGGTGCTTGTAGCATTGAATATTGCGCCTGCGCCGATCAATGATGCAGCGGCTTCGCTCGCCGTGGACTGTGCTGCACTGTTGGCATAGGCGGTTTGATCCTTGGGTGCGCCCTGGCCGCCAAAATGATAGGCAACCACCTGATTAACGTCGTAAGTGCCTTTGGCGTCATCGCCTGCGGCCGCCTTTTCATTGCCGTAATACAGCCACATTGCGTCGGCGCTGGATTGTGCCGACAGCGCCGGCACCTGTACCCAGATCACGGCAAGCTCATTCAGCCCATCGAATTTTTCGATGTGATATTTGAGCGGTGTTTTGTCATCGCCACTGACAAAACGCAGGTCCGATCCGTCTTCCTTGCTGCTCAAAAAATCGAAATTGCCGCTGTGCAGACGCACCAAGACCGGCACGGACGCCAAACTCTCCTTGATACTTGCTCCACTTTCCGTGGTATTGAGGGTTATCTTTTTGCGATACGACCAATCGTCACTCCACCAGGCGTGGGAAACACCTGGGACAAGCGTCATCAAACCCGCCAGTAATAAAAAAATGCGCGATATCTTTTTGTTGGATTGCAATTTCATGACGTTTTTATTCGTGAATCCGGTTGATCGAAGGAATATGCTGTCGTCCACCCCATCAACGGGATGAGCTTGCTTAGGAAGGGGGTACTTTACCCGCCAAATGTTGCAGAATTGTTAATAGCAGACAGTTTGATCAAATGAAGTGCGCAGCCTGGATTCCGTTCCACGTCGCCCAGGCTGCTTGCTCCGGTGCGCACATTGCCCCCTTCATGGGCACAGCGCATACATTCAAAGATAATCAATCACCGAATCCGATCACCTCCACCGTCAGGAATGAAGGCCGGAAGGTGTTTTTCACTGGATTGGCGGCCGACGCGGAGAGATCCTGGGTGGCCTTTTCGGCAATTTTGCTGGTGTCGGCGCCAAGGTTGCTGACGCCGCTCAGGGCACCGGCGAATGCGCCACTATCGCTGACGGGTACGCCGGTGATGGTACCCCCCGCCCGGATATTATCCCCACCCACTACCAAACCAGGGATGAAGATGTCACCCTTGGCACGGATGCCCGCATCACCCGCGTTCACCACGCCTGCGGGCGCTATCAAATCGACATCGCCCGGCCTGACGCCTTCCTTGCTGAGCAATGTGCCGATGCCGCTGCCCGTCACCGAGTCGGTGATATCAAAAAAGAGTCTACCATCCTTGTTCAATCTCAGCCGTGGCGGCGGTGTGGCGCTGGCGGTTTTTGAGCCTTTGCCGGCGTCGATATCGCCCTTGTCGGACCAGATCAGAATATCGCCACCCGCCATGGTAAACACCCGTGACTGGTTGACCAGAAAATCGTCGCGCACAAAAGCGTTTATATTGCCGCCACGCACGCTGACGATACCGAGGTTTGCGGCTGTTTTGTTTACACCCTTGGCAGTGGCAAGCCCCGCATTGACCAAACCATGGGGCGCGAGCAAATCAATATCTCCGCCTTGTTCGGTTTTGATCTGGCTGAAATATAGCCTGATGTCCCCTTCAGGCTGGCCTGCGGAACCCTCGACGGCTGGGAACAGGGTGGCAATGAGCGCTCTGCCATGGCTGTAGTTACGGTATTCCGGGCCTTTTACATCGGCTGCGGCGCGGCCGGAGGATCTGAGTTCGGCGAAGAACACACGGTTGATGAACGCGGCCTGCGATTCTTGCGGCAAGGCCTTGAATTGAGCGAGTGCCGCATCCTCAGTGAGACCCAAATCGCCACTCTGGCCACGCATGTAACTGGCAAGCTCGGGGATATAGTCACGCCCGCCTGTTGCCGCGCCGCGCGGCTCGATGTAGCGCGCGGTGAATGCGGCGTAATCCGCCGGCGCGGACGCCCCCGCGTATACCAGCACTGAGGCGCCCTGTTCCGGGAGAAAGGGGTTGTAGAGGTTGCCCTTGGTGACGATGCCGCTGGAACTGCCCAGATCCACATCGCGCCCGGCAATCACCTCCACCCGTCCGGGGCCGCTCATGGGGAGATCTTCGAGGCCTGGGCTAAAAATAATTTTACCATCTGAATCATTACGCTGGATCTGGAATATGACATCGCGCCCGGCCTGAAGGCGGGTCACGTCCGTATCACGCAGGTTTTGCCCGGCGAGCGAAACATTTTTAATGTCCACACCGGCGCTGAGTAACGCCCGCTTGGGTAGAATGGCAAAACGCTGAGCGTTGCCACCGGTGATACTCCCGGTTTGCGCATAGATTCGCACCGGCTCTGCGTCGTTACGATGCAGGATGGCGGGGTCGTGATAATCGAGCCCTTCCAGGTCCGCCGCTGAAACCAGCGCTGTGATGTTCCCATCTTTATATAACCCAAGAGTGTCAGCAGACTGCGGATGAAGCGGGCTTGGCAAACGTGAAGGCGCCACATCCGACATATTGATCGTCGCTGTGTTACTGCTCAGATCGATCGACTTTTCCGCAAGCAAGGTCAAGTTACCTTGCGGCGCAGGGAACAACGCCAAAGGCCCATGCAAGCTAATGCCTCCCTGCAAGGCCGACGCGGACAACGTGCCTGGATAGATGTTAAACATACCCTCGGAATTTTTGCCAAAGACACTCTTCGTGCTTGCCGAATCATTGATAAAGCGCACATCGCCGGAAAGCGAGGTCATTGCCACCTTGCTATCGGCGTCATAGGTAAAGAATTGAGATTTTTTATCCTTCGATGTGCCACTCAAATTTCCACCCGCTTGCGCCACGACGGTAGGGTTAAACACATGCTGCACTGCCAACTCACCGCCAGAGGCGACGTTATAGCTGCCCTCGCCCAGCGCCAGCAAGGTATATAAGGGCTTGCCATCCGCGGAACGCGCCGAACCCAGCGCACCACCGGCCTTGATGTCGCCCACGCCCTTGCCGACATAGAAAATACCGCTGCGAATATCGCCGCCCGCCGTCACGCTCAGATTGCCGCCACCCTGCACTACCAGTTTGGATGGATCGGGGATCGAGCCATTGGCTCCCCCCAGCCGGCCATTGGTGGGGATGACCGCCGAAAGGTTGTCAATATCACCGTCGGCTGTAATGGAAATATCACCGCCACCCAGCGCGCCTATCCCCTGCTTGAACTGGCTAAACACCGGCCGCCAGGCCGGTTGTTTGTGATTGGCGTTTACAGATGAGTTTGACGCCAATGTGCCGTCGGCATTGAGGCTGCCTTGGCGGAACAGCCAATCCGTGATGAGCTGGGGAGACGGCTGCTTGGCCTCGATGTTGCCTTGCGCGGTGATGCGAATATCGCCGCCCGCCGTGGGATACGCAGCGGTAACTGCCGCAGCATCCGCTCCCATACGGGGAGGGGTGAAATCACTCAAAGGACCCCCAGGCACACCCGCCGTGTAGATCACCGACTCCGCGCTGACCAAGGTAACATCGCGCGCGGCGGCAATATCTATCGTCCCGTTGCCTGTGCGAACAATGGTTTTGCCGGCAAGCAAAACATCACCCACCGTATCGTCTCCCGGAAGCTGCAAGGCCAGGGGGTCCGCACTGCCTTGATCCGCCCCTGCCACCAGACGATAAGACCAGGAGTCTCCCGCTTGCAGCAGCGATTTCTCTTTATCGACCCCCGTCTTGGTAAAAGCAAAAGCAAAACCATCACTGATCGATTTATCAAGCTTCAGGTCACCTTGCGCGCGCAGGGTAAGTACGCCAGGCTCACCATTGAAACGCCAATTAAAAAGATCCCAGTCCGCAGCAAGGGTCAAATCGCCGGGGCTGCGGATTTCCACACCCGCACGCACATGGACGCTAGCATCACCGCCTTTGCCGAGGCCCGCCTTGATGGCATCAGCGTTCTGCGCGAAGCCCTTGGTGTCGCTGTACAACTTATTGCTTGCTGCCGCAGCGGTGGCCACCTTGGCCCCTGTCGCGGCAATGGTAGTGGCGTCGTACACCTTAACCCCTTCGATAACAACACTGGATGCGCTGGGAATGGCGATCTCCGTGCCTGCTTTGCGGTTAATAGCGACATTATCATCTTTCTGGTCATTGTCAGTGTCGATGCGCGGCGCGCGTAGCAGCACTGTGCCGCCTTTGTCTTTGCCCCCGCCGGAAACATCGATGCTCGCACCCGACTCCAGGTCGATCTCGCCCGCGCTGGTTGCCAGCGTGACACTGCCGCCCTTTTTGTCCGCAGCCATGGCGCGGGCATCAAGCCTGCCGCCTTTATGCAGCATTACGTCTTTTTGCGCATACAGCCCGATTCTTCCGCCGGTGTCGCCAGAGGCATCCACTGTGCCTTTCACGTCTATCCTGCCATCATCCGCGACGAGGCTGACCTGGTGCGCCTTGATGGTGTCACCCTCAGCCACGGCGATGTCGCCACCGCGCACGCGGATGTTGCGCGCCTCGCCAAATTCGGCGGCGTTCAGGGTATTGTTCAGCGCGCTAAAGTCAGAAATCTTACCCGCATCCAGCGTGAAAGTACCCTTGCGTGAGGTGCTGCCTGCGGCTCCCTTCAGGCTCCCTTCAATATTCGCCCGCCCTTGCGCCGCACGGAGCGTCAAACGGCCCGCATCGCTCTGCGCCGTGCCTGACACATCCACCAATGCGCCTGAATTGACATTCACATCACCGTGCTCCGAGACCAGCGTGACGCTGCCCCCGGCCGCATACGCGGCGACGTCGTCGAAACGCTTGACGAATCCAGGCGCATTGATTTGCGAACCTGCCGCAAGGGTAACGCTGTCTGTTGCATCCGCGCCCTTGGCGGTCATTGTCACCACGCCCGTGGGGAGGTCGATCCGGCCTTGATGATTGATGCTTTTGCCCACGAAATCCAGGCGCCCGGCCAGGGCGGTGGCTTGTCCAAGATTCGCCACGACCGTGGGTTGGGTGATATTCACTGCGCCAGTGGCCGTTATTGCCTGCCGGGCGCCGCCCGCCGCCGTAATGCGGGAGGACTCCAGGGCAAGATCGCCATCGACATCGAGTTTGCCGCGTCCCTGGGCGACGATCTCCTGCGCGGCAGCGAGCTTCACGCCACCATCAAAGCCTTTGATGGTAAAACCTTTGACGTCAGCAAAACCCGCTTCCGTGTTGTCACTGCTCTGTGCGGTTTTGCCCTTGCCCAGCATCACCCGTTGCGCGTCGATATTCAGCTTGCCGGTGCCCACGGGCACGGCCACGTCAGAGACCGCGTTGTTCGGTTTTGACAGCGAAACCGTTTCCGCGCGCAGCGTCGCTGTTTGTCCTGCGTTTTGATAACCTCCGAAACCCGCCGCTTCGATAGAAAGGTTCTTCAGTGCCTTGCTGCCGAAATCGCCCCCGCCATAAATATCCACCGCGCTATAACTGCGCAGTGTCAGGCTGCCAAGGTTATTCAGCGCGGCAAGCTGCGCATTGGAAAACACCAACCCTTCCCGCACATCGCCCGCCTCGCCCAGGCTGATGCGCTGCGCGCCCACGCTCAAAGCGCCCCCTTCGCCCAATGCAAGCGTGCCCTCTGAACGGTTGTCACGCGTAGCGTCCAATATCATGGACTTGTCTGCCCGCAACACCGCGCCGGCCTCCACCACCAGATCACCCTGGCTGCGATCAACGCTCTCGCGCGTTATCGCCACCGCTTCACCGGACGCCACGCGCAACAGCGCGCCATTGCCGTCCACATTGTCCTGCCCATCAATCACGCCATCATGATTCACATCACCGCGATTGGTGTCCGCCTTGCCGATAACGCCGTCGTTGTCGGTATCCCTGATCGTGAACCCGATGGCAATATCCTGGGGCTTGCCGGAAGCGGCGCCCTTGCCTTCCACTACGCTGCCCGCCTTTACCCTGACCTCATCCTTGGCGGCCAATAAAACCTCAGGGCCACGCAGCGCGCTGGATGCCGTGTTGGCGACCACAACCTGCCGTGCATCCATGCGGATTTCCATGCCTTTTTCAGTGCGCTTGCGGGTACCGCCCAACAACAGGCTGGACGCGCTGAATTTGTTCAGGCTGGCGGCATCAAGCTGCATGAAGCCCTCCAGACCAGACGTGTCTGCCCCTGCGCCTACGATGGCCAGCCGGTCGGCGGTAATGTCCACTTCCGAGCCGTTACGCCCAGCGGCATGATCACCTTTCAGCACACCATTCAGCGTTAAGGACTGGGTAGCGGCGATGGAGAGATTGCCTGCATCGCCCGATAGCTGGGTGCCCGGGCTGTTGGCGAAGAATCCGCTCGCGGTGCTATCCAGATACTCCGATTGGGTGCGCGCAGATGCGCCAGGGCGCACGGCAAAACCCGATGTTCTGGCATCACGCAGGATGCTGCCGTCCAGGCCCACGGCCGCGTGGTAGCCTGACACAATGGTTGCGCCATCGGTCAATTTCACAGCCTGGCCAGGCGACATATCCTGATACCCTGAGACCGGTTTCACCAGAAAGGCGCCGGGCAACAAGGCATAACGGGCAGGCATCATGGCATAAAAACCTGCCGGCAAGCCCTCCACGCCGGATAGATAAACACTATCGCCCGGCTTGATTCCCTTGTTACCCTGATAATAATGGCTGTCATAGGGTGCAAATTCAGATGCACGTCCCGGCAGAATGGCGAAAACATCACCCGCATTCGCCGCATCAAGCACATCCCTGGATCCACCCGGCCCCGGAATGAATTCATAGGCGTAAAGATCGCCCCCGCCGGAGATATCCACTACGGCATTTTCTGAAACCGTGATCGCCTTGCCATTCAACCGGATACGCTTTTCAGGCGGCGCATCCAGCCGAAGATCGACGGCTGCCAGCGGGTAGAGATAATCGCTGCCGTTCAGATCGGTCTTGCCGAAGGGAATGATCTGCCCCTCCGCCGAAACCGACGTGATACTGCCATCGCCCAAGGTCAGCGTATCTTCCGCTGCCAGCGTGATGTCACCCAGCGGCGCCTTGAGTACCCCTTGCTGCACAATGTTTGGCGCATTCACGGTAAGTTTGCCGCCCGCCGACAACACCGGGCTGGGCGCGCCTCCACCGAGGATCGTCACGCTGCCCGTTGGATTATTTTCAACGGCCAGCCGGAATTGACTCAAGGTGGTGGGATAAATCTGGTCAGCCTGTAGCGTCAGGTTGCCGCCGGTGACAAGCGAGCCTTCCAGCGTGCGTGCAAGAAAATCGCTGCCCTGCAACACGCCCTTGAGCCGGATATCACCGGTGCTGGCCAAATTAACATTGCCAAAACCCTGTAGCGCAACATTACCTTCCAGATCAATCAGGCGCGCATCGACGTCTAACGTTCCACCGCCACCCGATGATGCCGACTTCACAATCGAGCTATTGCCCACAGACACATAACTGGCCGCGAGATCAACCTTGGCATTCTCCTTTGCCGCAATCGTTGGCGCATCGAGCGTGATGCTGCGCCGCAGCGCAAGGCTGACATCGCCATCAAATTCAATGGTGTTCAGGCTCGTCAAGGTGATCTGATCAAAGCCGCCATCACGCACCGACTTTGCCGTAACGAAAGACTTCCCCTGGAGGGCGCTTGCCGCAGGCTCAAGCATTTTGGCAGCGATATTCTGGCCGGGCGTCAAACCCTGCGGCAACGACGCGCCATCCTCTTTCACCACCATCACGGGGGATGACAGAATAAGCGAACCACCACGCGCATGCTCCCCGGCGGCCGCACCCTTTAATGTGCCGTCAAGCAACATGTTGGACATGGCAAGATTAACAACGCCCGCATCCCCGGCAATCGTGTCACGGCGATAGCTCACGCCGGCATTGTTTTGCTGAGGAATATCCAGCGTGGCGCTGACCCCTGAAACATCCATCACCGAACCCGCCTCGGCGACAAGATATGTATCTTGCGGGGCGCTGACGTTAATCTCACCGCCAGCCAGAACCTCGCCCTGAAGCAGCCCCTGGTTATTGGTCTGGGTTCTGGCGAAACCCTGCGCCAATAAGCGGCTGTTGCCCCCCAGCCAAACGAAACGGTTAGGCTCGAATGTCCCGTTCACGGCATAGCCTTTTATATCCAGCAAAATCTTCCCGGCGGGCGCTTCCAGCGCGCCAAAAAGGCTGATCTGGCTGCCTGCACTGAGCGTAATCGTTCCCCCTGGATCGGTGCGCACCTGCGCGCCTTCCTCAACCGAAATAGCTCCCCACAAGGAACTTCCGGCGGCAAAGGTGATGGTGCCGGGCGCACGCTGCTCTGGCAGCAACACCTGGCGCCGGCTGAAGCCGCCAATATCCGCACCGCTGCGGCGTGTCACAAAATCCGGCGTCAGCACCCGGCTCTCGGCAAGCGGAGCGACTTGCGCGCCACGGCTCACGGTAACGCCCTCCATGCCGGTAATGGTGTAGTCCTTGAAACCGCCGGATTGAAACACGCCAGTGGCAAGTGATAATACGCCGGGGACAGGGGAAGGCGTGCCGCCAATCTTTACGCTGGAGGTGCTGAGCGAGAGCGTGCCACCCTTACCCACGGTGTTACCGCTGCTCAGTGCGTAGCCGTAGAGCTCGCCATCGAGATAGAGTGTTGATTCAAATCGATCAGGTCTATTTATATTTACAAAAGAGCCGCTTGCCAAACTGAGGGTACCGGCGTTGCCCACCTGTAGCCGGTTATTGGGCTTCACCCATCCCCCACCGGAAACATCCAGCACGCTGCCGGAACTCAGTGCGACATCTGAAAAGGCGCTTACTGAAATCGACCCGCCGTTGATCAGCAACGGGTCCGCACCCGTTACCGGCGTAACCCAGCGCGAGTCATTCACCCACAAACCACGGGCAGTGATGCCGGCGTCCGCGCCCACATTGACGCGAAAATCTTCCGCCTGTTGTAGTAGCTCGGAGCCGAGCGTTCTCTTGCTCGCCAGCGTAATCTTGCCCGCCGGCACATCGATATCGCCCAGGATATCCAGCTTTCTGCCGGTCAGTGTCAGCGAGGCGGTGTATATCTTGTCCTTCCCCTCCTCGTCCTTTCCGAGCCAACTGCCGGGCGCGAGACTGATCGACACGCCTTTAGGCACCTCGATGCGCCCGTTGCTGTATACGCCAATACGGTTGAATCCCCCTGCTTGCAACACGCCGGTGGAGAGTGTCACGCGATTCCTGAAACTTTCAGGCAAACCCTTCGCCTTGAGTTCATCGAAAGTAAAATCATCAGGCAACGGATTTTTTTGTGCGGAAAAGAGCACATCCGGAATCCTGAAATCAGGCGTAGACGCCCCGGCCTGACTGACATCGCCTAGCGTAAACTTCCCGCCCAGGGGCAGCACGCCACTGCCGCGCTGATGCACGCCCGCGGCTGCCTTGCCCGTCAAGGTGCCATCCAGTGCCAGCCCACTCGCAAGAAACGTCACCGACCCTGCATTCTTGCCTTCGTAATAGCCCTGCTCAAACCGGCTCAGCGAGCCATCTCCACCAAAGGCACTCCAGGTGGATGTAATCCCCCACTTTCTTGATTCCTTGGTGAAACTGGCAATGCCATCGTAAATGACATCGGCCGGCGCATCGCCTATGTCATACACCCTGCCCTGCGACACCAACTGCGTCGTTTTGCCTTGCCCATCACGATAACGCAACCCGCCCGCGGAGACATCGATCACAGCATTTTCACGCATCACGATATCGCCTGCGGACACCAGCGACACCTCACCACCTTCCGCGGTACGCTCCGCGACCGTTCTCCCCACCTGGGCGGTATAACCGGAGACATCTGCAAGCGGTGTGCCTTTGCGAATATCAATCCACACTTTTTTGCCGCGCAACGCGCCATCGCGCTGCAGCGGTGAATCCTTCAGCTCGTTACCACGCAGCTCCACCTCAATGAAGTTGCGCTCCATGGGCACATCGACATCTTTCGTACCGGATACATCAATACGGCTGCCGGGCGCCATATAAATCTTGCTTTCACTGGGCACGGGTAACCGCTGATCCTCACGGGCAACAAGACTGACTTTTCCGCCCGGTGCGACAATCGCGGCGTTCTCCCGCATCTCAATACTCTTGCCCGCCAGATCCACCGTGGACGGACTGAATCCCTGCCCGTCGAAATTGGTAGTGGCATCATTCGTCTCCGGCAACACCTCGGTTACGCTGTCCTTGCCCAGCACCAATGCACCGGTGCGCTGCCCGACAGGAATCTTTGTCTTGTCACCGCCCGCCTTGGTATCGGCGGCCAGCAGCATGATCGAACCCTTTTGCCGCAGCGACGTCGTGGCGGTAACCCGCCCCATCTGGTTTACCGCCAGCCCAGCCAAGGTAATATTGCCGCGCTCGGCGACAATCTGGCCAATATTGGTCACTTCACCGCCCAGCCCCGAGGCATGCGGGTCAACCTCCACCAGCAACCCGGCAAAGCCACGCAGCGATGAACCTGCGGGGAGGCCATTGACCTCATTGTCGGACAACAGGCTCAGGTACACCTTGGCGCCGGCGGCAAGCACCGCCTGCCCTCCCGGCGCGGAGATGCTGCCATGATTTTCCACCTTGGGTGCCAGCATCATGACCACGCCACCGGACGCGGACGCGATTTTCGCGCCGTTATCCACCCGGATGAAGCTGGCGGAATATTCCACCCCGCTGCCATCTTCCCAGGTAAACACAGGGTTTGCGCCCGACGACTCGCCGTAAATACCGCCATTTTTGAAAACATCGTCGCTGATATTCAGCGCCGATGCCACCAGCGAGCTGGCATTCACCTGAGCATCCTTGCCGAAAATAATACCGTTCTGATTGATCAGATAAAGCTGACCATTGGCTTTCAGGTTGCCAAGAATTTCGCTCGGCGACCCCTGCCATATACGGTTCAGCGCCGCCGAACCGGCATCCGGCTGCCTGAATTCAACACTGTTACCGGCCCCGATATTGAAACTTTGCCAGTTCAGCACGACTCTTTGGTCAAGCTGATTGATAATCGCACTGACGCCGTTGCTGGAAAAATCGGCGCGGCCACTGCTCGCAAACGGCAGGGTATTGATCGGATTCGTACCGCATGCACCACCGCCACACGGCATCGGCAACTCTGCATGGACTGGAAATACGCACAACAAAACACCCGCCGCCCCTGCAAACAACGCGGCATGCTTGCCGGCCCGGCCACGCTGCCCACCCTTGCCCGCACGACGCGCCCGCGCGCCCTCCCACGCCGGCACCAGCGCGCCAAGCCGCGCACTGAAAACCAACCGGAACAAGTTTGCATTCATGTGGTGATACCCCGAAAAATAGAGTAGAAAATGTAGGTTGGGTCAAGCGAAGCGGACCCAACAATGGCACTGAACCCAGCTCTATGTAGGGTGCGTCCTACGCACCAATGATTGTGGTGCGTAGGACGCACCCTACAATCCACTATTGATTCAGCACTGGCTAAAATTCATACGCCATCCGGAAATGCACCCGTACATCCCCGGCCTTTGTGAAGGCTGCATTCTCGAACGGCACCGCCACATTGAGCGACGCATTCCAGTAACGCCAACCTTTAAAGCGCACGCCAACACCCGCGCTGGACAAACTGAAACGTGACACCTGGCCCGGCAGGGGCTCACTAACACGCAGCTTTGCGCCCTCCGCAAATCCGAGAAAATACAGGTCGTCGAATTTCTTTGACAACTTCGCGGCAACCGAGGGGCTGCGCAATTCCACGCTGCCACGCACGCCGTTATCCGCCAATCGCTCATACTCCAGATAACCGCGCACGCTTTCAACACCGCCTGCGCCGAATTGCTCATTGCTGATCAGGGGCTGGCCCGTCAATTGACCGTCGATCCTCGCGATCAGCCGCAGACCCAGCGGCAACTGTTGCACGCGCTGCAAACCGGCCTTCAGATACAGATAACTGGGCTTGGCGTTATAGCGCTTGCATTCGAATTCGTTAACGTGCTGCCCGAAACAGTCAATCCTGTTGTCGGCGAGGCCGCGGACAGAAAAATTCAGCCCCACATCCGCCTGCGTCACGCCGCTATCACCCTGCAAAGTCGAGTTATACTGCACTGTAAATGGCAAATAGCTGATCGGGGTACGGATGGAATCCGCGCCAAGCAGTGTCACGTTTTCCTTGAAATCCTTGTAATCGAAGCCCAATGACAAGGAATGAAAAAAGCGATCACGCTGCGGCAGCGGCAGGATGGCGCGCACGCCGAAAATATCACCCTGACCCAGCACCGATATATTCCCCACCGCCGCCACATCGCTGCGTGAACGCACGGCGTACATCGCGATCAACCTGTCGGAATCCGGCACCGGCAACAAATAAGACGCGGAAAATACACTGACTTCGCTGGTCTTTTCCGGCGCGGTCTGATATTGCACACTCAAGCTGTGCTCTCGCTGCCACAGATTGTCATAGCGCACCATGCCGATCATCCGCAATGGGCTGGTATTGCCGCTGTAACGGTCATTCAATTCCAGGCTTGCATGCAGCGGCAGCTTGTCTTCAACCTTGAAATCAACCTCCACGGTGCCTGGCGTCTTGCCCGGCCTGAGTATCGGCGTCACGCGCCGGTCCGCGCTGCGGTTGACTCGGCTCAAGCCTTTCTGCACATCCGGCAGATACAGCACACCGCCCTGCGTCAGCGCCGGGAATTTTTCCAGGATCCGCCCCTGCGAATAGTAACGGGAGCCGACAACACGCACCTTCTCGACCTTGCTCTCCGTCACGCGCAAGCGCACCATCCGGTTGTTCACATCCTGCTCGGGGATATCCACCAGCACGGTGGGATAACCTTCATCGCGGTAGGCCTTCTCCAGATCAACGCGCGCCTTTTCCACGTCCTCGATCTTTTTTGCCGTGCCCAAATGCGGATAAAGCACCTTCTCGATCACTATGGCAGGCAACACCGTGTTGCCCTCCACACGGTATTCCATCACATCGAACACCACCGGCTGCTCTTCTGCCGGGGCCGGGGCCTGTTCTTGCGCCATCGCCGGAAACCAGAAAAAAAAACTGGCGTACAACACCGCACAAAAAATACGCTTCATTGAGTAATATTCTGGTTTTATTTAAAGGTGGGATTTTCACACGGTAATGTTACAAATGAGTTAAAAGGAAAAATAAAGGGCGCTGAGCTTAAAAGGCCCGCACTACACCCAAATAAAAACCGGCTCTTCTCATTGCGAAAAGAGCCGGCCATTTACATCATACAACACACTGACATTGCGTCAGAGTGCAGCACATTCACCACTACGCAGGCACTGAATACCCGTTTTTAGAAGAAGCGCTGCAGCGGTTGGCACATATTGCCACCGCGTGTCGCCTTGCTGACATTGGGGCTGGTGGCAGGGTTATAGGTCGGTGGCAGCGCCGCCGTCCAGGCCGAGGTGTTGAAGTCAGGATGACCGCCGCGCTGAATGAACAGGTCCATAAAGAGCTTGGCATTACCAGACAATGCAGGAACCCCGTTGACGGTGGCATTACGGTATTGCATGGAGAGCTCCGCCGCAAAATCATAATTGCCTTCGACCAGGTTGGCCTTGCTGGGGGCGACACCCGTGCCGGTAACGACAGGGCTGCCAGACACCAGCTTATAGTCACCCGCGCCATCCATATTGCGGAAGCTCCAGCCCGACTCCTTGCCAAAACTGTCTAACGACAGCACGCCCACCGCACCGTAACCGCCCGCGCCGAAATCGACCTTATAGAACTTGCCTTCTTCATCCTTAAAGGTATGCACGCCACCGATGCTTGCCTTCTGCAAGCAATCACGCACGTTGCCGGAAGTGGAGTTTTCGATCACGGTATAACCCGCAGCGGGGTCGATCACAAAAGGATCCGCCGCCGTGCCTGAACCGCTCACAACACCGCTTGCGCTGTCGCTCATGCGTGCCGGCGCGGTATCGCCGCTGCCTGCCTTAGATTCCGTGGTGCAGGGGAAGTTGTTAAAGAACCAGTTATAGCTGGACTGGGTGCCCGAACCGGGCACCCGGCGGCACACCACCACCTGGGGGCCGGCGGCAGGCGCCAGGCTGGACTTGACCTGCGTCCAATCCTGAACCAGTCCGGACAACATCCCGCCATAGGCGGCGCGGCTCAGATGGGTGGTGTTTGGCACGGCATTGGTTACCGCCAGGCCCATCATCAGCGTGTTGACGGGGAACGAAGTGAGCTTGGCGGCCTCCCCGCTGCTTAACTCGGAAAAACCAAACTCCACGTTAAAGGGGCCTTTAAACATGTTAGGAGCCACGTCAGAGACACCAGCGTCAGGCACCTTGTTGTAACTGGCATTAGACAAGGGATTGGTGGGGTCAGCCGCCGTACCCGGATCCACACCCGCCTCGGCGCAACGGTATATACCGGCGTTCAGCACGCAACTGGCGGCATCCATCTTCAGCGTGGCCACGGCCTCGGCACGCGCCACGGGGTTCACACCCCATACCGAACCACCCTTGGCACGATCCAGCAAGCGCACGGTTTTGCCCTTCAAAGCAGCGAACGCGGCGGGGATGCTGGAATCATTTTTGACCTGACCGAAGTAGGCACGGTACAGCTTGCCATCATCGGTGAAGTCACTGGCGGTGCCGTTGTTGTCGTAATAGGTGATATAGCCCGTCTCAAATAGCTGGCCAGCCAGTGTGCCCAGGAAATTTTGCGGGGCCGAAGCACCCGACAGATACACATAATCCTTGCCATTGACCAAACCGATGGTCTGGGCATCATACGCACCCAGCGCCAGCGCCTGGCCAGAAACACCCGTCAGTGCCAGGGCGCATGCAACATTAAGCTTATTCAATTTCATTACTCTGTTCCTCTTAATGTGGAAACAAAAAACCAAACATCAAAAACCATTTAAGCCCACTCTGGCCCCAATACTGTTCACTTAACCGTTCGTGGTGAGCTTGTCGAACCACCAGTCACTCACCCAGAGCCCTTCGACAAGCTCAGGGCGAACGGAAGTGTGTTAAGTGAACAGCATTGACTCTGGCCCCCTGCGATACGGCGGCCAGAGTGGAATACATCAGGCCGACATGCGGCGACGGGCAACCGCGCCGATCATCAGCAAGCCTGCCGCCATCATCGCCCAGGTCTCCGCCTCAGGCACGGCGGCCACTTGATACGTCAATGTGCCATCGTTGCCCAACTGCCAGAAGGCCGACTGCGTGGGATCAACAGCATTGACATACTGGTGATTCAAGACTGTGGTAACAGTACCCGTGCCATTTTCGGCAAGCAGATAAAAATTGAGTTTTTCGCCGATGTTTCCGGCAACATTCATTGCACCCGATCGCGCACCAAAATTATCACCCCAAGATTTGCTGGCCAGCGCGCTGCCATCCGCAAGCGTGGCAATACTTGAGCCGTTTACACCCACACCACCCACATGCCCAGGCAACACATTCACTGCGCCAAGGAAGGCGTCCCCACCATTCTGTGACCATTTTCTGAAGTCAGCATTAATGGGCAGGGGCAACCCATCTCTAGAAGTAACCAGCACGCGGTCACGGCCGCTGGAATCAACCGCTGCCACGTTCCAGCGCAGATTGGAAAAGTTTGCGGATGCAGTGCCACCCAGAAAACTCGTCAGCAACGCATCCGGCCCAAAACCCATGTTATAACCGGGAGCTTCCTTGGCAGCATTGATCACTGGCGTATTGTCCGAACTGGCCCAGTCGTTCAGCGCCCCGCCCAGGTCACGGGTATAAGAACGATCATCGGAATAATCATCAGCCGTGCCCGCAGTATCCCACACCGAGAAAAACAGCTCGCCATTGCCATTGACGCCGCCGTTGGCAACCGTCGAGTTGGCAATCGTCGCGGCAGCAGGACCTGCAACCACAGCCAATGTAACAGCAACAGCCAATGCCTTCATTTTCATGCTCATCCTTCCTCTCCTTAAATAAATTAGATAACCCACGTTCACTCACGCTTTCACCAACCACATCAACACAAAAAATCTGCATCCCTGCCGCCAATTCCCTATGGCATCTCCCTACCCATATCCATCACAACCGCGTTCAATGCTCCGATCACCAAAAACATAGACTCACGGGAAAATTTTTACGCATATGCGTGTCTAATTTTCCAGGGATCACCCTTTATTCAAGAACTTCCCAGGATAATCGCCGGGCATATAATCTCAAAGGATTGTTACGTTTGTATGTTAAGTTCCCCGATACCCATAGGCCGTTCGGACTATGGCCAGAGAAACCTATTTATATTTACGCCGCCAGTAATACGGCCAAGTACAGCCCTGAGAATATAAGGACGAATTATTGCAACAGCATGAATGGAGGGATGGTACGCATAGTCCGAACGGACTATTGACAAGATCTAAAAATAAATATAATCGTGGCGGGAAAAACGGCCGCCGGAACTGCTCAATCTTTATCAATGCATAAAATATTCGGGATCATCCGTTTTGCATAAATAATACTCAAAAAAATCATCACCCACCCAGACATCGCCCTCATCCTCTAAATCGTCAAGAAAGCAATCATCAAGGTCATCATTACGCTCATCATCCATCCCGGCATAAAGATATGTACGTTTCATCGCTCCACCTCACGTTAAGGAAATATTTTCAATAAATATAATCAGTGATTATTACAAATTGACTATATTTAAAAAAATAACGCCGCCCATAAAAAGTTGGGCGCGCCGCCTGCTATATAATATTTAGCTCGATTGCCCTGGAAACCGCATGCCCCCTGGTTTGAACGCCGAGCTTCCTGGTGATCTTGCAGATGTGGTTTTTTACGGTAAAAGGGCTAATGCCAAGGATGGCCGCAATTTCCCAATTGCTCTTGCCTACCTGAATCCATTTCAACACCTCCTTTTCCCTGTCGGTTATGATCACACCGCAAGGCTGGGCATCCCTGCCATTCTCATGATCAACAGCCACGGCACTTATCATGGCTCGATGAAGATAAGGAACAAGCACCTCCAGCAAACGGGCCTGGCGCGGACCCACATCCCCTGGAATGCGCATAAAGCTGAAAAATGACATGACATTCTCATTCGTATCGCGCATGCCATGCGACACAAGATGATCTATGCCCTCCTTTTCCAGAATGGACATCCCATCCTCACCGATAACAATACGTATGGAATTTTCATCCATCACTAATGGGCCTGGTGATTTTCTCCATGCGCCCATCAGTTTGTTCATCACACCATCATCACCGCACAACATGCCGTCAAATAGTTTATCGCTCACGGAGGTTCCACAGAACGTGTCCGTATGGGTCTTTTTTCCTGGCATGTCATGCAGAAACGATATCATCACCTCATGGGGAAATATGTTCTGCAGATCCCCGCGCGCCCAGATGAAAAATTGATTTTTGCTTTTTATATGAAAGGAAGACTCAACAGCATCCATAACCGTCTTAAGCGCGACCCCATCAAGATCCATTGATTCATTCATGATAGTTAACCGATCACACCTTTACCGCCATATGGATTCCGGCTCAAACCCGGGATGGCGGATTTTATAAAGGTAATCTTAATAAGCATTGCGATCATTAAAAACCAGAAGCACGGTTTTTATTATGATTTTAACGTCAAGATCCATGGACCAATGCCTTAAATAATCCAGGTCGTAATCGATTCTGAGCTTCATTTTCTCAAGGGTTTCCGTCTCGCCGCGCAATCCGTTCACCTGCGCCCACCCGGTGATGCCAGGCTTGACCTTGTGGCGCACCATATAGCCCTTGATCAATTTCCTGTAGATTTCATTGTGAGCCACTGCATGGGGACGCGGCCCAACCACGCTCATCCTTCCCTGCAGTACATTGATAAACTGGGGCAGCTCATCCAGCGACGTGCGCCGCAGAAACGCGCCAAAAGGGGTGATGCGCTTATCAGTACGGGTCGCCTGATTGACCTGATCCCCGTCTTCACAGACCGTCATGCTGCGGTACTTGTAAACTACAATATCCTCACCATCCAGCCCATACCTGCGCTGACAAAACAGAACCGGGCCAGGCGAGCTTGCCTTGACGCCAATCGCCAATAGCAGCATAACAGGAGATAACAGAAGCAAGACCACGCCAGAGAATACAATATCAAACAACCGCTTCAACAAGCCGCTCAGGCCAAAGAATGGCGTTTCACACACCGACATGACAGGTATGCCATTGATCTCCCCCATCCTGGCCTGAATCAGATCAAAAAAGGATATATCAGGGACAAAGTACACCGACGCTGTCGTATCACGCAGTCCATTCAGCAAGTTTACGATGCGCTCCTGCTTCACCATGGGCAGCGCTATATAAATCACATCTATCTTGTTATCCGAAACATAGCGCGCCATGTCGTCAAGTCGCCCAAGAAGCTGATCATCCCCTAACGCGCCCAGACGATCAATCGAACGGTCATCAAAATATCCCTTCAAAGACATGCCCATCTGGGGACTGCCGCTTATGCTTTGCGCAAGCCGCTGGCTGGCATCATTAGCCACTGCAATGACTGCTGAGCGGGTGTTGGTTTCCAACTCAAAAAATTTTGAGACGAGTATGCGCGCCAGGCCATTTCCCATAAAAATGGCAGGAGGCGCCGCAAAAAACCAGGTCAGCATCACGCGTCTGGAAAACTCATCGGAGTACTTGGTCGCATACCCAAGAAACAGCATAATTCCGACCAGAAGAATCCATGAAACGATCAGGCTACGGCTCCGGTCCCATAGCCCACGATAACGCCAGGGCCGGCAAACGTCGGACGGCTCAAAGATGACACACGAAACAAAAAAGGCAATCACTGCCAGAATAATATGGGAATTCTGCAAGGGCATGCCATAGGCATGAATAATCAGAAAAAGTGTAGCCACTATCAGAAGAGGGTCGAGAATATATTCAAGAAGCGCCAGATAAGGCGGCATGAATGCGTTGGTATTTACATGCAGCTTCTTGTTCGGCATGTCGACAATACTCCCGTGATAGTGATTATCATGCTGTGCAATAACGGGCTTCATCGAGGCTTTATCCTAAGCAATCAACACACATCCGATTCCTGATTCACATGACACTATAACCATGAAATATTAAATTCTCGTGAAAACGGAATGGGGGCAAAATTCTGTGCTTTCATCCCTTCCTCACAGTGAAACGACTACAAGCCAGAGACACCTTTTTTTATAAAATCCGTGTCATTCGACTTTTCATCAGCGACGTGCTTCTCTGCATTTTCCAGCCCGGGATTTACCGCCGCAGAACTGGCTTTATCATCTCCCTTGGCTGCTGCGAATTTTCCAAGCCATTCTATTTTCGCCTCGGCTCTCAGCCGCTTTACTTCATCATCAGCGAGCTTCCCGTGCTTCTGGTTCACCAGAAAATTCTCGATCGCAGGCGCGGCCTGCGCTTCGCTCAACGGCTGGTTACGCGCGGCCATCAGTATGGAGAGTGAAATATTGTTCGGCGCCTCAATTGCCATCACCTGCCCCTGCCGCATCTGATACAAACGCGACAACATTTCAGGTGGCAATTGTTCCGCAGGCTTGACCAGCACACCCGACTTCATCTGCACCTTTTTTTCCTCCAGCCAGCCCATCAGCTCCTCAAGCGATTTCGAACTCTTGACGCGAGACTGGAGCTCGGCAGCAGGTACACTCTTATCGAGAAGGATTTCACGAATCTGATAGATACGCCGCTCAGCGAACAACTCGGGGTGCTTGCTGTAATAATCGCCAACTTCCTGCTTGCTGGGTGGTGTTGAATCCCTCCCCGCAACCTTGCTCATATATGCCTGCACCAACACCTGGCTTTTGGCGCGCTCCAGGGCTTGCATCACCCGGGGATCACGGTCCAATTTTTCCGTGACGGCTTTTTGCACGATAAGCTGCTGGTTAACAAGTTGCTCCAGGGCTTGACGCGCGACCTTCTCGGTATTTTGGGTGGCGGCCTGCCCCAGCAACCCCAGTTCATAATTGAGCTGATGAACCGTGACTTCATCGCCGTTGACCTTTGCAACAACCTGACCGTCCTTGCCTGTCTTGTCCTCACCCCCGCAACCGCTCAAAAGAGCAGCAAGCAGGATTACGGGCAAAATACTATTTTTGCTATACATTAATAACGCCTTGCAAGTTTCACCGAAAGTTGGCTTGGAGATGGGCGTTTATTGTGGAGAGGATATATGACAATCAGATGAATATCTGACCGTGAACCAAAAAAGGCACAACGGCTGGCTGGTCTTTATTAACGCAAGACCACGATGCGCGTGGCAATGTAATATGGTGGTTCATCTTTGTTCCGAGGGGTATCCGTTGAAAGAGTCTCTAAAGGCAGGGTTTACTTTCGGCTTGATTTCCGGGGTCATCACTACGCTTGGTCTCATGGTGGGCCTGCATTCAGGCACTCATTCCAGGCTGGCGGTGATGGGCGGAGTTTTGACCATAGCCATAGCGGATGCATTCTCCGATGCGCTGGGTGTGCATGTCTCCGAGGAATACAAGAACAAATCCTCCGCGCGTGAGGTATGGGAGGCGACGCTGGCAACCTTGGCGTCGAAAGCGGTGTTTGCGCTTACCTTCCTGGTGCCTGTCCTGCTGCTGGATCTGCCCACCGCCATCATCGCCGCTGTCGCCTGGGGGTTAAGCCTGATCTGTATTCTGAGTTATGCCATCGCGCGGGCAGTGGGCGAGAAACCGGTCAAAGTGGTGATGGAGCACCTGACGATTGCCGTTGCAGTGATTGTCATGACCCATTACCTGGGGGACTGGGTGGCGGCAACATTTGGCGAGGTACGGTAGTTTGTCTGATGCCCAGTGTTTGCTGCGTTATTCATAATCAATAGATTATGATATCAATACTTAATATTGACTTTTACTTATATGCCTATTTGGTTATCGTTGCACTCTGTGTTAACCACGGCTTATTTTTTATAGAGCACCGCATAACCCGGATCTTTCAAGAAATGAGCAATAAGCCGTCGTTCACACACATCTGTACATTTAGAATGGTGGGAACGGCATAAGGGGCCGTAATCACCGTAAGGCATTGCGCCCTTCACGGGTGATTACGGCCCCTAAACAAATACACAAGGTGAAATAGCATGGAGATGCAGACGGTCGGTTCCTGGTGGATGTGGCTGGGCTTTGTTGTCTTTGTGCTGGCCATGCTGGCGGTGGACATATTTCTGCTCGGCAGAAAGGGCGCGCACAAGGTATCCGTGAAGGAGGCGCTGGGGTGGTCCATCGTCTGGGTATCTCTGGCGATGGTCTTCAATGCCGCGCTGTGGTGGTATCTCGATGGCCAGATGGGGCGGGAAATCGCCGACCAAAAGGCGCTGGAGTTTTTCACCGGTTATCTGATCGAAAAATCGCTGGCGGTAGACAACATCTTCGTGTTTCTGATGGTCTTCAGTTATTTTGCCGTGCCCCCCGAATACCAGCGCCGCGTGCTTCTTTATGGCGTGCTGGGGGCGATTATCATGCGTGCGGTGATGATCCTGCTGGGTGCGATGCTTATCGCAAAATTCCACTGGATTTTATATTTATTCGGATTGTTTCTGCTGTTTACCGGCATCAAAATGTTTTTCTTCGCCGACGCAAAGCCGGACCTGGAGAAGAATCCCTTGCTGCGCTGGATGCGCGGCCATATGAAAATTACCAACGAATTTCATGGGGAAAAATTCTTCGTGGTGAAGGAGGGCATCCGTTATGCCACGCCCTTGTTTCTGGTGCTGATGTTGATCGAATTTACCGATTTGATATTCGCGGTGGACAGCATCCCGGCGATTTTCGCGGTGACGGAAGATCCGTTTATCGTGTTTACCTCGAACATCTTCGCCATTCTCGGCCTGCGTGCCATGTATTTCCTGCTGGCCGATGTTGCTGATCGCTTTCATCTGCTCAAATACGGCCTGGCGTTGGTGCTGATGTTCATTGGCGTCAAGATGCTGATCGTGGAGCTATATAAAATACCTGTGCTGCTTGCACTGGGCGTGGTCGCGGCAATTTTGGCGACGTCGGTGATACTGAGCCTTGCGACTACAAAGAATCTGAAAAGTGGCTAGCACATGAAATTATACATTACGAAACATGATCCGAATCCCATGTGGGTCTGGCTTTAGCCAGACATGTCGGCCTGAAGGCCGACCTACAATCGTGCGGCATTATGCTGCACGATTTATGTGTTCATGTACTAGAGCTTCTGTGATTGCAATTCTTGCCACATCTTCTGTAACCGCTTCACCGAGACAGGCGCTGCTGTTTTAAGCTCTTGCGCGAACAGCGATACCCGCAGCTCTTCGAGCAGCCAGCGGTATTCCTCCAGAGTGGCCGCAGAGGCATGTTGCCAGTACGTCTGCCAGAGGGGCGCGAGTTCACTTTGTAGCTGGCGATCGCGCGCGGGGTTGCGCGGCAGTTTTTCCAGACGCAGGCGGATGGCCTTGAGGTAGCGGGGCAGGTGTTGCAGGCGCGGCCATGAGGTTCGTGTGACGAAGCCTGGGTAGACCAGGCGTTGCAGTTGGTCCTTGATGTCGGTCAACGCGGGCTGGCAGGCGGGGGGCAGCGGGGCCTTGAGGCCCTTTTGTATCGCCGCATATTCGGCAAGCGTAGCCTGGACACAGGCGCACAGTTCGTTGGCGAGAGAGGGCAGACGCGCCTTGCCTTGTTCCTTGTGCTGTTCGAAGGCTTGCTGGTTGCGTGGTTGGGCGGTGTCGAGAAAGGCGCGCGTGACGGCGGCGGTGACCAGATCTTGTTTGAGTTCTTCGCAACGCCCGAGCGCGACATAGTGCAGACACATGGCCTGCAGGCCGGGCAGGTTCTTTTCCAGGTATTTGATTTGTTGCGGCAGTTGCGCCATATACAGGCGCAGCAAACCGTATTGCATGGCGTGGTGCGCGGCCTCTCGGGTGTCGAACAGGCGCAATGCCACGGCATCGCCCTCTTCGGCCAGCGCGGGGTAGCCAATGAGTGTCAGGCCGTCGCGCTGGAATTCGATTTGCTCAGGCAGCTCGCCGAAGTCCCAGGCGGTAATCCCGCTGCGGCCATAGGTGCTGCGCGGCAATTCGGCAAATGCGGCCTGGGCCTGCACGCGATGGCCCTGTTGCAGGGTAGCCAGGTCGCGCCCCAAGGCAATGACCTTGCCATGGGCGTCCACCACCTTGAAGTTCATGCGCAGATGGGCGGGCAGCGCATCCGCGCGCCAGGCATCAGGTGGGATTTCTATCCCTGTGATTTTGCCCAGAATGGCAGCAATGGATTGAATCAGGGTTTGCGTGCCAGGCGCCAGGGTTTGCAGGCAGATGTCGGCATAGTTGGGCACGGGTACGAAGTGGCGGCGCAGCCCTTGCGGCAGGGACTTGAGCAGGGCTGTGACCTTTTCGCGCAGCAGCCCAGGCACCAGCCAATCGAAGCGGGCGGGCTGGAGCTGGTTGAGCACCGAGACGGGGACGATAACGGTGACGCCATCTTCCTCATGGCCTGGCTCGAAGCGGTATTCCAGTTGCAAGCGCAGGCCTTGCAGCTCCAGATGCGTGGGAAACTGCTCCGCACTCGCGGCCACTGCGCCCTCGTTCATAAGGTCTTCGCGTGTCATGAACAGCAGGCGCGGATGGGTGCGCTCTTGCTCCTTGCGCCAGCGCTCGAACAGCGGGCCATTGTAGATCCCTTCGGGGATACGCGCATCGTAGAACGCATAGAGCTGATGCTCGTCGATGACAAGATCACGCCGCCGTTGTTTGTGCTCCAGCTCCTCGACTTCCGTGAGTAAATCGCGATTGTGTGTAAAGAACGGCGCATTGGTGCGGTATTCGCACTGGACCAAGGCGGCGCGGATGAAGATATCGCGCGCCGTTACCGGATCAATGGCGCCGAAGACTATGCGACGTTTTTCAACCACGGTGAGGCCGAACAGTACGACACGTTCATAGGCCACCACCTGGGCGCTGCCTTTCTCCCAATGCGGCTCGAAATAACTGCGCCGCAACAGATGCGCGCCGACGCGCTCCAGCCACTCCGGCTCGATACGCGCCACGGTGCGGGCATAGAGGCGCGCAGTCTCCACCAGTTCGGCGGCCATGATCCACTTGGGCGGCTTTTTGTGGAGGGACGAGCCGGGAAAGAGGGTGAGCTTGGTGTTGCGCGCTCCCAGATATTCGCGATCGTCGCCCTTGATGGCGATATTGCCAAGCAGTCCCGCCAGCAGGGCGCGATGGATAGCGGCATAGTCGGCGGGGATGTCGTTGAGGCGCAGGCCGATCTCTTTTGTCACGGTATAGAGCTGGGTATGGATGTCGCGCCACTCACGCATGCGCACATAGGACAGGTAGCGCTCGGCGCACCAGCGGCGCAGCTTGGCTTGGGACAAGTGGCGCGCCTGTTCTTCATAGGCGTCCCACAGTCTGGGATAACTCAGGAAATCCGAGTGCTCGTCGCTGAAAGCACGGTGGCAGGCGTCGGCCTGTTGTTGAGACTCCAAAGGGCGCTCGCGCGGATCGGCGATGCTCAAGGCGGCCGCGATGATCAAGGCCTCGCTCAGGCAGTGTTCATCACGTGCCGCGAGGATCATGCGTCCGATGCGCGGATCGGCGGGGAGCTTGGCGAGCTGGCGGCCCAGTTCGGTGAGGTGGCGCTGCTCATCCAGCGCGCCCAGTTCGATCAGCGTCTGATAACCGTCCTTGATATGACGTGAGTCGGGCGGGTCCATGAACGGAAAGTGCTCGATCTCGTGTAATTGCAGCGCCTTCATCTGCAAAATCACCTGTGCCAGATTGGCGCGCCGGATTTCGGGATCGGTGTGGCGTGGCCGCAACTCATAATCCTGTTCAGAATAAAGACGGATGCACACACCGCTGCTCACGCGGCCGCAGCGGCCTGCACGCTGATCCGCCGCCGCTTGCGAGATTGGCTCGATGGGCAGGCGCTGCACCTTGGTGCGCGGATTGTAGCGGCTGACGCGTGCATGGCCAGGGTCTATGACGTAACGGATGCCCGGCACGGTGAGCGAGGTCTCGGCCACGTTAGTGGCGAGCACGATGCGGCGACCGGTGTGGGGGTGAAACACCTGCTCCTGTTCGGCGGCGTTGAGGCGCGCATAGAGCGGCAGGATTTCAGTGTGGGGCGGATGGTGCTTGCGCAGGTTTTCCGCCGTCTCGCGTATCTCGCGCTCGCCGCTCAGGAAGATCAGGATATCGCCCGGCCCCAGGCGCGATAGTTCGTCCACAGCGTCGAGAATCGCTTGCTGTACGTCACGGTCTTGCTGGTCTTCGTTTTCGGCCAGCAGCGGACGGTAGCGCATCTCCACCGGATAGCTGCGGCCGCTTACCGTGATGATGGGGGCGCCGCTAAAGTGCCGGGCAAAACGCTCCGGGTCGATGGTCGCCGAGGTGATGATCAGTTTGAGATCGGGACGCTTGGGCAGCAGTTGCTTGAAATAGCCGAGCAGGAAGTCGATGTTGAGGCTGCGTTCATGGGCCTCGTCAATGATGATGGTATCGTATTGGGTAAGGTTCGGGTCACCCTGTGTCTCGGCGAGCAGGATGCCGTCAGTCATCAGCTTGATGCAAGCCGCGTCGCTGGTTTTATCGTGAAAGCGCACCTTGTAACCCACCAGGCCACCCAATTCGCTGTGCAGCTCACTGGCGATGCGCATTGCCACGCTACGTGCCGCGATACGCCGTGGCTGGGTGTGGCCGATATAGCCCGCCGCTCCCCTGCCCAGGGACAGGCAGATCTTGGGCAATTGCGTGGTCTTGCCGGAGCCGGTCTCGCCACACACGATCACCACCTGATGATCACGGATTGCCGCAGCGATCTTCTCCCGCTGTTCGCTGACGGGCAGATCTGCGGGGAATTCCGGCATCGGCAAGGCCGCCAGCCGCCGCGCACGGCGCTCTCTCGAAGCGTCTATCGCAGCGCTCAGGCCTGCATAGGCCTCTGGTCTCAACCGCCCTGCGGTATGGTCGCGGTACAACCGGTCAAGACGGCGTCGCAACGGCTGTTGATCGGCAAGCATACACGCGTCAAGCGCGGCAGAGAGGATATCGAATTGAGGTTGCACGGGGAAGGACGGTTACCGGAAAAAGGGACTCAGAACGGAGATGTGCTCCCGGGATTGATGCCCCCGCCTCCACACGAGCGGTGTACCGATGATGTGCAGCTTCGTTTTTCAGGGCGCGGGGCAGACTGAAAAACGAAGCTGAAAGCATCACCTCAATCCGTTACCGCGCCTTTGCTGGCGCTGGATACCAGCTTGGCGTATTTCGCCAACACGCCGGTGGTGTAACGGGGCTTGGGCGCTTGCCAGCTTGCACGGCGGCATGCGAGCTCTTCGTCGGAGACGTTGAGTTGCAATAGGCGCGCTTCGGCATCTATGGTGATGCTGTCGCCTTCCTGCACTAAAGCGATGGTGCCGCCCACCGCCGCTTCGGGGGCGACATGGCCGACGACCATGCCGTAGGTGCCACCGGAGAAACGTCCATCCGTAATGAGGCCGACGCTGTCACCCAATCCTGCACCGATGATGGCGGAGGTAGGGGAGAGCATTTCGCGCATACCGGGGCCGCCTTTCGGGCCTTCGTAACGGACCACCACCACATCGCCTGCCTTGATTTTTTGATCGAGGACGGCCTGCATGCAGGCTTCCTCGGAGTCATACACGCGCGCCGGGCCGGTGATTTTGGCGTTTTTCACGCCGGTAATTTTGGCCACAGCGCCTTCGGTTGCCAGATTGCCTTTGAGCACCGCAAGATGCCCTTGTGCGTACATGGGGTTGTTCCAGGGGCGAATCACATCCTGATCGGCGCGTGGCTCGGCGGGTATGTCTTTCAATACTTCGGCAATGGTCTGGCCGGTGATGGTGAGTGCATCGCCGTGCAGCAGGCCGTGATCAAGCAGCATCTTCATGACTTGCGGCACGCCACCCGCACGATGCAGATCTGTCGCCACATATTTGCCGGAAGGCTTCAGGTCACACAGCACCGGCACACGGCCACGCATTGTTTCAAAGTCATCAATGCTCAATTCCACCCCGGCGGTATGCGCAATCGCCAGGAAGTGCAGCACGGCATTGGTGGAACCGCCTACGGCCATGATGACGGCGATAGCGTTTTCGATAGACTTGCGGGTGATGATGTCGAGGGGCAGAATTTGTTTTTTGATGGCTTGCACCAGCACTTCGGCGGATTTGGCCGTATTTTCGGCCTTCTCTGCATCTTCCGCCGCCATGGTGGAGGAATACGGCAGACTCATGCCCATCGCTTCAAAGGCCGACGACATGGTATTGGCGGTAAACATGCCGCCGCATGAGCCAGCACCGGGACAAGCGTTGCGCTCGATACCCGTCAATTCTTCTTCGTCGATTTTATGCGCGGTGAATTGACCTACCGCCTCAAAAGCACTCACCACGGTAAGATCGCGCCCACGGTAATGGCCGGGTTTGATGGTGCCTCCGTACACGAAAATCGCGGGAATATTCAATCGGGAGATGGCAATCATTGCGCCAGGCATGTTTTTGTCGCAACCACCAATAGCGATGACACCGTCCATGCTCTGGCCGTTGCACACGGTTTCGATGGAGTCCGCAATCACCTCGCGTGACACCAGCGAATATTTCATGCCTTCCGTGCCCATGGATATGCCATCGGAAATGGTGATGGTCCCAAACATCTGCGGCATCGCACCCGCCCTCTTTAGAGCCTGCTCTGCGCGCGCTGCGAGGCTGCCTATGCCCATATTGCACGGGGTAATGGTGCTGTGGGCATTGGAGATGCCGACGATAGGCTTGTCGAAGTCTCCGTTGGTAAAGCCCACCGCGCGCAGCATGGCGCGATTGGGGGAGCGCTGTACGCCTTGGGTGATTGCTTTGCTTCTACGATTGTCGGACATGGTTTTATTCCTTGATGAAGAAAAAAATGCAGGCAGATCTTACTGGGAATTATCGGTGATCCTGGGTCAAGAAGAAAGCGTAAGGCGCAGGTCAGGCAACCACGACGCACCAACCTGACCTGCTGCTCCGTGTCCTCTGTGCCTCCGTGGCCAAATCAACTACCGCGTCAGCCCCATATACAGCATCGGCAGTTTCTCCGGCAGGCGCTGCACATGATCCACCACCATGAAGTTTTTCGCGCCGAAAATGCGTGACACATACTGGTCGGCGTGGGGATCGAGGCTCATGCAATAGGTGAGAATACCATTGCGATTCATCTCTTCCACCGATTTTTTGGCATCGAAGCGCAGGTATTGCGGGTCGCGCACATCGACATCGGCAGGCTCGCCATCGGTGATCACCAGCAGCAGTTTTTTGCTGGACGACTGATACTTCAGGAACTGGCCGGCATGGCGGATCGCCGTGCCCATGCGCGTTGAGAGTTGCCCGGTCATGCCCGCGATTCTGGCCCTGGCTTTCTCGTCATAAGGCGCGCCGAAATCCTTGAAGCGGTAGTATTCCACGTCATGGCGGCCATTGGATGAGAACCCATGAATGGCAAACGGATCGCCGATCTTGTTCATGGCATCGGCGAGTAGCACTGTGGCCTCGCGTGACAGCGAGAGCACCGAACTCTCCGAACCGCGCACCAGCTCGTTGGTGGACTCGGACAGATCCAGCAGCACCAGCACCGACAGATCACGCACCTTGCGGATATTGCGCATCATGATGCGCGGGTCGGGCATCTCGCCCTGGCGTATTTCGATCATGGCGCGAATCGCGGCGTTGATGTCGATTTCGTCGCCGTCCTCCTGCTTGCGCAAGCGCTGCACACCCTGCGGCTGCATAGCCTCGATCAGATATTTCAAACGGCTGATGATGGGCTTATTCTTCGCCACAATGTCATCGACAACGGCCAAATCACCAAGCTGGGGACGCTTTTCCAGCAACGTACACCAACTCGGGCGCTCCAACTGGATCTGATAATCCCATTCGTGGTAGTGATAGGGCGGGGAGACCGGCTCCTTGCCTTCCATTTCATTATAGCTCTTACCCTCGTCCTCGTAGGGGAACAGCTCCGTGGGCAGCACCCAGATTTCCTCGGCGTCATCGCCCGCCGTCTCCACCTCGACTTCGTTGACGAACTCCATCAGGCTGACATGCTTGCGCACCTGCTTGGCCGCGCCCCAGGTGGCCTCCAGGCTTTTGGCAAAATCGAACTCCTCGAATTCCCAGAAATAACGGTTGTCATCGCGGTAGAGCGCGCGCAACACATCGGTGCGAGGATTAAATGAGGCGAGGCGCATCTGCGCAAAATCATGCGCCAAGGCAACACCGATGTCCCAGGAGATCCGGTTATCGGCGAGGTTTTCCTGTGCCTGCCGAAACAGGTCACGGCCCTTTTGAACCCACGCATGATCGTCATGATAGTCGGGATCGAGCAGCGCCCGCGCCAGGCGATTGAGAAAATCACCCACGCTTGCCTGCTGGTCAGGGGTGGTGTTATGAAGCGCAGCCCACAGTTGGCGCAAGCCGGGGAAGGCGTTGATCGCGAGCTGCTCCACCCGCGCGTCCTCGATGACAGAGACCACCGCCATTTGCAGCGGACTCAAGCTTTCCGCAGAGATTGGCGTGCGTGAGTAAACGATATGGGCAGCGGCATGCGCCGCCGTGGCGCGGTAGAGCTCCAGGCCGGGGATGCCCTCGAAATCATCGTAGGCATCCGGCAGGTGAATGAAATAGTTCTCGATGAAGGGCTGGTAACCCTCGCGGTTCTCGAAATCGCCGCTGGTGGGGCGCATAAAGAAATCCCGGCCCCACAAGGCGCGCAAGTAGATGTTGATGCGCCGCTGCACATCCACGAACAACGTACCCTTGCGCTCTTTTTGCAGCACCGCCAGCGCTTCTTTGCTTTCCAGCCCGAAATACCGGACCTGCTCGGGATAATCGGTGCGGTGCGCCTGCGCGCCCCATAGCGCCCAGCGCCGCAGACCACCCAGGGTGAGCTGGCCGAACAGCACGTCAAGCTTGTCCAGCATCGGGCGCAGCCCACGCGGCGCCTGGGCAATCAGGTGATTGAGCAATTGCAGGTAACCGCGGAATAGCTGCTCATCACCCAAACGCTTGGCGGCGACAGGCGCGGTGGCGAAAATCATCTCGATCACTGCACCGCTGGTCTTGGACGCCATCATCATGGCGGTTTGCACCAGATCAGGCACGGCATCCTCGCCGATTTCCCGCGCCACCTCCGGTGCCTCCTGAATATAGGTGACCACCAGCTCGATGCCGCGCCCAAGGTTTTTCAGGCCCTTTGCGCCTTGCAGGTAATCTTCCAGCCCCCGGGGGCTGAACACCTTGGTCGCCTCCTGCCACGAAGAACGCAACACTTCGGCGGCATGCTCACCCAGTTCGTCGAGGATATCTTGATAATCGTCGAGATTGATTGCCATTTTTTAAGTGTCCAGAAGTCGGGGATCAGTGTGCAGGTCGAATCGCGCCCGGGGGGACGGCCTTCACCGTCCTCCCGGATTCCTGAACCTTAAAAAAACGTCGTTACCGCCGAGTCCAGCGCATCGCGCATATCGGGATCGTCGGTAATCGGCCGCACCAGTGTCACAAGACAGGCGGACTTGGCATCCACACCCTTGGCGATGAGCGAACCTGCGTATACCAGCATACGCGTGGAGATGCCTTCATCCAGGCCATGCCCCTTGAGGTTGCGGGCACGCTCGGCGATGCTCACCAGTTTGCCTGCGACATCATTGCTGACGCCGGTTTCGTGCGCCACGATCTCGGTTTCGACATCATGCGACGGATAGTTGAAATCCAGCGCACCGAAACGTTGCTTGGTGGATTGCTTCAGATCTTTCATCAAGCTCTGATAGCCCGGATTATAGGAGATCACCAACTGAAAATCGGGATGGGCCTGCACCAACTCGCCTTTCTTCTCCAGCGGCAGCATACGGCGCGCATCGGTGAGCGGATGTATCACCACCGTGGTGTCCTGGCGTGCCTCGACGACTTCATCAAGGTAGCAGATCGCACCATAACGGGCGGCGATAGCGAGCGGCCCGTCCTGCCAGCGCGTGCCGCTGGCATCGAGCAGGAAGCGCCCGACCAGATCGGAGGCCGTCATGTCTTCATTACAAGCGACGGTGATCAGCGGCTTGCCGAGTTTCCACGCGATATATTCGACAAAGCGGGTCTTGCCGCAGCCGGTTGGGCCTTTCAGCATCATCGGCATGCGCACGGAATAGGCCGCCTCATACAGCTCGATTTCATCCGCAACCGGGTGATAATAGGGTTTTTCGGTTATCAGGTACTGCTTGATCACGTCGTTCATGGTTCACTTGCTCCAGAATGTTTAACAGCCAAGGCGTCAAGAGCGCTACCCAAGACCCAAAATGCAAAATTCTTGGCGACTTGGCGGTTAAACTCATTTCTAAAAAAAACCCCCGCCACCTTGCGGCAACGAGGGCTCTTTACATGCAGGGGCGGGGTCACCGCCCTTGCAGATTTAAACCGTCTTACCGCGGTAAACAACCATGGCAGCACCCTGGGACTGGGCAAAATTGTCATACCCAATCAGGCGGATGTGGTTGTCGGGGTTGGCCCTGCGGCAAGCCTCGACCTCGGCCAGGATTTTGCTGATATCGGTCTCGCCGAACATCGGCAGCTTCCACATATACCAGTAGTCATCCATCAGGTTTTCTGGCTCGACGTGCTCAACAGCCGGATTCCAACCTTTTTTAACGAGATATTCCACCTGCTTTTTGATTTCGTCAGATGTCATCGCCGGCAGGTAGGAGAAGGTCTCGAACTTGCGGCTGGCGGGATCGCTCAAGCGTGATTTGTAATCTTGCATTTCGCTCATTTTTTAAAACTCCTCAATTCTGTGTGCTATGGAATTGCAGGAGCGGCCTTGACCGCGATCAATCGCTGACAAGCTCCGCCCCCGCATGTGCGCGCTTACTTGTGTGCCACGTCCAGCTTGTCGACGGTGTCGAACTCGAACTTGATCTCTTTCCATGTTTCCATGGCGATCTTCAGTTCGGGGCTGCTCTGAGCGGCCTTGGTCAGGATTTCCTTGCCAGCCTTCTCGATCTCAACACCTTCGTTACGTGCCTTCACGCAGGCTTCCAGTGCTACGCGGTTTGCTGCTGCGCCCGCCGCGTTGCCCCAGGGATGGCCCAAGGTGCCGCCACCGAACTGCAGCACGGAGTCATCGCCAAAGATGCTAACCAGCGCAGGCATGTGCCAGACGTGGATGCCGCCCGAAGCCACGGCGAACACGCCGGGCATGGAGCCCCAGTCCTGATCAAAGAAAATGCCGCGCGAACGGTCTTCAGGAATGAAAGACTCACGCAGAATGTCAATCCAGCCCAGGGTCGCTTCACGGTCGCCTTCAAGCTTGCCAACCACAGTACCGGTGTGCAGATGGTCACCGCCGGACAGGCGCAGGATCTTGGCCAACACGCGGAAGTGAATACCGTGGTGCGGGTTGCGATCAAGCACGGCGTGCATGGCGCGATGGATGTGCAGCAACATGCCGTTGTCACGGCACCAGTTGGCCAGACCCGTGTTGGCGCAGAAACCGCCAGTGATGTAATCGTGCATGATGATCGGCGCGCCGATGTCTTTGGCGTGCTCGGCACGCTTGTACATCTCTTCCGGGGTAGGAGCCGTTACGTTCAGGTAGTGGCCTTTACGCTCGCCGGTCTCACGCTCTGCCTTGATGGTCGCTTCTTGCACGAAGTCAAAACGCTGTCTCCAGCGCATGAATGGCTGGCTGTTGATGTTCTCGTCGTCCTTGGTGAAATCCAGACCACCGCGCAGACATTCGTATACGGCGCGGCCGTAGTTCTTGGCGGACAGACCGAGCTTGGGCTTGATGGTGCAACCCAGCAAAGGACGGCCATACTTGTTCATGATGTCGCGTTCAACCTGGATACCCATGGGCGGGCCGCCGCAGGTCTTGACGTAGGCGATGGGGAAGCGCACGTCTTCCAAACGCAGCGCACGCACGGCCTTGAAGCCGAACACGTTACCCACCAGCGAGGTGAACACGTTGACCACGGAGCCTTCTTCGAACAGGTCGATGGGGTAGGCGATGAAGGCGTAATAGCAGGTATCGTCGCCAGGCACGTCTTCGATGCGGTAAGCGCGGCCTTTGTAGTAATCCATGTCGGTCAGCAAATCGGTCCACACCGTGGTCCAGGTACCGGTAGAAGATTCAGCAGCCACGGCAGCGGCAGCCTCTTCACGATCCACGCCGGGTTGCGGGGTGATCTTGAAGCAGGCCAGGATATCGGTGTCCAGAGGGGTGTATTCCGGCATCCAGTACGTTTGACGGTACTCTTTAACGCCGGCGCTGTATTTCTTTGCAACTGCCATAGGTGACTCCTTCTGAGGGATGAAAAATACTTTAGTTTATTCAGTAAATCGTCAAAGCGTCCCACGCAAACTATCCCGAGCGGGGCCGCCGTAAGGTATTTCTGGTATGCCGGGAAATCAACACTACCTTAGTGGACATTACTATGCCCACTTTTAATTATAAATAATATTCAGTATTTTTTATTATCAGCATAAGATATTCTTATCTATATGTTGAAGCACGACATTATGATGAAGAATATCACGCTTCGCCAGCTCAGGGTATTCGAGGCCGTCGCGCGCCATTCCAGCTATACGCGCGCTGCCGGGGATCTGTACTTGACGCAACCGGCGATCTCCATGCAAGTCAAGCAGTTGGAGGGCAATATCGGCCTGCCGCTGTTTGAGCAGATCGGCAAGCGTATTTTTCTGACCGAGGCGGGGCGCGAGCTTTACCACTACAGCCGCCTTATCACGCAGCAACTGGCCGAGGCCGAGGCGGTGCTGTCGGAACTCAAGGGCGTAACACGCGGCCGGCTCAACATCTCGGTGGTCAGCACTGCCAAACACTTTGCCCCTTATCTTCTCTCCATTTTCAGCAAACGTTTTGATGGGGCGACAGTCAGCCTGAATGTCACCAACCGCGAGACGCTGCTGCGCCAGCTTGCATCCAACGAGCGGGACATGATGATTATGGGCGTGCCCCCCAAGCAGGACGATATCATCGCCGAGCCGTTTATGGAAAACCCGCTGGTGGTGATTGCGCCCTACAATCACCCGCTACGCCAGGAGCGCAACATCCCGCTGGAACGGCTACAACGCGAGACCTTCCTGATGCGCGAGCAGGGTTCCGGCACACGTATCGCCATGGAGCGGTTCTTTGCGGAGCACAACATCCACCTGATCGGTGGCATGGAAATGGATAGTAGCGAGGCCATCAAGCAGGGAGTGCAGGCCGGGCTGGGGCTAGGGATCGTTTCCATTCATACCATTAATCTGGAAATAGAGGTCAAACGCCTTGCCATTCTCGATGTCGCTTCGCTCCCCATCATCCGCCAGTGGTACCTGGTTCACCAGCGCGACAAACGCCTCTCCCCGGTCGCCCAGGCGTTCAAGGAGTTTATTCTGAACGAGGCCAAGGGATTACTGGAGGCCATGCGTGGCGGGGGAATTCCGGCACAGGTGTCGAACAAGAACAAACAGGCTGCGGGCACGAAGAAAGATCCGTAACAGCAACATATCAAGACAAATCCTTCTTCCTGCGCATTACCTCAGTATCGGAGACCAGCACCAGCAGGTGATGGCCACGGCGGATGATCTTGGCCAGATCCTCCATGACTTCATCAAGCCGCTCCGGGGGCACGACCATCAGAAACAGGATATTGCTGTCGATGTCCATCAACCCGTGTTGAATACCGGAAGCCCCAGCGCCGCGGGCATCCACTACTGTGTACCCGCTCACCGAATGACGCTTCGAGAGCTCGATAAGCTGTGTCTCAAGTTCCGCCGTCGCAATGATACGGACCAATTTCTCTGCTACTAATTTCACCATACTCATACCTCCGGGGGGGGCTAATAATGCCGCTTAACGCGCGAGCCATTGAGCCAATTCATAATACAGCGGAATACCGAAAATGACATTAAACGGGAAGGTCACCCCCAGCGACAAAGTCAGGTAAAAGGACGGGTTGGCCTCGGGAATCGCCAGCCGCATGGCGGGTGGCACCGCAATGTAGGAGGCGCTCGCGGCCAGCACTGCAACGAGAGTGACGCCACCCACGCTGAATCCCAGCACGGCATGCCCCACCAGCAGGCCGATGGCCCCGCCGATCAACGGCATGGCCACCCCGAAACCCACCAGAAACATCCCCACCTTGCGGAACTCGCCGATGCGTTTGGCCGCCTCCATGCCCATTTCCAGCAGAAACAGCGACAGGACGCCCATGAAAATCTGGTCATAAAACGGCATGATTTTTTGCAGGCTGGGAGGCGTGGCGACCACCCCCACCACGATTGCGCCGAGAAGAAGAATCACGCTGCCGTTGGTAAAGGCATCCCGGAGAAGTTCACCCATCACCGAGTGGCCACCGCCATTACCCTGCGCCTCATTAGGCTGTGCCGCCGTACCAGAGCGCGAAAACTTGGCCAGCAGCAGGCCGATGATAATCGCCGGGGACTCCATGATGGCGAGCATGATGATCGGATAAGTTTCATGGGCGACATTCTGCACTTCCAGGAATGCCAGCGCAGTCAGAAAGGTACCCGCGCTGACCGAGCCGTAATGGGCGGCGATCGCCGATGAATTCAGGGGATCGATGCGCCCCAGCCAACGCAGGATGGCGTAGGCCAGCAGCGGCAGCAAAAACCCCAGGGCAAGCGCGGCGACCACGGCATCGACTGCCGCGCCGAAGTCCGCCTTGCCCAGTTCGATGCCCCCGTGCAGCCCGATACCCAGCAACAAGTAAATGGATAAGGCCTTGGCCAGATCCGGGGGAAACTTGAGATCGGAGCGGACCACCTGCGCGAGAAATCCGAGCGCAAAAAACAATACCGCCGGAATGAGAAGATTGGAAAGCATAGTTCACCTGCCTCGTTTTAATGCGATAGCGAAAACGTCAGACTAATAATGCATGGAAAGATAAATAAATAAAAATCAGAAGTAAATTACTTTTCGATAGATTTATATCTATGATTCTTGGGGGGTATGGTAGCGCCGCTAATCATGTGGCATGCTATTTTCGTCCGTTTACCTGCCTCAGGCTGAGCCAGCTTTATCACACGCATCAGCAAACGAGAATAATACCGGGATCGTGCCAGCCTGCTCCAACTCCTTGTCCGGCCTGAACGCCAAGCACATGGTGCCGCGCACCTCCATGTAAAATTTCGGATTGTCCATGAAGAACTGGATCAGCTCGTCAGTCAGGCAGCCCCGTATGTCCGCGTCACTCTTGGTGTAAACACGATAGATCTCGGAGAATTCCTGGTGATCGTCAAAGGCCACCTCCCGATAGCCGACCAGATAGCGTTCAAGGTAGTGCGCCGGCGCCACGATGAAATCCGGGATCGCCTTTTCCAGCGGGCCTACGATGATCAGCGTGTGGCGATGCTCCGAATAATAGTCCGGCGCACGGGTGTGGCTATAGTCAAACAATTTGACCTGACGGCCTTTATACAGGCCGCTCATGACGTTGCGTTTCTGCTTGTTGTCGCCGCGGCGAAAGTAGACGAAATCTTGCGCATTCAAGGTGGTTTCAATACCCGGCGAAAACGCCAGATCATATCGTCCCGCAATTTCACTCATTTCCTGTTGGCGCTCTGATAGGGTCTCTTCCTGCCGCATAAGCTGGACATCGGGCATGCGCGCGGACAGGGAATGCTGCGAGAAGGGATAATAATTCTCCATCCCCTGGATAGTGCATGACCTCCCTTCGCGCAGGCATTCTTCGCGGAAGTGGTGTAAGTATTCCATTGCAGTGTGATCAATAATCTTGCCAGACTCGGTGACCACCAGCGCCACATCGGCATGCCTGGGGAGCAGTGCGAGCACCTTGTCCAGGTGCAGCAGGTTAAAACAGACCACCGACGAGAGCGATACTTCACAGGTTTCCTTGCCTGCATGTTCAATGGTTTTTACCTTGATCACGGGGCTTGTCAGCAGCCCGGACAGATGTGCCCGTAAAAATTCAAACGAACGCCCGAAGGTAAGATGCCCCCTGAGCACGTACCTGAAAGAAGGCATCAGCAGATAAAGCAGCAGCAGGAACTCCGCCAGCACCCCGAGCAAAATCCCCATCAGGAGATCGGTCACGAGAATGGCGGTTATCGTACCCACAAAAATGACAAACTGATCTTTACCTATGCCATAGGTTTTACTGAACACGCCTGGCTGACACAAGCGCCATCCCACATAGATGATGATCGCCGCCAGGGTGGCCAGAGGAATACGGTTAATCAGCGCCGTACCCAACAGAGTAAATATCAGCAAAAATACTGCGTTGTAGGCATTAGCCCACAAGGTGCGCCCACCAGCGTCAATATTCGCCCGGCTTTTTACTCCACCGGGAATAATGGTCAGCCCTCCCGCCAGGCTGGACAACATATTGGAGACACCCATCGCGCGCAATGTGACGTTGGGGTTCGACTTTCGTTGAAACGGATCGATCTTGTCCACCGCCGCAATGGTGGCAAGCGACTCGATGCCATCAATAAGGGTCAGCGTAATCACAATAACGATGACGCTCCACCAGAGCTCCTGCCGTTCCCAGACACCGCTGAAATTCGGCAGGGTGACGCCATGGAGGATTTGATCCGGCACCTTGATCAATTGATTTGGCGCGAGCTGGAACAGATAGCCAAGAGCAATGCCGGTAGCCGCCACCAGCAATGGGGCGGGAAGTCGTTTAAGCCAATGATTCTTGCTGCGGTTGAAGAAAAACATCAAGAATAGGCATATCGCGCCGAGCAGGAACACTTTCACATCAAGGTGCAAAAAATATCCGGGCAGCTTGGCCAACGCAGCCAATATGCTTTTTGATGGTGCCGCTGCAACGCCGATCAGTAACGGAAGTTGCTTGATGATAATCATCACACCGATTGCCGCAAGCATGCCCTCTACCACTGTGGCGGGCAGAAAAATGGCGTATTTGCCCGCCTTCAGCGCGCTCAATATCACCTGGATCATGCCCGTCAGACAGATGGCAACCAGCAACAGCGGGTAGCCCACCGCCAGATCGCCACTGCCCAGCGTGAGCATGCCCGCCAACAGCGCGGGCGCCAAGCCTGCCGCTGGCCCGCTGATAGTCACATACGCGCCACCCAGCAAGGGAAAGATCAAACCTGCGATGATTGCGGAAATAAGCCCAGCCACGGGCGGAGCACCCGATGCAATCGCAATAGCCAGAGAAAGCGGCAGTGAAACCATGGCCACCTGCAGACCGGCAAGCATGTCATAGCGCCAGTGACGCAGGCCTTTTATGCCGTTTTGGGGCTGAACAGCCGGTTCGTTCGCGACCTCACTCATCTCGGCTCACTCTAGGGTATACCATGCACATCGCGCGATATTGATATTGAATATGTGTTGCCGAGAATACATTCAAAGGTTAGATAAATATAATTAGATTTTTATGATTGTCTTGATAGAATTTTGTCTATCATATAGCAATGCAGGTATTTTTTCAGGAACCCAACTTATGAGACACGCCACGTTCCGCCAACTCAAGGTTTTTGAGACCATCGCGCGCCACCTCAGCTTTACCCGTGCGGCGGAAGAACTCTTCCTGACGCAGCCGACCGTTTCCATGCAGATCAAGCAGCTCACCGACATCGTGGGCTTGCCCTTATTCGAGCAGATCGGCAAGCGCATCCATCTTACCGATGCGGGACGCGAACTCTATACAACCTGCCAGGAAATTTTCGGCAGTCTCGAGCGCTTCGAAATGACGATAGCAGACCACAAGGGGTTAAAGAAAGGCCGGTTGCGCCTTTCCGTTATCACCACGGCAAAATATTTTGCACCGCGTGTACTCGGCCCATTCTGCCAGCGTTATCCAGGCATCGATATTTCACTCAATGTCACCAACCGTGAGCGCGTCCTGGAGCGCTTGAGCGAAAACATGGATGATCTCTACATCCTGGGTCAGCCTCCGGAAAATCTCGGAACAAATTTCCAGCCTTTCATGGAAAATCCGCTGGTGGTGGTGGCACGCGCCGATCACCCCCTGGCAAAAAGGAAAAACATCCCCTTGCAACGCATCGCCGAGGAGCCGTTTATCATGCGTGAACCCGGCTCGGGCATACGTCAGGCGACACAGAAGCTTTTCGAGGACAACGGCATATCGCTGCGGGTCAGGATGGAGCTGGGCAGCAACGAGGCCATCAAGCAGGGCATCGCGGGCGGACTTGGGATAGCGGCATTGTCGGTACATACCCTGGCGCTGGACTGGATATCCGGGGGCTTCGCCATCCTCGACGTGGAGGGCTTCCCCATCCTGCGCCATTGGTACATTGCTTACCCTGGCGATAAAAAGCTGTCCGTCGTTGCGCAGGCATTCCATGACTACCTGCTTAATGAGGGAAGGCAGGTCGCCGAGGCGCCCTTTAATGATCAGCGAACCGTTTGGCCGGAAAAGGTACTAAAGGCAATTAAAGCGCCATTACCGAAGGTATGAACCAGATCGCATTATGGTTGGCTATTAATCCGGCCAAACCCGCTCCGGGTGGAGGTTGTTCCGCGCATCATCCCGAGCCGAGGCAGGCGACTGATCGCTTTGGCGCGCGGCTTGGGGCGGCGTTGGAGTCGAGGCAGGCGTCGTGGATGACTCCGGCAACTCCTGCGATTTTTTGGCTTGGCGCACGCCGGCCGCCAGCTTGGTTTCCAGTTTTTTCATAGATCCAGTATCTCCTCAATGATGGCGTCAATTTCTGCGGCAGCGGGTTTGCCGCGATTCGCAAGCTCATACACACTCGCCCCTTCCAGCGCCGCGCTGCGATAGATGGCGCGGCGCTGCACGGCGTTTTTCAGCGCCGGGATGTCAAACTCAGCGAGCGCCTGTCGCATGGAGCGTGACAACGCATTGCGCACCTCAAGCTGGTTGAGGATTAAATGCGCTTGTAAATTGCGATTGTCCTGCCTTGCGCTTTCAACGGCCTTGGCCATACGCACGCTCGCCCATAAATCCATGGGTGACGGCAGCACCGGAATCAGTACCCTGTCCGCTGCCACCATCGCCAGACGCACGGCATCGTTCTCCAGCGTTGGCGGGCAATCCACCACAATATATTGATAATCCTGCCGGAAACGCCCAATTTCCCGGCTCAAGCTACCTGCCACTGCGATCACCGTGGCGGGATAAGCGCGCTCCTCCGGCGCCAGGCGCGCCCACTGGCTGGCGGATCCCTGCGGGTCAGCATCCACCACCAAGGTGCGACCACGGCGCGCCAAGCCGGCCGCCAGGTTCATGGTGAGGGTGGTTTTGCCCGTACCACCCTTCTGATTCGCTATCGCAAACACCTGTGTGGGCATATGTTGTGCCTTACGCAGTGCCTGAATTTTCGCAGAAGACATCAATCTCGTGCGCAAATGCGAGATCGGCGGGACTGATAGCCTGTCCGTCACGCGCATCAATGGTTATATTGACATAGGTGGTACCAAAGCTGCTGCTTGGGTAATAGCCATCGCGCTCCGACAAGGCAGCCAGCCAATCGAGAAAGCGGCGGGTCTCGGCGTATGACGGAAAAGCCAGACGGCGACTGAGTGAGGCAGGCTTTTCGCGTTGCTCCCATGCCGCTGAAAGGGTGCTTGGAGCGCGTTCGTCGTGCATGGCGTTACACCTGTTTCATTAGTGACTGTTGCAGTTTATCAATATGCCGAAGGTGTGCAATTTCTTCCTCCAGTATACCCGCAAACAGATCACGATTTTCAAAATCCCGGGTGCGCTCACAATAATCCGCCGCTTCCTCGTATAAACGCACCGCCTCAAGTTCGATGGCACGGTTGATATCGAGTATTTCCGACAGCGTCCTACCCAGCCTGACAGGGATAAGCTGGGTGGCGTTGGCGGTGGCGCCGTAAATCAGCATGCGTTCCATGAGACGCTCGGCATGGACCAGCTCCTCCTCCACATCACGGCGGAATTGTTCGCTGAGTTCCGCCATTCCCCACAACGCGGCAAGTCTGGACTGCATGAGGTATTGTTGCACCGCCGCCATTTCATGGCTTAGCGCACGATTAAGAAAACCTATCAGGCGCGGATTTGGCATCATGGAATCAGCCTCTTTGCGCTGTCAATATCATGCCGGAAGCAGCGGCCGCCATAAGCGAATGCACTGGAGTGTGCCTGATTATGGCGGCTATCTCTCACCATCAGCTACGAACTTGGGTGATTTCCGCGTCAAGTCCGCCTTCGCCACCCGGCGTTTGCGGCAGGATGTTTTCTACTTCGCTGTGTACGCGTGCGATGATGTGCGCTGCCACCAGGCCATCGCCAACACGCTCACAGGCATCCGCACCGGCACGCACAGCGGCGTTGACTGCGCCGGTTTCGCCGCGCACCAGCACGGTGACGTAGCCGCCGCCGACGAACTGACGCCCGATCAAGCGCACTTCCGCTGCCTTGGTCATGGCATCGGCCGCTTCGATAGCAGGCACCAGACCACGCGTTTCAATCATACCCAATGCAATACCATGAAAAGTATTTGCCATTTCTTATTGCTCCTCAAAAAATAATAACTACCCGGATTCAAATCAAGCCTGCGGCTTGTTCATTCAGCCCGCTGTGGGCTTGCTGGGCAAAATATTTTCCACTTCGTTGTGTACGCGCGCGATGATGTGGGCTGCCACCAGGCCATCGCCGACACGCTCACAGGCATCCGCACCAGCACGCACAGCGGCGTTGACTGCGCCGGTTTCGCCGCGCACCAGCACGGTGACGTAGCCGCCGCCGACGAACTGACGCCCGATCAGACGCACTTCCGCTGCCTTGGTCATGGCATCCGCCGCTTCGATGGCAGGCACCAAGCCGCGTGTTTCAATCATACCCAATGCAATACCCGTCACTTCGTTAGCCATGTCTATTCCTCATTTATCTCATTAAAGAAGCCAAAAAAACCGAAAAACCTTACGCGCCAGGACGTGCCGGCAGAATGTTTTCCACCTCGCTATGCACGCGTGCGATGATGTGCGCTGCCACCAGGCCATCGCCGACACGTTCGCAGGCATCCGCACCGGCACGCACAGCGGCGTTGACTGCGCCGGTTTCACCGCGTACCAGCACAGTGACGTAGCCGCCACCGACGAATTGACGCCCAATCAGACGCACTTCCGCTGCCTTGGTCATGGCATCCGCCGCTTCAATGGCAGGCACCAAGCCACGCGTTTCGATCATGCCCAATGCAATTCCATACCGTTCATTTGCCATTTTCACCACCTCTCTTTCTCGTAAAATAAAAAATCACGCCCATAAACAATTTTGACTCAAACAACCTTTTTCGCAGATGCGCTGTCGCCTGCTTCTTCCGTATCCCACTGGTCTATGATCCCGCCAATCGCAAGATCAGTAAGAACCTTGTAGTTGCCCATCGCATAGCGTGCGGCTGAACCACTTGCGGTGAAAACCCATTTTCCTGGCGGCACACCCACCGGATCGGTCGCCACGCTGAGCTTGCCTTTGGCGTCACGCATGATCCGCAACGAGGCGCCGTACAAACCTGGAATGCGACGGGTTACCACCAGCTCATCAACCACCTGCAGGATGTCCATCGGTCATTCTTCCTTCCAGTGATCAATAATGCCAACAATGGTAGCGTCGCTCGGGTATTCTTTGCTGCCCGCCGCCTCGCGTGCCGCCGAACTGCCCACCACAATCACCCAGTCGCCGGGAATGCATCCTACCGCATCAACCGCGACACTGCGGCCACCGCTCTTCTCTTTCACGACCAGCAGGGGTTTGTGTCCCATTTCTCTGATGCGATTTGTGGAAACCAAGGTCTTCTCTACCTGACAAATCTTCATGTTCCACTCCAGTAAATCTAATGACCGTATCTGCCGCCGCCGGGCAGGATGCCAAGTGCGGTGAACTCAGGGATGAGCAAGAACCGCCTCATCATTGATCATCTCGATCCGGCTGCCAGGCGTTTTATCCTGTACCGCCATTGCGCATACCAACAGCCCTTTTTGCTTCAACTCACTGTACCGTGCTTCGATCGCCGCCTTCATCCGCCGACACTGCGCCATGATGCGCTGTTTCGATCCCGGCACCCGGCTGTCATAGCGATAGTGAACGATAATCGGGATAGGCAACCCGTGCGTCACGTTCAGCTTCTTGAAAATCTTGATGCCGATATCAAGGTCCGCCGCGCCTTCCTCCACCGTGTACGTCGCTGCGTAATAGGTGAGGTTGCGTATCTGCACCTCTTCAAACCCTTCGCCCACGCTGATAAACAATTCATTGTGGCCGATGTCGCCATAACGTCCGCCGTGGTTCCGGCGCACATATTCGATCTGCGACAGGTTGTTAATGAGCAATGATGCAATCAGCCGCAACATGCCTTCGTGCGGCGCACCGTTACCTTGCGCCCAACCCTCGGCACGGGCCGTCTCCTGAATCGCCCGATGCACATACAAATGCGCATTGCCTACATCCAGCCCTGCACTCTGGCGATAAAGTTCCGCGCTGTCGACATAACGAAACAGGCTCATCGCGCCATCCGCATCCGGGATGTGTACCTTGATGCTGTCGGTGTCGGTGTCAACACCGATCAGCAATATATCCACCGACGCGCCGCAGCAGAAGCTATTCTCTATCGCCTGGCGGAAGGCAATCAGTTGATTCAGCGCCGCCTCAGCGGCATCGCGCTCGTTGCTGCCGTGCGCGGCGCAACCCTCATGCGCCGGATCGGAACTGCTCCAGTGATACACCGCAATTTTCAGATAGCGCGTTCCAGCATCCGGCAGGCTGGGCTTACCCTCGCGATAGCGGTAAAACTCGGTGCGCATCCAGTGTCTGGCATTCGCTTCCACATCGAACATCGCGCCGGCATAGGACTTTCTGCGCACGGCGCCATACGGCAGACGCAAAATAAATGTCACCAGCCCCATCAGGCGCCCGTCTGCGCACGGCGAAAAATCCACCTCGTGAAAACCGCAGTCGAACAACGAGCATAACGTCTGCTCCATCGTCACCTGCTGCCGCGCCTGTTCGTCGCAAAACCGCTCCGCAGCCCAATGGAAGGCCTGAAATACGCAGTGGGCATATAATGAGCGCATGTCCAGTTGCTCTACCCAGGCATCCTCAAGCGTGCTTGATGGCAGCGCAAAACCCAGCCGGGCATGGGCAATATTCTGGGCATGCTGAACAAAGCCCGGTTCGTGCTGGATTGCTGCGATTTCCTTGAGCACCGGAATAATCGCGGCAAATTTGTCCTTCACCGAACGCTCGTAATCGTACAACCGCTGGTTTTCTTCCGCATTGGACAAGGGGTGAGGCGCACTTCCCCTTTCGCTCGCTGCCAAGGGAGCCGCCGACAACTCGTCAACCACATCACAGACTGGGGCAGATCCCGCAGCCTCCGGAGCGGTGGCAGAACCTCGATACGGCATCGCCGCATGGCGCGTACCCAGGCCATACGGGCCAGCGCGTTGGGCACCCCTGCCGTGCGATGTGCGATTTCTGAGGCTCATTTGCTGCTTACCCATTCAATCCAGATTACCCACGCGCACCACCCGAGATCGTGATAGCCGCGCCGCTGCCTGTGTTGCCGCTGCTGCCGGTGACACGGCTTGGCGCCACTTCCGGTTTCTCCATTCCCTTGAAGTTACGCGCGCCCACTGCGACCGGTCTGTCGCGCGACTCGCCACGCTGTGTCATGTTGCGCCCTGCGGCCCAGGAGCCTTCGGTGCCGGTTACCCGGCTGCCACGCTGCCAATCATCGCCGGTGATGGCACGTCCATTCTCGCGTCCCTCACCGGTAACGCGCTTGCGCTCGGGTTCGGATTCGGGGGCAACGGGCGCGGCGCCTGCAGCAGAGTAACCCCGCGCAGCCGTCACACCCTCATCAGCGGTGTAGCGGAATTCCGGCGTACCGGAGATCAGTCCCGCCGCCAGTGTCACCGGGCCGGTGACCCGACCACTGCTGGCATAGGCCGTGCCGGTGATACGCTGGGTTTGGCGCGTCTGGGCACTGCGCGCCGGGGTAGTGACGCTAAAGTCCAGGCTCGGCACCCGTGCCGATGGCGATGCAGCCGCCCTTGCAGCAGAGAGTGTCACCTGGGAGCGGGCGCCGCTGCCATCGGCCGGGCCGGACACGCGATGGTGCGCATTCACGGCAGGCGCGGCGGCCGTGCCACACTGCCCCGCAAACTGATCCGTACCCACATAAGGGGTACCGCTGACCGGCGTACATGCACCGCGCCCGCCACCCGTCATGCGACCGTTGATGCCCGGCTGGATACCGGTAAGCATCGCACCTGGCGTGCTGCGCAACGTTCTAACACGCTCCTGGCTGGCGGCCGTTTCATCATTCTGGCAAAAAGCAGCGTACTGATCAGGGCCGATATATTCCGTGCCGGTAATCGGCTTGCAGCCGCCATACTCATCGCCCGTCACTCTGTCACTGCGACCCACCTGGGTGCCGGACACCTGTTGCTGATGCCAGGTGCGCGCAACCCCCACCTTTGCAGGGTTGGGCGCGGGCTTGCTGCCACACAATGTCTGATATTGCTCTGCGCTAACGTACTCCGTGCCGGTGACGGGTTTGCACGCGCCGTACTCGTTGCCCGTCACTTTTGAGCTGCGGTCGACGTCTGTGCCGGTTATGCCGCGCTCGCTCATGGTGTGCGTCAAACCCACTTTGGCAGGCGCACCCGGTTCGGCGCATAACCGCCCGGACTGATTGGGGGTGTAATACTGCGTGCCCGTAAGCTGTCGGCATGAACCGGGCTCATCGCCGGTCACACTTACGCTGCGCCCAACTGCTGTACCTGTAAGCCCCTGACCACCGAGCGTCGCCATCTCCTGCACCTTCGACTGCATGGATGCAGGAGGTAGGGCAATGCAGGGAGCGATTGCCGAGCGCGGCCCCGCAACGGAATCGGCGGCACAAAAAGACTTGAACTGCTCCGCACCAAGATATTCGGTGCCCGTCACCGACATGCATGCACCATGCTCATCACCGGTAACCTTCACCGAGCGTCCTACCTGCGTTCCTGAAACGGCCAAGCCATGAGATGTCCGCGTAGCACCTACCTTTTTAGGGGCGCCGCCATCACTTTCGCTCGCACAGGGCACTGCGGATGCCTTTGGATTCAGGTATTCATCACCCGTAATGGCACGGCACGAACCTGTCTCGTCTCCTGTCACCTTCGAGCTGCGGCCCACCTCGGCACCGGTAACGGTCTGCCCGCGCCCGGTCTGCACTGCGCTCACCTTGGCTGGAGCAACCGCCGGGCGTTCAGCGCAAAATTCATCAAAGCGCTCAGTGCCGATGTATTCCGTGCCCGTGACTGATTTGCAGGCGCCATGCTCATCGCCCGTCACCTTCATGCTACGGCCCACCTCCACGCCCGTGACCGATTGACCACGCCCGGTGCGGGTCATGCCCACCTTGGCGACGCCCGCCGCCGGGCGGGTGCCGCAAAAGCCTTCGTATTGATCCAGCGCGATATATTCGGTGCCGGTGATGGTGCGGCAAGTACCCGGCTCGTTGCCGGTCACCTTGGTGCTGCGCTCCACGCGTGTGCCGCTGATAACCTGGCCGCGCAGGGTTGAGGTCTCCTCAACCTTTGGCGGAGCATCGGCCGAATCGGCGGCCGGGCGCGTCCGTCCCGAGGGACGGCAGGTGGCCTGACTGCCACGGCCAAGCCTGCATAACTCTTCCCGGCGTGCGCGCGCAATTTCGCGTCCCGACAAGCCCTTGGCGGCAGCATTTTTCCACGCCCCTTCACGCCCCGTTCCCGCCAGTTGTTGCGCCCTGGTCACGCCAGTTGTTTTACCCAGTGCCGCCTTGCCGTGATTCGCCAGCGCCTGCCTCCGCGCCAGACACAAGGCGCGCACTGTTGATACGGCGGGGCTGTCAACGCTGGCATCGGCCTCCACCGTCTCGCATATCTGGTCCAACTGGGCTTCGGCCTGAAGCGCCACCGTTGATTCGGGAGACCGGCCGGGCTTGCAACCGCAGCCACAACCCTCTTTTTTGGCAGTCGATGCCTCAGCGGGCAGCTCCGCCGCCGTATTGACCTGCACTGGCGCCGTAACTGCGGACCGTGATCTGCCCTGCTGCACCGTCTTTAACCCCAACCCCGCCTTGCCATTTTGCGCAAGCGCCTGGCGCCGTGCGCGGGCACGCTCACTGCCACTCATGCTGCCTGCCGGTGTAGCCTGAACTGGCGGTGTTTGTGCAGTTGGCGCAGAGGGAGCCGTTATCTCGGCAGGTTTTTCCGTGGGTTTTGCAGGGCTGGACGCGCTACGCATTGCCGTCGGCTTGCTTGCTGCCAGCCCTGCCTTGCCGTTGCTCGACAAAGCACGGCGGCGCTGCAAAGCGATGTCCCGTCCGGAGGAGACAGGTGCTGATACGTTGTTTGTCGTTTCATTCATGCTTGCATACTCACCCAATTTGGATTTAACCTCACGGCAGATCAAACCAATCTCCGCACCCGCTCGGCCTTGACACTAAGGAAACTCTCGCAAATATCCTTACCCATGGCACGACTATACAATCCGCGCACATATAAATAACAATCAGTAATAAATATTATTTTTATAGGTTTTTTACTATGCAGGTTCTATCGACGGTGTAGCAACCTGATTTCGGCAAGATATTTCTATAAGGATACGCCATGACGTTACGCGGTATCAATCATGTTGTCCTGAAGGTGCGCAACTTGCACGCATCCGATCACTTTTACCGGGAGATCCTCGGCATGGAACGCGTCGGAGAGCGGGGCAGGATGTGGTTTTACCGCGCGGGAGGGCATCACCACGATCTGGCGCTGATGGAGATTGGTGCAAGCGCGGCGTCGCCGCAACCGCAACACACGGGGCTGTTCCACTTCTGTATTGATGTCGGCGACGAACCGGCACTGGCGCAGCTTTACAAGCGTTGCCAGGCCAGCGGCGCCACTCTTTTAGGTACGGTGGACCACACCGTAATGCGCTCGTTTTATGTGCAGGATCCGGATGGCAACGTGGTGGAGCTGGGCGTGGACGTGCCGCAGGAGGAATGGGCGCAGAATGCGGCGCCTTTTGCCAGGGATACGGCCTATGTCTTGCCCGGGGACGTCTGATCAGGCTTCGACAACCGCTCATCCAGCAGCGCATCCATCTCCTCTACTGCCCGCCTCAACAGCACCCCCGCGTGCAGATGATAGATGTGCAGGGTGCAGGCGATGGGTTCGTGCAATGACTCACGATGCGTGGTTTGAAAGTCCGTCCATTCAAATAGGGGGAAGGCCTCCTGCCAACTGGAAAAACCGATCCATGAATGGTTGTCCAACACCAGGTCTACACCGGCATCCGGCAGATCGAATTCAAGAGGACTGCCCAGACGGATCAACGCCAGCTTGACATGGTTGTAGCGCGCCGCCTCCATGGCATAGGGCAACGATCTCAGAGGTGGGATGTCTCGCAAACGATCAGGCACACACGCCTCCAAAATAATGCTGCTCCCTATTCCTTGGGACGGTTCACAAGAAAGGACATCTTGGTGTTACGCTTGAGAGTGCTGTCGAACGCCGTGACCCGTGCATAACTGTTTGGGTTAGCCGCACAGCAGGCGTTGATTTCCGCCACGATGCTCGCAGGGTCATGCGGGTCCAGCAGTGGCGCGCCCCACATGTCCCAGTAGTCGTTGCGTGGATCAGGGTCGCTGGTGTATTCAATGTGTATTGCCCAGCCCTGTTCCAGCGCATATCTAATCTGCGCCGTGAGCTGTTCGGCAGTCAGGTCAGGCAGAAATGAAAACGTCCCTTGCGTTATTTTCATCATCATTCCTCACATCGTCAGAAACACCCATGCCAGATTCCGCGCACATCCATAGCCTAACATTATGCCAGGCAGCTTGCGGAAATCTGATCCGCAGCCAGCGACGCACCTTTTCGGTGCGACGCCCTTGGCATGCCGCACCATATTGGTTCACAAGATTTTCTTGAGCTTTCGCATTTATTTTTTAAAATATTGTTTATTATAAATAATATTGCAATGGCATGGGATCTGCACTTGTCTTGGCGAGTACGGATCATAATGAAGTTTTTCCGTTATTTTTCACAAAAAACCACAGCCCGGCCCTGCCCGGAAACAGATTATTAAGGGGAGATCATGAGTACATTCAAAAATACGCTTTTTGCCGTCAGCCTGCTTACCAGCGTTCCCGCGCTTGCTGCGGAAGAAAAAATGCCGGAGAAACCGGGTGTACCGAGCCTGGGGCAGATCATGGGGGCATCGGGGATCAATGTGTCGGGGTATATCGATACTTCTTATACCAGCCTGTCAGGGACTGGCGCATTCACCAGTGGTGTCGCCAACCGCGTCTTCGACACCACGCGCAACAATTTTAACCTGCAAATGATCGACGTGACGGTATCCAAGCTGCCCTCCAACGGGTTTGGCGGGTTGGTAAACCTCAATTTCGGGCCGGATGCCGAGGTGGTTGCCGCCGCCGGCCCTGGCAACACCAAAGAGGTGCAGCAGGCCTATGTGCATTACGCCAGTGGCCCGCTAATGGTAATCGCGGGTAAATATGTCACGCTGGCGGGCGCCGAGGTAATCAAAAGCCCCAGCAATCTGAACTTCTCGCGCTCCATCCTGTTCGGCTACGCCATCCCCTTCGCCCACACTGGCGCGCGGCTGACCTACACCGTTAATGACACGCTGTCACTGATGGCTGGCGTCAACAACGGCTGGGATGCACAGAAGGACAACAACCAGAACAAGACCCTGGAATTCGGCTTCTCCGCCAACCCTGTCAAGCCATTACTTCTGGCTGGTTCGCTCCACAGCGGCAGGGAATATGCCAATAACGCAGCGGGCACCGGCGATCTTGGTCTGCGCAACCTGGTTGACCTGGTCGCCACCTGGAACGCCACCGACGCCCTGAGCTTCGTCCTCAACTACGACTATGCCACTCAGGAAAATGCCGTGACGCTGGGCGAGAAAGCGAAGTGGTGGGGTGTGGCTGGCTACGCCAATTACAAGTTCAGCGATACCTGGCGCGTGGCACTGCGCGCCGAGACCTTCGACGACAAGAATGGCTACCGCACCGGCGTCACGCAGAAGTGGGATGAAGCCACGCTGACGCTGGCCCACATACCGACCGAAAACGTGGAACTGCGGGCGGAAGTACGCGCCGACAAGTCTGACAAGAAGAGCTTCCTGAAGAGCGACGGCACGTTCACAGACAATCAACTCTCCACCGCGTTGCAAGCCATCTACAAGTTTTAATTCCCGTGCAGGGGGCGTTTGTGTCGCTCCCTGCCTCTTTTTAGTGAGGTCATTGTATGAAACTGGTCACAGCCATTATCAAACCTTTCAAGCTCGACGACGTGCGCGAGGCGTTGTCCGAGGTGGGGGTGCAGGGTATCACTGTCACCGAGGTCAAGGGGTTTGGCCGGCAAAAAGGGCACACGGAGCTGTACCGAGGCGCGGAGTATGTGGTGGATTTTTTGCCCAAGGTGAAGCTCGAAGTCGCGGTGAGTGCCGATCTTCTCGACCGCGTTATCGAGGCCATCACCAAGGCCGCCAATACCGGCAAGATTGGCGATGGCAAGATCTTCGTGTCCAACCTGGAGCAGGCCATCCGTATTCGTACCGGCGAGTCCGGCCCGGACGCTCTGTAACTTGCAGTGGAGGAATGACTTAAATGATACCCAACACAAAAATTAAAACTGCAACGTCTGTCCTGTTTTCACTGTTTGCGGCGTTATTGCCCGCCCTGGCCGCAGCCGATGCGGCCGCACCCCCCGCCGCGAATACCGGCGACACCGCGTGGATGCTGACCTCCACCGCACTGGTGCTGCTGATGACCATCCCCGGCCTGGCATTGTTCTACGCCGGTATGGTGCGCAGCAAGAACGTGCTGTCGGTGATGATGCAATGTTTCGCCATCACCTCACTCGTCACAATACTGTGGATGATGTTCGGCTACAGCATGGCCTTCGACGTTACCGGCATGGAAAAGGGCGTTACCAACCTCAACTCCTTTATTGGCGGATTAAGCAAGGCGTTCCTGTCGGGCGTAACGGTGGAGAGCCTCACCCTCACCGTGCCTGAAACGGTGTTCATGACCTTCCAGATGACGTTCGCCATCATCACCCCCGCGTTGATCGTCGGCGCGTTTGCCGAGCGCATGAAATTTTCCGCCATGCTGTGGTTCATGGCCATCTGGGTGACCATCGTTTATGTGCCAATTGCCCATATGGTATGGAGCGGCGACGGTGGTTTCTTCTGGGACATGGGCGTTCTGGACTTCGCCGGCGGCACGGTTGTGCATATCAACGCCGGTATTGCAGGCCTGGTGGCGGCGCTGGTGCTGGGCAAGCGTAAAGGTTTCCCGACCACGGCCATGCCCCCGCACAATCTCACCATGACTCTGGTGGGCGCTTCACTACTGTGGGTGGGCTGGTTCGGCTTTAACGCAGGCAGCGCCGTGGGCGCCAACGGCACGGCGGGCATGGCCATGGCCGTCACCCAGATCGCCACCGGCTCCGCCGCCTTGGCCTGGATGTTCAGCGAATGGCTGACCCACGGCAAACCCAGCGTGCTGGGCATCGCCTCCGGTGCGGTAGCGGGCCTGGTCGCCATCACCCCGGCTTCCGGCTTCGTCGGCCCCACCGGAGCCCTGGCGATTGGCCTGGCGGCAGGTCTGCTGTGCTTCATCGCCTCCACCAAGATCAAGCGCGCCTTCGGCTATGACGATTCGCTGGATGCCTTCGGCGTGCATGCCATCGGCGGCATCGTCGGCGCACTACTGACAGGCGTGTTCGCCGCCGCCAGTCTGGGCGGATCGAAGGCCGATCTGGATATCGCCGCTCAGCTATTGATTCAATTCAAGGGCGTCGCCATCACTGTGGTGTATTGCGCGGTGGTCACGTTCGTCATTCTCAAGGTGCTGGATGCGGTGATCGGGCTGCGCGTGAGCGAAGAGCAGGAAACCGAAGGGCTGGATCTTACCCAGCACAACGAGCGGGGTTACAATCTGTAAACGGTCTTTTCCGAGCAGTAGGTGAGTGTTCGCGGGCGCGCAATGTACCCATAAAGGGCACAATGCGCCCGCTTTTTTTGGTGTGGGGCTAGCAATATACCCATAATCACCGTGATGCCCGTGAAGGGCACAATGAGGTGACAATGAGGGCACAATACCCGACCCGTGCAATTTGTTATAATTGCCTTCCCCCCACAAACCGAAAACCAACCATGAAACACGCTATAACGGCGCTCCTCTGGCTGACAATCACCCAAGCCCTTCCCCTCTGGGCCGGCAGCGGCATTTATAAATGGACGGATGCGCAAGGCCAGACGCACTACAGTGATGACCCTGAAAGCAGCAAAAAGGCAAAGGCACAGGAACTCAATATTCCGCCTTCATCCGCAACCCCCGCGCCTCTAAAAACCGAATCCGCACCGCTGACAAATGAACACGCCCCCGAAAAAGATGATCCTCAAAAAACAGCGGGTACTACGCAGAAACCAGTCAACATCAACACCGCCGACGCCAAAACCCTGGACGACGCACTACTGGGCATCGGCCTCCAGAAGGCAGAGGCCATCGTCGCCTATAGAAAACAGCATGGACCCTTCAAATCCGTTGACGGCCTGGATCAGGTCAAGGGTATCGGCAGCAAGACTATCGACAACAACCGGGCGAGAATATCTGTAAGGTAAGAACCTGCCCGTATCGACGTGTTGCGGCACCCTCAAGTGCTCCCCATAAAATGCCGCTACCTATCAAGGGTTAGGCAATGCCGGGAAACACAATGAGACACTCTTTGATAGCAGCAAGCCTGATGATCCTGGTTTGCGGGGCAGCCGCGCAGGCTGCCGGCGTTTACAAATGGGTAGATGCCCAGGGCCGGATACACTATGGTGACCAGCCTCAGAACAGCACGGCACGTCCACTCAATATCCCGCCCCCGCCACCTGTGGATGAAGGCCTGCGGCAACAGCGAGAAGCCATGAGCAAGCCGCCCAAAGCCAAGCCGGAAGCACAGAAAAAACAGGATGACACCATCACCAGCGCCAAAGAGGCGCGGGAGCAGATTACGCAAAACTGCACGCGGATGAAGGAGCGTCTAAGCAAATACGAAGCTGCCGCGATGCTCACTGATGCGGGTAATGATGGCGAACGGCGCCTGCTCAATGAGGATGAGCGTAAAAAATTAATTGAAGATACGCGCGGCGAGGTTGACAAGTGGTGTACTCAATAAGTAAACCTGAATCAGGTTGCCAGCAAAGTCCGCCGCCTCCAGCCCATCAACAGGCCCGCCGCCCCCACTAGAAACAGTCCCAAGGCAGACCAGGGATACTTCACCGCATATACCACGGGCGTCAACGCCGCCCGTGCGGCCATCCTCAAGCCTTCATGCCGGGCGATAAACGCCGCAAGAGGCGGGGAATTCCGGTAATACCACGCAACGAAGTCTCGACCCAGCGCATTGGTCAGCAGGTGTTCATCCCTGAAGTCACGCAACGCCTGGACATGCGGATCCAGGAAGGAACCATAGGCAGCAGTGGCGATAAAGCATTTGTTGGTCGAGGCGCCAACCGACGAGTTGCCGATGCTGGAAAACTCGGGATTGGCTTCGTTGGCAATAACGCGGGCGGTGTTGTTAAACGTGACATCCGGGCCATTTGGACTCACAACAATCCTGACGGACAGGCTCTTGCCCGCCTCCAGATCGGCTACTTTGCAGGTCAGGATATTATCGTTGGAGGCGTCGCATGACGTACCCTGCGAGGAGCGGAAAATGACGTTATCCGGCAGCCAGTCGGCCACCGTCACGCCTGTGGCTTTGTCGGGGCCGTTATTGGTTACCGTAAGGGTGTATGTGACCGGAACAAATTGCTGGTAAGGGCCGGGGGATAGGGTTTTTGTGATGGCGAGCTTCGCCGTTGGCACCCCTGTGGTAGGGGTCAGCAGAAAGCCGTGGATTTCGCCACTGAGAACACCCCAGCCGACGATCTGCCCCGCGTTGTTGATGGCCGATGCATTACTCAAAATCCAGTTGCCGCGGTTCACCACCAGGCCACTCAGGTCCTGCATGTTGTTGGTCAACGTCCAGCGTGTATCGCCCTCGGTGATCCTGAACATGCCACTCTGGGTGCCGGCAAAAACGGTCGGACTGGGGGTGGTGGGCGCCACAGCTACAGCCTGGATGTCGCTGTTGGTGAGGCCGGCACTGGGCAGGCCCGCCCAGGAGGTAGTCGAGCCTTCGATCCGCTTGTACGGCCCGCCGCTCAGGCCAGCGTATATGGTACAGGCACCGCTGATGGGGCAGTAGGTTTGCAACGTACGCACTGAGCGACTGGGGGGTAAACCGTCGTTGATCTCCGTCCACTGCCAACTACCCGCAGCTTCTGTGCCCTTGTATACCCCATTGGAGATGCCGACATAGAGCGCGCCCACACCCACTGCGATGGCCTGAATGTTCCGCTCTTGCAGATCCCCTTGGATCAACCCCCAGCCCCCACCAGCAACACTCTGATAGACGCCGCCCGAGGTGGCGGCATAAATAATGGTACTCGAGCCAGCGATACCGACGGTCAGGTTGTTGATGGCAGGAACCTGGGCGAAGCCCACGTTGAAGGCGGACCAGTTCGCACCGCCATCGGTACTCCGGTACACGCCAACCGGCGTGCCGGCATATACGGTCAAGGCGTCCTTCGGATCGACCACCAGGGTGTTGATGCGCGGGATGACCTCAGGCGGATTCTGTAGATTGTCGGTATAAACGAGCCCTGTATTGACAGCGCTCCAGTTGAAGCTGGCATCTGTGGTCTTGTATACACCAGCGGCGGTGCCGGCATAAAGGATGTTAGTGCCGCCGCTCACCAACGCCGTGATATTGGAATTAGTCAGTCCCTGGTTGCGCGAGACGATGCTCGCCCCACCGTCGCCGCTCACGAACACCCCATTGCTGGCCGTGCCGAGAAAAACCAGCACTATTTGCTGCGAATTAACGTTTACCACTCCGGTCATCAGCGCGACCACCCCGCTGCTTTTTCTGTCATGGAAAAAGGCACGCGTCATGCCAACCCCATCGCTGAGCGCGGAATATCCCACCACATGACCAGCGTTGTTGATGTCGTAGGCTGAGCTGCCGACATCCTTGCCGATGACGCCCAGATCCTGCATTTCCGGACCCCGCACCCAGACGAAGGCCCGCTTGCTGCTATTGCTGGATGAGAAATCGGAAAACATCCAACCCACCACCTGACTGGAATCGTTCACGGCCATCGCTTCGCTGCCGATGAAGCCGGGCAGGCGTTTTTCGTCCAGTTGGTGCAGACCATTGACGTCACTGTAGATGAAGGCATGAGGCGCTCCGTCGGCAGCATAGGAGGTGCCGGCAATGGCGGCGAAGCTGTTGATACCCCGGGCCCAGATCTCGCTGCCGCCCGGCAGCGGCGATACCGTCCGCATTCTGCCGGCCATGGCGTTGTAAAGAAAGGCGCGGCGTTGACCATTTTCCAGCGCCTCTCCGGTCACTTGATCGAACTCGCTGACATCCCAGGCCTCGACGGCACCGAGGGGGGTGAACCCCTTGCTTTCCTGCCATAAAAAGGCACGCTTCTGGGTCGCGTCCACCTTCTCGTACCCCACCACTCGTTCCGAACTGTTGACGGCATTGGCCCGGCTTTCCAGCGCGGATGAAGTGACCTGCTGGATTGTCCCATTTTTGCGCACAATCGCCACAAAAGATGACTGATTCACGCCTGCTCCTGCAATAATTCCATTATTGCTAATGTCATGGGGGACAATATTCTTGCCCAGATCGGTGATGGTGTAACTTTCCGCGCTCGCCTGCAGAACGGAGAAAAAGCCCGCCACAGCGCAAAAAACCAGGCCAATACGGCATAATATCGGATTTTGCCGGTTACGCATGGCGGGGGGACTCCTCACTTCAGGTGGTCATGAACTCGGGCTGCGCCATCGCGGCGCGGTGGATGGCGGCATTGTAATACAGGGTTTTGAAGGTCTTGTTGGACGCATCCTGCTCGCGGAAGCGCGACAAATCACCCCCCTTGCCCGCCATGGTCGCCGACCACCAGCCGGAGGGATAGCTGCACTGCGGGAAATTCAGCGTCAGCGTGCTGTCGAACCCGGCGCTGCGCATCGCGGTATACATGTCGTTGATCAGTTTCTTGTGATACAGCGGCGACTCGCTCTGCTGCACGATAATGCCTCCCGCACGCAGCGCACGGTGGCAATCGCGGAAAAACGCGGCGGAAAATAGTCCCTCGGCGGGGCCGACCGGGTCGGTGCTGTCGACGATGATGACGTCGTAGCTGCCGGGTGCGGCATCCTTCACCCACTTGATGCCATCATCGAAATACAGCTCCGCGCGCGGATCATTGTTGGAGTCGCACAACTCCGGGAAATACAGCTCGGCGGCGCGCGTCACGCCCTCGTCGATATCCACCTGCTGCGCCCGCGTCACGCCCGGATGCTTGAGCACTTCGCGCAGCGTGCCGCAATCGCCGCCACCGATGATCAGCACATCCTTGGGGTTGGGGTGGGTGAACAGTACCGGGTGCGCGATCATCTCGTGGTAGATGAAGTTGTCGCGGTCGGTAACCATCACCAGGCCGTCGATCGTCATCAGCGTGCCGAAGCCTTCCGTCTCATAGACCTCGATGCGCTGAAAAGGGGTCTGTACGTCGTGCAGCTTCTCCTTGACCTTCAAGGAAAAGGCGGAGCCTTCCGACGTGTGGATCTCAGTGTACCAGCTTGTATCTAGTGCCATGCCAAACCCCAAAATAAGATGTAAGACGCAAGATTATGGAAGATTCGCCCTCGGAATGAAACCAAACCCGTTATAATTCTTGCACCTTCCACATTATATCAGCCCTTTTACAATGACCGACTGGAACATACAGCACGCCCGCGACGCCTATAACGTCTCCCACTGGAGTGGCGGTTATTTTGATGTCAACGACGAAGGGCACCTGCTGGCCCGCCCTGACCGCAAACACGCCGGGGTGGATCTCTATCGCCTGACCGATGAGATCCGCCAGGCCGGCCTTGCTCTGCCGGTGCTGGTGCGTTTCACCGGCATCCTGCACGATCGCGTCGACACCCTGTGCAATGCCTTCGGCCAGGCTATGGCCACGGATGGCTACCAGGCGCGCTTTACCGCCGTCTACCCCATCAAGGTCAACCAGCAGCGCAGCGTGGTGGAGCAGATCCTCAGCCACGGCGGCGAACGGGTGGGGCTGGAGGCGGGCAGCAAGCCAGAACTGCTGGCGGTGTTGGCGCAAGTGCATCCCAACGGTGGCACGGTGATATGCAACGGCTACAAGGACCGTGAATACATCCGCTTGGCACTGATCGGCAAGCAGCTCGGCCACCGCGTGTACATCGTGGTGGAAAAGCTCTCCGAGCTGGAGTTGATCCTGCAAGAAGCCCATAACATGGGCATCAAGCCTCTGTTGGGAATGCGTATGCGTCTGGCCTCGATCGGCGCGGGCAAGTGGCAGAACACCGGCGGCGAGAAGTCCAAGTTCGGCCTCTCGGCATCCCAGGTGCTGGAGGTCGTGGATCGCTTGGGTGCAGCGGACATGCTTGATGCGCTGCAATTGCTGCATTTTCATCTTGGCTCGCAGATTGCCAATATCCGTGACATCCAGAATGGCATGCGCGAAGCGGCGCGCTATTACGCCGAGCTGCACCGCATGGGCGTCCCCATCACCTGTGTCGACGTCGGCGGCGGCCTGGGCGTGGATTACGAGGGCACGCGCTCGCGCAGTTTCTGCTCCATGAATTACAGCGTGGAGGAATACGCCAACAACGTGGTGCATGCCTTGTGGGAGATCTGCGCTGAACAGAATCTGCCGCACCCCGATATCATCACCGAATCAGGGCGCGCCATGACCGCCCATCATGCGGTGCTGATCACCAACGTCACCGACATCGACCGCATCCCGGATGGGGCGTCGCTCGCCCCCGCCACCAGCAACGAGCCGCTCATCATCCAGGATCTCTGGCATGGCCTGGCCAACCTCTCCAGCCGCTCGGCGCTCGAAGCCTATCACGACGCGCAGCACTGGCTGGCCGAGGTACAGGCCATGTATACCCACGGCGTACTGACCCTGGAGCAGCGCGCGCGCGCCGAGCAGATCTACTTCGCCACCTGCCACAAGGTGCGCACGCTGCTGCAACCGGGCGCCAAATCGCACCGCGAGGCGCTGGACGAGCTAAACGAAAAGCTGGCGGACAAATATTTCTGCAACTTCTCACTGTTCCAGTCGATGCCCGACGCATGGGCCATCGACCAGATCTTCCCCGTCGTGCCGCTGCACCGGCTCCATGAACAACCCACCCGGCGCGCCGTGATCGAAGATCTCACCTGCGACTCCGACGGCTGCATCGGCCAGTATGTCGACCGCGAAGGCGTGGAAAGCACCCTGCCGGTACACGACTGGCAGCCGGGACAACTCTACCTGCTGGGCATCTTCCTGGTCGGTGCCTACCAGGAGATTTTGGGCGACATGCACAACCTGTTCGGCGATACCGACTCGGTGAATGTCGAACTCACCCCCGACGGTGGTTACCGCCTCACGCAGCCGCAACGCGGCGACACCGTTGAATCGGTGCTGCGCTATGTTAATTTCGACGCCGCTGATCTACTCAAAGCCTACCGCACCAAGATCAACAACGCGCCGCTGACCAGCGAGCAGCGCAGCGCGTATCTGGGGGAACTGGCGGCGGGGCTGGAGGGGTATACTTACCTGGAGGAGTAACCAGCCTGAACGATATCCACGAGCTTCATTAACGCACCGCGATTCTGTTCCACCAGGCGTCGGCCTTTCTCACCCGCCGCCCGGCGCAGATCGTTATCCTTGAGATAAGCCGTCACCACCTCGGCGAGCTGCGTCGCACCATCCACCTGCCGCGCCGCGCCTGCGTTGAGCAGCATGCGGCTGATCTCCGCGAAATTGAAGGTGTGTGGGCCGACAATGACGGGGATGCCCAGTGCGGCGGGTTCCAGCATGTTGTGGCCGCCGGTGGCAACCAGGCTGCCGCCGGTAAACGCGACATCGGACGCCGCATAAAACAGCATCAGCTCGCCCATACTGTCGCCGACAAATACCGCTGTCGTGGCACTACACAGCCTTTGTTCACTTCGCAACACTACCTCATAGCCCTGCTTGCGGCACAGCGCCGCCACCCTGGCAAAGCGTTCTGGGTGACGCGGCACCAGCACCAGCAAGGCATCGGGCACTGTCTGGCGCACGGCGGCAAAGGCTTCCAGCACCTGTTCATCCTCCCCCTCGTGCGTGCTGGCGGCTATCCATACCGGGCGTTCCGCGCCCCACTCCTGGCGTAGCGCAACCGCCTGTTCATGCAGACTCGCCGGAATGCTTATGTCGAACTTTATATTGCCGGTGACGTGAACACATGCAGCATCGGCGCCCAGTGAAATCAGGCGCCGTGCGTCGTCCTGGGTCTGCGCGGCGACGGCCGTGAGATTGCCCAGCGTCTGACGGGACAATCCCGCGATGCGCCGGTAACCCGCCGCCGAGCGTTCGGAGAGGCGGGCATTGGCCAGAATCAGGGGGATGCCGCGCGCGTGGCAACCATGGAACAGATTGGGCCACAGCTCGGTTTCCATGATGATCGCCACACGCGGGCGGATGCGCCCCAAAAAGCGCCGCACCGCGTCGGGCAGGTCATAGGGCGCGTAGACATGAAACACCGTATCCCCCAACGCCGCCCGCACCCTCGCCGAACCGGTGGGCGTCGTGGTCGTCACCACCATGCGTACATCGGGATAACGTGCTTGCAGCGCCTTGATGAGCGGCAACGCCGCCTGGAATTCGCCCACCGACACGGCATGTATCCAGATCGTCTCGTTCAACTGCGGAGCGGAAAAAAATCCAAACCGCCCCGGCCAGCGCTTCCAATACTCCGGCGCACGCAATCCGCGCCATGCCAGACGCAGCAATACCAGAGGCGTCAGCAGGTATAAGATGGATGAATAGAGGAGTCTCATTTAAAGCGCAACCAGACTGGCTGCTTTTGCATGCACGGATAGGCTCTTAGAATGTTACACCGACGCTGATTGTGTTCATGTTAACGTTCTTGCTGCCCATCGTATTTGAATATTTTATGATGACAGCCGACGTTTTTGAGGTTTTGATCGTGGCGCCTAAACCATAGGTGGCGCCCGTCGAGTTGAACTGTGTTGATCCGCAGGTGTTCCCGTGACCAGGAGTGGCGCTATCGCCAACGACTTGCTCCATGGGACAGGTCTGCCGATTCAGTATCGCACCTGTCACACCCGTCAGGATAAACGGGTTTACTTGCGACTCGGGAAGTATATTGTATTTTACAAAAACGTCGGATTTTAAGCTGACTCTTTCGTTGCCACTTTGATCACCTAACGTCACATTCATGCCGCCCCCCACGAGACTGACCGGATTGTAGTCAACCCCCAGGTTGAGCAATGCGGTTCGATTGTCGCGTGCAGTACCGACGGTTGAGGTGATGAATTCAGTTCCGATGAATGGCTTAACATCACCGCTATAGACATTAAGCGGAAACAGGATCGGGCCAATTAAAAATAATGTTTTAATTTTATTTTTAATCATGATTTTCCCTTTTCCTGTAAGCCCTTCCCCGCAAACCCCTCATCCGCCCGCAGCCCTGTCGGCCTGAACACATCCACTTTGCGGAAGAACTGATCGACGACATAGATACGGCCGTCTTCGTCAACGTCGATCCCGGCGGGGAGCATGTATTTAGCGGGGGCGCCGGAGGAGCCGCGCTCGCCGATGAACATCAGCAGTTGCCCATCCTTATTGAAGATCTGGAAATTGCCGAAGGCGGTGTCCACCACATAGATGTTGCCCTGAAGGTCCGTGGCGATGCCTTTGGGGCTGGCGAACTGGCCAGGGAAACGCCCGGGAGTGCCGAAAGCCAGCGCGAAGCTGCCGTCGGGCCGGAAGGCCTGGACGCGGAAATTACCCTTGTCCACCACATACAGGGTGCCATCGGGGCCGACGGCGGCCTGCAAGGGCAGGTTGAACTCGCCGTCCTTGATGCCGCGTTTTCCGATGGTTTGCAACAGCGCGCCCGTCCTGGCGTCATACACATACACATGGTGCGATTCCGAGTCCACGCCGCCGGTATCCGCCACATACAGGCGGGTGCCGGCGGGATTGACGGCCACGCTTGAGGGGCGCTGCAGGGTGTCCTTGTCGCCGATGGAACGCAGGAATTTGCCGTCGCCGTCGTAGACCAGGACGCGCCTGAGCGTCATGTCAGAGACGAAGACCTCCCCCTGGCTGGAGACGTCGATACCCATCGGCTTGGTGAGCTGGCCGGGCTTGTCTACGCCGATCTCGACGTAACGCCCGCCAGGGATGTCAAACATGACAACCAGACGCTGCGCAGTATCGGTGACATAGACACGGCCTCGATGGACGGCAACACCAAACGGTTTGACCAGTGCCTTGGCCCCTTTTTTCTCGCCCACGGCGAAAAGCCTGAGGCGTTCGGTGACGCTGCTGGCCTGCTCGACGTTGTCGCTGAAGCTGAGGGTGCGCTCATAAATGAAGCGCGGCGCATCAGGGGCGGCGGGGAAGACCGGCGGAATGAATGGCGCCTCTTTGGGCGTGGCGGCGCAACCTGCAAGGGTGAGGATAACCAGCGCATGAAACACGCCACGCCACAGGCGAGCTATTTGATGTGGCATGTCTCGCACAACCTGTCGGACGTGGCACGCAACAGCAGATTGATGTCCGGGTTGTGAACATTATGGCAGGTGGCGCATTCCACCTTGCCATCGTACAGCTTCACGCCATTGTCGAAGCCATACGGCCCGTCGGGCTTCCAGAAATCCACGTCTTTCTGGTTCAGCCCGGCGTATTGCATGGAGATGGGATGATCGTTGCGCAAATCGGTGCCCAGGTGTTTGATTTCAATGCTGTGCGCCACGCTGCCGTTGTGGCATTTGCCGCAGCTCATCAGGTCGTTGCCGCCATTGAGCCGGACATGCAGGGCGGCATCCTGGCTGCTGTTCCAGCCGTTGGGTTTGAATACCGTCATATCCAGGGCCATGGTGCCGTCGTGGCAGGACAGGCACAACAGGCTGATCGGGCTGGGCGTGCGCACCTTGTTTTCAAGGCTACGGCTGTCATACAGGGCGTAGCTGTCGGGATTCGGGAGGAAACGGTTCCAGCCTGGATTGCCGCCCGTCTCGGCTGAATCAGCACCCTTCTTGTCCGGCGGGATATGGCAATACACGCAGGGCGAACCGTAATCCGAAAACGCCACGCCGGACATCGCGGTAACGCCGACGCGGGCGTTCAGCCCGGTGAAGTCGTGCTTGGTGCCGAGGATCGTGCCGCTCAGGGTGGGGCCGATCCACGCGCTATTCAGTGCCAGCGCCACGCCGCCCGCAATAAACCATCTACGCTTGTTCACGCATCGCCTCGTTCTGGTGTTCCGCAGAGCATAAGTAGTTGAGCATGCATGTTGTTTCGTGACGGCGCGGGTGAATTTTTGGTTTAACAGTAGTCAAATATAGCGCACGGTGTCAAGATATCGCAAACTTTCCGTGTGATTGTTATGTCGGACACTGATTTGTGGGTGTTTTTACTTGAGAGTGGCGGGTTTTTGCATGACGAAGTTTTTGCGGCGGATGGTGTTGGTGTCTATGCTTGCCGTTGTGCCGGCAAGCGCGTGGTCCGCGCCCTCCGCTCCTGCGCTATACCAGAAATACTGCTCGGCCTGCCATGGCGAAAAAGGTAACGCTCAGAGCCGGGCGGGGAGTTCGCTGAATCCACCGCCGCGTGATTTCACCGCGCCCGCCGTGCGCCAGGCGCTGACGCGCGAGCGCATGATCACGTCGGTAACCCATGGCCGCCCCGGCACCGCCATGGTCGGCTGGGGTAACCGCCTCTCGTCGCGGCAGATCGAAGGCATCGTGGATCACATCCGTGCCACTTTCATGCAGCCCGAGCCTGCCGCCAGCACACCGGCATCACCTGCAACCGCGTCTCCCCACGCCCACACTGCCGCCGCCCCGCGTGGCGGGCCGGGATCCAACTCGCGGCGGATAATCCCACCCAACGCCAGCCTCGGCGAGCGCATCTACATCAACAACTGCGCGGTGTGCCATGGTGACAAGGGTGCGGGAGCAATGTGGACGCAGGCCACGCTCAACCCGTCGCCGCGCAATTTCACCTCGGCAGAGGCGCGGCGTGATCTGACGCGCGAACGCATGATCAACTCCGTAACCTACGGCCGCCCCGACACGGCCATGATGTCATTCAAGTCGCGCCTGTCAGACCCGGAAATTGCTGCCGTGGTGGATCATATCCGCGCCACCTTCATGAGCGGTGCCGCGCCCAGCGATGACGCCGTAGCCAGCGCCCCCGCCGCCACACCTCCCCAGCATGGTCATGGCGCTGCCGGGCAAGGACAGCCGACCGCGCCACCGCCCACCGCGATTGCGGATGCCGACATGTCGCAGCCCTTCCCCAATGGCTTGAAGGGCGACCCTGCCAAGGGGCAGACGTTCTATATGTCCAACTGCTTCACCTGTCACGGCAAGGCGGGCGACGGCGAGGGACCGCGCTCCACCTTCATCCGCCCCAAACCGCGCAACTTCGTGCATCCTGATGCGCGCCGCACCCTCAACCGCCCGGCATTGCTCAAGGCCATTCATAACGGCAAGACTGGCACCGTCATGCCCGCCTGGGGCAAGGTATTGAACGACCAGGAAATTGCCAACGTCGCCGAGTTCGTTTTCCAGGCGTTTATCCAGGGAGACCACGCCAGCTTCGCACCGGACGAGCAGAAAAAAAAAGTCCCCGGCAACTAGATAGCTCCGCTTCGGGCTATGGCGCCGGGCGTACCAAGCCGCGCAACGCCCATGAGCAGGGGCGCGACATCTACAACTACCGCTGCTATTTCTGCCACGGCTATTCCGGCGACGCCAAGACCGTCGCCGCCACCTACCTCGCACCTCCGCCGCGCGACTTCACCACCCGCACCATAGACCGTCGGAAAATGATCGAAGCGGTGACGAGCGGACGCTCCGGCACCGCCATGATGTCCTTCAAAGGGATGTTGAAGCCGCGTGAGATAGAGGCAGTTGTAGACTTTGTGCGTCAGGAATTCATGGCCAGCAAGGCCAAAAACACCCGTTACCACACACCTGAAAACGGCTGGCCCAACCACGAACGCTACAAGGCCGCCTATCCCTTCGCCCTGGGCGAAATCCCGCTCGATACGCCATGGGAGGCACTGACGCCCGAACAACGCACCGGCAAGCAATTATTCATGTCTTCGTGTGTCACCTGCCATGAGGGCTCGCGCACCAAGGGCGGCAAGGACCCCGCCGTGTGGGATCCGCGCGCGCTGTCCTTTCCGCGCAACGGCTATTCGCACCGGCAGCCGCCAGCCAAACCGGTTGATAGCGTATCCGGTGCCAGCGTGTACGCCAAACACGATGCCGCCCCCAAGCTGACGGGGCTTACCCCCCAGGAGCGGCAGGGCGAAGCGCTGTTCCAGCAGAATTGCGCCTTCTGCCACGCAGCAGACGGCACTGGCCGCAACTGGATAGGCAGCTTTCTGCAACCGCATCCCCGTGACCTCACCAGCACCGCCGCCATGGCAGACATGACCCGCGCCCGGCTGAAACAGGTCATCCGCGACGGCCTGCCCGGCGCCACCATGCCGGCATGGAAGTCAGTGCTTACTGATGCGCAGATTGACGCGGTGATTGCTTATGTGGCGCGGGCCTTTTATCCCATAAAAAGCGGTTAGCCGCAGAGATACCGCGCTACCCGCGTTCACCAAGCATCACATAATCCCGAATCCCCTCGCCGGTATACATCTGCGTAGGCCGGAAGATGCGGTTGTCGGCGAGTTGTTCGCGCCAGTGGGCGAGCCAGCCAGCGCAACGCGAGATGGCGAAGATGGAGGTAAATTGATCGGCGGGGATGCCCATTTCTGCATACAAAACCCCTGAATAGAAATCCACGTTGGGATACACACCCTTGTGTGCCAGCCGCTCACGGCAAGCCTCTTCCACCGCCAGGGCGGTCTCGAAGAGCGGGCTGACCTGGCCGCCTTTGTAGACTGCCAGTTTTTCCACCAGTTTTTCCAGGATGACGGCGCGCGGGTCTTTGACCTTGTACTCGCGATGGCCCATGCCCCAGATCTTGGCCTTGGCGGCGAGCTTTTTTTCCACCCACGGCCGGGCGTTGTCCGGGCTGCCGATGTCTTCAAGCATCTCCACCACCCGCTGATTCGCGCCGCCATGCAAAGGCCCGGAGAGGGTGCCAATGGCTGCGGCGATGACGCCATTGGGGGCGGCCAGCGTGGAGCCCGCCACCAGCGCGGCGAAGGTGGAGGCGTTGATGGTGTGTTCGGCATGCAGCACCAGGCAGGTGTCCATGATATCGGCGTAGAATGGCTCGGGTTCCTTGCCGCTCAGCATATAAAGGAAATTTTCCGCATAAGTGAGATCGGTGCGCGGCGGCACCGGGTCGTAGCCATTGCGAATATGCTCCCACATTGCCACCAGGCTCGCCATGCGTGCCAGGATCTTGACCGTCATGCTATGCACGTAATCCAGGTCTTCGCGGATGTCACGGCCCGTCAGGCCTTCGGGGCCGGGATAAAACATTCCCAGGCTGGCCACCGCCGTCTGGAGCATTTCCATCGGGTGGCCGCTGGGTGGCAGGCTTTTCATCATTTCGCGGATGTTGTATTTGACACGCCGGTTGCCGCGCAACTGTTCGTCGAACTCGGCCAGCTCCCGTGCGGTGGGGAGGCGTCCGTCGAGCAGCAGCAGCGAGGTTTCCTCGAAGGTGCTATGTTCGGCGAGCGCTTCGATGGGATAGCCACGGTACGCGAGTATGCCGCGCTCACCATCAATTTGAGAGATATTGGATTTGGTGGCGGGGACGCCCTCCAGGCCAGGCAGATACTCGCTCATCACGCACCTTGTTTCAGAAAAAATGACTAGAAAATCAAGAATAACAGAAAAAGAGGAGGGGGAAACCCCTCCTCTTTTGGCAGGACGTGAGAAAAAAGCGGGTTAGTTCAGGAAATCATACGGAAAACGACGATCCGCAACCGCATGTAGTGGTGGCGTTGGGATTGCGGATGACAAAATGCGCGCCTTCCAATCCTTCGGTATAGTCGATCTCGGCACCCACGAGGTATTGATAGCTCATGGGATCAACCAGCAAGGTGACGCCGCCTTTCTCAACAAGGGTATCGCTCTCGTCAACGCTTTCTTCAAAAGTAAAACCATACTGGAAGCCGGAGCAGCCGCCGCCCGAAACAAAGACGCGGAGCTTCAGACTATCGTTACCTTCTTCAACGATCAATTCCCTGACCTTGTTGACCGCGTTATCGGTGAAATTCAGCAGGGCGGGTGTTTCTATGGCAACTGCGTTCATGATGATCTCCGGTAAAACATAGGATTACTTGCGGTTTTTGACACTCAACCAGCAGGAATGGTTCGATTCTCCTGCTTGGTTTGCCGCATGTCAAGAATCAATCTAAGGAGGCGGATTTAAAGCGGGGTTCATCCCCGCCGTTTCGCCGCCGCCGTAACCGGCCCACCGCGTTTGGCGGCGCGATCCGTTCGCAAAGGGCGCTTGACCATGGGGTTGTCAGTTTTTATTTTTCCCGTCCGCCGCACGCCTTCCGGCGCCGTACCCGTCCCGGCGGGTTGCCAGGCGGGGACGAGGTGGTGTTTGCCGTTGCCGATCAGGTCGGCGCGTCCCATGCTTTTTAACGCCTCGCGCAACAATGGCCAGTTTTCGGCATCGTGGTAGCGTAAAAAGGCCTTGTGCAGGCGGCGCTGACGACCGCCACGCGGTACAACCACGTCTTCGCTGCTATGCGTTACCTTACCCAGCGGATTTTTGCCGGAGTGATACATGGCGGTGGCGGTGGCCATGGGCGAGGGCAGGAAGTTTTGCACCTGGTCGAGGCGGAAGTTGTTTTGTTTGAGCCACAGCGCCAGTTGCAGCATGTCCTCGTCCGTCGCGCCGGGGTGGGCAGCGATGAAGTAGGGGATGAGATACTGCTCTTTGCCGGCCTCTTTGGAATATTTCTCGAACAGCTCCTTGAAGCGGTGATACGAACCCATGCCCGGTTTCATCATCTTGCTCAGCGGGCCTTCCTCGCTGTGCTCGGGAGCGATTTTGAGGTAACCGCCCACATGATGGGTCACCAGCTCCTTGACGTATTCCGGTGACTCAACCGCCAGGTCGTAACGCAGCCCCGATGCCACCAGCACCTTTTTGATCCCAGGCAGGGCGCGCGCCTTGCGGTAAAGCTGGATCAAGGAGCTATGGTCAGTGTTGAGGTTGGAACAAATATCGGGGTAGACGCATGAAGGTTTGCGGCACGCGGCTTCAATTTCGGGGCTTTTGCAGCCGATGCGGTACATGTTGGCTGTGGGGCCGCCGACATCGGAGATCACGCCGGTGAAGCCCGGTGTGTTGTCGCGGATGCTCTCTATCTCGCGTAATACGGAACCTTCGGAACGGCTCTGGATGATGCGCCCCTCGTGCTCGGTGATTGAGCAGAAGGTGCAGCCGCCGAAGCAGCCGCGCATGATGTTCACCGAGAAGCGGATCATTTCATAGGCCGGAATGCGTGCGTCACCATAGGCGGGATGCGGCAGGCGGCTATAGTTCAGGTCGAATACCCCGTCGAGCTCCGGCGTGGTGAGCGGGATCGGCGGCGGGTTCAGCCACACGTCGCGGTCGCCGTGGCGCTGCACCAGGGCGCGGGCATTGCCGGGGTTGGACTCGATGTGCAGGATGCGCGAGGCATGGGCATAGAACACCGGGTCACGGCTGACCTTCTCGTAGGAAGGTAGGCGGATCATGCTGCGGTTGGGGTCGGTTTTGACCACACGGCGCTGGAAGCGCACGACATGCGTCCCTTCCGGCGGCGTCTTGCTCTGCGCGGCTTGGGCAGGCTCCATCTCGTAAGGATCGCGGTGCGGTTCGACGCGCCCTGGGGTATCTACCTCCGTCGAGTCAATTTCCGTCCAGCCTTCAGGTAGATGCTTGCGCATGAAGGCGGTGCCACGCACGTCGGTAATGTCGGCGATGGATTCCCCCGCCGCCAGACGGTGGGCAATCTCTGCGATCTGACGCTCGCCGTTGCCGAACACCAGCAGGTCGGCGCGCGAGTCGGGCAGGATGGAGCGGCGTACCTTGTCGGACCAATAGTCATAATGCGCGATGCGCCGCAGGCTGGCCTCGATGCCACCGATGACGATAGGCGCCCCCTCAAATGCCTCGCGCAGGCGCTGGCAATAGACGACCACGGAGCGGTCCGGGCGCTTGCCTGCCACGCCGTGCGGGGTATAGGCATCGTCGGAACGGGTGCGTTTTTCCGAGGTGTAGCGATTGATCATCGAGTCCATGTTGCCGCCGGTCACACCAAAGAACAGGTTCGGCTTGCCCAGGGCAGTGAACGCTTCGGTGGAGGTCCAGTCTGGCTGCGCGATGATGCCGACACGGAAGCCCTGCGCCTCCAGCAGCCGCCCGACCACCGCCATGCCGAAGCTGGGATGGTCTACATAAGCGTCGCCAGTGACGATGATGATGTCGCACGAATCCCAGCCCAGCTCATCCATCTCGGCGCGTGACATGGGCAACACGGGTGCCACGCCGAAGCGTTTAGCCCAGAATTTACGGTAGGAAAATATATTGGGAGCGGCATTCATAATTGTTGACATTATAGCTCAGTCTTTATTCGCGTGCGCTGAAATCCTCCAGCATCACCATCTCTGCCTCGCTGAACCCTGCCGCCAGCCGGGCGTTACGATGGAATGGCGGACGGAACTGGGGGGCGTTGTATTCGCGTAATAACTGGCGGAACGTGGCGATGGGTTCGACCCCGCGCCGGGCGCAGAACCAGGCGTACCAGCGATTGCCGATACGGACATGGCCAATCTCGTCACGCAGGATGATTTCGAGAATCTCCGCCGCTCTTTTGTCGCCGCACGAGGCCAGCTTGTGCATGATGGCGGGGGTGACATCCAGGCCGCGCGGCACCAATGCCATGCGCACCAACGGGTCATGAGCGGTCTTCATGGCCATGTCCCACAGGCCATTGTGCGCGGTGAAATCCCCGTAATCGAAGCCGAGTGTGCGCAAGTGATCGCGCAGCAGGGCGAAGTGGCAGGCCTCTTCCGCTGCGACCTGTATCCAGCCGTCATAATAATCTTTGGGCAGGTCACGGAAGCGGTACACCGCATCCAGCGCCAGATTGATAGCGTTGAACTCAATGTGCGCAAGGGAGTGGATCAATGCCGCTCGGCCTTCCGGCGTGGAGACCTTGCGCTGCTCTACCGCGCGCGCGGATACCAGTAGGGGTTTATCTGGGCGTCCCGGCTCGTTGATAAGTTCGGGCAGCGCGTGGCTGCCCTCAAACACCAGACGGCCTTGCCGCCAATCCGCCTCCAGCGCGGCAACCAGCACGAGCTTGGCGTCAACATCGCCGGTAAGGAGGCAAGTTAATGCGCGGCGGAATAGATTTTCTGGCATGACGTGCTCAACGTTCGGCGGGCTTCTTTGATTTTACCTCCAAAAGCAAGGATAATAGGAAAAAATTCTCTCACTCTCTATGGTCTAAGTTTAAGGAAACCACCATGCAAAACGGCACTACCCTTAACCAGTTTCTTATCGAAGAACAGCGCCGCCTGGGCGGCACGGACAGCGATCTCCCCGCGCTGATCAACGACATTGTCGTGGCATGCAAGCGCTTGTCCTACGTGATCAGTCAGGGCGCATTGGTTGGCGTGCTGGGCAGCGCGGGCAGCGAAAACGTGCAGGGCGAGACACAGAAGAAACTGGATGTACTCTCCAACGACATCGTGATCGAGGCCGCTCAGCGTGGTGGCTATCTTGCAGGCATGGCCTCGGAAGAAATGGATGACCTTTACCCCATCCCCGCCGAGTTCACGAAAGGCAAGTACCTGTTGATGTTCGATCCGCTGGATGGCTCCTCCAACATCGATGTTAATATCTCCGTCGGCACCATCTTCTCCGTTCTGCGTTGCCCGGAAGGCGTCACCGATCCCGCCGTCGCTGATTTCATGCAGCCCGGCACCCAGCAGGTATGCGCCGGCTATGCGCTTTACGGCCCCTCCACCCTGCTGGTGCTGACCACCGGCAACGGCGTTAACTGCTTCACATTGGATCACAACGTCGGCGAGTTCGTGTTGACCCAACCGAACATGCGCATTCCCGAGGACACCCGTGAATTCGCCATCAACGCCTCGAATGCACGCTTCTGGGAAAAGCCCGTAAAGCGCTACGTCGACGAATGCCTGGCAGGCAAAGAAGGGCCGCGCAAGGAGAATTTCAACATGCGCTGGGTTGCCTCCATGGTTGCTGAAGTTCACCGTATCCTCACCCGTGGCGGCATCTTCATGTACCCACGCGACACGAAGGACCCCACCAAGGCTGGCAAGCTGCGCCTGATGTACGAAGCCAACCCCATGTCCTTCATCGTCGAGCAGGCAGGCGGAGCGAGCTCCACAGGCCGCGAGCGCATCCAGGAAGTGCAGCCCACAGGGCTGCACCAGCGCGTCGCCGTGATTCTTGGCTCCAGGAACGAAGTCGAGCGCGTTGTGGCGTATCACAAAGAAGGTTGATGTAACCCACCGGAGGGGGCGGAGCGCGATTCGCCCCCTTCTGTTTTTTCTCTGATTTTTCTGTAGCCTTAAATTCACCCGGTTTGGGAATTTAAAAGGAAATCGCCTTGACAGGCACCGCCTATAAACGGTAAAGTGCGCGTCTAATTTTTGAGGGGCCATAGCTCAGCTGGGAGAGCGCTTGCATGGCATGCAAGAGGTCGGCGGTTCGATCCCGCCTGGCTCCACCAAGTTTCAAAAGTTGGCCTAACCAACTTGTTGTAGCCGTTTACGTCCCCATCGTCTAGCCGGCCTAGGACATCGCCCTTTCACGGCGGTAACAGGGGTTCGAATCCCCTTGGGGACGCCATATAAATCAAAGGGTTGGGGAAACTTAACCCTTTTTGTTTTGCCCGTGCCAAACGGGTGCCAAACGAGCGTCGTTGAATATAAGGGCGGTGGGTTATGAAAGACCGCTTTTATAGCGTCCGCTAACTCGGGCGCCTTTATAGCGTAAGTTAGCTCGTTTTGCCGCCAGATTTCCCTTTTGTCGAAAAACGCCGTTTTACTGCCCCCCCCCCTTTCCCTGAATCATGGTTAACCAGGCGCCCCCTTTTTTGACGGTTAGTGCGTCGCCTGTCCGTGCATTCGAGCATCAGCAGCATATAGCGGCTATCCTTTCGATACCCCACGCCGAAGATATGGAACCGAAAGCACAAAAGCTGCCATTGCCGCCTAGATTGGCCTCGGTATAAACACGGCAATCATTCCACCAATTGCCGCAAGGGTTGAATTTGAATCTGCATTGACGAGTAACGCAATTAATGCGACAAAACCCAAAATTATCCTCACGCCGTGGGTGACTTCCCAGCTTTCGTGCTGTCCTCATACCACTTGAACATTTCCGAGAAGAAGAACTTCCCGAAGCCGGTGTCAGTCTCTGTCTTCGACATGAAGTTCAGGAACTCATCGGCATTGCTGAGGAACGCTTCCTTGATGCTGTCCTGTAGCTTTTGTTTTCGTAAAAACCCGATGCTATTGGTTTTGAATGCAGCCCGTAGCGCGTCGTCCCCTTCCAACTTCACCTTGATTGCGTTCATCACCCGGTCGGCTTCCTCGAAGGGAATGCCGAAATCCTCATTCAACTTCTTAACGATAAGTTTGAGTTTTTCCATATCTGGCTCACCGCCACGATGCCCGTCGTCTGGAGACGGTTCCAGAATGCCATCCTCGTCCTTCAAGGTAATGCGGCCATTCTGCTCTTCCTGAACACGATACTTGTCCATGTCGATCATCTCGATCACTTCCAGCGGCAGGGTTTGCTTTTCATACGGCAATTGCCGCAGCAGCAGCTTGGCAAAGAGATAGAACTTCTCTAACCCTGTATCGGTGAAAGTCATAATCTGACTGATAAAGCTGTATTGCTTCACATAGCGTGCAGTTTCCTTGCGGAACTTGTCCTTGGCCTCAGTCTTCAGCTTGTCGTAATAGCTGTTTCGCACGATGCTGCCATCGCTACCTTTGCCAGTCACAATGCGTTGGAAAAAGGGTTGCAGCTTCTCTGACTTCACCTTTTTCACGACGAACAGTTCCACAAATTCCACCACGTCCTCCGGCGTGAATACGTCCATCTTTTCCAGTGAGTATTTCAGGTTGCTGAGCTTGTTCGGGTCGGTCTCGCCTTCCAGTTCGGTGCGCTGATAGTAATCCTGGAACGATGCTTCTATGTCTTTTTGCACGTTCACAAAATCCAGCACCATCGTGTCTTGCTTGAGCGGTGGGTAGGTACGATTAAGGCGGCTTAGGGTCTGCACCGCTGCTACGCCGCCCAGCTTTTTGTCCACATACATGGTGCGTAACAGTGGTTGATCGAAACCGGTCTGGTATTTGTTCGCCACTACCAAAATTCGCTGTGTCGGATTTTTGAACGCCTCGGCAATATCACCCGTACCGGGCGGGTTCATATTCTCTTCGGTGTATTTCTGCTCGTTAATCGTTACCGTGCCAGAGAACGCCACCAGCACGCCGAAACTCAAACCCTGCTCACGCACCACATTATCCAGCTCCTGTTTGTAGCGCACTGCATGGGCGCGCGAATGCGTCACCACCATCGCCTTGGCCTGCCCGGCAATCTTGTGCGAGGTGTTGCGGGTGAAGTGATCCACGATAATGTGCGCTTTGCGCTTGATGGCAAACTCGTGCTGATCCACATAGTTCAGCATCAGCCGCCGTGCCTTGAGCTTCTCCACCTCCTTTTCGCCATCGGCTTTCTCGTTTTCGATCAGCTCGAAATAGGTTTTGTAAGTGGTGTAGCTCTCCAGCACATCGAGAATGAAGCCTTCAGCGATGGCCTGGCGCATGGTGTATTGATGAAAAGGCCGGAAGCCTTTCTTCACGCCTTTATCCGGCACACCGAACAGTTCCAGCGTCTTGTCTTTGGGTGTTGCGGTGAAGGCGAAGAACGACAGGTGCGGCAGCTTCTGCCTCGCCTTTTGAATTTTTTCCAATTCGGATTCGATGGGGTCTAGCTCCTCACCTTCATCGTCCTTATCCAGAGCCTTTTGCAAATCTTCGTCGCTGGTCAGCACCAGCTTGAGGTCTTTAACCCCTTCGCCCGTTTGCGAACTGTGCGCCTCATCCACCACCACGGCAAAACGCTTGCCCGACATCTTCGCCAGCTCGCCGACAAAGCCAAATTTTTGCAACGTTGAAATAATGATCTTGTCACCGTGCGCCAGTGCCTGAGTCAGTTGCTTCGCACCGCTGCGGATGGGCGTCACCACCCCTTTGATTTTCTCGAACTGCTTGATGGTGTCCTGCAACTGCTTATCCAGCACACGCCGGTCGGTAATCACAATCACGCTATCGAATACCGGTTGCTCGTCCGAGCCGCATAGATTGGCGAGTTGATGCGCCAGCCAGGCGATGCTGTTTGATTTTCCAGAGCCCGCACTGTGCTGAACCAAGTAGTTGTGTCCGCTGCCCTGTGTTTTAGCGTGGGCAAGCAGTTTGCGCACAACCTGATACTGATGAAAACGTGGGAAGATAAATTTTTCCTTGCCCGTTTTAGCATCGCGCTCGATGTGCAAATAATTCTGGATCAGTAGCAACAGCGAATCGGCCTGCCAAATGCCTGGCTGCACTTCGCCATCTTCATCGGTGAAATCGCTCCATAGGTAACTGGTTGAAAAATGGTCTTCGATAATCGGGTTGTGAGTATCGCGGTTGAAGGGCAGGAAGGCCGTGTCCGCCCCGGCAATTTGTGTACTCATGAAGGCCGCATCGTCGTCTACCGCAAAATGCACCAGACAGCGTTTCCAGAACGGCTCATTTTTATCGCGCCGCCGATACTGGGCGATGGCGTGCTGCACGTTTTGATTGGTGAAATGGTTTTTCAGCTCTACCGACACAATCGGCAGGCCATTAAGCAAAATGATGACATCCGCCGACTGGTCAGGCGTTTTGGTGGAGAAATGCACCTGCCGCATCACGGCAAAGCAGTTGCCTTCATAGCGTGCCTGATGTTCCTGGTTGCCACCGGCAGACGGGCGAAAATAGGCCAGTTGCAGATTGATACCGCTGAACGAAACGCCATTCCGCAACACCTCCAACGTGCCGCGTTTCTGAGTCAAGCCCGTTACATGCGCCGCCAGCGCCTCGCGCGGAGCATCAGGAAACTGCTTGCGCAACTTGGCTAACTCCTTGGGCTGGGTCGCCTCAATAAAGTCCCACAACTGTTCGGCATCGAGCAGGGTTGTCGCGTCGAAGTGGTTGGCATCACGGGCAATATAGAGGGGACTAGCCGCCAGTGCTTCCATCACTACATTCTCGAATGCAGCCTCGCTCAGGGAGTTTGTTTTTGCCATGTGGGCGGCTCCTATTAATAGTTTTATTGATTGCCGTCTGCTTTGATTTCGCAGGTATCAATAAAAAACTCCTTTCATAACGGCCAGTTATATATTCTGCCGATCCCTATTCATCCTGTTTTTATTAATTTTTATTAATTATTTTCGCTAACCACCCAAACCCATTGCGGATACTTGCGGACACCGTCATTACGAATCAGCCCTGCCTTTGCCAGACTCTGCATTAAGTTATTAATCTTGGTGAGCTTCTGCTCCTGACTCAGGATTTCTGGCAGTTTATCCAGCAATAACCGGTCAATGTCTTCGCGCGATACCGGTTGATGCTCACGGATAATCTTCAAAATCAGATCACGGTAGTAGCTGTTATCGAATCCCTTATCGCGAATATGCTTCGCTTTCTGCCCGGTAGCGGCAGCAATTGATGCAGCCACCACCAAGTTCGGGTAACGGCCTTCCACGAGTTTCGCTGCTTTCAGTCGTTTGTTGTCTTCCGGCAATATAGCTAGATTTTTTTGCACCCTATCGAGCAGAATGATCGTGCGTAAATCCAGATCGGTTCGGGTCATCAACAAACGGGTATAGCGTTCATCCAGAATGCGTCCCTGTATGCTAACGGCCACCCGCTCGGGCTGCGAAAGATCGTAATCCGGCATGGGAAAAAAGCGTCGTCGTTGCGCTTGGAACATGCGCTTGATGCCGCCGCCCTGCGTATCAATCATATTCAGATTGACCATCGCCTCAGCGAGAAAGGGGTTACGATAGATTTCCAGCGGCGCATCCTGCTCGATCACCGTCTCCACACGCCCCGGCAGAAAACCGCCCACATTGGTCAGCGTCAGCCCTTGCGGCGTTTCCACCACCTGAATGCGGCCGCGCAAGCCGTAGTCCTGGTGGGCGATACAGTTGTGCAATGCCTCGCGGATCACCCACGGGTCATACTGCGACATCTCCACGGGAAACAGCGTACCACTCGGCAGTTCCCGCACCGTCAGGTTGCGGATACGCGCGAGGACTTTATCCACGTTCAACAAAAAAGGCGGCTCGAAATGCTCGTAGTCCTGATCCTCGTTGCGCTCATTCTTCAATAGCCAGCTGATCCGTGCCACAGCGGGCGACAGCAAGGAAGTTGCTTCCGGCAAGCCCAGCAACAACAGCGCGGCGTTCGTCATCGCGCCCTGTATCGTCAGCTTGGCTTTGTTCAGAAAGGTCGCATCATCCCAGCTATCCACCTCGGCAGCCTTGGCCGGAAACTTGGTTTTATACTCCGCGCGCGCCTTGGCTATCGCCACCGGATCAAGATCGGTGAGGCTTGCCCGCTCACACACCTGGGCGCTCCAATCCACCCGGCGCTGCCAGATTTGCCGCTGCTTTTCCGGGTAGCGCGCCAGCTCGGTTTTGCTGGTGCCATCGCGGATATAGGCCGTGCCGTAAAACTTCACCGGCTGATCAAAGGCCGGATGAATCTCAAACAGCACCACGCGCTGGCCGTGATAGGTAAAGGGATGAATCTCAAAGCCGGTATTGGGATGCAAACCCAACGACAACCACAGCGGCAACAACTGATTACCGACGCCTTTCTCGGCCTGCGGATCAAAGCTCGTGCCCACCACCGCATGGCTGCCGTCCGCAATACCGAACACCAGATAAGCGCGTGGCTTGCCCAACAGGCAGGCGGAATTGGCCAGGGCGGAAATATATTCGCCCAGCAGCTGCGGCTCGAAACGGTTGGCTTTGAACTCCAGCCACTCGGACTCGTGCGGTTCCGCGCGCAGTCGATCCAATAGGGCGGTGAGTTCTTGCGTGTTCATGCGTTAACCTGTAGCCGTGCGCGGTGAGCGCGGCAGAAATAGCTGCTGTCCATTGTGTCCGCGCGCGGCGAAAAGCCGTTGTCAGCGCCAACGGCTACAAAACCAGAAATCATCTTAAAACCTCAATTTCTCCGGCATATGGCCAATCTTCAGCCGTTTGTACTAGACCAGCGCGCACTGGGTTCTCCCGAACGTACAGCCATTTATCAGCGTAACTTTCATCGGAACGCAGAAGATGATCAAAAAACTCCGGTTGCCAAATGGGGGGTTGCGCCCCCAACTGGCGGGTTATCCGCTTTGAACTCCACTCCTTGAACGCCCCGACGAAACGGGATAGCGATGAACTTGTCTCATCTCCACCACGTGCGCAGAAAAAATGTATGTGGTCGGGCATGACGACAAAACGACCAACATGCCATCCATGGCGTTGCGGCGCGGAACGAAATTCATCCTGGATGATGGAAAATATTTCGGGGCACGCCAGCAGAGGGCGCCGCCCCATGGTGCAAGTGGTAATGAAGAAAACCGGTTGATTGACCCAAACAGATTCAAGACGGCGTAGGTGTTTATGCTGAGTCACGGGTTTAGCCTGGAGCCAATTGTAGCCGCGCGCGTTGAGCGCGGCGAAAAGCCGCTGTCAGCGCCAGCGGCTACAACACCAGAAACAGCCCGCTGGCCAGTAACACATTCGTGAATCAGTGCGGCGCGGTATTCCTTCAGCAACTCCAGTTGGCGAGTGTAGGCGAAAAGCAAATCTTCAATTCGCCGCGAGACAGTGACGCAATAACTAACAATCGCTTTTTGCTCCTCAATCGGTGGCTTAACAACGCGAAGCAAGCAGTAACGCGTAGGATTTAGGTTTGCCTGACCGATTGCCGGGATTGCTTCGCTCCGCGCCCAAACAAGAATCGGCTCCGAGTTCAGCAGGTAGTTCAAATACTCGGAATCAGCGTCAGGTCCTGCTCGCAGACGCACAAGGTAAGAAGCGAAAGTCACGCTGCTATCACCGTTCCCGCGATAAATTGCGACCTTGCCGACTTGAGCCAGACTGTTGGTACGATTGAAAAGCAAGTCGCCCTTTCGGAGCAACAGTCCTTCATCGACTGCATCAACGAAGGCCACACCATCAAATGAAATCTCGCCGAAATTAAGGTCGCCCATGCGTAGGCAGATGAACCTTCCTTCAACATCAACTCGCTCTGAAATTCCGTATTCTACGAGAGACAGCAACCGCTTGAAATGCACAACTTCCCAATGTGCCGGAACCTCGCCCAGCCACGGCAGGCCGCAGTCTTTCATCGGGGCGTTGGGGTTGAGGCCACGGGTAACAGCTTGCTGGATGAGTGCCGCTCGCTGCTCCTTGAGCAAAGCCATCTGCCGCCGCCGCATCTCCATCAGCCGGTCGATCTTCGCCGTCTGCTCGTCCAGATAGGAGGCGATGCGGCGTTGTTTTGAAATATCTGGCACTTCAACTGATTGACTCAAATACGATGAGCAATCAAGGTTCTGAATGCCGGTCGTTTGCTTGATGTGCGGTATTGATCCACCTGCGAGATAGATGGCACGAGACAGATAAGCCAAGAATCGTGGTTCATGCATTTTCTTCGGGCGAAGCAGGGCAACAAAGTTGGAGCAGACTGCTTTAAATTCATAATCAAATAAAACGGTTCTGCCTACGGCGGTTTGCTCGCCGCCGCCAGACTTTTCAAGCAGTAGATCGCCCTGTTGCAGCACTCGCCCCCGTTGCTCGGAAAGGGAAATATTTCGAGTCGTCAACTTCGTAGTGGATACCCGACATGCCGTGTCGTCAAAGTCGGCCACACGGACACAAACCATATCGTTTGCATCGCCATTTGGCTCTTCGCCCCATACCCCGCCAATGGTCGGTTCAAAAGCGAATTTAAGACGCATCGTGCTCATCCCGCCACAATCTCCCGCAACAAATTCTCCGTCTCCTCATCCAGTGCCAGCAGTTCGGCGGCTATTTCCTCGGTGGCGCGCAGCGGGGTGTATTCGTAGAAATATTTGGTGAAGCTGATTTCATAGCCGACCTTATCTTTGCTTCGATCCATCCACGCATCCGGCACATGGGGCAACACTTCGCGGGCGAAGTAGGCGTCGATGTCGTCTTTCAGCGGCACGTTTTCGAAGTCGCGCAGGTCGCTGTCCGGCGCTTGCTTGCCATCGGCATCCAGCACGGGTTTGGCAGTTTCATCGCGCTCGCTTAAAGCAGCGCGAAGCAACTTCACCAGCCCGGCGGCGGGCTTCCACGACAGTGCTTTATTCAGTGCGGCGAAGAATGCAGCGTCGTCATTCCACGGCGCTTGCGCCGCCAGTTTTTCCAGCACGCTGGCGAGTTCTTGCGCACGGCCGTCTTTGAGCTTGAGCACGGTGGCATCGAGTTGCAGGTGTTGGCGTTGTGCCTCGGTCAGATCAAAACGCAGGCGCAGCGGACGTTCCACACAGACTTTGGTGTAGCCGAAGTCTGTGGTATCGAAAATCTTGCTGACCTTGCTCTCTTCAAATGTTTGATAAATACCCAGGATGCTGGCGGACTGGTCTTCGCTGATTTCCACGCGCTTTTTGCCGAGGTTGCGCCGCAGCAGGGTGTAATAGTCTGCGCTGGTGGCATTGATGAGCTGCACTTTGTTGCGCCTCTCAACGGGCTTTTTGTTGTTGATGAGCCAGATGTAGGTGGCGATGCCGGTGTTGTAGAACAGGTCATTCGGCAACGCGACGATGGCGTCGAGCCAATCATTTTCCAGAATGTGTTTGCGGATGTTGCTGGGGCCGCTGCCCGCATCGCCGTTGAACAGCGGCGAACCGTTAAAGATCAGCGCGATCTTGGAACCCTGTGGAGCCATCTTGCTGAGCTTGTGCAGCAGAAACAACATCGCGCCATCGCCCACGTCGGGCAGGCCGGGTGCGTAGCGGCCCGCCGCACCCATTTTGTGTTCCGCTTCGATCTCTTCGCGGATATTTTTCCAGTCCTTGCCAAACGGCGGATTGGAAAGCATGTAGTTGAATTGCTTGCCGGGCAACAGGTCGTGACTGAGGGTGTTTTCGCGTTTGATGTTTTCCGGGTCTTCGCCCTTCATCAGCATGTCGGCCTTGGCGATAGCGTAGGTCTTTTCATTCAATTCCTGGCCGTAGAGATACACCTCAAGCGACGGGTTGATGCCGCCCAGCAAATGCTCCTTGGCAATGGTCAACATGCCGCCCGTGCCGCAGGCCGGGTCATAAATGCCGACCAGGCTCTCCTTGGCGAGCTTGGCGCGGTCTGGCTCGAACATGAGCTTCACCATCAGCCGGATGATGTCGCGCGGGGTGTAGAACTGCCCGGCGGCTTCGTTGCTGGCTTCCTTGAATTTGCGGATCAGGTATTCAAAAATCGTCCCCATGCCGTGGTTGTCCACGTTCTCAAGCGAGAGGTCGGCTTCAGAAAACGCCTGGGTGATTTTGAGAATGAGCCGCTTGCGCGCGAGCGTTTCGTAAATCGGCGACAGCCCCTTTTCCTCACCGCCGGAAAAGTTGTAGAGGATGTCCTTTACATTGGCCGAGAACCCCGCCAGGTAGGCAGAGAAATTCGGCACTATGTCGGCGGGTCGGCGGATCAGCTCTTCGAGCGAGTATTCGGACGTGTTGTAAAACTTCTGTCCAGCGGCCCTCATCAACAGCGCATCGCGGGTTTGCGCGGGTGTGGTTTTGTATTTCACCGCCGCATCACGCACCGCCTGCCGGGTGGGTTGCAACACGCAATCCAGACGGCGCAGCAAGGTGAACGGCAGAATCACATCCTCGTAATCCTTGGCGTCGTAGTCGTCTTTGATGAGGTCAGCGATTTTCCAAAGGAATTCGGCGATTTCGGAATGATTTTGCATGGTTCTATTTTGGGTTGGTTTTTATATTGGCAGGCATTGCAGGCGCTGAACACGGCGAGCGTATTATTACTATTTTAAATGTACAGCCTTTGCAGGGCCTGGGCAATGACGTTGCGACGGTTTAACACCGATAGACTACCCGTCGATTTTGCAAAACAGACTAAAATCCTCGCCAATATCGCCCAAGCCCGCCTCGATCATCCCTGTCCGTCGCGCCATGTAATTCAGCGATATGTATCGTGCATGGTGATTAGCCGCTGATAGGTGTTCCAGTGCATTCCCTTTGGTTTGATGCCATGCCCGTTTAAGATGTCCGGCGCGTTGCACGATCATCAGGTTTACCCGCTGTGTTCCTGGCAATCAGGTGCATCTTCAACGTCTCGGTAATTCTCAAACGTCTTAATCATTTTCGGCAATCGCTTCATGCGTTACTCTACTTCCCGCCGACGATGAGGTCTACCAGCCTCACAGCTCCACCTGCGCCCCCAGTTCGATCACGCGGTTAGTGGGGATTTTGAAAAATGTCATGGCGTTGGAGGCGTTGCGCGCCATGCCGATGAACAGTTTTTCCCGCCACAGCGCCATTCCCGGTATGCGTGTAGCGATGAGGGTTTCACGGCTCAGGAAAAAAGAGGTTTCGAGCATATTGAATTGCGGACCGAGTGGTTCGCATTGGGCAAGGGCTTTGGGTACGTCAGGGTCATCCTTGAAACCGAAATGCATGATGATGCGGGAGAAGCCGTTGCCCAGTGGCTCCACTTCAAAGCGGTCTTGCACGGGCACGTAGGGGATGTCTTCGGTGACGATGGTGAGGAATACCACTTTTTCGTGCAGTACCTTGTTGTGGGCAAGGTTATGCAGCAGGGCGTGGGGCACGCCCTCGCAGCTCGCAGTAAGAAAAACCGCAGTACCGGGCACGCGCATCGGTGGGTGGGCCGCGATGGTCGTCAGAAAGGGAGCCAGCGCCATCGCCTCGGCGCTCAGGCGGGCTATAAGAATTTCGCGCCCTCTTTTCCATGTCGCCAGGATGGTGAAGACGACGACGGCGATGACCAGAGGAAACCAGCCGCCGTGAGCAATTTTCAGGGCATTAGCGCCGAAGAATGCAAGGTCGATCGCAAGAAAAAACGACATGATCGCCACGGCGGCAGTCCAGTTCCAGCCCCACAGCGTGCTCACCACAACGAAGGCGAGGATAGTGTCGATCGCCATGGTTCCGGTTACGGCGATGCCATAGGCGGCGGCCAGGTTGCTCGAAGACTCAAAGCCGATCACTAATGCCACAATGCCAATCAATAAGCCCCAGTTGATGAAGGGCAGATAAATCTGCCCCGCTGCCTTGTCGGAGGTGTGCAGCATCTCCATGCGTGGCGCGTAACCGAGCTGAATGGCTTGACGCGTCACCGAGAAGGCACCGGAGATCACTGCCTGGGAGGCGATAACCGTAGCCGCCGTCGCCAACGCGATCAGGGGATACAGGGCCCAGGAGGGGGCCATCATGAAAAAGGGATTGCGCGCGGTGGACGGGTCGTGGATAAGCAGCGCACCCTGGCCGAAATAGTTGAGCAGCAGGGCGGGCAAAACCAGGAAGAACCACGCGACCTGGATGGGCTTTTTACCAAAATGCCCCATGTCGGCGTACAGCGCCTCGGCGCCGGTCACCGCCAGCACCACCGTGCCCAAGGCGAGGAATCCTTGCCACTTGTTATGAAGAAAGAACTCGACGGCGTAGGCGGGGTTAACAGCCGCCAATATCTGGGGGAAATCAACAATGTTGATGATACCGAGCACGGCGAGGGTTGCGAACCAGAGACCCATGACTGGCCCGAATAGCGCCCCGACCCCTGCGGTACCCCTGCGCTGAAACAGGAACAATATCACCAGGACTGCCAGCGCCACGGGAATTACGTATGGCTCCAGTGCGGGGGCGGCGATTTGCAGACCTTCCACGGCACTGAGCACCGAAATCGCAGGCGTGATCATGCCATCGCCATAGAATAAGGCCGCGCCAAACAGGCCCAGCGACGCCAACAGCCAGCGTGCACGGGAACTGGTTGAGGTGGCTCGCTGCGTCAAGGCAATGAGCGCCATGATCCCACCCTCGCCCTTGTTGTCGGCCCGCATGATGAACGCTACATACTTGAGAGAGACAACAATCACCAGCGCCCAAAAGATCAGGGAAAGTATGCCGAACACATTATCCAACTCAGGGGCGACTGCATGGATGCCGCCGAAGGTCTCCTTCATGGCGTAAAGCGGACTTGTTCCGATATCGCCATAGACGACACCCATCGCACCCACCATGAGAGGGAGCGTGTCGTGTTGGCGGGCTGCTTGAGGGTTACTGGTGAGCGCCATAAATCTCTGGGACTACGGTAGGTGGGCCGGGCAACCGCGCATTGTATCGCTTTGGCAGGAGCGTAGCGCAAGGGCTTTTGATCGGAGGCTTTCGAGATGCCTGCTTTCCTTGCCGGTTATAACTGGATGGTTATTTAAAGGGAATGCGTGGATCTGCGATGGGCACGTCCCTTTTGCCTTACAATAACCCCATGACAAACTCACCCACCCTGACCATACTCGCTCCTGGCCTGTTCGGCCCGCCGGGTTTGCGTGCCGCAGATTTCGCCAATCTCAACTGCGCTGTAGTGGAAACCTTGCTTGCCCGCGCCGTCGCGGAAAATATTCCAGCCAAGGGCCTGGAGGCAACGCTGTTCCACCTGTTCGACGTGGAACGCGATCCAGCGCAGGATTTGCCGGTGGCGGCGGTGACGCGGGCGGCGGATGTTGGGGAGCGGTCCGATGCCTTCTGGCTGCGTGCCGATCCGGTGCATCTGCGAGCCGATCAAGCCCATCTGATACTGTTCGACAGCCGGGCATTGAAGATTACCCAAGCCGAGGCAGACAGCCTGGTAACGGAGTTTAACGCGCTGTTTTCCCCGGATGGCTGGCAACTCGAAGCGCCACACCCTGAGCGCTGGTATCTGCGCCTGCCTGAAGACCCTCACATCCGCACCTATGATCTGCGTGAGGCGCTAGGGCGCAGTATTGATGGCTTCCTGCCCTCTGGCGCACGGGGGAGGCGCTGGCATACCGTGCTCAACGAGGTGCAAATGCTGTTTCATGCCAGCCCGGTGAATCAGGCCCGCATGGCGCGCGGCGCGCCCCCCATCAACAGCGTGTGGTTCTGGGGCGGTGGGCAAGCGCCTCGCACTATACCGGCACGGTGGAGCCATGCGTGGAGCAACGAGCCGGTGGCAACGGGACTGGCGCATCTCGCGGGCATCCCTCATGCCGCCGTCCCTGATTCCGCAAGTCACTGGCTGGAGCGCAACCCTGCACCCGGTGCGCACCTGATAGTACTGGATGCGGCTTACAGTGCGGCCCTTTACGGTGATGTCAGCGCGTGGGGCGCCGCGATGGAGCAGCTCGTCGACAACTGGTTCGCGCCCTTGCTGGATGCCTTGAAACGGCGCGATAGCGATATAAATGCGCTGGATATTCTCCCTGCCGATGGCAGGACGTATCGTATCACCTCGTCATCATTGCGCCGCTTCTGGAAACGGCGACGTTCTTTGGAAACCTATTTATGAAAAAGGCTAGCGAGAATTCCCCGGAAGGCCAACATCAAGAAAAGATCATTGTCAGACGCCCTGCTGCTGATGGTGCCGTATTGCCCGCAGAAATACACCCGGCACTCAGGCGCATTTATGCCGCACGCCATGTGTCTTGCGCACAGGAACTGGAAAAAACGCTGGAACATCTACCGCCCGCCGCACAGTTACGCGGCATCGAGCCTGCCGTCGACTTATTGTGCGCTGCGTTGCGTGACAACAAGCGCATCCTGATCGTGGCGGATTTCGACGCCGACGGCGCGACCAGTTGCGCAGTGGCGGTGCGTGCCCTGCGCCTGCTGGGGGCAAGTGATGTGCGTTTTGTGGTACCCAACCGCTTCGAGTTTGGTTATGGCCTCACGCCGGAGATCGTTGCGGTGGCGGCACAGCAGGAGCCTGATCTGCTTATCACTGTGGACAACGGCATATCCAGCATCGACGGCGTGGCAGCGGCACGGCGGCATGGCATGCAGGTGCTGATCACGGACCATCACTTGCCTGGGCCTGTACTGCCCGAGGCGGATGCCATCGTCAACCCCAACCAGCCGGGCGACCGCTTCCCCAGCAAAAACCTGGCGGGTGTGGGCGTGATTTTCTATGTGATGCTGGCGTTGCGTGCGCGGTTGCGCGAGTCAGGATGGTTCAAGAGTCGCGGCATCCCCGCGCCGAACCTCGCGCAATTGCTCGACCTGGTGGCGCTGGGCACAGTGGCCGATGTCGTGCCGCTCGATCATGCCAATCGCATCCTTGTGTCACAGGGGCTGGCGCGCATCCGCGCTGGCGCGTGTTGCCCCGGCATCCGCGCACTGCTCGAAGTGGCGGGCAGGCCGCGCGAACGCATCAGCGCGGGCGACCTGGGGTTCGCCGTCGGACCCCGGCTCAACGCCGCAGGCCGGTTGGATGACATGGCGCTGGGTATCTCATGCCTGCTGACGGACAGTGACCTTGAGGCGCAGGCCATGGCCAGGCAACTTGACCAGCTCAACCGCGAACGCCGCACTATCGAAACACAGATGCAGGACCAGGCGCTTACGGCGCTCGCTGATTTGCCTCTGGACGACGGCGCAACGCTTCCTGCCGGTTTGTGCCTGTTTGACGAAGCATGGCACCAGGGCGTGATCGGCATACTCGCCTCACGCATCAAGGATCGCACGCACCGCCCGGTAATTGCCTTCGCTCTCGCCTCCATTAATAAAACCGGTGAGATCAAAGGCTCGGCACGCTCGATCCCCGGCATCCACATCCGCGACGTGCTCGACACCGTTGCCGCCACCCACCCCGGTCTGCTCAACAAATTCGGTGGCCACGCCATGGCGGCCGGCCTGACCCTCAAGCGTGAACATTATGACGCCTTCAGCAAGGCCTTCGATGAAGAGGTGCGCCGCCAGTTGGGGGATAATGCGCTGCAAGGCATCGTCCTCAGCGACGGCGAACTGTCCGCTGGCGATATCAGCCTGGATCTGGCCGAAACCCTGCGCAATGGCGGCCCGTGGGGCCAGGGCTTTCCCGAGCCTATCTTCGATGGCCAGTTCCAGGTCGTGAACCAGCGCATCGTCGGCGAAAAACACCTCAAAATGGTACTAAAAATAGCGGGCGACACACGAATATTCGATGCAATCGCCTTTAACGCAAGCTTTGCTGCAGCGTTTCTGGAGGAATCACAGCAATCGCACATTGCGTATAAGCTGGATGTCAATGAGTATCAAGGGCGACGCAGCGTGCAGTTGATTGTGGAGCACATTGTGGGGCCGGGGTAGGGCACGTTACGTTGCCCCTACAGCCACGCAGCACGACCACCGCCCGTCCCTCAATCAAAGGGCGCTGCCCCCTTGACCCCATTACCCCTTTAATTGCTTCATGTTGACACCAGCTGCTCGTCAAACAATCCGTCGACAGACAGGTAGCGTTCGCCGCTATCATAACAGAAGGTTAATACGCGACTGCCATCTGGCATGTCGGGCAGTTTTTGGGCAACCGCAGCAAGGGAGGCGCCGGAGGAAATGCCGATGAAAATGCCCTCTTCCTTGGCGCAACGGCTGGCGAAACGAAATGCGTCCACATGATCGACCTGGATAATGCCATCCAGAATCGCCGTGTTGAGAATCGCTGGCACAAAGCCTGCCCCGATCCCCTGGATAGGATGTGGGCCACGCGCCCCACCGCTGAGCACTGGAGATCCGGCCGGCTCCACTGCGAACACCTTGAGATTTGGGTTTGTCTGTTTCAATATCTCGGCGCAGCCCGTGATATGGCCACCCGTGCCAACCCCCGTAATGAGGTAATCAACACCTTCAGGGAAATCGGCAATGATCTCGCGCGCTGTGGTTTGGCGATGTATCTCAGGATTGGCTTCATTTTCGAACTGTTGCGGCATCCAGGCATTCTTCGTTTCGGCCACGAGTTCATTTGCACGTTCGATCGCGCCGGGCATCCCCTTTTCTTTTGGCGTGAGCACCAACTGCGCACCGAGGGCGGCCATGTAGCGGCGGCGCTCGATGGACATGGATTCGGGCATCGTCAGAATTAGCCGGTATCCACGCGCCGCCGCCGCCATGGCCAAGCCAATGCCGGTGTTGCCGGATGTCGGTTCAATGATCACGGTATCCTTATTGAGCAACCCTTTGCGCTCGGCCGCTTCTATCATGGCAAGGGCAATGCGATCCTTGATGCTACCGCCAGGATTCGCGCGCTCCAGCTTCATCCAAATCTCTACGCGGCTATCAAACAATCGATTGATGCGCACATGGGGAGTTTGACCGATAGTTTCCAGGATGTTAGCCGCCTTCATGGTTTCCCTCTCTAGGATGTATGTGGATTCTGAACAGACGCAACAGCGGGCTTTGCCCGGTATTTTTATATGTTGCCGCTACTGGTTAGTATAGGGCAGGTGCAGCGTGAAGGCGAGCATGGCTGATTTTAAGGGATTTTAAGAGGATTTTAAGGGGTCCGATTTTAAGGGGTCAGAGCCCTTTTAGAGGGCCTGCCTCGCCTGGACTGACCAACTTTGGTCTTAAGCTTTGCCTCAACCTGACCTTTAAAATGATCGTTTCCTAACGGGGTACCCGTTTGCCAAGCGGCACGGATCTGATCTAATTCGTCATCACCGATATGAGCCTTGAACAAGGCACGATAAGCTTCCTTCCGCTGATCTGCTGAACCACCTAAGGAGGCATAAACCTTGTGGAAGGTGATAATCGAATCTTCCCGCCCTTCTCCATTCGCACGGTAACTTGACCAACGGTACTCTCGCGGATGGTTGACCATATTGGCCCGAACGGGGTTAAGCTCGATGTAGCACATACAGGTCAACAGATAACTCTCCTCCTGCACGAGACTGGCTTTATAACGCCCCTCCCATAGGGATCCGCTCGTACCATAATGATAATTGATGTAGGGCACATATCGCCGCCCAACATATTGCATCATGCGGCTGATTCCCTCCCCATCAGAGGGAGTGGCCAGTACATGCACATGATTGGTCATAAGCACATAGGCATGGATGACGCACCTGTAGCGCTCGGCACCTTCCCGCAACCAGTCAAGATAGACTCGATAATCCGAGTCTTCATAAAAAACAGCTTCCCGGCTGCGCCCGCGCTGAACCGCATGTACGGGTAGCCCAGGCAGGTAAAAACGGGGTTTTCTGGGCATGGCGAGAATCCTTTGTTCGATTAGTTGCCACAATACCACCGCCAGCCCCGCAATTAAAGGGCTCTGACCCCTTTAGCTCATTCAAGTGGTTCCGTTGGCCTAACGTTAAATTAAGGGGCACGCCAATGATGAAGCCGGAACAACGCCCCAACGCTGATGAAACCCATGACCCAAAAATGCCTCGCCAAGGCGTGTCCCCTTGAATGCAATGTTAGGCTCAGTTAGCCGTGACTGGCTTCGGCATGCAACTTCAGCCCAAGCGCTCCGATGACTTTGAGTATGGTGTCGAAGCCAGGGCTACGGTCGCCGGAAAGCGCCTTGTAAAGGCTTTCACGGGAT
>JAKFXX010000006.1 GCA_021731145.1 Gammaproteobacteria bacterium | reverse complement strand
CTGTGTGATCGTTCCGGGTATGAAGCACTGTGAAACGAAGCCGCCAGAAAATCAAGAGCAGGTAAACAATGTGTCTGGAGGGTCTCAAGAATCTCCGCCCGATGCCGATAGCTCAGACACGATGCCGACACAAGGGTTGTGTCGATGCTTTAGCGAGTCCTCACGGGGGTGTTTTATGGGTTTTCTGGAAAAAATGACTATCAAGACGCGTTTGACGGTTTTGGTGGGGTTTATGGCGGTGCTGATGGTGGTGCTCGGCGTAATGGGGTTATATGCCACCAAGGCATCGAATGAGAGTTTGCGCACGGTATATGTCGACCGAATGTCATCAGTAGAACAGCTTTCTTTTATGTTGAATAAAAACATGTCCAACCGTCTCCAGATCCTGAAGGCACTGGAAAACCCCACCCCGGAGCAGATTCAGGCCACGATTGATCAGGTGCGGCAGAACCGCGAACAAATCAATCAAAAGTGGAAGGAGTATCTGGCTACCTATCTGACACCGGAAGAAAAGCAAATGGCGGACAAACTCGCCGCTGACCGGAAACGGTTTGTCGAGGATGGGCTTCTGCCGGCAATGGCCCTGTTGCGCGACGGCAAGCTGGAAGCGGCCCGTAATATTAACCGTCAATTTATCGAGCCTGCCTATGGCCCGATCCAAGAGGGTGGCAAGGCGCTCCTGCAACTACAGATGGACATCGCCAAAGAGGAATATGAGAAGGCCCAGCACACCTATGAAGTCACCCGCAACACCACCATCGCAGGCATGGTGGTGTGCATTGCCCTGGCGGCGTTGCTCGCCTTTTTCACGGTGCGCGGCATCACCCGTGGCGTTGCGGAATTGGAACACGCTACGGCGCGGCTGGCAGACGGGGATTTGAATGCCCGGGTCAACAATCACGGCGCTGACGAGCTGGGCCGGGTGGCCAAAGCCTTCAATCACATGGCGGACCGATTCAAGAATACCATCGGAGAAGTGTCGGGTTCTACATCCCAGTTGGCTGCTGCGGCGGAGGAGCTTTCCGCAGTGAGCATGCAGACCAGTCATGGTATCGCCCAGCAGCAATCGGAAACCGATCAGGTTGCCACCGCCATGAACGAGATGTCCGCCACGGTGCAGGATGTGGCGCGCAATGCCGAGCAGGCGGCAAGTGCGGCGCGCAATGCGGATGCAGAGGCGCAAAAGGGTAAACGGGTGGTGGGTGACAACATCGACGCCATCGACGCGCTGGCCGCCGAGGTGGAAAGGGCCGCCCAGGTGATTCAAAAACTGGAGGCGGAGAGCGGCAGTATCGGCACGGTGGTGGATGTCATCAAGAGCATCGCCGAGCAGACCAATCTTCTGGCATTGAATGCCGCTATCGAGGCCGCACGCGCCGGTGAGCAAGGGCGAGGATTCGCCGTGGTGGCCGACGAGGTGCGCACCCTCGCCAGCCGCACCCAGCAATCCACCCAGGAGATCCAGCAAATGATCCAGCGCCTGCAATCGGGCGCCAGCGAGGCGGTGAAGGTCATGGTACAGGGGCGCAGCCAGGCCCAGGACGCCGTGAAGCAGGCGGCCCAGGCTGGCGAATCGCTGGAGTCCATCACCCGTGCCGTGGCCAATATCACCGATATGAACACGCAAATCGCCAGCGCGGCGGAAGAACAAAGCGCAGTGAGCGAAGAGATCAACCGCAATATCGTCAGCATCAGCCAGGTCGGCAGCCAGACCGCTGCGGGCGCACAGCAGACCTCCTCCGCCAGCGAGGAACTGGCGCGGCTGGCGGCACAGTTGCAGACACTGGTGGGGCAATTCAAGGCCCACTAAAAAGGAACCTCTGAGAACCTGTTCACGATCTCGCTGAAGGGCGCATTGCGGCGTTAAAATCGAACTCAAAATGCTCACATACTTCGTGTATGCTCCGCTTTTTCGTTCGATTTTGCCTTGCACTGCATCCCTTGATCAAGATCGTGAACAGGTTCTGACATATTCAGAGGTTCCCGCCGTCCAAGGAGGGACGGTCATTTTTCGAAAACGTAACTTTTTGAAAAATGGAGCAAGCAAAACCGCGTTTTTTGCTTCACGAGATAAAAAACTCCAGGAATGGAATTTCCCAAAGTTTCCTAAATTTCAGAACAAGGGGGAAGCATGAAAATCAACCTGCCCGTTACCGGCACCGAGCGCATGCTGCGCGACGACACCACAATCATCAGCACGACCGACCTAAAGGGCATTATTACTTCCGTGAACCAGCACTTCATCGACATCAGCGGCTACAGCAAGGAAGAATTGATCGGCAAAAGCCACAATATCGTCCGTCATCCCGACATGCCGCCAGCCGCCTTCGCCGATTTGTGGAGCACCCTCAAGGCGGGCAATCCCTGGATGGGCATCGTCAAGAACCGCTGCAAGAACGGCGACCACTACTGGGTCGACGCCTATGTCACGCCACTCTATGAGGGGGATCGCATCGCCGGCTATCAGTCGGTGCGCACCATAGCCACCCGGCAACGGATCGAACGCGCCGAGGCCCTCTACCGGCAGATCAACGCCGGCAAGATACCCAAGACCGGCGGGATCAAGGGCAGCATCGCCGCGCGGCTTGGCGTGGGTTTTCTGGTCATCCTGGGGGCGCTGTTCGCGTTCACCGCATTCGCCGGCGATGTCCCGCTCTGGGCGAGCGCGCTGGCGTGGCTGATGGCGGCGGGTGTTGCGCTGGGCGCCAGCCGCATTGCCATCGCCCCCCTGCTCGCAGCTCAGGCCGATGCGCGGGCGGTGGTCGACAACAGCCTGATGCAACACATCTATATCGGGAATACCCACGAGGCGGGGCGCTTGCAACTGGCGATCACGATGTTGCAGGCGCGGCTGCGCACGGCGATGGGACGGATCACGTATCCCGCTACCCATCTCGCCGCTGCCGCCGAACAGCTCGCGGCGGTGACCGAGCAGACCAATCAGGGTATCCGGCAGCAGCAATCGGAGACCGACCAGGTAGCCACGGCGATGAACGAGATGTCGGCCACGGTGCAGGAGGTGGCGCGTAACGCCGAGCAGGCGGCGCACGCGGCACAGCAGGCGGACGAGGCGGCGCACAGCGGCAAGCAGGTGGTCATGCAGGGCATCGCCGCCATCGACACCCTCGCCCGGGAGGTGGAGCAGGCCGCCCAGGTGATCCAGAAGCTCGAAACGGAAAGCGCCGGCATCGGCGCGGTGGTGGACGTGATTCGCGGCATTGCCGAGCAGACCAACCTGCTGGCGCTCAATGCGGCGATCGAGGCGGCGCGTGCCGGTGAACAGGGACGGGGTTTTGCCGTGGTGGCCGACGAGGTGCGTACCCTGGCCAGCCGCACCCAGCAGTCCACCAAGGAGATCCAGCAGATGATCCAGCGCCTGCAAACCGGCGCCAGCGAGGCGGTGCAGGTGATGATGCAGAGCCGCAGTCAGGCCCAGAGCAGCGTGCAGCAGGCGGCCCGGACCGGGGAATCACTGGAAGCCATCACCCGCGCCGTGGAGAATATCACCGGCATGAACACCCAGATCGCCAGCGCCGCCGAGGAACAGAGCGCAGTGGCCGAGGAGATCAACCGCAATATCGTCAACATCAGCCAGGTCGGCAATCAAACTGCGGCGGCAGCGCAACAGACCGCCGCCGCCAGCGATGAACTGGCTCGGCTGGCGGCGCAGTTGCAGTCTTTGGTGAGGCAGTTCAGGGTCTGATTTGTGGGCGTGATCTTTACCTTCCGAACGCGAGCCATTGATATGATGCACACATCGTGTGCATCTTGGCGCAGGCAGGGTATAGGGGCATTTGTAGTGCCAAAGCACCCGCGATTGTTGTACACGACACACTAAAACCAGAGGCGTTGCTGGCGCGGTACACGCTGGCGCCAGCAACCGAAAGGGTGAGGGGTGAAACAGCAACTTCGGCGGGCATTGGCACAAATCCGCAGTCCGTCCAGCGTCAAGGACGCGGTTAGGGGAGAGTATTGCCTCTTGACGCAGGCTGGCCGCTACTCCTATCGCGCAGCAAGCGCGCGAATAGGCTCAAGTCATTTTCATTGACCTCGGAGACCGCCCAAAAATGCATGCCCGCTTGTGTCCATGCATAGGCCTGGTAACCCTGCCATCTGTGCACCTTGATACTCGATGTTTGTTCTTGGGGTGCCGGCCAAATGAATAGATTGATAATGTGCTTTCGATATTGATACACCAGCGCGGCGGTCTGACGATTATCCAGATAATCCAGCCGCCCCCCCACCAAGACAAAGCCGCGTGACGTAAGATCGTTCACTGGCGGCGAAAAATCGAGTAATCCAATGAACCATGGCTTTACCGTATGCCGATCAGTGGAGCGAACGTCGGTGAGATGATCGGCCATCAAAGAACGCACATGACTGGAAATAACTTCGCGCGCGATTAAGTCATCCGCCGAAGGCGTGTTCATCACCAGCGCAAGACTCATGCTGAACAAGGCGGCGCTGCCAATCGCAGCGCCGATGATAGGCCAGCGCCAAGCGATTAAAGACACCGGCCAACGTTTTTTATCTGACTTGCGTAACCCCGTTTGAATGCGCTTTTGCAAGCCTGCGGGCGCTTCGAAATAAGGCGCTGCGGTTTTTATCGCCGCGCGCAACTCCGCCAGCTCGCATAGCCGCTTCTGACACGCCAGGCAGGTGCGCACATGCGACTCGATGCGTGCTGTGGTGAGTACGTCGAGTTCCCCATCCGCATAGCCATGGGCCATGAGGCGTGCTTCTTTACAGTCCATTGGGGACATCCTTGCGCGGAAACGCCGGGGCACTGGGCGCGAGCATCTGTTGCAAACGTTTACGCGCACGGGCAAGTCGCGACATTACCGTCCCCACCGGAACCCCGGTGATGGCCGCAATTTGCTTATAGGACAGATCTTCGAGTTCGCGCAACACCATAGCCTCGCGAAATTCCACCGGAAGCTGTGCGATGGACTGCCTTAGCAGGGCATAGTCCGCCTGTTGTATTAACTGGGTTTCAGGATTCGGCGCCGACACGCCAAAACCGCTGGCTTCGCTCAGGGCCTCGTGAGTCGCCTGCATCGGGTCAAAAAATACCTCATCAATCGACACCGTGAGTTCCTCCATGCGATATTGCCGCAACCAGGTGTAGCTGGTATTTCGCACAATGGTTAATAGCCACCCACGGGCATCCGTGCCATGAAAGCTGTCAAAATATTTCAACGCGCGCAGATATGACTCCTGCGCAATATCTTGCGCATCAGTGTCATTGCCCACCAGCCAGCGCGCCAAATTAAACGCAGCATCAAGATGCGGTAGAACACATTGTTCAAATCGCGCAAGTTCATTTTTACTCTTTGCCACGCCCGCTCCAAGCCATCTGACAAATTACTGAACCAGTATATCGGCTATTTTATTCCCACGGAGCTCCTTCGAGGCGTGGCAGGAATAAATGTCATGGGAAATCGGTTCTACGTTATGAGCCTGGCAACCAGAGGTTCTCTCCCCCGTGTCTTTAACAACTGGAGCACATCAAATGAAACTATCCCATTACTTATTGTTGGCATCTTTTGCGGGTACCGCTTTACCGCTCGCCGCCAGCGCGGACATCGGCAGTGTCAAGATTCTTGCGCCAGCGGATAACGCCATGCTCGACGCCGACGAAGAATATCCGTTGAACTATGAAATTGCGCTGGGGTCAGGAGACGATCATTTTCATGTCTGGGTGGACGACTATAAAAGCCCCGCGCAACGCACCACCAAAGGCACTTATACCCTGCCTAAACTCAGCCCAGGGAAACACGTCATCTACGTTAAGATTGTAGACAAGGGGCACGTGCCTACCGGTCCAGAAAAAACCATCCACGTGACCGCCAGGTAACGCCCATGTGACAAATTTAATTTATACGTTGTTGCAAATCGTACACAACTTCGGGGCTGCCGCCGTGGTCGGCAGCCCCATCTTTGTATATTGGCTGGCGCGTGAAAACCACGCCATCCAACGTCGCCTGGCTTGGCTGATCGTACTCGGTGCAACAACGCAGATCGGCAGCGGCATCGGTTTTGGCCTTACGAGTTATTTTTTAAAAGGGCATCTTCCAGAGCTTGAGGGCGTGGCGTTCATCGCCTTGCTCGTCAAACTCTTCTGCGTCGTATCCAGCCCGGCATTGATGCTACGTTATGTGCTTTACGCCAGGCAAACTCCGCCGCGACAACAACGCCAAGCCTGGCTTGCCGCAATGCTGTTGGGCAGCACTGCCTTTACAGCAGCGGCATTTTTACGCTGGTACTTGTAACGCAGCAAGAGTCGGCGGCATGCGTGTAAACATCTAGTACATGAACACATAAATTGTGCAGCATAATGCCGCACGATTGTAGGTCGGCCTTCAGGCCGACATGTCTGGCTAAAGCCAGACCTACATGGGATTCGGATCATGTTTCGTAATTTATAATTTCATGTGCTAGCTGGAACGGGCATCGCTGAGTGTCATTCCAGCTTCCCAATGAAAAAAACCGCAAATCATATGCGCGATGATGGTGATTCAGTACACTACCCGCATTCAGATTGAATCTTGCGAGCAATGCCATGATTTTGATTTACGACAGAAAAGGTTTCGATGTCCTGCTGACGCTTGATGCCGATACGCTGCGCGGTGCCGATTTGGCCGGGATGAACCTGCAAAATGCCAATATGGTGCAGTTCGATCTAAGCGGGGCAAACATGAGCGATGCCAATTTATCGCACGCCGATCTGCGCCTGGCCACGCTACGCGGAGCCAAACTTACCAATGCCGACCTCACCGGCGCGGATTTGGCCGGAGCCGATCTGGAAGGGGCGGATGTGGCCGGCACTGTGCTGGCCGATGACAGCCTCAGGGCGGTGATTGATGAGATTACGCGGGAATAGCCGGTTTCACGAGCAACTGGCAATACACGGAAAGAAAACGCCTGGGCAACTGCTCAATATTCAGGCATTCCGCCCTCATTGCCACCTCATTGTGCCCTTCACGGGCATCACGGTGATTACGGTGGTTACGGTGGTTACGGGTGCAAATCCCGGCGAACCCAGAAAGACACACCGCCAAGGCCGGGGTTGGGGCGAAAATAGCGATTTTTAGAGGTCCCCTAAAGATATATAATACCTTGCAAGCCAATAACCCCACGATTCATCAAAAAAATATGCGTATCGAGATACCCTCCTTTGATTCCGGCCGCATTCTGGTTGTCGGCGATGTGATGCTTGACCGTTACTGGCACGGTCCCGTCTCGCGTATCTCCCCTGAAGCACCTGTGCCGATAGTGCGCGTGGAGCAGGTGGAGGAGCGTCCCGGAGGGGCGGGTAACGTAGCGCTGAATATCGCGGCGCTGGGGGGGCGTGCGCTAGTGCTTGGATTGACCGGCGCGGATGCGGCGGCAGAGGCGCTTGAGCAGCGCCTGGGCGCGGCCGGGGTGGAGTGCCTGTTCCAGCGTCAGCCTGGTTTGTCCACCACTACAAAGCTGCGCGTGATAAGCCAGCACCAGCAGCTCATCCGTTTGGACTTCGAGGATGTTGCCCAACATATTGATGGCGCGTTGCTGCTGGAACACTTCCTCCGCCACTTGCCGGATGTCGATGTCGTGGTTTTGTCCGATTACGGCAAGGGTGCCCTGCGCCAGGCGCGCCAACTGATCAGCGCCGCCCGTGCGGCCGGAAAGCCGGTGTTGGTGGACCCAAAAGGCAAGGATTTCAGCCTGTATCATGGCGCCAGCCTGATCACGCCCAACCTGTCGGAATTCGAGGCAGTCGCCGGACATTGCCAGGATGAGCGCGAGCTGGTGGAAAAAGGCCAGGCGCTGTTGGCGGCGCACGACTTTGGCGCATTGCTGGTCACGCGTGGCGAGCATGGCATGACCTTGCTGCGCAAGGGTGCCGAGGAGTTGCACCTGCCTGCGCAGGCGCGCGAGGTCTACGATGTCACCGGCGCGGGCGATACCGTGATTTCAGTGCTGGCGGCTGCGCTTGCAGCCGGGCAGGATCTCGGTACGGCGACAGCACTGGCCAATCTGGCGGCGGGAATCGTCGTCGGCAAGCTTGGCACTGCCACCGTCAGCGTACCGGAACTGCGGCGCGCCTTGCGTGATGGTCAGGCGCCGGGGCGGGGCGTGATGACGGAGGATCAGCTCCTGATCGCAGTGCAGGATGCGCGCGCGCATGGCGAGACGGTAGTGATGACCAATGGTTGTTTCGATATCCTGCATGCGGGCCATGTGGCCTACCTGGAACAGGCGCGACGCCTCGGCGACCACCTGATCGTGGCCGTCAATGATGACGCCTCGGTGCAGCGCCTGAAGGGTGCCGGGCGCCCGGTGAATTCCCTGGAGCGGCGCATGGCGGTGCTGGCAGGTCTGGCCTCTGTGAGTTGGGTGGTGCCGTTTTCCGAAGACACCCCGGAGCGCCTGATTTGCCGCACCGTGCCCGATTGCCTGGTCAAGGGCGGCGATTACCGCGCTGAAGAGGTGGCTGGTTACGGCTGTGTCACCGCCAATGGTGGTCGGGTACTGATACTTCATTATGAAGAAGGCTGTTCGACTACCAATATTATCGAAACCATCCGACAGGAACGAGGAAATTCGCAGTGATTATTGTGACTGGTGGCGCCGGTTTTATCGGCAGTAATTTCGTCAGGGCGCTCAATGCGCGTGGCCGGAGTGATGTGTTGGTGGTGGATAATCTCAGCAATGGTGTGAAATTCAAGAATCTCGCCGATTGCGAGATCATGGATTACCTGGACAAGGAAGACTTCCTGGCCAAGGTCACGACGGGACAGGAGCTTGCCGCGCCGGTAGACGCCGTGTTTCACCTCGGCGCCTGCTCATCCACCACAGAGTGGGACGGGCGCTATATGATGCGCAATAATTACGAGTACTCCAAGACGTTGTTGCACTATTGCCTGGATCGGCGCATCCCTTATGTGTATGCCTCGTCGGCGTCTGTCTATGGCGGCGGAAAGGTGTTCCGCGAGGAGCGCCAGCAGGAGGCGCCACTTAACGTCTACGGCTACTCAAAATTTTTGTTCGATCAATATGTGCGGCGTCTTCCGAGCCTTGCAAGCCAGGTGGTGGGGCTGCGTTATTTCAATGTCTATGGCCCGCGCGAACAGCATAAAGGTTCGATGGCCAGCGTCGCCTTCCATTTCAATAACCAGTTGCTGGCGGAAGGGCGGATCAAGCTGTTTGAGGGTTGCGATGGCTATGGTAATGGCGAGCAGCGCCGCGATTTCGTCTATGTCGAGGATGTTTGCGCCGCCAAGCTATGGTTTTTGGATCACCCGGAGTGCTCGGGTATCTTCAATCTCGGCACCGGTCGCAGCCAAACCTTCAACGATGTTGCGCGTGCTGTCGTTTCCTGGCATGGCCGTGGAGAGGTCGAATACATCCCCTTTCCTGAAAAACTGCGTGGCTGTTATCAGAGCTTTACCGAAGCGGATATCGGCGCGTTGCGCGCGGCGGGTTATTCCGGATCTTTTAAAACGGTCGACGAAGGCGTGCGTGAATACCTGCAATGGCTGAACGCATGATGACACACACCGAAAGACTCAAAAGAAACCTGACTGCCTCTATTGCGGCAAAGCAGGAGTTTCTTGGCAACGCCGGGCAGATTGAGATCTTTGGCCGGGCCGTGGAAACAGTGGTCAATGCCTACCGGAACGGCGGACGTCTCTATATCGCCGGCAACGGCGGATCCGCTGCCGATGCCCAGCACCTGGCGGCTGAATTTGTCGTCAGGCTCGGCAAGGACCGTCCATCCATGCCCGCCGAGGCGCTCACTGTGGACAGCTCAATTTTGACCGCCATTGGCAACGATTACGGATATGATGAGGTGTTCGCGCGGCAGGTTGCCGGCAAGATGCGCGATCACGATGTGTTCCTGGCCCTCACCACCTCGGGGCGCTCGCCCAATATCCTGCGGGCGCTGGAACAGTGCCGGGAGATGAGTCTTTCGAGCATCGTGTTCAGCGGCAGGGATGGCGGCGAGGCGAAGAGCATGGCTGATCACTGCGTTGTGGCAAACGGCACGAACACCAGCACCATTCAGGAGTTGCACATCGTGCTGGCACATTCCCTCTGCGAGAGCGTCGAAGCCGCGTTATTTGGGGAATGAACCTCATGCAGCGACGCGCTATTTTCATTGACCGTGACGGCACCATCAACGTCGAGAAGAACTACCTCTTCAAGTTCGAGGACTGGGAGTGGATTCCCGGCGCTGTTGACGCGATTCGCATGTTTAATGAAGCGGGGTTTCTCGTGGTCGTCATCTCCAATCAGGCGGGGGTTGCGCGGGGTTTTTACGGCGCTGACGATATCGAAAAACTGCACGCATCGGTAACGCGCATACTGGAAAGCCAAAATGCAAAGGTCGACGGCTATTATTATTGTCCCCATCACCCGGAATTTGGCGATAACCGGGAATGCGACTGCCGCAAACCCGCACCTGGGATGATCCTGGAAGCCCAACGGGATTGGGACATAGACCTCGCTCATTCTTATATGATCGGCGATAAAGCCAGTGACATCGAAGCTGCCCTAGCCGCGGGTGTCCATCCTGTCATGGTCGCTACAGGTTATGGCCCCGATGAGCGTAAACTGATCGATAGCCGGGTACCTTATGTTGCGGATTTGCTGGCTGCGGCAAGGTTTATAGTGCGTGGTGAATGTGATCCGGATATTTCATAAACAATCGTGCCTAACCCTGTTTCTTTCGAATACAGGGTTAGGCCAAAAAAGCAGCATAATGTTACAGCTATAGATCTGACACCATGCGTTCCTAGAGGCCCGATCCCGTGTGTTCAGGTTCTATCAATCCTTCCGAAATTTCGCAACTAGTGATCTGCTGAGATAGAGGTGCATGTTGAAAAACAAACCTCTGTGCGGCGCAGATGAATCGCGCATGTTGGTGCTTAGTCCGCGTTCCACACGACCCTCGTTCCACGCTACCACCGGCCACATCAGTAACGCCAACGGTAGAAGGATCTTCTTCTTAAACCTGTCGCCTCGCGTGCAGATCAGCCGCGCGCCGTTTGCTGCCATGGCATACGCCAGGTAGTAGAGCGAGACCGGTGCAATGTGGCCCCTATCGAAAATCGCGCCTGGCTTAGCAAAACTGAAAGCCTGCGGATCGAATTGATAGAAGTGGCCCGAAAAAAGGAAGGTCAGGCGCGAGTAGAAGTTTGAGACGTTGGGTGTAGATATGACGATCCAGCCGCGTGGTCGCGTGACTCGCACCAACTCAGCCAGCAGTTGCTGTTGTGTCGTCACATGTTCGATCCCTTCGAGGCAAAGCACCGCGTCGAACGATTCATCATCGAACGGAAGTCGGCGTTCCATATTCATGTGAACGTAGTCGGGCCGCTCGTCATTGATGTCTGCCTGAACAACGTCATAGCCCGATGCGCGTAGTCGATCCCCTAGCAAGCCGTTGCCTGCGGGGATGTCAAGAATGCGCCCACCGGTGGGCACAGTGACGCAGACTTCATCGAACACGATTTGCATGTATTCGGTGAAGTTGGGTACATGGCTGCATTTGGCAGATGTGTCCTTGCGCAGATTGTTGGCGCGTTCTTTGTTGATCATGTTATGTCCATTGGTCTGGTGCTAAGGTTGCTCGGCAGTCTGCGGATACAGGTTGCGGATGATACACATTGATGTACTTGGCCAATGTCGGTCTTCAGAATATAGAGTATTCATGGGTTTTTCCGCTGTGCCTGCCGCAACTCCAGTGCCTTGGCATACTTCATAAAAGAACCCAGCGCCGTTGTCAATGCGATTGCGGCGCCCTCGGTGCCGTCGAGGAAGCCTAGCCTGAAGATGTAGCCTTTGACAAAGGCTGCCAGGGCGTGACTCATGGGGGCGCTGGCCGAAATATGTGTGCCCCGTGCTAGTAATTGCCGGGCGTTAAGATCGGAATATTGGTCCAGTTTGGCAAGCATAGATTTGTAATCAGGAAATGAATAGTGGGCAAGGGGTGCATCCAGTAACCGTGCCGAACCGTCCGTTAGCCAGCGCTCATGGACTTGGTCTGGGCTGAACTGGCCCCGGCGCCGATCGACCAGGCGCAGGACCCGATCCCGGCTCCAGTCGCCAAAATGGATACGCTTGCCATGCAGGTAATTATGGCGTGGCAGGATGAAACCGGCAGGCAAGGCCGGGGTGGATAGGGCCTGTTTGAGCAGGGGAATAGAGTCTGTAACAAGGACTTCGTCGGCGTCCAGGATCAGTACCCAGTCATGACGCGCCTGCTCCACCGCGAACTGCTTTTGTAACCCGAAACCCGGCCATGGCCGCCGGAAAATACGGGCACCGAAGCTTTCCGCGATATTTAGGGTTTCATCGGTACTGCCTGCGTCCACTATGACCAGGTCATCCGTGAGTGTGCGGACACTTTCCAGGCTCTCCCGCAAAAGCCGCGCCGCATTCAAGGTGATGTAAACGACGGAGAGGTGACTGTTCCAATTGCTCATTGTTGCGTAACCGGGTCTATACAAGGACCAGAGCAGGATGAATAGGCCAGGCAGTTCCAGGTCCGTCAATCACGGCGTTCAGGAACAGTCCACCGAGGAACAGGCGCACGACTAACGCAAGATGGGGCTGACTCCGGGACGGGGTGGCGTCGGCCGAGGTGAAGATAGAGCAATTCAGCTTTAGGAACAGGTCGGTGCCGCGTTCGGTGTTCTGCGTCCACAGCATGCCCGTCAGCGGCCAAAACCAGTGCCAGGATAGGGGTGCCACAAAGAGCGGTAGCCCAGGCAGTGGAAACAGCCATTTATCCAGATGAGAATTGACATTCATTGTACCCGACCCTTTTCGCGTAAGCACTTTCCAGGCAAACCCCAGCTTGCCGGTCTGCCCAACATATGCCACAGCGTTATATGCCAATAACCCAGGGTCTTGGCCCGCTGGCGCGCATTGGTGCAGGCGGTGAGCAGACACAAGAGTGTGTTAGAGAGGGCATTGATAAGGCTTTTTATGGGCAGAAGTGCAGTCAGGACAAGATAGGAGGTAAACGGCCGGGATTTTTTGAAAAAGATCAGTTTTGAGCGCTGGAACTCGATCCGCGCGGCAGTGCGAAAACGGTTGGCGGTTTGTCCCTGGGCGTGCAGTACCCGTGCCGCTGGCACATGATAAACCTGAAAACCCAAGCGCCGGGCGCGCTGGCACCATTCTGTCTCTTCCAGGAAGAAGAAGTAGTCCTCGTCCAAAAGTCCCAGTTGTGGCAGAGTGCTACGGCGCACGGTCAGACAAGCGCCGATGACGCTTTCCACGGCGACCGGGATCCCCGTCGCCATTTTGCTCTGAAAGCGATGTGGAAGAATCCATTTAAGGAGAGCACGTGGCAGGAGTTCCGCCGTGAGTGTGGGTAAGGGTGCGATAGCATTCTGCAGTCGCCCATCGGCATAATGCAATTGCCCTCCGGCAATCGCCATCTCTGGAATTTGATCGAAGGTGTCGGCAAAGGCGCGTAGCGCGCCGGGCTGCAATTGGGCGTCATTGTTGAGCAGCAGGGCGAAATCACCTTGGGCCTGCGCCAGACCTTGGTTCACTGCGCGGGCAAAACCGGCATTACAGGGGTTGCGGATGATCATTGTGCCGGGGATGTCTCTCTCAATGGTAGCCAGGGAATCGTCCTGGCTACCATTGTCCACGATAATGATTTGCGCTGCTCGTACGTCTTCTCGAAGGACAGAGCGTATGCAATCACCTAGCATGGCGCCGCCGTTGTAATTTACTATTACGACGGAAAAGCGCAAACCTGTATTCTCAGTGCTCATTGTCGCTCTCTAAGCATTTTGGGTAAAACTCTCGGCAATTAGCGGAACGATGAATCGTTGTGCTGCTCATATGGCTGACATGGGAGTGGGTGGTTGTTCATTGTCCTAAAATCTCATGCAACGCTACCCATACCCGCTCCGGTGATAGGGTTTGGTAACAGGCTGGTTGTACTGCTGCTTCGCCGGCATAGGTACACTGCCGGTTCAGGCAGGGCGCACAACTAAAGTCCGCGCAGAGGTGTATCTGCCCCTGACCATACGTGCCTGTGCGTTGCGGCGAGGTGGCGCCATACAGGGTTGCCGATGGCACCGCAAGCGCCGCTGCTATGTGCGCCAGTCCAGTATCTACCCCCACCACCGCCCGCGCACCTGCCAATACCCCAGCGAGCTGGTTCAGCCCCATCCGTGGCAAAACTTGTGTACCGGGTGCTGAGTTGGCGATGCGTTCAGCACGCAGTCGTTCGGTGTCATTGCCCCAAGGCAGATAAACATCATAGCCCGCATCGCGGCACAGAAGCGCCAACGCCGTCCAATAACTCTCCGGCCAGTGTTTGGTGGGCCAGGTTGTACCGTGCAGAAAGACCAGGTAGGGACGCTCCGCAGGTGTGGCGGTAAACCTGGTCTTGTCTATGCCGTAGTCCCCGTCTCGTGCAGGGGGCGGATAACCGAGAGCCAAGGCAAAGAGGCGACGTATCCTTTCGACGGCGTGCAGATTCTTGGCAACTTCATAATGCCGTTGATATAGCAGTGCCGCCAGAGGTTCGCGTGCGGAGTTGCGGTCGAATCCACAACGAATGCCGTGGCCCAGCCGCGTTATCAGGGCGCTCTTTATCAAGCCCTGTGCGTCGATGATGTAATCATAGCTGCGCTCACCCAGTGACTTGCGGAATGTGCGCCATTCATCGGAACCCAGGCTGCGCAGAGGGTGTTTGCGCCAGCGCCGCAGCGCCACTGGGATTGCTCTGTCCACGGCGGGGTGCCATGTGGGAATCTCGGCGAAGGCCTCTTCAACTACCCAGTCGAAACGTATCCCTGGCACGGCACGCTGCGCATCAGTGAGCGCCGGCAGCGTGTGTACCACATCCCCCAGAGAGGATGTCTTGACGATCAAGACATTCATGCAATTATTCAGGCGCGGGCATGGTAAGTTTCAAGAGCGCACGTCTCGTGCCGCCTCACTTGCTTCCGGATTAGACGCGAGCAGGTTAGATGCCGCCGCCGGTCGCGTCTGATCCGCATACAGCAGAGCGCAGAAATACACGAAGAAATGGCCCTCCGAGAAGTCCATCAGCAGCGAGTTGAACAGGCTACCGATACCCATGGTTACCAGCAACCCCTGTGCCGCGTGACGATAGTGCGCCGCGAGGTGCCGACTGTGTACCCACAGCCTATAACCCAGCGCCAACAGCAGCGTCAATCCTGCCAAGCCCAACTGGGTGGTTACCATGAGATACTCATTGTGGGGGTTGCGGCTGGGATGCACATGCTGTGCCTCAGCTAACTGGGCATATTCGGGTATGAAGCTTCCAGTGCCTCCCCCCAGAAAGGGATGTGTGGCGATTAGGTGCAGGGTGTTTTGATAAAATTGCAGACGCATTCCCACGGACGTGTCCGCTTCGCCAACCTCGAACTGTTGGATGTTGTCGGCCACCTCCACTATGCGCGTTTTGAACACGGGGGAGCCTAGAAAGGCGCCGCCGCCCAGCAGCGCCGCTGCCACGACCGCGATAACCAGTCCGCGCCAGCGCCAAAGTTGACAGGCAAACAGCAGCAGCAGGCCGAAAAATGCTGCGTAGCCGGTGCGGCCCTCGTTCATGAACAGCAGATTATACAGCGCCAGTCCCAGCAGCAACGCCCACAGCCAGCGCAGACGGGGCTGGGTGCGCAGGTGATGTGCCAGGAGGTAGGCGGTGAATGCCAGGAACAACCCGAAGGCGATCCGGCCCTTGAACAGGGTGTAATCCTGTCCCGGCGGCCCGAGCGGCACCCAGCCGAGGAGTTGCCCGTAGGACAGCAGGAGGCTGACAATCATGGCTGTCAGGAAGGTGTAATAAGCGCGTCGTTGCCAGGCGGGCTCGTAAAACACCGAGAACAGCAATGGGATGTAGAGCAGCTTGGCGTACTTGCCAAAAATCTCCAGGGCCAGCTCCTGGCTGGCGCTGGTGTAGGTGAGGCCGATGGCAAAGAGTGCAAACAGGGCCAGCACCCAGGGGGTGAGGGCGTTGGCGCGCACTCGGGCAAGCTTCTCCCGCCAGTTCCCGCCCGCCATCCAGAAGAGCAGGAACAGCGCCAGCGAGATATTGACCCAGGCGGCTGGCAGCAGCAGTGCCACGGCGGTAAACACCGCCATCGTCTTGGCGGCGTTGTCCATAGTGCGGGCGAAGGTCAGTCCCGTCATGATCTTTATTTTCTCACCAGACGGAAATGTTTTTTGCTGAAATCCAGTCCAAACCAGCGTTCCAGGCGCATCAGTACACGGTGGCGGCGGTCACGCCGGGTCGGCCGGTACTGCAGGGGCGGCGTAAATTCACGCTCGGCCTCGTTGGCCAGCCAGTCGGCCATTATCGCCGGATGGTTGCCCGCAAAGCGGCGGATGACCAAGGGGTCGATCGCATAGGCATCAAACGCGGGCGGCTGATGGCCCCAGTAACGGCTCACCTGACGCAATTTTTCCTGCATGCGCTGGTGCGGGCGCACGTGGCCGTAGTGATAGATGGTTGCGCCGGCAAGCGCGGCGCGTGGATAGCGGCCGCGCTTGTTTTTGTCCATCACTACGAAGAACAGGCCGTCGGGGGAATAATTGCGCACACTGTTGCGAATGATGCGCGGAGCGCGGCGGTACCAGCCGGGGCCGATAGCCACCCACTGCGGGCTGCCGTAAAAGTGGTGATAGTCGAATACCAGGGACTCTACCTCTGGATCGTTGCGCAACTGCAAAAGACGCTCGCGCAGCGCGGGGATATCGGCTTCATGCAGCACCTCGTCGCCTTCGAGATAGAAGGCCCAGTCGCCCCGGCAATTGAACTGTGCGATCATCTTCTGCTGGGCGTATACATAGCCGCGGTCGGCCATCTTTTCATTCCAGGTCGTTTCTATGATGCGCAGCCTGGGATCGCCGATGGCGCGCAGGCGTTCGAGCGTGTCGTCATCGCTCTTGCCGACAGCAATTACAAACTCATCGCACAAAGCAAGGGCCGACCGGATGCTTTCCTCGTAAGGATAGCCGAGCATGGAGCCGTTGCGGATAAAGGTAAAACCGCTCACTAACATGGGGATGCCTTTTGCCAAGGAATTTCTTGCGACACCTGGAGCACCCGCTCGGGTGACAGCTCCCGCAGGCATTTCAGATGTCCCAGCGGGCACTCGCGTTGAAAACAAGGGCTGCATTCCAGGTCCAAGCGCAGGATGCGCGCCGTGTCGCTCAGCGGCGGGGTGAAGCCGGGGTCGGATGAACCATAAATCGCGACCAGCTTGCGTCCCAGCGCTGCGGCCACGTGCATCAGGCCGGAGTCGTTGCTCACGACCAAGGTGGCCAGCGATAGCAAATCGACCGCTTCGGCCAGCGTGGTGCGGCCCGCCAGATCGATACAGGCTGCGTCTGTCTCACGATTGATCGCGTCGGTGATGGAGGTATCTTTATCCGAGCCGAACAGCCAGACCTGCCAGCCACGTGCTATCAGGGATTTCGCAACCTCGGCGTAATATTCCTGTGGCCAGCGCTTGGCCGCGCCAAATTCGGCGCCTGGGCAGAGGGCAAGTATCGGTCGCGGGTCGATCTCTAGTTGCAAGCGCTGAGCAGCCTGAGTCACGGATGATTGAGTTACGGTCAGTGCAGGAGTTGGTTGCGATTTGGTGAGAGGTTGTCCCGGCTCAAGTCCCAAAGCAACAAAACGCTGCACAGTCATCGGCAAGGCGGATTTATCAAGGCGCCGCACATCGTTGAGCAGTCCCCACCGCGCCTCGCCCAGATAACCGGTGCGGCGCGGGATTCCAGCGAAAAAGGGAATCAACGCGGACTTCCAGGAGTTGGGCAATACAATGGCCTGTCCATAGCCCGCCGCTCGCAGGTCACGCCCGAGCCGATAGCGCTCACGCAGTTGCAACTGACCATGCCCCAGCGGCATCACGATGGAGCGCCGCACCTCGGGCATGCGTGTTGTCAGGGCCTCGCTCCAGGCCGGTGCCAGCACGTCGATGGGCGACTCCGGTGAACGCTGCTTCAGTGTTTTGAATAAACTCTGCGCCATCACCATGTCGCCCACCCAGGACGGGCCGACGACTAATATTGCTGACATCGCGCGTGCGTCACAAATGAAACATACGGGTTAAGTGCAACACTGTTCACTTAACGTAGGTTGGGTCAAGCGAAGCGGACCCAACATTACGCCAGGCTATGATTCGTTGGGTCCGGAGCTTTTGCTCCTTGACCCAACCTACACACGGCAGCTCTTCCCTGTGCATTGGCCGTTTAATCCTTGAGTGCATATTCCGCCCCGCAATAGGGGCACTTCGCCTTGCCCGTCGCCTCAATCGGCAGGGATACGCGCGGGTGGGAATTCCACAGGCTCATGCTGTCCATCGGGCAATGCAGGGGCAGGTCGGCGCGCGTAACCTCGTAGTGGTTCTGTGCATTGGGTTCGATGTGCTTGGTCTGACTGGAAGCGGCGGTATTGTGCTGTGACACTCGATTCTCCTTGTTACACCAAAGTTAGCCATTCGGGATGATCTTCCCGGCGCCCATGCACCTGATCGAAATAGAGCGTCTGCAAACGCTCGGTGATGGGCCCGCGGCTGCCGCTGCCGATGGCGCGACCGTCCACTTCGCGGATCGGTGTTACCTCGGCGGCGGTGCCGGTGAAGAACGCCTCATCAGCAATATACACTTCATCACGGGTGATGCGTTTTTCATGCACCGGCAGGCCGATCTCGGCAGCCAGGGTAAAGAGGGTATCGCGGGTGATGCCGTCCAGCGCGGAGGTCAGTTCGGGCGTATAGAGCATGCCGTCGCGTATGATGAAGATGTTTTCGCTGCTGCCTTCGGATACATAACCCTCGGCATCGAGCAGCAGGGCTTCGTCGCAACCGCATGACAGCGCCTCGCGCAAGGCCAGCATCGAGTTGATGTAGTTGCCGTTGGCCTTGGCCTTGCACATGGTGATGTTGACATGATGGCGTGTGAAAGATGAGGTCTTCACGCGCAGGCCCTTCTCCATGTTTTCCGCGCCCAGATAGGCGCCCCACGGCCAGGCCGCGATCATGACATGCACCTTCAGGTTGTCTGCACGCAGCCCCATGCCCTCGGCGCCATAAAAGCACATGGGTCGGATGTAGCACGAATCCAGGCCATTCTCACGCACCACCGCGCGGGTGGCCTCGTTGAGCGCGGCTTTGTCGTAGGGCATAGCCATGCCCATGATATGCGCGGAGCGGAACAACCGGTTGGTGTGGGCGTCAAGCCGGAAAATCGCCGCGCCCTGGCTGGTTTGATAGGCGCGCACGCCCTCGAACACCCCCATGCCGTAGTGCAGGGTGTGCGTAAGCACATGCACCTTCGCCTCGCGCCAGGGGACCATTGCACCGTCCAGCCAGATCACGCCGTCACGGTCATCCATTGTCATCGGTAATGCGCTCCTTCAGAATAAACCATCACCCTTCCATCATCCTGCGCCAGATTCCCTCAACCCCGTCCCGATACTCCCGAAACTCGCTGTCGGCCACCACTGCCGGTTCATCCTGCAAGGTGAGGCGGTGCATGGCCGCGCGGTAGGCGCGGTAGGCATCGCTCAGTAGCCGCACATCCGCTTCCGGCATCAATCCGGCGTCAAGAAAACCCTGTAACTGGCGGATATTGTCGGTAAAACGCAGTAGCGCGGGGTGATCGCAGGCCCAAGCCAAAACCCCATATTGGACCATAAATTCGATGTCCGCGATACCTCCCGGGTGCTGTTTGAGGTCGAAACAGCCGGGTTTACGGCTGGCGAGTTCGCGGCGCATGCGTTCGCGCATCTCGCGTACCTCGCGGCGCAGCGTGGTGGCATCGCGGCGGCGCGACAGAATTTCGTGGCGCAAGGTGGTAAAAAGTTCGTTAATCTCGTCATTCCCGGCCACTACCCGCGCCCGCACCAGCGCCTGGTGCTCCCAGGTCCAGGCCTGGCTGCGTTGATAAGCAGCATAAGCCTCCAAGTCGCTTACCAGAAGACCGGCGGCACCGCTCGGGCGTAGCCGCGTATCCACCTCGTAGAGCACGCCCGCCGGTGTCTGGGTGTTGAGGATGTGGATGATACGCTGCCCGAGGCGGGCGAAAAACACCGCGTTGTCGATGACTTTGGGGCCGGTCGTGTATTGTTCTTCACCCGCGCTGTCGTGCAGGAACACCAGGTCCAGATCGGAACCGTAGCTCAGTTCGATGCCGCCCAGCTTGCCATAGCCGACGATGGCAAAGCCAGGCTCGCGGATTTGCCCATCGTTTTTGCACTGAGGGCGGCCATGGCGCTCTGTGAGGTGGTGCCACGCGAGTGCCAACACCTGCTCCAGCATCACTTCGGCGATTTCGGTGAGATGGTCGCTCACCACCATCAGCGGCATCGCGCCAGCCACATCCGCCGCAGCCACGTGCAGCACGGCGGCCTGCTTGATCTGGCGCAATGCCTCCATCTGTTGTTCCAGATCATCAGGTGGAATGGCGTGCAGGCGCACACGCAGATCGTGTTCCAGCTCTGTCCGGCCCAGCGGTGTATAAAGGCTGCGTGGGTCAAGCAATTCATCAAGCAGTAGCGGATGGCGGGTGAGCAGGCTGGCAAGCCAGGGGCTCGCAGCGCATAACTTGACCAGTTGCGATAGCGCCAGTGGATTCTCCACCAGCAGCGCCAGGTATGCAGTGCGCCGGGCGACGGCCTCCAACAGGCTGGTCAGGCGCAGCAGCGTAACGGCGGGCTGAAGGGTCATGGTTACCGCGCCGAGCAGCAACGGCATCAGGCGATCCATGCGCTCGCGGCCCTGGGCGCTCAGGGCGCGGTAGGTATGGCCTTCGCGCAGGCGTGCGCACAGACGCAGTGCCTCTTCGGTGTCGGCAAATCCCGTGGCTTGGAGGGCGGCGCGTGCCTGGGATTCATCCAAGGCACCGCGCCAGACGGCGGCGAGATCAGGAGTCCCGGTTTCGGCGCGTGTCTCGGCCGTTTGAGGCGCGGCGAAGACTTGTTCGAAATGCTCATGGACCACACGCGTATGCTTTTCAAGCGCACGCGAAAAAGCCGCCCAATCATCATGCCCCATCGAAGCCGCCAGGCGCAGGCGGCCCACATCGTCCGTCGGCAGAGTATGGGTCTGTTGATCGGCGAATTCCTGCAGACGGTTTTCGGTGCGGCGCAAGAACACATAGGCTACAGTTAATGCATGCGTGACGTACTCTGGCAAATCACTGCGGCTGGCGAGTAGTGTCAGCACGCGCAGGATCTGCCGCTCCTGCAGTTCCGGCTCGCGCCCGCCGCGTATCAACTGGAAGGCCTGGCCGATGAATTCGATCTCGCGGATGCCGCCCGAGCCGAGCTTGATGTTGCCGTGTAGCCCTTTGCGCTCGATCTCGCGGCGGATCATTTCCTTCATCTCGCGCAATGCCTCGAAGGTGCCGAAATCCAGGTAGCGGCGATAGACAAACGGGCGCAGGCGCTGCATAAGCTGTTCCCCGGCCGCTATATCACCGGCCACGGCGCGCGCCTTGATCATCGCGTAACGCTCCCATTCGCGCCCATGGGTCTGGTAATACTCCTCCAGCGCGTCAAAACTCATGGCGAGTGGTCCGCTCTCGCCATAAGGGCGCAGGCGCATATCGACGCGGAACACGAATCCCTCGGCGGTGAAATCGCCGATGGCACTGATCAGGCGCCGGCCAAGACGCGTAAAATATTCCTGATTGCTCAGGGTGCGCGGCCCATCGGTCTGGCCTTCTTCGGGGTAGGCGAAAATGAGATCAATATCAGAAGAAAAGTTCAGCTCCTGTCCGCCGAGCTTGCCCATGCCCAAGACGACGAGCGCTTGCGGGCTGCCGTCCTCTGCCAGCGGCTTGCCCCACTCTGTGCGCTGCCAGTCATGCAGAAGTTGCAAGGCAGCATCCAGACAGGCCTCCGCCAGCCACGATTGTTCACGTAGCGTTTCCTCCAGCTCCGCCCAGCCCGCCAGATCACGGCAGGCAATACGCACCATCTCGCGCCGCCGCAGGATGCGCAGCACAGCACTGAGACGCTTTTCATCATGAACGCCATCAAGGGCAGCCTGGAGCTTGAGCCGGTATTCCTCTGGCGGGTAGGCCCTGAGCAGGTCGCCGCTGTCCAGAAGATCACCGAGCATTTGCGGATGGCGCACGCAGTTTTGCGCCACAAAGTCGCTGTAGGCCCACGCCTCATGGATCTTCGACAACAGCTCCGCATGGCTGGATATATGGACGCCCGCGCTGTTCGCAGCCTCCGCAAAAGCCTCCAGATAGCCATCAATGCGCGCCTGCAATGCCGCAGGCAGGGGTTTAATGTTGTCCGTCATCGTGTGTCTCGCTTCTTTCATGGGCCATGCAGGTCAGGGTGACGTGAGACTTTACCCCAAGGGTACCTCGTTTGCCGTGCTTAAGCTGTCCCTCATCCACGCCGATAATACTTATTGAACTATAACCCAACAGGCCAGCAGAATGCTTTTGGAGAAGGATTTATGGAATTCAAAGATTACCTGAAAATCATGGTCATGAAAGACGCTTCGGATCTTTATCTGACGACCGGCGCGCCGCCCAGCGCCAAAATCCAGGGCGAACTTACCCCTCTTGAGCCTGTCACGATGCGTCCCAATGCGGTCAAGGAAATCGCGTACCGGGTAATGGATCAGGAACAGATCATGGCCTTTGAGAAAAAGCCGGAAATGAATCTCGCCATCTCCGAGCCGGGCGTGGGCCGTTTCCGCGTCAATATCTTCAAGCAGCGCAATCAAGTGGCGATGGTGGTTCGCAATATCAAAGTCGATATTCCGGACATGGCAAAACTCAATTTGCCATCCATGCTCACCAATGTGATTATGCAAAAACGCGGTTTGATTCTCTTTGTTGGCGGCACGGGGTCAGGTAAATCCACCTCCTTGGCATCCTTGATTGATTACCGGAACGCCAACAGCGCCGGGCATATCGTCACCATCGAAGACCCCATTGAATTCGTTCATAAACACAAAAAATCCATTGTCAATCAGCGCGAAGTGGGCGTGGATACCGACAGCTTTGAAGATGCCCTGAAAAATACGCTACGCCAGGCACCTGATGTTATTCTCATCGGCGAGATCCGCGAACGCGAAACCATGGAGCACGCCATCGCCTTCGCCGAGACAGGTCATCTGGCCATTTCAACCCTTCATGCCAACAACGCCAATCAGGCGTTGGATCGCATCATTAATTTTTTCCCTGAGGAGCGGCGCAACCAGTTGCTGATGGACTTGTCGCTAAACGTCCGCGCCATCATTTCACAGCGCCTTATCCCCACCGTGGATGGCAAGCGTACCGTCGCCATCGAAATACTCCTCGGAACGCCGCTGGTCTGCGACCTGATTCTCAAAGGCGAGATGCACAAGATCAAGGAGGTGATGACCAAGTCAGAGAATGTCGGTATGCGAACCTTCGATGCCGCGCTATACCACCTTTACAAGGAAGGCCGCATTACACTCGAAGAAGCGCTGCGCAACGCCGATTCGCAAAATAATCTGCGCCTGCGAATCAGCCTGGAAGAAAAGAGTCCGGGCAAGCAAGCCGAGGAAAGCGCATTGAGCCTGGAGAGCGGGGAAGGAGAAAAGGCCACGGGTGTGGCCTCGGTATCATCCGGTATAACGCTGAGCCTGGAGTAGCTGGTCATATAGATCAGGGTGGCGAAGACACCCTGATCTATGGCTTTCAATCGCCGTTTTCAGGTTGAAGGCAGACTCTATTTCACAAGGATCGTCCTAAGATAAGCCACTGCATCATTGATCTCCTGTGTGGATAATTGCTCTCCCCACACCGGCATCACCGGTGAACGTCCCATCGCCGCCCCGCCCATGGTGATGATCATCGTTTTGTATTCGTCGTTTTTGTCACTCCTGGTCAGATTGGCCGGAGGCGGATCGAACAAAACCGATGCCCGCCCCTTACCATCTCCTTTTACGCCGTGGCAGAGTACGCAATTGGTCTTGAAGACCACCTCGCCACGCCCGACGGCGTTACTTACCACACCCAGATAAGCGACCACATCTTTTATTTGCTCATCCGACAGCTCTTCCTGCCAAGGCGGCATATAGGGCGCTTTACCAACGGCTGGCCCGCCTCCACGGATGATTTTTTCATAGTACTCCGTAGACATGGGTTTAATGGCAAGGGTGGCAACGCCATACAGTTTCGCGGCTTTGGCATCACCGTTCGCCACTGCCCCATGACAAAGCACACAATAAGACTTATAAACGATGCCGCCGCGGATGGCGGGCCTGGTATGCTCGCTTTTTACGTCTTCGAGGGTGTCAGTGGCCCACGCGCCACTGACACCCATGGAGAGCACTACCCCCGTCAGCATCTGCCTGGTAACGCGCCTCATTATTCAACCTCGAGCTTCAATTGCATCTGCGGGTGGATGGCGCACTCGACGTCTACAGCTCCCTTCTTGTCAAAGGTCACGGTGCGTGAATCCCCTTTGGGGAAGGATCCAAGATCGAATGTTTTCAGGTCTGATAGTGAAAATACATTATGAAAAAAAGGGTCATAATTCTTGAAACGAATCGTATCTCCAGCCTTTATTTTCAATTGCTCTACCTTTTGACCATTATTGACGAAGGATTTGTTTTGCTGTCCTAGCTCAACCTCTGCGGCCTGTGTTGTCGGCAGCCAGGCGGCGAACAGTAAAAATCCGGCTTTTTTCATGTTGAATGTAAACATTGAATCAATCTCCTTTAATTCGGCAACTGGGGGACAGTCATGGTTATGTGTTTTCCAGTGAGACTTTTCAGGAAGGCCACCAGGTCGGCCTTCTCCTGATCCGTTAAATTAAGCGGCTTCAGGTTGGGGTCGGGGTTTTCCTGATTCTCTCCGCCGCTGTTGTAATGATCCACGACTTCTTCCAATGTCTTGTATACGCCATTGTGCATATAGGGCGCGGTGAGGGCAATGTCGCGCAGTGTGGGGGTTTTGAATGCGCCTTTCAGCACTTTAACTTTCTTGTGTGCGAACCTTCCTTCGTCTTCGGCATCACTTGTCTTCTTCAGGCCAATATTATGGAAGCCGTTATCAACAAAATTAAATCCTTGATGACAAGCGGCGCAATTGGCCTTGCCTTCGAATAAAACAAATCCGCGCTTTACTGGTTCACTCACCGCCTTCTTGTCTCCCTTGCGCCACTTGTCAAAGGGGGATTCCGTCGACACCACTGTTCTTTCGAAGCTGGCGATGGCCTTTGAAATGGTTTGCTTGCTGATGCCTTCACCAGGATAGCTCTTTTCAAACAACTCCTTGTAACCGGGAATGGCGGACAACTCTTTGACCAAATCATCCAGATTCTGGTTCATTTCATCCGGCGACACGATAGGGCCGGTCGCCTGTTCTTCCAGGCTCGGCGCGCGGCCGTCCCACATCTGGATCCTGTTGTAGGCAGTGTTCAGAATCGTGGGGGTTGCTCTGTGGAGTGTCTTCATACCAACACCAATTGCCGTGGGCAATCCATCCGACCAACCGAGCGCCGGGTTATGGCATGTGGTGCAGCTTATCCAGTTGGACCCTGACAAACGTGGGTCAAAAAACAGTATCTTGCCAAGCTCGGCGCGGTCGGGGGTCAATTGGTTATCTGCCGGGGCAGGCGCGATATCCGGACGCAGATAAGGATCCGCCTCTCCAGTCCCGCCAAAGGGTGAATAAAAGACACTGGATACGCCGAGCAGAGCCGCAACGACGGCCCCAATGTGTTTCCTGCTCTTGGTGTTGCTGTGCTTCACGGTTTCTTCCTCCTATGGAAGTTGTGTTTTACGGAATGACGAAAATCAACATGCTTCATTGCTGTTTCATGTAATGCGATATGTCCCTGTATCGCCCAGTCCTGCGTTATAACTTGAACCTGTCGACCACGTTATTCAAGTCGGTCGCCGAACCATTCAATGTATGCGCCAGGTTATTCAATATGTCGGTTTGATCGTTGGTTTCCCTGCTTAACTCGAGCAGGCCGCTGATCGAAGCGTTGATGCCATTAAGCGCTTTTTCCTGTTCACTGATCAGATCTACCACTTCGATCATGGTGTTACTCATGAGGCTGGTTTGTGTGCTGCTGGTGGCTGTTTCATCCGCGACGTTTTGCAATCGCGCGATATTTTTGCGGGCCTCTGCAACGGAGGTTTCCAATAATCCGACAGTGTGTTTTACGCTATTGGAAATGGTATCTACCGAAGTGGAAATTTCTCCGGTGGCATTCTCCGTCCTTTTCGCCAGTGCACGCACCTCGTCGGCCACCACAGCAAAGCCCCGGCCCTGTTCCCCGGCACGTGCCGCCTCGATGGCGGCATTCAGTGCCAGCAGGTTGGTTTGAGCCGAGATATCGCGGATGGTTTTGGTGATGGCGGTAATGGTTTCTGCGGCTTTTGCAAGGTCGCGCGTGCCTGACGCAGTGTTCTCCATATTCCCCTGGAAACGCTCAAAGCTAATTACAGCTTCCCTGATTTCGGCTGCGTTTTGCTGGGCGTTTCCCGAGGTTTTCTGTGCCTTATCGGCGGCCTGCTCCAATTGGGTTACAGCCTGGCTGGTTTTGTCCAGTGCGATGGTGACATCATCCTTGATGTTTCTGACGTTGCCATGCAATGTTGTCGAGACCCCGCGGATGTTGTCCGCCGTGTGGCTGACATTCTGGGCCTTGATGGTTAATTGGCTAGCCCCCTGATGAATTCTTTCGACAATGTCATGCAGATTGACCACGGTTCGGGACATGGCATTGATAGTCCTGCCGATTTCATCCTTGCCCGCGTTGGCGAGTTTTATGTTTAAGTCGCCGGTTGCCAGAGCGGCCATGGAGCTTTCCAGGGATGACAAGGGTTTTGTGACCATATGGGCGGCAAACAGGCTGACTATTATGCCAATCACAATCCCAAGCCCGACAAGAATCCCCAGCATGACAATAACGCGCTTTCCTTCCGTTATCTGCTCCGCCATGCGAGCAGTTAAGGTCGTGCGCTCGTGTGTTACGAGATTGCCCGATAGTTCCTCGACACGATTCATGGAACCGAGCATTTCCTTGCTCTTTCCTATCGCCAGTACGTCGTCGTTTGCGCGCGCCGCCTTAATCACCTCCAGCGATATGGGCTTCATTTCCGTCAGCAGCTTGATAAGCTCTTCAACCTCCGGCCGCCCCTTCAGGGTGGTTCCCAGGTGTTGAATGTTTTCGTCAAGCAGTGCCGCACCCTTGATGGCTGAAATGGCTGCTCTGCGGATGTCCACAGGTTCCTGCGCTGCAATGATCTGTGCCTGGGCCTTGGCCATCGACAGAATGGCAACCTGGGCGTTCGTGGCCGCCTCCACGCGTTTCTGTGATTCGCTGAGTGCGGCCTGTATGGTGTGGTTTTGGTGATAGATGGTGTAACCGCCGAACAGGCCAACGCCGGTAATGCCCAGAACAAACAGGCCAGAAAGCCCCAAAATCTTTTTCCGCCAACTGATGTTGGCCAGCCATTTTTCAAGCATTATCCATCTCCCAAAACATGCCGTGCCTGCATGAAAAACAGCGCACGAAATGATTAACGGCAATGCCTGGGAAAGACTTTAGGATGTTCGGCACAAAATAGCCCTGCCGTCCCCTTCTTTTCCTGGCCGGACGAGTCCAGTCGAATGATCCGCGTTTGGCTTGATAGGCCTTGTGCTGGCGCAGGTTGTACAGATGCTCGCTGGAAATGCCCGCCAGCCGCTCAAAGCGAGCCCCGCCATGCACCCTGAATGCCCGCTCACAGAGTTTACGCATGGTGGTGCCGGACCGTGTGCCATGCAGTGCATCCATCTCGGCCAACAGGCGGATGCCCTCGGTCGTGTAGCGCCGCACAAACGGCACAGTGGGCGCACGGCGCCAAGATGGCCTGGCTATTCCGGGAACGGCTCAAAGATCTTGTTTTACTCTTCGGCTCAAGATCGGGACATTTGCCATCGCTTTTGTGAGCTTGCAACTGTTTGCCTGGTGCGTTTGCCAAGGTGCTTTTCAAGCTGTCAAAGCGTGAGTATTCCTGAGCTTGATTAATGTTAGCGTATTTGCTAACCTTTCGCATGGTCTATTCCATCGAATATTTTCATCCAAGGGTGCAAGCAGAGATCGAATCCTGGCCCGTGGATGTAGTTGCTGATTACGCAAAAATTGCCGAACTCCTTCTCGAATTCGGTCCGAATTTGCGCCTTCCCCACCCACGCGCCTTTGGGGATGGATTATTCGAATTACGTCCGCGTGGTAAATCGGGCATTGGAAGAGCGTTCTACTGTTCTCAAGAGATCAAGCTTGCGCGCAAGCGAATGAAGGAGATACGAAATGGCTGAACTTAAATACGACACTGTGGCACATGATCAAAAAGTTTTCCTCGATAAAGTCTCGAAACGCCGTGGCTTTTGTGAAGCCTATGGCGCTCTTGAGGCTGAGTACGCGCTTGCGCGCGAAATGTTGTCCGCACGCACTCGCGCGGGCCTTACTCAAGAAGCTGTCGCTGTTCGTATGGGCACTACGAAGAGCGCGGTTTCGCGCCTTGAAAGTACCGGAAAGCATGCGCCGTCTGTGGCTTCGCTCAAGAAGTATGCCGATGCGGTGGGCTGTACACTCAAGATCGAACTCATCCCACGGCAGGCGAAACGGCGCGCAGCAAGGTAGGCTGCTATAACAAAGCGTATTGCGCTGGATGTTTTTTCATTCGGCGCAATACGCTTTGGTTGTTCCACCCTACGCGGGGTCAATCCTCACCACATGATTTGAACGTCGTATTTTGAAAATTCGCCATCCGTGGTGATGATAGGTATCCGTTCAAGCTGGGCCTGGGCGATCAGCATGCGGTCAAAAGGGTCGCGGTGTGGCCCAGGGAGATGGCCGGCGGCCAGCGCATGTTCTACAGATATGGGTAACACGTCTATCCGCGCCGTGCGCAGCAGCTCTGGCAAATTTTGGGCAACCTCCCCTGCTTCGGGTAATTTTCCTAAGCGGTACTTGGTCGCTATCTCCCAGGCTGAGGCACTGCTCATCAGGACGGTGTTACCAGGCTCTTTAATCAGATCCCGTGCAAGTTGCGAAAGCTTGGGATCATTGAACAGCCACCACAGCAGTGCGTGGGTGTCGAGCAGCACCCTCATTGTTCCCACGCCTCCAGCTCTTCCGGCGGCAATGGCTCAAAAAACGCATCGGTTACCCTTCCTTTTGCTATGCCGGGTGTGCGTTCCTTGTGGGTGTCGAGCGGCACAAGTTTGGCGTAGGGTTTGCCAGACTTGGCAAGAATGATTTCTTCGCCAGCGTGTGCCCTTTCAAGAAGACGCGAGAAGTGGGTTTTAGCATCGTGCACATTCACTATCGTCGGCATGGCATCATTACTCTTCTGGGATTGATTGGACTTAGTCACCTAGCTAAGCCAGATTAGTCTAGTGCCCCAAAATTATCAAGGTCTGTGAGACTACCGCTACCTGTCCTTTATCCCCGCATAATCCCGCCGCGTCGCCCCGTCATACACCTGTCTCGGCCTGCCGATGCGCTGGTTCGGGTCGGCGATCATTTCCATCCACTGCGCGACCCAACCCACGGTGCGTGCAATGGCGAACATCACGGTGAACATGTTGGTGGGGATGCCGAGTGCTTTATAGATGATCCCCGAATAGAAATCCACGTTCGGATAAAGTTTGCGCTCGATGAAGTATTCATCCTGCAGGGCCACTTCTTCAAGCTTTAGCGCCAGCTCGAACAGCGGGTTGTTTTGGTTGCCCAGTTTGTTGAGCACCTCGTGGCACATGGCACGGATGAGGCGTGCGCGCGGGTCATGATTTTTATATACGCGGTGGCCGAAGCCCATCAGGCGGAATGAATCGTTCTTGTCCTTGGCGCGGGCGATATACTTGGGAATGTTCTTGCTGTCGCCGATCTCCGCCAGCATGTGCAGCACCTCTTCATTGGCGCCGCCGTGCGCCGGACCCCACAGCGAGGCGATACCGGCGGAGATGCAGGCGAACGGATCGGCGCTGGAGCTGCCGGCCAGGCGCACGGTGGAGGTGCTGGCATTCTGTTCATGATCCGCATGCAGGATGAAGATCAGATCCAACGCCTTTTCCGCGAGCGGATCGACCTGGTAGTCCTCGGCGGGCACCGAAAACATCATGTGCAAAAGATTGCCGCAATAGTTCAGGTTGTTGCGTGGATACATGAACGGCTCGCCGATCGAATGCTTATAGCTGGCGGCGGCGATGGTCGGCATCTTGGCGATCAGCCGGTGCGCGGCAATGTCGCGATGATGGGGGTTATGGATGTCCGTCGAGTCGTGATAGAACGCCGACAATGAGCCGACCACACCGACCATGATTGCCATCGGATGGGCATCGTGATGAAAACCGTGGTAAAAACTCTTCAGGCTTTCGTTGAACATGGTGTGACGGCGGATGATATTGGTGAATTCACCGAGTTGCGCCTGGCTCGGCAATTCGCCATAGATCAGCAAATGGGCGACTTCGAGAAAATTGCTTTTTTCCGCAAGCTGTTCGATGGGATAACCCCGGTAGAGCAGCACGCCCTGCTCGCCGTCGATATAGGTGATCGCGCTGTGGCAACTGGCCGTGGCGAGAAAGCCTGGGTCGTAAGTGACGTATCCCAGTTCACGCTGTAACGCGCCGATGTCGATGGCGGGAGGGCCGAGCGTGCCGCGCCGGATGGGCAGCTCGACGCTCTTGCCTGTGGCATTATCCAGGATGGTGACGGTGTCCTTCATGATACACCTCCGCTAGGCATGAGTTGTGGGGGTTCTCTTTAACATCATATCGGCTCAAAACGAGCTGGCCTTGATCCCGGCAGGCCGCGCTCTACATCTGTTCTGTCCAATCCAGCAGATTTAGCCGTGCGCCCCGCTCAGGGGTGTAGACATGCCGCGCGGATTCACTGCGCAGCCGCCCCGCCAGCGGGTCCATCGCCTGCGGTTCACCGTGCACCAGGGCGATGGCGGGGCGTCCTTCGAAGTGATGGTACCAGTCGATCAGGCCGGCGGCATCGGCATGGGCGGACAGGCCGCCGATGGTGTGTACCTGTGCCGCCACCCGTACAGTCTCGCCTGCCATGCGCAGATACTGCGCGCCATCCACCAGCGCGCGGCCTGGCGTGCCGCTCGCCTGAAAGCCGACAATTACCACATGGCAGCCGTTGCGCCACAGGTTGTGCTTCAGGTGATGGCGGATGCGCCCGCCGTCGCACATGCCGCTGCCCGCGATGATGATGGCGCCGGTGCTGATGCGGTTAATGGCCATGGACTGGTTGGCGGTGCGGCTGATGTGCAGGTTGGGCAGCATCGTGAAGGGATTGCCGTGCGCACGCTGCTCTGCGGCGGCCTCGGTGTCATACAGGCCAGTGTGGCGTGCATAGACCTCGGTCGTCTCGATAGCCATCGGACTGTCCAGAAAGATCAACCAGTCATCCAGCCCCCATTCGGCATAATGGCGGCCGAATTCGTAGAGCAATTCCTGGGTGCGCCCCACGGCGAACGCGGGGATCAGCACATTGCCCTGATTGTGCTTGGCATGCATGAGCACATCGCGCAACTCATCCCAGGTTTGCTCCCAGGAGCGATGCAGACGGTTTCCGTAGGTACTTTCCATTACCACCAGATCCGCCTCTCGCACCGGTTGAGGGTCTTGCAGGATGGGAGCATCGCGATGCCCCAGGTCACCGCTGAACACAATCTTGCGGCGCGCGCCTTCCATCTCCAGCCACAGCTCCACTATCGCCGAGCCCAGGATATGGCCGGCATCGGCCAGCCGGATGGAAATGCCGGGGAGCAGCGGGATGGTAACGCCATAATCCAGCGCCTTGAAATGGCGCAATGTTTGCTGCACGTCGTCCATGGTATACAAAGGCTCGACCAGCGGCAGGTGCTTGCGCTGCCGCTTGCGGTTTTGCCACTCAATATCTTTTTCGTTGAGATATGCCGCGTCCTTGAGCATGATGCGGCACAGATCGCGCGTGGCGCGGTGGGTGTAGATGGTGCCGCGGAAGCCGTTCCTGACCAGCAGCGGCAGCCGCCCGGAGTGATCCAGGTGCGCATGCGTTAACACCACTGCGTCAATTTTTGCCGGATCGAACTCGAACGGCAATTGGTTGCGCGCCTCATCCTTCTTTGATCCTTGGATCAATCCGCAGTCCACCAGGATGCGATGACGGCCCACGCGGATCAGATAACATGAACCGGTGACCTCGCGCGCCGCGCCAAGAAATTGAATTTCCATGGTCGATTTTTCAGCGTTTCCCATTTGTTATTCCCGCTTTATTAATTTACCCATCCTCGCGCCGATCAGCGTGACAGGTTGGGCTGAACGAATGCATTTCGGTGAGACTCAATGTTCTCTGTGCCAGATCAGCGCGCCGTCCTTGTATACTTCCTTGACCCGGTGCAGCGGAACCCTGCGTGTCTCGCCCTCTTCGCTTATGAACTGGAAGGAAAAATGGTCCGCGGGATCAAAATTGATCTCATCGAACGGCACGATAAGGATCTTGTTCAGCATCCTGTCGTAGTATCCAATCGCAAAATCGCCCTTGCCGAATTCCTTGTCCCAGCGGATTTTGCTAATAAGCTCGTGGATAGGAATCATCCTGCATTTAGCCTGTCGCGCCGATACTTGCCCGCACCTGCTCCGCCGAGCGTCGCACCGCCTCTTTTTCTTCTTCGGTCAGCGGCAATTCCACCACCTTTTCCACGCCAGTTCCGCCCAAGATTGCAGGCACACCGAAGGCGATGTCACGCTGACCATATTCACCGTCCAGCATGGCAACACACGGCAGCACGCGGCGGCGGCGATGAACCAGCGCATCCACCATGGTGGCGATGGCTGCCGCCGGGGAGTCGTAGGCACTGCTGTTCTCTTTAAGTGCCAGGATTTCGGCGCCGCCCTGACGGGTGTGCTCGACAAGGCGCGCGATGATGTCGGGAGGCAGGAAGTGGGTGACGGGGATACCGTTGATGCAGGTATAACGCGGCAGCGGCACCATCGTGTCGCCATGCCCGCCGATCACCAGCGCCGTGATGTCTTTCACGGAGAATCCGGTCTCCAGTGCGATAAAGCTCGCCATGCGCGCGCTGTCGAGCACGCCCGACAGGCCGAACACCCGCTGCCGTGCCCAGCCGGTATGGCGCCAGGCGTGATAGGTGAGCACATCCACCGGATTGCTCACGATCAGCACCATGGCTTGGGGGGCATAGTGCATAACTTGATCGAGTATCGTGGTGATGACGGGCAGGTTGGCATCGCGCAGATCGGCGCGCGACATGCCCGGCTTGCGGGGGGCGCCGGCGGTGATGATCACCAGATCCGAACCCGCCATCAGGGCCGGATCGGCCCCGCCTGTCACGCGGGTATCGAAGCCGAACAGCGGCGCGGATTCCTGGATGTCCAGAGCGATGCCTCGCGCCACACCTTCCTGACGGCCCAGTAACACCAGTTCCCGGCACAACTCCTCCTTGGCGAGGATCTGCGCGGTCGATTCGCCTACCCGGCCGGGGCCAACGACGGTGATTTTTTCCATATCCCTTTCCCCTGAGGATGGGCCTGTATGACCTTAAGCCGTCATCTGTACATTTAGAATGGTGGGAACGGCATAAGGGGCCGTAATCACCGTAAGGCATTGCGCCCTTCACGGGTGTGACAATGAGGCTTAACCAGAAAAGCACTGGTTATTCCTTAACGGCCCCTAATCATGAGGGCGGAACGTGGGATTGTAAAGGCGCGGCTTCAGAGCCTTAGATCCCTTCGGGAGCACTACCTCTTGCCGCATCCAGTATGCGGCGCAACACCCCATTCATTATGGCCTGCTCGACCTCAGAGAGATGCAGGTTATTTTGTCTCCCCGCCAGATTTGAAGACCAAGCTAATAGAAAACAAGCTCTAACAATCCCCATTTTTTCTACGAAGACCTGCCCCCATCAGAGGGCGTAGTGTTCAAGGCTCGCAGGCTTTTCACCCTGCGAGCTTGAGTTCCGCCATTCAACTAAAAATTAGGATATTTCTGCCGCGCCACCCCCGACTCCACTGCGGCCCGTGCCACGGCCACAGGTATGCGGTCGATCAGCCGCAGGTCGAACGGTTTGGGGATGATGTAATCGGGGCCAAATTCCAGGTGGTCCAGCTTGTAGGCATCGAGTACATCGCGGGGCACCGGTTCGTGGGCCAGCGCCTGCAGGGCATGCACGGCGGCGATTTGCATGGCCTGGTTGATGCGCGTGGCACGCACGTCCAGGGCGCCACGGAAGATGAACGGGAAACCCAGCACGTTGTTGACCTGGTTGGGGTAGTCGCTGCGCCCGGTGGCCATGATCAGGTCGCTGCGCACCGCGTGAGCCACGGCAGGGCGGATTTCGGGGTCGGGGTTGGACAGGGCGAAGACGATGGGGCGGGGCGCCATGACTTCCAGCATCTCGGGTGTCACCAGGTCGGGGCCGGATACGCCGATCAGCACGTCCGCATCCTGCATGGCGTCGGCCAGGGTACGCTTGTCGGTGTCGATGGCGAACTCGCGCTTGTAGATGTTGAGGTCGGTGCGTCCGCTGTGTATCACACCTTGACGATCGGTCAGGAAAATATTGTGCTTTTTCGCGCCCAGCGCCACCAGCAAGCGCATCGAGGCGATGCCTGCGGCGCCCGCGCCCAGGCATACGATGCGCGCCTCGCCGATGGACTTGCCTTGCAGTTCCAGGGCGTTGAGCAGGCCAGCGGCGACGATGATGGCGGTGCCATGCTGGTCGTCATGAAACACCGGGATGTTGAGGCGCTCGATGAGTGCCTCTTCTATTTCGAAGCAATGCGGTGCGGCGATATCTTCCAGGTTGATGCCGCCGAAGGTTGGCGAGATGTGCGCCACGGTGTCGATGAAGGCCTGGGTGGATCCGGCGGTGACTTCAATATCGAAAACGTCGATATTGGCAAATTTTTTAAACAGCACCGCCTTGCCTTCCATCACCGGTTTGCCCGCCAGCGCGCCCACATCGCCCAACCCCAGCACCGCCGTGCCATCGGTAATCACCGCCACCAGATTGCCCTTTGCCGTGTAGCGGTAGGCGGCCTCGGGGTCCTTGGCGATTTCGCGCACCGGCTCGGCCACGCCGGGCGTATAGGCCAGGGCCAGCTCGCGCTGGGTATCGCAGGGCTTGGTGATGGCGATGCCGAGCTTGCCCGGCTTGGGATATTCGTGATAGTCGAGGGCGGCTTGTTTGAGGTCTTGGGTCATGGTTAGGGTCCGGTCCGGGTTGAATCAGGTTCTTGTCGACTGTTGTATTTTAGTGTGCGCGCCAAAAGGCATAAACCGCCGCTACGCTGTCTGGCAACATATCGCAAAGGTCCGTCATCTCCTCGGCGCTTATAGGTTCGATAGGATCTTCCTCGCTGGAAAAATCGGGTGGCTCGCCCGCCAGTGCGATGATGGGAAACAGCATATTGCCCAGGTCACCCTCAAGGTGTTCCATCCATTGCTCTCCGCGCAGGCTCATGCCCATCATGAAGCCACGGCACCAGCCCTCGGCGACGGAGTCCGCGTCTTCAATATCCTCGCTCTGCGGCAGCAGCGGTTGGTATTCTGTTCCGGCCTGGAGGGTGGAGGCGATGCTGTTGTGCATGCGCATCAGCAAGCCCATGATATCTTCTGCCTGCCGCGCATCGGCGAAATCCGGGTCACCCGCGAAAACCAGAGGCATCCATTCGCTGGGCACGATCATTTCCGGCCCGCAGATCATGGCGGTCATCAGACCGTGGATTTCATCCGGATAGAGGCTCTCCTCGCCACTGGCGTCCGAAGACAAAAAGTCGTCGAGGCGCGTGAGATCCTCGTCAGTAAGCGGTGCGTTCACATTCATGTTATGGTCCTTTTTGTCTGTTGGATGCCACGGCACGCAGTGTCCTGCCGATAGCTGCGCTGGGGATAAAGACGTGCCTTTATTTATTCAGGGTACAAGCTTACAACAAAAGCCTGCATACCCCAATGGGCTTTCTCTGGCAGTATAAACCGGGAAATGCGCTGAATACCTTGTGTTTCCACCACCGTCTCCGTGTGCTACGGCCTTTTTTTGGCTAAGAAGCCTGTTTCATGAATGTGTGGTACGTTGCCAGGCGGCGCGCGGAAATTTTTCCTGCGGCTACCGCCTGAAGTATGCTGCAGCCGGGTTCATGGATATGTTTGCAATCGTTGAATTTACACTGGCCAAGAAACGGGCGGAATTCAATGAAGGCATGATCGAGTTGCGTGGCGTCGATATGGTGCAGGCCGAACTCTTGCAAGCCGGGCGAATCGATCAAATGGCTGGTTGCATCCAGATGGAAAAGCGCGGCGTGGGTGGTGGTGTGGCGCCCGGAGTCCAGCGTCGCCGAGAGATCGCCGGTGCGCGCCCGCACATCAGGCAGCAGTGCATTGATAATGCTGGATTTCCCCATGCCGGACTGCCCCACCAGCACGCTGGTATGACCGGCGAGAACAGGGCGTAATGGGGCTACATCTTGTTTTGCGCACAAGGTCAATAGCGGATAACCCAGGTCACGATAGAGTTGCAGTATGCCCAAGGCATGTTGCGTTTCATCAACCATGTCGCTTTTATTGAGCACGATGAGCGCCTTGATGCCCGCCACTTCGGCAGCCACCAGATAACGGTTGAGTAATTCCTCGTGAAAGTTCGGCACCGCCGCGACCACGATAATGATTTGCGTGACATTGGCCGCAATGATTTTTTCGCGGAAGGCATCGGAGCGATACAGCAGCGAGGTGCGTGACTCCACGGACTCAATGACGCCATGATTCGATTCGGTGAGCTTGATCTGCACGCGGTCACCACACGCCACGCCAGTTTTTTTGCCGCGCGTAACGCACGCAATGATTCTGCCGTCCGCCAACTCTACGGCCAGTTGCCGGCCAAAACTGGCGGTGACTTGGCCTGGCAATAGCGAGGTCAAGGCGTTAATGGAAAGGTGTCCTGCACATAGGGTTGATCACCGCGCTTTGCCACATTTGTGAAGGTGCTCCATTGTAGAGGTAACAGCGGGCAGCGTCATCTATCGGGTTACCGGCGGCGCAGCTATGGCATAATTGGCAGTATTCAACTCCAAGCGGAATTCCCCTCGTGAACCAGATTACCCTCACCCGCCCCGATGACTGGCATTTGCACCTGCGCGATGGCGCGGCGCTGGCCACCACCGTCGCGCATACGGCACGTTACTTTGCGCGCGCCATTATCATGCCCAATCTCAAGCCGCCGGTCACTACCACGGAGGCGGCACTGGCCTACCGGGCGCGCATTCTCGCAGCGTTGCCGGAGGGTGTGGATTTTGATCCGCTGATGACCTTGTACCTCACCGACAATACCCCATCGCAGGAGATCGCACGCGCCAAACACAGCGGCCATGTGGCGGCGGTGAAGCTCTACCCGGCAGGGGCGACGACGCATTCCGACGCGGGCGTGACAAAGCTGGAAAAGACGTATCCGGCGCTGGAGGCGATGCAGGAACATGGATTGCCGCTGCTGATTCATGGCGAGGTTACCGATAGTGATATCGACATCTTCGACCGCGAGCGGGTGTTTATTGAGCGCCATTTGATCCCGCTTGCCGCGCGCTTCCCCGGCCTGCGCATCGCGCTGGAACACATCACCACCAAAGAGGCCGCCGATTACGTGGCTGGTGCAGCGGATAACATCGCCGCCACCATCACCGCCCATCATTTGCTGCTCAATCGCAACGCCATGCTGGCAGGCGGCATCCGCCCCCATTACTACTGTCTGCCAGTACTCAAGCGCGAGACACATCGCCAGGCATTAGTGGCGGCGGCGACCAGCGGCAGCCCGAAATTTTTCCTTGGCACCGACAGTGCGCCGCACGCCAGGCATACCAAGGAGGCTGCCTGCGGCTGCGCGGGCATTTACACCGCCCATGCCGCGATTGAGCTGTATGCCGAGGCCTTTGAACAGGCGGGCGCCCTGGACAAGCTGGAAGCTTTCGCCAGCTTCCACGGCCCGGATTTTTACCGTCTGCCGCGCAACAGTGGGCACATCACTCTGCGGCGGCACACATGGCGCGTGCCGGAGTCATTCGGCTTGGGCGAGGACGCGCTGATCCCATTTCGTGCCGGGGAAACTGTCGCCTGGGGCGTTGCCGATGAATAATCCCGTGAGTACTCCGGCCAAGTCTCCCATGGCCTCCCGCTTCCGCGGTTTTCTGCCGGTGGTAGTGGATGTGGAGACCGCAGGTTTTAACGCACAGACCGATGCGCTGCTGGAAATCGCCGCCGTCACGCTGCGCATAGATGAGGGGGGTGTCATATACCCGCACGAGACTCACGCCTGCCATGTGGAGCCGTTTGCGGGCGCGAACCTGGAACCCTCGGCGCTGGCCTTCAACGGCATCGACCCCTATCACCCGTTCCGGTTCGCTAAACCTGAGGCCGAGGCCCTGCACGTCATCTTTAATGCAGTGCGCAAGGCGATCAAAGACAGCGGTTGCACCCGCGCCATCCTGGTGGGGCATAATCCCTTCTTTGATCTCGGCTTTCTCAATGCCACTGTGGCGCGCGCCAAAATCAAGCGCAATCCCTTTCATCCTTTCAGCACGTTCGATACCGCCACCCTGGGTGGCCTGGCCTACGGCCAAACCGTGCTGGCGCGCGCGGCGCATGCGGCAGGACTGGAGTGGGATAGCCGCGAGGCACATTCGGCCATTTACGACGCCCAAAAAACCGCCGAGCTATTCTGCGCGGTGGTCAACCGCTGGGGGATGCTGCAACGATCCGAAGCTTTGAAAATGATAGACGCGGGTTAAAATGCCGCGTATTCTTTGGGGTTTACGGCATATTTGGTGTTTTGCGGGATTTTTGCTAAAGGCTGCTGACCCGCCAGCACACAAACCCCATGAGCCATGAGCAGAAATGACTTAGCGATAGTCGTGGTTGACGACATGCCTCTGGCGTGCGAGGCGACCTGTCTGTTGCTTGAAAGCATAGACTATCTGAACGTGCGCACTGCATATAGCGCTAGCCAAGCCTTGGCGTTGCTCATTGAGCGTCCGGCCGATGTAGTACTCACCGACTGGAATATGCCGGAGATGGATGGGCTGGAACTCACGCGCCGCATCCGGCAGGTGGATGAGGATGCCAATCACTACACCTCGATAATCATGGTTACAGCGACCGATAACCTGGAAAGCATGTTGCTGGCCTTTCAGCATGGCATCGACGATTACATGACCAAGCCCCTGCGCAAACAGGAGCTGGCCGCCCGCCTTCATGCTGCGGGGCGCATTGCCGGTCTGCAGAACCGATTGATCGATACCGCCCAGACCCTGGATGCCCACAACAAACAATTGCAGGAGCTGGCGACGACCGATCCACTTACCGGCCTGGGTAACCGTCGCTACCTGCAAACCCATCTGGATGCCATCCTCGCAGAGACCATGGCGCGTGGCGGCGTCGCCTGCCTTGCACTGATCGACCTCGACCATTTTAAAGTAATCAACGACACCCATGGGCATGGCGTAGGTGATGAGGTTTTAGTCGCGGCTGCCAGGCGCCTGCATCGCGCTGCACGGCCAACCGATATAGTCGCACGGATAGGTGGGGAGGAGTTTGCCGTGATCATGCACTACCCGAAAATGAACCGATGCCATACCGAAGCCTTTGAACGTATTTTGCACGATATAGGCCAGCATCCCATCAAAACCACAGCGGGTGATATTTTTCTGACCGCCTCGGCCGGGGTATGTGACTATGTTAGTGGCGGAGCATTGCCGACCCCCGAGGCGTTGATCAACTGCGCCGACATCAAGTTGTATCAGGCCAAGGCGCAGGGGCGGAATCGAGTAGTGTTCTGACGCATTGCCACCACAACCGCCTATACGGTGGCTGCGGTGAGATACCCCTCCGAATTTTTTTCCAGTCCCACCCTATTTTCTTGAATTATTGCCATGAAAAAATCCGATTTTTTTGCCACTGCCCCAAAAGGCATGGAACCGCTGCTGGCCGATGAATTGCGCGAACTGGGTATTTCCAGTGTGGCCGAGACCCGTGCTGGCGTGGCGTTTGAAGCATCACTGGAGCAGGCCTACCGGGTATGCCTGTGGTCGCGCATCGCCAACCGGGTGTTGTTGCCGCTGGCGACCTTTCCTGCGCCCTCGCCCGAGGCGCTCTATGCAGGCGTGCGTTCAATCCGCTGGGCCGAACATTTGTCCGCAGAGGGTACACTGGCGGTGGATTTCAGCGCATTACAGTCACAGATTACGCACACCCATTTCGGTGCGCTCAAAGTGAAGGACGCCATCGTCGACCAGTTCCGCGAAGCGACGGGGATACGCCCGTCAGTGGCACGGGAGCGGCCCGATGTGCGCATCAACGTCTATCTGCGCCGCGACGAGGCCACCGTCAGCCTGGACCTGGCGGGCGAAAGCCTGCACCGGCGCGGTTACCGCCAGGAGGGTGTGGAGGCGCCGCTCAAGGAGAATCTCGCTGCGGCAATTCTGTTGCGTGCCGGCTGGCCGGAAATCGCCCGGGCGGGCGGGGCGCTGCTTGATCCGATGTGCGGCTCCGGCACGCTCCCTATCGAGGCTGCCATGATCGCCGCTGATATCGCTCCCGGTTTACTGCGGCCGTATTACGGTTTTCTGCGCTGGAAGGGTCATGATGCCGGGGTCTGGGCCAGTCTGATTGCAGAAGCGCAGGCGCGCCGGGCGCAGGGGATAAAGCACCTGCCGCCGATCTCCGGCTATGACGCTGATCCGGGCGCGGTGCGGATTGCGCTTGTCAATGTGGAACATGCGGGCTTGCAAGGCAAGGTGCATATCGAGCGGCGTGAACTCGCCAACATGGATGCTCCACGTTCACATCAACCCGGTCTGGTGGTCGTCAACCCGCCTTACGGCGAGCGTTTGGGACAGGTAGACGAGCTGCGGCATCTGTACAAGGCTCTGGGCGACAAGCTCAAGGCGCACTTCGAGGGCTGGAAAGCCGTGGTGCTTACCGGCAACCCCGATCTGGGTAAGCACATGGGGTTGCGGGCGCGGCGCATTCACACCCTCTATAACGGCGCCATCGAGTGCAAGCTGCTGAGCTTTGATGTCATCCCCGAATGGTACATGGGCTATCACGCCAGGAGCGTTGAAGCTGCCGCCACCGGGTCGTCCATTGCATCCTCTTCCGAACCACACTCTGAGCCTCTAAATTCGGCAACTGCTCCATGCGTTGCTCTAACTCGTCCATCCATGGACTCGACAGGCGCAGAAATGTTCGCCAACCGCCTGCGCAAGAACCTGAAAAACATCGGGCGCTGGGCACAGCGCGAGGGTGTGCATTGCTTTCGCCTGTATGATGCCGATCTGCCTGAATATGCGCTGGCGGTGGATGTCTATGAAAAATGGGTACACGTGCAGGAATACGAAGCCCCCAAAACGATAGACCCGGCGAAGGCCGCCGAACGCCTAAGTGTAGCCCTGGCGGTAATGCCGGACGTGCTGGGCGTCCCCGCCGCAAACATTTTTCTCAAGGTGCGCCGTCAGCAAAAGGGCAAGTCTCAATATGTGAAACAGGATGCGGCAGGCAATTTTTATGAGGTGCATGAGGGCAACTGTAAATTCCTGGTGAACTTCACGGACTACCTCGACACCGGCCTGTTTCTCGATCACCGCCCGACACGCGCCCTGATTCAATCGCTGGCGAAGGGGAAGCGCTTTCTCAATCTGTTCGGCTACACCGGCGCGGCAACGGTGCATGCCGCCGTGGGTGGCGCAAACGCCACGGTCACGGTCGACATGTCCAACACCTATCTTGCCTGGGCGCGGCGCAATCTTGCGCTCAACGGATTTAGTGACCGCAAGCACGAATTCATCCAGGCGGACTGTCTGGAATGGATGGAAAACGAGAAGCAGCGCTACGGCCTCATCTTCCTCGATCCACCGACCTTTTCAAACTCCAAGCGCATGGACAACACGCTGGATGTGCAGCGGGATCATGTGATGTTGATCAAGGCCGCCGTCAGGTTGCTCGAACGCGATGGCGTGCTGCTGTTTTCCAACAACAACCAGCGCTTCAAGATGGATCGTGAGGCACTCCCCGGCCTACAGATCGAAGACATCTCACGCGCCACCCTACCCAAGGATTTTGAACGCAACCCGCGCATTCATAACTGCTGGAAGATTACGCAGGCCTAGGTTCTGTCGGCAAATTGTTCGCCGGTCATCTTCCAAAGACCTATCGCAGCGCTTTCATGGCTATTTCACCAGGATGCAGCCCCAGACCATCAGCACATTGATCAAGGCAATCAATACCGATGCACTGCCGATATCCTTGGCGCGCTTGGCAAGGCGGTGGTTTTCCAGTGAGATACGGTCAACGGCCGCCTCGACGGCGGAGTTGAGCAATTCCACGATCAGCACCAGCAAGACGCTGGCAATCATAATGGCCCGTTCGGTGCCCGTCACCGGCAGGAACCAGGTTAACGGTATCAGGCCTGCGGCAAGCAGCGCCTCCTGGCGGAAGGCATCCTCACAGACATAGGCTGCTTTCAGACCGGCAAGCGAGTAATGCAGTGCGTTCCACATCCGTCGCAGGCCGGTTTTACCCTTGTACGGGCTTTCCTGCATCACATCATCCTTTTTTGGCGGCAATGACCTGTTGATATAGTCCGGCCATCCGGCCCGCCAGTGCGGTATCTGACCATTGAGCGGCATACTCGCGTGCCTGTTGCGACATCTGCATACGTCGCGGCGGGTCGTTCAGCAGGCTTGTCATGGCATCAGCAAAGGCGCCAGGAGCGTCCTCGGGAACGCAGGCGCCGCGGGCCGAGGACAGGATGTCGACCGTCCCCATAACGGCCAGCGCAACTACCGGCAACCCCATTGCCATGGCTTCGAGCAATACCAGTCCCTGGGTTTCGGTTCGTGAAGCGAAGACAAACACATCGGCGGCGGCGTAGCAGTCCAGAAGTTCGCGGGCACGGTCAAGGTAGCCAACAAACATAACATTATGCGCCAACCCCTGTTCCTCGACCCTCTGTTTCAGCGAGCTCAACGCTGGCCCTTCACCAGCCACCAGCAGCAGAAATTCCGGCATCTCGCGTCGCGCCCGGGCGGCAACATCAATCAGGAAAGTGATATTCTTTTCATGAGCTACCCGCCCAACATACAGTGCCATCGGGCGCTCACTGGCAATGCCGTGATCGGCGCGAAACCGCTCGCGCTCACCGTGGCGAAAGTTCGCCAGGGGTATACCCGTGGGCAATATTTCCATCGGCGTCGTTACCCCATAGTTCGCGAGACGATCATGAATGGCGCGGGACGGCACGATTACCGAATCCAGTGCATTACACTGAGCGCGTGAAAAACGCCGCGCCATACCTCGCATCCATGAGGCGGGAAGAAAAGGTGCGTAGTACTGAAGGTAATCCTCGAACAAGGTATGGTAGGTGGCAATGACCGGTATCTTGAGGCGACGCGCGACGGAATGGCCAGTATAGTGGGCAACAAAGGGGGTTTGGATATGGATCAGGTCGCAACCTTGCTGGACGGCCTCAGCAACCGACGCTTGCATCAGGCGCCAGTTGACCAGCCGATCCTCCGGGTCGCGCGGCACTGCGCGTGACGGCACCCTCACAACCCAATCGCTATCGCAGGGAGCGCCATAGTCAGGGGCGATAACCCTGACCTCGACACCACAAGCAGCCAGTGCATGATGATAGGTCTGAATCGCGGTTGAAACCCCATTTATACGTGGGAAATAGACATCAGACACCATCAATACACGCATTCACTTTCCTTCTGTAGCTCTTTCTTTCTATTGGATTGAGGGCCCCAGTGAACAAGCTCCAATCGACCGTCGAAATGCTCAACAATGGCGGTGCAACTGTCGACCCAGTCACCGCAATTGACATATACCAGTCCATCAACATCACGAATTGACGCACTGTGGATATGGCCACAAATAATGCCGTGCAGCCCTTTCTGGCGGGCGTAGTGGATTGCCGCCTCCTCGAACTCGAAAATAAACTGCAGCGCTTTTTTTACGCGACCCTTGGCGTAACCCGCCAGCGACCAGTATCCGGGAATTCCCAGAAAACGCCGCCACCAGGAAATCCACGAATTGATACGAACCAGCTCGTTGTAGGCCATGTCACCCAGCACGGCGACCCAGCGATGATGCTTTGTGACCTGATCGAATTCGTCCCCGTGCATGAGAATAAATTGACGGCCATCAGCCAGCTCATGCACGTATTCGGAAACCACCTCGATGTCGCCAAAGACGACACCAACATATTCGCGAAGTGCCTCGTCGTGATTGCCGGGAATAAACCGCACACACTCGCCATGGCGGCCACGGCGCAGGACTTTCTGGATGACGGTATTCTGGGCGCTGCTCCAGTGGATACTGCGATTCATGGCCCAAAAATCCAGGATATCGCCAATCAGAAACAGGTTTTCGGCGCTATGTTCACGCAGAAAATCAACCAATTGCTCAGCCTGGCAGGAACGCGTACCCAGATGGAGATCAGAAATGAAAATGGAGCGAACGCTTTGCATCAAAGCATGTTAAAGAGGTTTTGTTGCAGATAGATGAATGTGGGAAAATAGGGGAAATGAAATGGACTCCGTGGTTGCCCTGGGCGGTAGCTGGGAAATGGCGTCTAACGCCAACTTACCGGAGTTAAGGCAGAATGCAAGTTGATCAACTATGTCCCTGCGGTTTGGGACAGGCCTATGCGGCCTGTTGCGGGCGTTATATCGGCCGTGCGGCGGTCGCGCCCACGGCGGAGGCATTGATGCGCTCGCGTTATAGCGCGTATGTGTGCGGTGATGCGAAATACTTATCACACACTTGGCATGCCTCCGCCCGGCCCCAGGCAATGGACGCGGAGCGGGCCGTGAAATGGCTTGGCCTGGAAATCCTGATGACTGAGGCGGGTGGAGATGGCGATGCCCAGGGTACAGTGGAGTTCGTCGCCCGCTACAAAGTAAATGGGAAGGCTTATCGGCTCCATGAGCGCAGCCGCTTCGTCAAGGAGGGTGGGCAGTGGTTTTATGTGGATGGTGATGTCAGGTAGCCGCAGGGTATGTTAGGTAATTGGTGGCTGGGTGAGTAATGATGGTTGATCAGACGTTGTCACCTTATGCCCGTTTGGGCGGTGAACAGGCGGTGCGCCGCTTGGTGGATCGTTTTTACGGGTTGATGGACACGCTGCCCGAAGCCCGTGGGATCAGGGCCATGCACCCGGTGGATTTGTCGTCTTCGCGGGAGAAATTGTTCAAGTTTCTGTCCGGTTGGCTGGGCGGGCCGCCGCTGTATGTGGAAGAATACGGCCACCCGCGCCTGCGGGCGCGGCATCTGCCGTTTTCCATCGGTGCCGCAGAGCGTGATGCGTGGTTGCTGTGTATGCGTCAGGCGCTGTCTGAGATGGATATGAATGAGTTGCTGCGCGAACATCTTTTTCAATCATTGCGCAATACGGCGGACTTCATGCGCAACAGGGAAGAGTCGCCCCAATGATACTTCCTTCGTGTATTCAGTACCCCGCCTGAATACATCATCATGAACAAAAGCCCGCAGCTACAATGGGATCCGGAGTTTCCGTCCCGCTCACCCCTCCATGAGCCCTTGCGTCGATGGGCGGATGCATTCTCGGCGTTTAGAGACGCATGGCCTGGTCTGGATGACTATCAGCGTGTGCTGGAGGGTTATGGCGAACCGATTCTCACCGCGACGGGCCAGCCGATAAAAATCGTCGAGCAGGATGCAACTCCTGGCTGCTTTGAAGAGCATTATGCGCCGAGAATCTATTTCACGGGCGAGATACAAACCCGGACCGAAAATTGGCATGATTTTTTTCAATTTCTCACGTGGCTTATATTTCCAAGTACCAAGGCAGCGATTAACGCCATTCATATTCCCGCAGCCAAGCAGCGTCTTTGTGGCGGGGCCGAGCCGGGGCGTCGCTCCGCGATAGAAAATATGCTTTCACTGTTCGATGAAGGTGGTGCCATTGTTGTTTCTTCGGATGAATCCTTACTGCAATTAATCCGTGACTTTCGCTGGAAAACGTTGTTCTGGGAGCGGCGCGACGAGCTTGCAGCAAAGCTGCGGTGCATCACCTTTGGTCATGCGCTGTATGAAAAGGCCTTGGCGCCTTATGTCGGCATGACGGCCAATTGCATACTGCTGCCGGTTGACGACGATTTCTTCTTCAAGGAGTTGGCTGAACAATTAGCCTGGCTTGATGCCCAATTGGCGCAGATATTTGCCACTGGCGAGGCGCTGAGACAGCCCAAGGATCTGTTTCCACTGCCTATATTAGGCTTGCCCGGTCTCGATCCTGGCAATGAGCAGGAAACGTATTACGACGATGCCGGATATTTCAGGCCTGCACGTAGAGTGCGATAACGAAGCGCATTGTACCCCTGGTTCAGCTACAATAACCCTCTTTCCCAAGCCGCTGTGGCCCCTTAATGTCCGAATTGAATCCCCGCCAACGTGCCGCCGTGCGGCATCTGGATACCCCATTGCTGGTGCTTGCCGGCGCGGGCAGCGGCAAGACGCGCGTCATTACGCAAAAGATCGCCTATCTGATCCAGGAGTGTGGCATTGCGCCGCGCCATATCGCTGCCGTGACATTTACCAACAAGGCGGCCCGCGAGATGAAGGAGCGCGCGGCCAAGCTGCTGGGCGGCAAGGATAGCCGTGGCCTGATGGTGTCCACCTTTCACACCTTGGGGCTGAACATCATCCGCCGCGAGCTCAAGGCGTTGGGATACCGGCCAGGATTCTCGATTTTTGATGCGCAGGACTCCGCCACCCTGCTGCGTGATTTGATGCATAAAGGATTTTCCGACGCGCAGGGACGCGCTAGTGCCGCAGGAGGCAGGATGCCGGGAGCGGTCGGTGACGGTGAACAAATAGAAAAAGTTCAATGGCAAATCTCGCGCTGGAAAAGCATGGTGGTCAATCCAGAGCAGGCGTTGGAACTGGCGGGTGGTGATGCCATCTTGACCGCCGCCTCGGCAGTCTATGGCGAGTACGAGCGTCACCTCAAGGCATACAATGCCATGGATTTCGACGACCTGATCTTGAAGCCGGTGACACTGTTCGCAAACCACCCGGAAATCCTTGATGCCTGGCAGAACCGTATCCGCTATCTGCTGGTGGATGAGTATCAGGACACCAACGCCAGCCAGTACCGCATGGTACGGCTGCTGGTCGGCCCGCGCGGGGCGCTCACCGTGGTGGGCGATGATGACCAGTCCGTCTATGCCTGGCGTGGCGCGCAGCCGGAGAACCTCGCCCTGTTGCAGGATGATTTTCCGCGCTTGACGGTGATCAAGCTGGAGCAGAATTACCGCTCCACCGGCTGCATCCTCAAGGCTGCCAACCGCCTGATCGCCAACAACCCCCACGTCTTCGAGAAGGCGCTGTGGAGCGACAAGGGCTTTGGTGCGCAGATCCGCGTGATTCAGGCGCGCAACGATGAGCATGAGGCGGAGCGGGTGGTGTCAGAACTGGTCAGTCACAAGTTCAAGCACCGCACCGAATTTCGCGATTATGCGATTCTCTATCGCGGTAATCACCAATCGCGCCTCTTTGAGCGCATGTTGCGCGAGCAGCGCATCCCTTATTTTCTGAGCGGCGGCACCTCGTTTTTCGCGCACACCGAAGTCAAAGATGTTATGGCCTATTTGCGCCTGCTGGTGAATCCGGATGACGATAGCGCGTTTCTGCGCGTGGTGAACACGCCGCGCCGTGAGATCGGCCCCACCACGCTGGAAAAACTCGCCGACTATGCCACTGCGCGCGGCACCAGTCTGTTGACTGCAAGCTTCGAGCTGGGACTGGAGCAACATCTATCCGAACGCGCCGTCACCAGGATCCGCTATTTCTCTGAGTGGCTGGTGGATCTGGGGGATCGCGCCAAGCGTGGTGACCCCATCGCCGCAGTAAAAGATATGATCCGCACCATGGATTACGAAACCTGGCTCAAGGACACCTGCAAGGACCTCAAGACCGCCGAGCGGCGTATGGAAAACGTCAACGAACTGATCGCCTGGTTGCAGCGCCTGTGTGAGCCGTCTGAAGGCTTTGGCGAAAATCAGCAGGAAAAAAGCCTGGCCGATCTGGTTTCGCATATGACGTTGATGGACATTCTGGATCGCGGCGAGGATGAAAACACCAGTGATTGTGTACATCTGATGACGCTGCATGCCGCCAAGGGACTGGAGTTTCCGCATGTTTTTCTGATAGGCATGGAGGAGGAACTGCTGCCGCACCGCACCAGCATCGAGGAAGGCAATGTAGAAGAGGAACGGCGGCTGGCTTATGTTGGTATTACCCGCGCCCGTGAGACCCTCACCTTCACCCTTGCCGGACAGCGCAAACGCTACGGCGAGACGATCGCCTGCGAGCCCAGCCGGTTTTTGAAGGAGTTGCCGGAGGAGGATCTGGTGTGGGAGGGCGTGGGGGCCGAGGTTGATCCACAACAGCGCCAGGAACGCGGCCAGGCGCATCTGGCGAATTTGCGCAATATGCTGGGGGGTGCATAAGGTCCTGGAATGGCGCCGCCCCCGTCATGGCCGAACGACAGTCAAAACCGCAAAGGTAATTAAGCAGACGCATTTTTGTCACATTTGTACGCTACAATATGCCGTAACGAGCAAGTCCTGTTTTCGAGCCTCTTGTATGCTGTCCATAGAGGAATATCAGGATATTCCAAAGCTATCCGGGATTGGCTCGTACATTGGGTTTATCACAACATGATCGCGGAAGGAGGATGCAATGCTGACAAAAAGAATGTGGATGGGCCTGGGGTTGATGTTTGCCGCCAGTGGCGCGTATGCGGAAACGTTGAATTTTAACGCTCCTTTGAATGGAGGGCCTGCCGCTACCGTGGCTATGCTCGACCTGACCCAGAATGGCACTAATGTGGACTTCAGGCTCACCAAGCTGGGGGTGGCTGGGCTGGGCGGCAGCTCCTTCATTACCCAGTTGTTGTTGTCGTATACAGGTTCGCAATCGGGATCGTTTACCAATACCGGTAGCCAAGCCACCGATAAGTTTACGTTCGATCCATCGGGGAAGGATGCCGGCTACGATTTTGCCATCCAAGTGAAATTTCCGCCATCCAATGGCAACAATTCGGACAGGTTCTTGGATGGTGACGTGGCCTCATGGACGCTCACCAATGCCAGCGTGAGCAGCTTTCTAACAGCCATTCCCGGAAGTGGTCCCGATGCCCTGGGTATGGTGCATGTACAGGGTGCGACGGGGGGTAACTCCTTCAAGTATGTTGCTACACTGGACGGCGTGACTCCGCCCGTGCCGGAGGCGAGTGCCTGGATATCCATGCTGGCTGGTCTGGGTGTGGTAGGCCTGGTATTGGCGCGTCGTAACAAGGTTGGCGCGCAACGCTCCCGGCTTCCTTCCGCCGCATAAGTTACTGGCGCGTTATCTATGCGTCCCAATTTCAAATGCGTATGCGCTTGAACAAGTTCGCTCATTCCGGGGGTGCCGAGTAATTCGGCGCCCCCTAATTGCTGCTGATCAAGGCGTTGATCTGGCCGGCAAGGTCGAAATCCTTCTGTGTCAGGCCGCCCGCTTCGTGGGTGGTCAGCGTCAGAGTGACATTCCGCCAGCGGATGTCGATGTCCGGGTGATGATTGACGGCCTCCGCGAGAAATCCTACTTCGGTGATAAAAGCGATTGCCGCCGGGAACGACCGGAACCGGATGATACGATGGATCGTATTTCCTGCAAGTGTCCAGCCGCTCACAGTACTCATTCGCTGTTCGATGTGGGTGATGCTGAGTTTCTCTGTCATCGCGTGATACCTCCAGTCAAAAATAAGGGGGTTATCCCATGTTTAACAGCCACCAAAAAACATCCTTACAAATCGGTCAATTATCGCGCACTGATACCTTGAGTCGCCTATTTGCTCGTTATTCTGCCATCAGCCAATCAGTTTCTTGGTTCCTCCCGGTGCCGGATTGATGGCCAGAGCCTTATAGATCGCCATAAACGCCGGCTCTGTCGGCGTGCTCTTGCGGAAATGGATTATCCGCCCGTCCTTGCGTCGCAGGCTGGCGGTCACGCGACACTGAACCGGCAGCGTCTGCCCTCAAGCGCGCCCAGGAGTCGTTGACCCCGGCCTCCTTCAGCCTAGAAACGGCAGTTGGACGGGGTGGAGTGTGCGGTTTTCGGGGTGCAGGGCATGCCCGTAAAGGGCACAATGAGGCGCAACGACGCGGAATGGTTGTTCCATTCCAAGGAGTTGCAACGCCGCCATGCGCACTGAAAATCGTGCAATCCACCCCGTAGCGGGCTCACCAAACAGGTGAATTCGCAGGGCACGATAAAGCCTATTGAAAATATATTGCTATCCGTCCAAAGAAGCGGTCAACTGCCGTTTTTAGGTTCAATGTCTTCCGCACCACCTGCACACACTGATACGCCAGCACGGTGATGAACAGATGCCCGTCCGAACGCGCCTCCTTCGAGTGAAACACCGGACGCAGACCCAACTCGCTCTTCAGCCGAGATTTTCCATTAGAGCTACTTCCTAACGGAAGACATCAGTATAACAAATTGATTTTAAATTAAAAATAACAGACGCCGTGTAAACAGGCTAAAGATCGCGGGTCTCGGCGCAGCTTCAGGCACGGGAAAAAAGCGCTGCGGAGCAGTTCAGTCCCGTGGCCGCTTGGAACAATGTTTGTGATCACCTAAAACAAACTCTTGCGGGTATCGGGCCGCCAAAAACGTATCAACTGATCGAAAATCGAGGTGTTAGCACGGCGTAACTGCGGTTTTCAGGGCAATGGTGCGCACATTGTCCCCGTGAAGCATACAAGGGGACAATGTGCCCTTCATGGGCATGGCGCACCCTACAGTGGACAACAGGAAAAAACATAGAAATGGCTGGGGGACTAGGATTCGAACCTAGGTTGACGGAGTCAGAGTCCGCCGTCCTACCGCTAGACGATCCCCCAATTCAGACAGGAGAAAACTTGAGGAAACACCGCATCGCCCCCACCCACCTCCTCTGCCGCATGGGCAGAGAAGCAATGGGTGAAAGCGAACGGGGTAAATATTAGCGCTTGGAGAACTGAGGACGCTTACGGGCTTTGCGCAGACCAATCTTCTTACGCTCGACCTCACGCGCATCACGGGTAAGGAAGCCGCCTTTACGCAGCGTGGGGCGCAAGGTTTCATCAAAACCCAGCAGTGCGCGGGCGATACCATGGCTGATGGCGCCGGCTTGGCCGGTGTTGCCGCCGCCGGAGACGGTGACGTTGACATCAACGGCGTCGACCAGCTTGACGCTCTCTAGCGGCTGACGCACCAGCATGCGTGCGGTTTCACGGCCGAAGTAGTCTTCGATCGTGCGGCTGTTGATGGTGATCTTGCCTGTGCCGGACCGGACGTAAACCCGTGCTGCGGAGCTTTTGCGGCGACCTGTTCCATAATGCTGTGTTTGTGCCATATGCAGTTCCTGCTAAAAGTAATTGCTATCAGATATCCAAAGGCTTGGGCTGCTGCGCAGCGTGCTGATGCTCGGCGCCACCGTATACCTTGAGCTTGCGGTACATGGCGCGGCCCAGCGGATTCTTGGGCAGCATACCCTTTACGGCGGTCTCGATGACACGCTCCGGCGCTTTGGCCATCAGCTTGCCGAGGGAGATGGTCTTCAGGTTGCCGATGAAGCCGGTGTGCTTGTGGTACATCTTGTCCGCGAGCTTGTTGCCGGTGAAGTGCAGCTTGGCGGCGTTTACCACCACGATGTAATCGCCGGTGTCGACGTGCGGTGTGTACTCAGGTTTGTGCTTGCCGCGCAGGCGGCGCGCGATTTCGGTGGCAAGACGGCCCAGGGTTTTGCCGGAGGCGTCCACAACATACCAGTCGCGCCGGACGGTCGTTGGGTTTGCGCTAAAGGTTTTCATTGTGCTTCGCTCCAAAAAACTGCGTAAAGGGCGAGAATGTTACATGAGGGAGCGAAAAGATACAAGGGTGATTTAATCATCACGCAGATCCGGCTGCACCGCAACAGTAACTTCACGATAGCAGTCTGCGCCGCAGCAACACCGTGGCGAGCCAGAATGCCGCGCCCGCATAGAGTAGCGGCACCAGCAGGTGAAACACCGGGTCATGCAGCGGTTGCCCAGTCATCAGGGGGCGCACGATCTCCACCGCATGGAACAACGGCAGCAGTTGCGCGCCTATTTGCACGGCCTGCGGCACGCCCTCCAGCGGAAAAAATACGCCGCTCACCAGAAACAGGGGGGTGATGACCAGCGTAAAATAGTAGATAAAAAAGTCATAGCTCTTGGCCAGCGCGGTGACCACCAGCGCCATGGCGCCAAAACACAGGCCGGTGACGAACACTACCGGCAGCACCCACAGTGCGCCCCAGCCATGCACTGCTCCCAGCACCGCCGCCACGATCAGGATCGGGATTGCGCTGATGAGGCTCTTGGTGGCCGTCCAGACAACTTCACCCAGCACGATGTCATCAATGTCCAGCGGGGCGGCCAGCATGCCGCCCCAGGTATTCTGCACAGTCATGCGGGTATAGGCGGAATATAGCCCCTCGAAGGTGGCGGTGTTCATGGCGCTGGCACAGATGATGCCGGATGCGAGAAATACGATGTAGGACAAGCCCTTCACCTCGCCAACGAAACCGCCCAGACCATAGCCCAGCGCGAGCAAATACAGCAGCGGCTCGCCGAAGTTGCCGATCAGGGCGGGGCCGGAGAGCTTGCGCCAGACGCGCAGGTTGCGGCGCCAGACGGGGAGCCAGCGCAGACTGATAATCGGCAAGGAAAAGTTCATCCTTCGCGCAACTCCTTGCCGGTCAGCTTGATGAACACATCCTCCAGATTGGCGCGGCGGTGCATGAAGTGCAGATCGGGCCGCTGACCGAGGGCATACAGCAAGGGACGTTCGTCATTGACATAGCAAAACACTGTCTCACCGGAGCGCTCGCCACGCTGGACGAGGGGGCCGCCTATCGTGTCATACCACTCCTCCACGCCACGGCCATGGATCTCCACCACATGCGGCTCGATATGCTGCCTGACCAGCTCGGCGGGGCTGCCGGTGACCAGGACATGGCCGTTATCAATGATCATCAGGCGGTCGCAGAGGCGCTCGGCCTCTTCCATGTAATGCGTGGTGAGGATCAGGGTCTTGCCCTGCCCAAGCAGGGCGCGCAGGCGCTGCCAGATGAGCTGGCGGGCCTGCGGGTCGAGGCCGGTGGTCGGCTCGTCGAGAATCAGCAGCTCAGGGTCGTTGATGAGCGCCCGCGCCAGGGTGAGGCGCCGCTTCATCCCGCCGGACAAGGTGGCGATGCCGGCACCGGCCTTGGTCTCCAGCGACGCAAAAGCCAGCAAACCGGCGATGCGCCTGTCAAGTTCGGGGCCACGCAAGCCAAAGTAGCTGGCGTAGGTGATGAGATTTTCCAGTACGGTGAAATCGGGGTCGAGATTGTCCTGCTGCGGCACTACGCCGAGCCGCTCGCGCATCCTGCGCGCCTGCTGTGGTATGGGATAGCCCAGCACGTCAAGGCTGCCCGCGCTGGGCGGCGTGGCGCCCATCAGCATACGCAAGGTAGTGGTCTTACCCGCGCCATTGGGTCCAAGCAGGCCAAAGCACTCACCGCGATGGACTTCGATGTCGATACCATCGACGGCGGGTTGCGCGCCGTAGTATTTGATCAGGCCACGCGCCTCTACGACCAAATCCGATGTCATTCTAGATTTTCAAGCGCTCAACCACGCGGCCATGACGCAGGTGTTCTTCGACGATCTCGTCAATGTCGGCCTGATCCACATAGGTGTACCACACGCCTTCCGGGTAGACGACCATCACCGGCCCCTCGGAGCAGCGGTCCAGACAGCCGGCGTTGTTGATGCGCACCGCGCCCTCGCCGTTGAGGCCCAGCGCCTTGACGCGCGCCTTGGCATGATCGCGCATGGCCTGGGCATCGAAATCCTGGCAGCAGGCGCTGCCGTCTTCGCGTTTGTTGGTACAGAAAAAGACATGGTGACGGTAATAGGACATGGCGTTAAGTTTCACGTTGTATGTGGTTGATCCACGGATTTTGCTGATGAGCCTATAGAAATTCAAATTCAAAACTGATCGCGTTTTGGCCGGGATCGACGAGCTCCAGCACCACTTCAACAGGCTGTTGCGGCGCCATGCCCTCTTTGAGATTAACGGCTTTTCCAAGATAGTCGACCGGCTGAAAACGGCGCGCCGCCACAATCTGACCGGTAGCATTGGAGAGGCTCAATTGCAGCACCGGATAAGGCTGCGGGAAGGGGGCATTATTGATCAGTGTCGCCTTCACCAGGAGCGCATTTGTCACGCCCGGATGGCTGCGCAGCTCGCGGTTCACCAGACTGATACGCTTGACATCGCGCATCAGGGGAATTTCGCAGCCCATCACCCCGCACATCGTCTCCAGACTTGGCCGCAGCTCGGGATAACGGACGAGATCGTCACGGGTGAAATAGACATACTGCGCCACCAACAGAATGATCAGGAACAGATTTACCGCCGTCCAGGCCAGCGTGCCTGCCCAGCCGTGCCGGACGGTTTCCGGCTCCACGGCATGCTCATACATGTTAATGGGCGGCGCGTTGACGAGATCAAAAACCTCTTCGGCGGGCGGCGCCACATCTGCCCCGCATTCTATTTCCATGGGGGCAGCGGAGATTGTGCTACCAACAGGAGTATCCGGCGCTGGGACAGCCACGGGCGCGAACCCTTCCGCCTGATCGGCAAGGCTGCCCAACGCATCAAATGCGCTACGGCACTGCCCGCACCGCACCCACCCTTGCGCGGCGGAAAGTTGCGGGGCGGTTACCCTGAAGATGGTGCTACAGTGGGGACAGCGTGCATACATGGCGGCGGCATCCTTTCATCCTAAGTCCGGCAGATCCTTATACCAGACAGCCGTATCCACTCCTCACGCTCAACCCTCGGGGCCATATCAAACCAGGGCTGGTAATGCCCGGCCACGTCATCCGACTGGCTATCGAGGATACCAGACAGCACAATACTACCTCCAGGCCGCACCAGCTCTGCGAAGAGGGGCGCAAGGTCAATCAGGGGTTTGGCCAGGATGTTGGCGATGAGCAGGTCAATCGGCTCACCGGGCAAATTCGCGGCCAAATCCTTGGGGAGTACCGTAGTGATAACTGCGTCTACGGCATTCTTTTCGGCGTTGAGGGTGGTGGCCAACAGCGCCTGGGGATCATAGTCGACCGCCCACACCCGGCGAGCACCGAGCTTTGCCGCAGCAACGGCGAGGATGCCCGAACCGCAACCGTAGTCGATAACATCCTTGCCCGCAATATCGTGCTGATCCAGCCATTCCAGGCACAACGCAGTAGTAGGATGCGTGCCGGTGCCAAACGCCAGCCCCGGATCGAGCAGCACGTTCACTGCATCTGGCTCGGGGGGCGAGCGCCAGCTTGGGCAGATCCACAACCGGTCACCAAAGCGCATCGGGTGAAAGTTGTCCATCCATTCGCGCTCCCAGTCTTTGTCTTCCAGCGGGGAGATGCGGTGTAAGGGCGGCTCGTCCTGACCCAGCGCGGCACGCAGATACTCAAGCACAGCGTCAAGATCGGCATCTGCCTCGAACAGGCCGGTCACACTGGTTTGCGTCCATAATGGGGTAACTCCCGGCGGCGGCTCATAAAGCGGTTGATCCGCGCCATCCTGCAGGGTTACGGCACTGGCGCCCGCCTCGCTCAGCAGATCGGCGAGGTGCTGGGCAGTATCGGGAGCGGCGTTGAGCTTGAGTTGTAGCCAGGGCATGTCAAAGACAGCAGCAAGACACGAGGGGCAAGAAATTTGTATCTGTTTGTACCTGCATTTACAAGCCCAGCTTCTTTTCCAGGTAATGGATGTTCGTACCGCCTGCAATGAAGGCCGCATCTTTGAGAATGTCGCGGTGCAGTGGAATGTTGGTGTTGATGCCTTCCACAATGATCTCGCTGAGCGCGGTGCGCATGCGCGCCAGGGCGGATTCGCGGGTATCGCCATGCGCGATCAGCTTGCCGATCATCGAATCATAATTGGGCGGCACCTTGTAACCGGAATAGATGTGCGAGTCGACACGCACGCCAGGGCCACCCGGCGCATGGTAGCGGGTGATCATGCCTGGCGACGGCATGAAGGTGGCCGGGTCTTCGGCATTGATGCGGCACTCTATGGCGTGGCCGCGCAAAACAATGTCTTTTTGCTGATATGGCAACGGCTCGCCGGCAGCAATGCGCAACTGTTCCTTGACGATATCCACGCCGGTGACCATCTCCGTGATCGGGTGCTCCACCTGGACGCGGGTATTCATCTCGATGAAGTAAAAGCGTTCATTCTCATACAAAAACTCGAACGTGCCCGCACCGCGATAACCGATTTTCTTGCAGGCCTTGACGCAGATCTCGCCCATGTTCTTGCGCAGCTTGTCGGAAAGACCAGGCGCCGGAGCCTCTTCGATCACCTTCTGGTGGCGGCGCTGCGTGGAGCAATCGCGCTCGCCAAGATGAATTACGTTACCGTGCTGGTCGGCCAACACCTGAAACTCGATATGGCGCGGGTTTTCCAGGAACTTTTCCATATACACAGTGGCATTTCCAAAGGCATTGGCGGCCTCGGTTCGCGTCAGGGAAACGGCCTGCAACAGCGCAGCCTCGCTATGCACCACGCGCATGCCGCGCCCACCGCCGCCGCCCGCCGCCTTGATGATGACGGGATAGCCGATGTCACGCGCCATCACGCGGATCTCCTGCTCATCCTCCTCAAGCGGCCCTCCGGAGCCAGGCACACACGGCACACCGGCCTTTTTCATGGTGGTGATGGCGGAGATTTTGTCGCCCATCAGGCGTATCGTCTCCGGCCGCGGACCGATGAAGATAAAACCGCTCTGTTCCACGCGCTCGGCAAAATCGGCATTTTCGGAGAGGAAACCATAACCGGGATGGATGGCCACCGCATCGGTGACTTCCGCCGCACTGATCAGCGCAGGAATGTTCAAGTAGCTCTGGGCGACGGGTGCCGGACCAATGCACACTGATTCGTCGGCCAGCAGCACATGCTTCAGGTCACGGTCCGCCGAGGAATGCACCGCCACGGTTTTGATGCCCAGTTCACGGCACGCGCGCAGGATGCGCAAGGCGATTTCACCGCGATTGGCAATAACGATTTTTTCAAGCATTCATCAGGCTCACTGTAGGATGAAGGGAGTCAGATCAGGCGGGCTTTAAATCCGCCCCTACTCAATGACAAACAGCGGTTCGCCGTATTCGACAGGTTCGCCATTTTCCACCAGGATGGCGGTCACCACGCCGGCCTTGTCGGACTCGATCTGGTTGAGCATCTTCATCGCCTCAATGATGCACAGGATATCGCCAACATTGACACGCTGGCCCACTTCGACGAAGACTTTGCTGCCGGGAGAGGGGGATCGGTAAAAGGTGCCCACCATGGGTGATGTTACGGCATGGCCTGGCGCGGTGGCCGCGGCCTCTGGCGCTGGGATTGGGGCGGCGGCGGACAGGGCAGCCACGGCAGGGGCTGCGTGGGCCTGCATCATCACCGGCGCGGGCGATTGGCCATAACGGCTGATGCGCACCGACTCCTCTCCCTCCCGGATCTCAAGCTCCGCAATGCCGGACTCTTCAAGCAATTCAATTAATTTTTTGACTTTGCGTATATCCATAATTTACCCAAATTTAATGTGTATGTGTGTCAAGACGCGCCAAGGCGGCCTGCAGCGCCAGCTCATAGCTTTGCGGCCCGAAACCGCAGATCACCCCGGCAGCAAGATCCGAGAAGTAAGAGTGATGACGAAACGCCTCCCGCGCGTGTACATTGGACAAATGCACCTCAATAAACGGGATGTGCACCGCGCTCAATGCGTCGCGCAGCGCAACACTGGTATGCGTGAAAGCAGCAGGATTGATGATAATGAACGCTACGGACTCTTGCTGGGCCGCGTGTATTCGCTCCACCAGCATGTGCTCGGCGTTACTCTGAAAACAGACCAGGGTGTGCCCTGCCGCCTGGGCAAGCTCTTGCAGGCGCGCGTTGATCGCGCCCAGCGTTACCTGTCCATAATGTTCAGGCTCACGAGCGCCCAACAGATTGAGGTTCGGTCCATGCAGAACCAGTACCACCGCCATCTTCGCCCCCTCCAAAAACAGCAAGCAACACACGCTCGTTTATTTGCGCATGTTTTTTAAGCTTTATTTATATTATCCTGAGAGGTGAATTGTGCATGGCGGTGAGCATTTTGTCCAGATCAAATGAAATAGACTGTATTTCGACGCAGATCGGCACTAAATGCTCATAGCAGAGGCTTGATAGTCTCCTCGGCAAGCTGGCGGGACATCTCACCGATCTGACCATAAATGACTCTGCCCTTACGGTCAATGACGACGGTATAGGGCAACGCCCCCATCGTATTCCCGTAGCGTTCGGCGATGAGCATTGCGTCATCCTCTCCCACCAGCACGGGGTAATTGATCTTCATCCTGGACGTTTTCATGAACGCCTGGATCGTCTCAACGTCGTCAAAGGCCACACCCACAAATTGCAGGCCCTGCGGGCCATACTTCTTCTGCAACTCAATAAAAGCAGGCATCTCGCGGCGGCACGGCCCACACCAGGTGGCCCAGAAGTTGACCACCAGCACCTTGCCGTCCCAGGCGCTGATATTGCGCGATATGCCCTCCATGTCCGGCAGAGCAAACGCCGGGCGCATCGGGCCTGCTTCCTGTACAGGCGCGGCCATAGGCGCAGGCGCGACACGCTTTTCCGCCGCATTGGCAGGCGCCACTTCCTGCAACCCGGCGAAAAAATACTTGCTGGCTACAGCGCCAAACCCAAAAAACAACAGCACGGCCAGTATCAGCCCGGATTTTTTCATAATTCACGCGTCCCTTGTTTCTTTCCAAGCGTCGCTGTCACATGCGCCTGAAAATTTTCGGCCTTTAAAAAACCCACTACGCGGCGGTCGCGCTGCTCTGTGCCACCGAAATTAAAAAACATGATGGACGGCGGACCGAAGATGCCAAAGTGCTTGAGCAATGCCTGATCTTCGGCGTCATTAGCGGTGACATCGGCCTGCAACAACACCACACCGACCAGCGCCTGCTGAACACCCGCGTCAGAGAAGGTGTATTTCTCCATTTCCTTGCAGGAGACACACCAGTCCGCATAAAAATCGAGCATGACGGGCTTGCCGGAGGCACGCGCCAGATCAATTTCCCGGTTCAGTCCGGCCAGCCCTTTGATGGTTTTGAACGGCATCGAGGGCGCTTCGGCGGCGGACAGCCCCCCAGAGGCGAATTGCACACCGCGCAACGGCTGGAATACATCCTTGCCACCGCTCGCCGCACCGAGCATGACCAGACCGCCACAGATCAGCAACACCAGCCCCACGCCCTTCCACAGCTTGCTCCAGCCGCCGGCCTCCGGGGACTGCCGCTCCAGGGCGCCCATGTACACCGCCGAAATAATGAGCAGCACCGCCCACAGCGCCATGGTGATCTGCGGCGGCAGAATGCGTTCCAGCATCGACACGGCCACTGCCAGCAACAGCACGCCAAACACCGCCTTGATGGCGTTCATCCAGTCCCCGGCTTTGGGCAACAACTTGCCCGCAGAAGCACCGATGACCAGCAGCGGCCCACCCATGCCGAGACTCAGGGCAAACAAGGCGGACCCGCCCAGCACGGCGTCGCCGCTCTGGCCGATATAAATCAGGGCGCCCGCCAGCGGTGCGGCGATGCAGGGGCCGACAATCAGCGCAGACAAAAAGCCCATCACGGCCACTCCCGTATGGCTGCCGCCACGCTGCTTGTTGCTCATCTCGGTCAGTTTGCTTTGCAAGCGGCTGGGGAGTTGCAGCTCATAGAAGCCGAACATGGACAGCGACAGAAGTACAAACACGGCAGCAAAGCCGCCGAGTATCCAGGGATTCTGAAACACCGCCTGGAGATTCCCGCCGAACAAGCCGGTAATAACACCCACAGCCGTGTAGGTCATCGCCATGGCAAGCACGTAAGACAACGACAACGTGAAGGCACGGCGTGTAGTGAGCGCCCTGCCCTGCCCTACGATGATGCTGGACAGGATAGGGATCATGGGGAACATGCACGGGGTGAAGGCCAGCAGCAGACCAATACCGAAGAAGCTGAGCAGGGTGAGCGCCGTGTTGCCGCTCGCCAGGGACTGGGCGTAGCGGTCTTGCTCCGGGACATCATCATTGGCTGCGGCAAGTGGCGCAGCGGCAAACGGCGCGCTACCGCCCGGCAACGTTAACGCGATAACCTTGGTGATTGGTGGGTAACAAAAACCGGCGTCGGCGCAGCCCTGATAATGCAGCTCCAGATTGATGTCGGCGGGCGAGGTGGAGGTGCGTGTTACAGGCAAAGTGATGGTCAGCGGCTTGTGATAGACCTCAACCTGGCCGAAGTTGGGGTCGGCCTTGAATTCACCGGGGGGAGCGGTAAACGTGCCGAGACTGACACCCGCACCGTCTTTCAGCACAAACGAGAATTTATTTTTATAGAGATAATAACCCTCGGCAACGTCCCACCGCGCGCTCACGGTGGTGGCATTGACTGCATTCACCGACAGGACGAAGGCCCGATCCGCCTCCAGAAACTTTTCATCCGGCTTTTTCACGCCCAGACGCTCGCCGAAAGAAGAAATCGCCCCTAAAAACCCTTGCGAGGAAGCGTCCGCCACCACCGTCACCGGCATAGCGACACCGGCGGAAAATAACCACAGCACCATCAAAAACCGCTTCACGCTTTATGTATCTCTTCTGAGGAATCAATCCAGGCAAGGTAGGCTGCCAGACCCGTGTCAATGGAGACAGCGATAATTTCTGGAAGTTCATAGGGGTGCATCGCCAGAATAGCCTCCTCAATTGCGGCATAATCCGCCGCCCGCGATTTAATAAGCAGCAAATGCTCTTCCCCGGTTTGGCGCCCCCCTTTCCAGTAATACACCGAGCGCATGGCCGGCAGGATATTCACACAGGTGGCCAACCCCTGATCCACCAGGGCGCCTGCAAGGGTGTCGGCCATTTCGGGGTCCGGGCAGGTGGTGAGAACGATGTGATATTTGCCATTCATCCCGGAAAGATACCGCATCCGTGCCGCCCGAGCAAAAACTCGTTAATCCATGAATCTTTGTACGAAACCCCTTGACGTAGGGAATTTGGCGGATATCATTGTTAGCACTCGTCGATGGTGAGTGCTAATTGGCGCTGACTGCGATGCTGAAACCGCAACATAAATGCGTTAAGTATTTAATTATTAAGGAGATTACACATGAAAATCCGTCCTTTGCATGATCGCGTCATCATCCGTCGCATGGAAGAAGAGCGCAAATCCGCTGGTGGCATCGTGATTCCCGATTCCGCAGCCGAGAAACCCGTGCGCGGCGAAGTAGTCGCCGTGGGCAAGGGCAAGATCCTTGAAAATGGCGATGTGCGCACCCTGGCCGTCAAGCCAGGCGACAGAGTGCTGTTTGGAAAATATTCCGGCACCGAGATCAAGGTCGAAGGCGAAGACCTTCTGGTGATGCGCGAAGAAGACGTCATCGGCGTTATCGAAGAGTAAATCATAGTTCTCACGATCCTTTCATTATTTGATCAACGAATTCAGAGGGAATAACACATGGCAGCTAAAGACGTAAAATTCGGTGACGACGCTCGTGTTCGCATGGTGCGTGGCGTTAACATTCTGGCCAACGCCGTCAAGGTAACACTGGGCCCCAAGGGCCGCAACGTAGTGCTTGAGAAGAGCTACGGCGCCCCCACCATCACCAAAGACGGCGTATCCGTGGCCAAGGAAATCGAACTGGAAGACAAGTTCGAGAACATGGGCGCACAGATGGTGAAGGAAGTTGCTTCACAGACCTCCGATATCGCCGGCGACGGCACCACCACCGCCACCGTACTGGCCCAGGCCATTTTGCGCGAAGGCATGAAGTCGGTCGCCTCGGGCATGAACCCGATGGACCTCAAGCGCGGCATCGACAAGGCTGTCATCACCGCCGTCGAAGCGCTGAAGAAAATGTCCAAGCCCTGCACCGATGACAAAGCCATCGCTCAGGTAGGCACCATCTCCGCCAACGCGGACGAGGCTATCGGCCGCATCATCGCCGATGCCATGGGCAAAGTCGGCAAGGAAGGCGTGATCACCGTTGAAGAAGGTTCAGGCCTGGAAAACGACCTGAACGTCGTGGAAGGCATGCAGTTTGATCGTGGCTACCTCTCCCCCTACTTCATCAACAACCAGCAGAACATGAGCACCGAGCTGGAAGACGCGTTCATCCTGCTTTACGACAAAAAGGTCTCCAATATCCGCGAGCTGCTGCCGGTGCTGGAAGCCGTCGCAAAATCGGGCCGCCCGCTGTTCATCATTGCTGAAGATGTGGAAGGCGAAGCCCTGGCTACCCTGGTAGTCAACACCATTCGCGGCATCGTCAAAGTCTGCGCCGTGAAGGCCCCAGGCTTCGGCGACCGTCGCAAGGCCATGCTGCAGGACATCGCCGTCCTCTCCGGCGGCACCGTGATCGCAGAAGAGCTGGGTCTCTCCCTGGAGAAAGCCACCCTGAACGACCTGGGCCGTGCCAAGCGCATCATCGTTACCAAGGAAAACTCCACCCTCATCGACGGTGCAGGCCAGGCCACCGACATCGAAGCACGCGTCAAGCAGATCCGCGCGCAGATCGAGGAAACCACATCCGATTACGACCGTGAGAAATTGCAGGAGCGCGTTGCCAAGCTCGCTGGTGGCGTAGCCGTCATCAAGGTAGGCGCTGCCACTGAGATGGAAATGAAAGAAAAGAAAGCCCGCGTCGAAGATGCGCTGCACGCGACCCGTGCCGCTGTCGAAGAAGGCGTGGTACCGGGCGGCGGCGTCGCGCTGATCCGCGCCCTGTTGGCACTCAAGGGCCTCAAGGGCGACAACCATGACCAGGACATCGGCATCGCCATTGCGCGCCGCGCCATGGAAGAGCCGTTGCGCCAGATCGTCGCCAACGCGGGCGGTGAAGGCTCCGTGGTGCTCGACAAAGTGGCCGCAGGTGAAACCAACTACGGCTACAACGCCGCCACCGGCGAATATGGCGACATGATCGCCATGGGCATCCTCGATCCGACCAAGGTGACACGTTCCGCGCTGCAGAACGCCGCCTCCGTGGCCGGCCTGATGATTACCACCGAGGCAATGATTGCCGAAATGCCCAAGGATGAGAAGGGCGCGGCAGGTGGTGGTATGGGCGGCATGGGTGGCATGGGTGACATGGGCATGATGTAAGCCCCGGTCCGCAGAAGCGGGACACAAACCCGCCCTGCAAACCTGAAAAGCCCCGCCAGAAATGGCGGGGCTTTTTTATTGGTCTTGCAGAAAATATAGCAAATGTTATATTTCAGAATGAATTGACACACCAGCCCCACGCCCGGCGTGGACATACTCACACCCAGGATGACGATTTTCCAAATCTGCTTATCCCAGATAAGCTTTGGCTGCTGTCTTTTGCAGAGTTTATCGAGCCACAATATTTCAACTTCTTGCTGAAGAGTTAAGAGCTTTCGCAATCAAGTTCGAAAGAAAGCCAGTGGTGGACATGATTCGATGTTAAACATCTCAATGAAGAAATTCCTGTCATTGAGCATTCCGACCCCCCCCCTCGCATCCTCCAAAAATCATATGGGCAAATTATGGCAGCGTAATTATTGGGAACACATCATCCGCAATGAATCGGAGTTGAATCGCATCCGCGAATGTATCCAGGACAATCCGGCAAAATGGGAATTGGATAAATTATTCGTAGGGGTGCCCCATCTGCAGGTGAGCAATCACCTGAATATGCGACGGAGGCATGGAAGGTATGAATACACCCTACCAACCGCCCACACCGTCACCCCGGCGATTCTGAACTTGGCGGCGGAGATCCCGGCAAACCCAGCGGACGTGCTTGCCGTTTTTGTTGGAACGGTGTCGGTGCTACCACACGACCTCGTATCCGCTACTCCGTCCCCCCTTGCCGGTCGGAGCAAGGCAGTTTTTTTCCACCAGATCGGCCAGTTCCCGGTACGCCGTTGCGCGGCTGGTTTTGGTCAGGCTCATGTACTTACGGGTATTTATGCCGCCTTCGAAGCCGCCCGGACCGGCATCCAGCAGGCAATTGAGCGCTTTGCGCTGACGCTCGTTGAGGCCGGTGCTCTGGTGCTTGAGCCAGAACCGGGCCTTGGCCAGTGTGTTGGCGACTCCCTGGTCTGCTGCGGTCGCGGCCGCCTCGACCTGCGTCAGAAACCAGACGAGCCATGCGGTTACATCCAGGCCGCCGCGCTGGGTACGCTCAAGGATGTCGTAGTAGCTTTCCCGTTCGCACAGGATCTGCGCGGAAAGGCTGAAGAGGCGCATCGGTTGGCGTTCGTCCTGGGAAAGCGCCATGTCGGTGATGGCGCGCGCCAACCGGCCGTTGCCATCCTCGAAGGGATGCAAGGTGACGAACCAGAGATGGGCCAACCCGGCGCGGACGAGGCCATCGAGGTCGACGGGCGACGTGTTGAACCAAGAGAGAAAACGCTCAAGCTCCGCATCCAGCTTTTCGCGTGGCGGCGCGATGAAGTGCACCTTTTCCCTGCCGATACCACCCGAGACCACCTGCATTGGATCAATGCCGCGCAATTCCCCCACCCGGATGGCATGCAGCCCGGAATAGCCGGCGGGGAAGAGTGCCGCCTGCCAGCCGAACAGGCGTTTAGCGGTCAAGGGTTGATCGTGTTGACGTGTCGCATCCAAGAGAACATCGATCAGCCCGTCCACAGCACGCAGTGGTTTGCTGAGTCCTGCGGCTGGCAACCCCAGGTGACGGGCTACCGAGGAGCGAACCGCCTCCGGATCGAGCCGCTCACCTTCAATGGCGCTGGTGGTCAGGCCATCTTCCACCAGGATTGCGGCTACCGCCTCCAGCGTCAGGGTCGGATCGAGCATCCGAACGGCTCCGAGCACCTTGCCCTGGGCCAGCCGAGCGCGGGAAAGTAAAGGCGCAAGATGCGCCGTATCCCAGCCGAAGCGGGGCCAGTCGGGTTGCTGCCAGATCCAGGTGAGGGGCGTTTGCATGACTTATTCGCTCCATTTAATGAAGCGATTATGCCGACGAATCGCCTCACTGACAAGACTGACGGCTGGATGAATACCAGAACCTGCGTGGGGTACGTGTCACTTTTTAACCCGCACCAAGCAGCGCAAGCGTCGCGAGGGCGGTTGCTTCGGCAATTTCGACCAATGCTCCGGCGGTGTCACCTGTTGCGCCGCCAATGCGCTTTATCATCAACAGGCGCAATGAGATAAATACGCCGGCACAGGCCAGCAAAAGCCAGAGCCCTTGCGCACCAGCGGCGCTGATGAGGGCTATGGCTGTGGCGCTGATTACGATGATGCCGGATTTTCTGGGCAGGTGTGCGGCCATGGCTGATCCCAGGCCATTGGCGCGCACATAGGTGGTGGTCAGGAACAGCAGGGGTAGTGCGGTGCGGCCAATGATGGGGGCTGCGATCAGGGCAAAGGTGTTTTCCGCCGATATGACAGCCGCAAGAGCGGCGAATTTGATGAGCAGCACAACCACCAGTGCAACCACGCCAGCGGGGCCGCAGTAGGGATCTTTCATGATGGCTAGCGTGCGTTCGCGGTCGCCGTGACCGCCAAGCCAGGCGTCGGCGCTGTCGGCGAGGCCGTCGAGGTGTAATGCGCCAGTGATCAGCACCCAGGCGGCGAGCAGGAGTGCGGCGCGTAATAACACGTCGGCATTGTGCAACAAGGCGTTCAGTCCGGCGAGCAGCAGACCGATGAGCAGGCCTACCAGAGGATAGTAGAGCATGGAGTAACCGAGCATTTGCTGGCTGGGTATGTCACGCAGCCGGATTGGCAGGCGGGTGAGAAATTGCAGGGCGATGAGCAGGGGTTGCAGGATATTCATGCTGGGCTTTCGCCCTCATCCTGCGTTTCCCCCGGTGAATCCGGCGCGCCAACCCGGTGTAGCGAGGCGTGGGGCACGTCGAGTTGCAGCAGGCTGGCGCGTGGCAGGCCGCGCGCATGGCGCAGGATCATGCGGATGACGCCACCGTGGGTAACGAGCAATACACGGCGCCCTGCATGGTGTCGCGCAATATCTTCCCATGCGTTGAGGACGCGCGTTTCGAATACCGCCAGGGATTCCGCATCGGGCGGTGGATGGGCGTAAGGGTCGCTCCAGAATTGCGTCAAGGCGTCGGGTTGCGTGTGCATCAATTCACTTGCGGTGAGCCCTTCCCACTGGCCGAAATGCAGTTCACGCAGGCGTTCGTCGATGTGCAGCGGAATGGCGTTGCCTTGGGCGATATCAGCGGCAAATACCGCGCAACGCACCATCGGCGAACTGATGATGGCACCCCACGGCCCGGCGCCCTGCACTGCTGCGCGCATCTGCTCACAGCCGTTGGGGGTGAGGGCATCGTCGAGGCTGCCGCGAAAGCCGCCCTGCCCTGTTTCGCCGTGGCGCAAGAGGTCGATGGTGACAGCGGCGTTCATTCTATCAGCACTTCGTGGATACGGCGGCTTCGGCGAAGGTGGCCATGCCGTTATGGAGCGCGCAGGCAAGCCGCAACAGTGGCACGGCCATTGCCGCGCCGCTGCCTTCGCCCAGGCGCATACCGAGATTGAGCAGGGGTTTGGCGTCAAGGGCGGTGAGGATGCGGATGTGGCCGGGTTCGGCGGAACTGTGGGCGTACATGAACCATTGCGCGGTGCCGGGGCACAACCGTTCGGCGGCCAGCGCCGCCGCCGAGCTGATGAAACCATCCACCAGTATTGGCAGGCCTATTTTTGCGCAGGCGAGGTAGGCGCCCGCGAGGGCGGCAATCTCGAAGCCTCCCAGACGGCGCAAGGCCTCACTGGGATCGGCAAGATGATCGGCATGCAAGGCCAGCGCACGCTGAATGACTTCAATTTTACGATCTATCCCGGCGCGGTCGAGGCCGGTTCCTGGTCCTGCCAGATTCTGTGGTGTTTCATTGAGCAGCGCGCACGCCAGCGCGGCGGCAGCGGTGGTGTTGCCGATGCCCATTTCACCGCCAACATAGAGTTGCGCCCCGGCACGTTTGGCGCGCTCGGCGCTGTCTCGACCGGCGCGCAGTGCGACGGCGCACTGCGCTGGGTTCATGGCCGCTTCTACGGTGAAATTGGCCGTGCCCAGCCCGAGGCGCAGGTGTATGACGTTTACTGCATCGTAAGGATCATTCACCGTGCCCAGATTGATGACTTCCAGATCGGCACCCAGTGCCCGCGCCAGCACGCTGATGGCCGCGCCGCCGCGCGCGAAATTACGCACCATCTCGCCAGTGACGGCCTGGGGGAAGGCGGAGACGCCCTCGGCAGCAACGCCATGGTCACCTGCAAATACGGTGATCCATACTGCGTCAATGGCGGGCCGTTCCGTGCCTTGCATGGCTGCGAGGTGTATCGCCAGGCTTTCAAGTTCGCCCAGCGCGCCGGGCGGCTTGGTCAGTTGCATTTGCCGCGCTTGCGCGGCGCTGTGCGCCACCGTATCCAGGGTCTGACAAGGGGTGTATAACCATTCGATATTCACAAAGACTCTCCTTTTAGTGTTAGGGGCAGGCCTGCAACGGTGAGTGTCACGCGTTCGCACAGGCCTGCCAGTGCTTGATGCAGCCACCCGGCTTCGTCGCAGAAGCGGCGGGTCAATTCGCCCAGCGGCACCACGCCCAAGCTGGTTTCGTTGCTGACCAGGATAATGTGACCCGGCAGGTGGGGCAGCGCGGCGAGCAGCGCCTCGCGTTGCGTGGCGTAATCCGCGCCATTGTTTTGCCCCGGAGGGCAGGCTGCGCGCTTAATCAGTAGGTTGGTTAACCATAAGGTCAGGCAGTCCACCACCAGACAGTGGTCGGGATGGGCATGTGCCTCCAATACCGCAGCCAGGGCGTGCGGCTCCTCGATCAGTTTCCAGTCGGACGGTCGCCTGAGCTGATGCACCAGAATGCGCTGGCGCATTTCTTCGTCGCCCGTTGTCGCCGTGGCGATGTAGGTGACGTGCAGGCCGCTGGCCAGGGCGCGCTGTTCGGCCAGGCGGCTCTTGCCGGAGCGCACGCCACCCAGGATCAATTCTTTCATGGCGGTGTGTTCTCCTGCGTGGCAAGGGTTAGGCCCAAAAGCCGGGTCAGGGCGACCATGTCGAGATGCGCATCCACCGTGTCCGCCAGACGCTCGATAGCGCTCTCACGCAGGGCAGCGTAGTCCACGAGTTGCGCCCCTGCAAGCCCTGCCCAGCGCAGCAACTCCAGACACGCATCGCTGGATTCAAACACGCCATGCAGGTATGTGCCGAGGATTTGCCCATCGGCGGACACGGCGCCATCGGTACCGCCGGCGTCGAACAGCACAACAGGATTTTCGAGTGCAGGCCCGGTAGTGACGCCCGCGTGGATTTCGTATCCCGCGACCTCTGCCCCGGAGGGTAGGAGTGTGCCACGCACCGTGCGCAACTGTTTTTCTGGCTCCAGCGTCGTGCGTATATCGAGCAATCCTAACCCCCGGCTTGCGCCCGGCTCGCCTTCAAGGCCGTGGGGGTCGTGAATCTCATGCCCGAGCATTTGAAAACCACCGCAAATGCCGATCAGCTTGCCGCCGTAACGCAGATGGCGCTGGATGGCCTGTTCCCAGCCGTGTTCGCGCAACCAGGCCAAGTCGGCACGCACGCTCTTGCTGCCGGGCAGGATGATGAGATCGGCGGGCGGGGGCGTTTCGTCCGGCCCTACATAGCGAAACGCGATTTGGGGATGCAGACGCAGCGGATCGAAGTCAGTGTGGTTGCTGATGCGGGGAAGTGCTGGGACACAGACGCGCAGGGATGCACTAATGTCGCGGGAGCTATGGATGGCGGGAGCGACGACGCGCAAATGTTCAGTCTGCACATCAGGCAAAGTCACATCACGCGGCAGCGCATCCTCCGCCTCAAGATGCAGCCCATGCAGATAAGGCAATACACCAAGCACCGGTTTTTTCGTTTTATCTTCCAGCCAGTCCAGCCCCGGCTGGAGCAAGGTCAGATCACCACGGAAGCGGTTGATGACAAAACCGGCCACGCGTGCCTGCTCGCTTTCGGAAAGCAGCGCCAGCGTACCGACGAGGTGGGCGAAGACACCGCCACGGTCGATGTCGGCAATCAGGATGACGGGGCAGTCCACCGCTTCGGCAAAGCCCATATTGGCGATGTCGCCCGCGCGCAGATTGATCTCCGCCGGGCTGCCCGCGCCCTCCACCACAATTGCCTCGTATTCGGCCAGCAACCGTGCATGGGATGTCAGCACGGCGTCGCGCGCCACGCGCTTGTAGTCGTGGTAGGCGCGGGCATCCATATTGCCAATGGCACGCCCGTGAATGATGACTTGCGCGCCCACATCACTGTTGGGCTTGAGCAGCACCGGGTTGAAGTCGGTGTGGGGTGGTAAGCCACACGCCTGTGCCTGCACCGCCTGAGCGCGGCCGATTTCGCCGCCGTCTGCGGTTACGGCACTGTTCAGCGCCATGTTCTGCGGCTTGAACGGCGCCACGCGCACACCCTTCCGCGCCAGCCAGCGGCACAGGGCCGTGACCAGCGTGCTCTTGCCGGCATCGGAGGTGGTGCCCTGGATCATCAAGGTGCGGGTGGTCATGTGCTGGCCTGGGTAAGATTCATCGCAGTCATGTGGACCAGCGCAGTGTTCAGTCGCTGCCAGTCAGACTCGCATCCCGGCAGACCGAAGCGCAGACTGCATGGCTCGGTAAACAGACGCGTCAGGATGCCCGCGCGCGCGAGACTGTCATGCAGATAGGCCGCCTGCGGCGTGTGCAGCCACTGGAACAGGGCACAGCCGCCGTCGGGCGCGAGCCCGTGTTGCGTAAGTAACGCGCGTAGGCGTGCGCTGTCGTCGAGAAGTCGTTGGCGCGCCCTGCTCTGCCACGCGCGATCTCCAAGCGCCGCCGTAGCCACCCAACGCGCAGGCGCGGTGACAGTCCAGGGACCAAGGAGGGTGTGGAGTCGCGCCAGCAATTCAGGTTGCGCGCACACAAAACCCACACGCGCGCCCGCCAGGCCGAAAAATTTGCCCAGCGAACGCAACACGATCAGGCCGGGCCGCGCGCTGTGATTGCAAAGGCTGTGCTCAGGCGTGATATCCATGAACGCCTCATCTACCACCAGCCAGCCGCCACGGGCGGCGAGCTGCGCGTGCCAGTCGAGCAATTGATCCACCGCGAAGCGCGCGCCGGTGGGATTGTTGGGATGAATGAGCACCAGCGCATCCGATGACGGCACGGCATCATTCACTTGTTCAGCGGTGACGGGTATTACCGTATGGCCAGCGCGCCGCCAGGCTGCCGCATGCTCGGCGTAGCCTGGGTCAAGCACGCTGACACGAGAGTGCGCGCGCAGTTGTGGCAGCGCCTGGATCGCCGCCTGTGAACCGGCGACCGGCAAGAGATGTTCGGCGCCGTAATACGCTCGCGCAGCCTGTTCGAGCCCGTCATCGTCTTCGGGAAGGCGTGACCAGACCGAGGCCGGGGCCATCGTCACGGGCCAGCCGTTGGGATTGATGCCGGTGGAGAGATCAAGCCACTCTGCGAGAGGAATATCGTAGCGCGTAGCTGCCAGGCGCAAGCGGCCGCCGTGGTGCAATAGGCCCTGCTGTTCAGCGTGACGTGACATAGTCGACCAACCATCCTCCCACAAACAAAACCAGCAACCAGATCACCAGTGAGCGATTTATCAGGCGCAGCGCGCGGTCAATGTCGCGGGCATCAGGTGCCCGTCCTTCACCGAGCGGTGAACGCGTCTGCGTCACACCGTGATAAATCGCTGGCCCGCCGATCAACACGCCGAGACTGCCGGCACCCGCTGCCATCACCGGCCCGGCGTTCGGACTCTTCCAGGTGGTGCCCTGGGTACGCCAGCACCGCAGCGCGCGCGTAAAATGGCCGACCACGGCATAGCCCAGCGCCGTCAGCCGCGCCGGCACGAAGTTCAACACATCATCCAGCCGCGCCGCAGCCCAGCCAAAGCGCAGGTAGCGTTCATTGCGATAGCCCCACATGGCGTCCAGCGTGTTGGCAAGGCGATAAAGCACCACACCCGGTGCGCCCGCCACCACGAACCAGAAGATAGCGCCGAAGATGGCATCGTTGCCGTTTTCCAGCACGGATTCGACCGTCGCTTTGGCCGCACCCTCATGGTCGAGTACAGTCGTATCGCGGCTGACCATGAAGCCGACCCGTTGCCGCGCCGCGGGCAGATCATCCGCTGCCAAGGCATTGCGCACACGCCCGGCATGTTCACCGAGGCTGTTCCAACCGATGGCGAGATAGAGCAGCAGCGCATCGAGCACGGCACCCCAGTGCAACCATTGCGTCAGCATGGCGAACAGGGTAAACGGCGCGAGCAGCAGCAGTACCGCTGCTACACCGCGTGCGCGCGAGTCAATATAGATGCGTCGCTCGAACACTTGCGCAAGGCGCCCGAAGCCGACCAGCGGATGAAAACGGCGCGGCTCACCGAGACAGGCATCGAGAACGAGTGCCGCGAACACGATCAGCGCCGTCGTCATGGCTGCTCTTCCGATCTCTGCCCGGTGAGCGTATTACCCCAGTTGTCACGAAACACCAGCTCGTGCAAGGGCCGCCCTTGCCGCCAACCTTCCTGTTCCAACATCGGTGCCGGATAAAACGTATCCACCGGTCCCAGACAGAGAATCGCCACGGGCTTGCTGCCCGGCGGCATCTTCAGTAGCTGGGCCAGTGCCGCAGGGTCGAACATCGAGACCCAACCCATGCCCAGGTTCTCGGCACGGGCGGCGAGCCACAGGTTTTGGATGGCGCAGGCCACAGAACACAGCGCCATCTCTTCCGGCATGGTGCGGCGGCCGAACACGGTACCGTCGTCGGGGGCAAGTGCGGCCACCAATAGTTCAGCGCACTCACGTATGCCTTCCACCTTGAGCCTCAGGAACTCCGATCCGTGTTCGCCCAGGGCGCCGGCCGTCGCGTCTCGTTCGGAAGATACCCGTTCAGCGATACGCGCGCGCAGGCTTTCATCGCGAATGCGCATGAAGCGCCAGGGTTGCATCAGACCAACAGAGGGGGATTGATGCGCGGCGCGCAGTATGCGGGCGAAGACCTCATCATCGACCTTTGTGTTGGGCGTGAAGTGACGCATGTCACGACGGGCGCTGATGATGCGGTAGAGGCTCTCTCTGTCGGCAGCAGTGAAGTGTGGCGCTGTAGCGGTGGCAGGTTCACTGCGCTCGGTTGGCGGCAGATAATGGGGGCTCAGTTTTACTGTCTCGCTAACGATCACCAGCCCCGGTATTGAGTGATCAATAGCCGGCTGACTGCTGAGTGTGCCGACGGTGGCGGTAATGACGTGTTGATTTGGCAGAGTGCCGTTCTGCACAACAGCGGCAGGCGTTGTTGGGGCGATGCCATATTCCAGCAGACGATCGCAAATCTTTTTCAGATTGTAGACACCCATGTAGAAGACAAGAGTCTGGTGGGGCTGCGCCAGTGAGCGCCAGTCAACATGAGTTTCGCCATCAGAGAAATGGCCTGTCAGAAAGATGCAGGCGTGCGCCATCTCGCGATGTGTGAGCGGAATTCCGGCATAGGCGGCGCAGCCGGTGGCGGCAGTGATGCCGGGCACGACGTGAAAGGGGATCTTCGCCGCCATCAATGTTCCGACCTCTTCACCACCGCGACCAAACATGAACGGGTCGCCGCCCTTCAGGCGTAGCACGCGCTTGCCTGCACGTGCATGTACCACCAGCAGCTGGTTGATCTCATCCTGGGTGCGGGCGTGGTTGTCGCGGGCCTTGCCGACGTAATAGCGCTCGGCATCTGAGCGCAACAGTTCGAGCACCTTTGGTCCGATCAAACGGTCGTAGACCACCACATCGGCCTTCTGCATCAGACGCAGGGCGCGCAGCGTTAACAGCTCTGGGTCACCAGGTCCGGCGCCAACAATATAGACTTCGCCCGATGCCGGCGACATGCCTTGTCTGATGGCCTCCTGTAACGTTTGGCGCGCGAGTGCCTGTTGGCCGGTGAATATCTGCTCGGCAATGGGGCCTGCGATAATCGAATCATGAAAGTGACGGCGCTCTTCGGCATCGTCAAATCGTGCAATGATTTCATCTCTGAACTCGGCCAGCAGTGCTGCCAGATCACCGTAGGCTTGTGGAATCAGCGCTGCGACATGACGATTGAGTTGTCGCATCAGCGCCGGTGATGCGCCGCCACTGGAGATGGCGATCTGCACGGGCGCGCGGTCAATCACTTTGGGCAGGGTAGCCGTGCTTAAATGACCGGGAGCCGCGACGTTGACAGGAATATCGCGTGCATGGGCGGCTGCGGCAATGGCGGCATTGAGTGACTCATCGTCAGTGGCGGCGACGATGAGCATATGGCCTTCGAGATCACTGCCCTGATATCTGCGGCAGTGGTGGATGATCTTGCTATCGGCGACGAGCGCCGCCATCGTTGCCCCCAACTCCGGGGCAACGACAGTCAGCCGCGCCCCCGCCAGGAGGAGGCGCTGCGCCTTGCGTGCAGCGATGACACCGCCGCCAACGATGAGGCAGGGCTTACCCTCAAAGTCGACAAACAGCGGCAGCCAGTGACGCTGGTTAAGCTTCGGCATGCTCGGGACCACGATGGTAGATCAGCTCTTCGACCGGGTTGCCTTCAACGAGATGCTCCTTGATGATGCGGTCGAGATTCGCCTCCGTGGCGTTGTAGTACCAGACCCCGTCGGGTTGCACACACATGATGGGGCCAGATTTGCAGGTGGCAAAACAGTGGGTGCGGGTCCGTTTGACGCGCAGATCGCCGCTGTCGATACCTGCGGCCTTGAACTTCTCACCCAGCTTGTCGAACAGCTCCTGTGCTTCTCCTTCTTGCGTGCAACGCGGCCCGACGCAGACCAGCAGATGGCGCTTGTAGTCGCCCATTTTTGGTTTTTCCAAAGGGACTGTTTTGTTATCGCTCATTTAGAACTCCGGGTAAAATCGTGTGAACGGTGGTGGTAGCCGCTTTATAAAATGTAGGGTGGACACGCTGTTTGTGCTCACCCTACATTGATAATTCACGCCAGCTCTGTTCGAATTGCTGCTCGGCGATTTTGTCGAACGCGCCATCCTTACGCAGCAGGGATAGGTTGAAAACCGTCTCACACGCCGCATCAACAAAGTGAACGCCACGCAGCGTCTCACCACGGCGCACGAACCACGCCGCTGCAACACGCGACCACTCGATATGCAGATGGAAGTGATCGTTTTCAATCGCCAGCCAGTCACCGCGTCGCTGGAACTCATCGCCATTGATCATTAGTTCGCTGACGGCACCGGCGCTGCTGCGTACCACTGCGCGTAACCGGCCCCACTGGCGAGTAGCATCGAGAAGTGCGGCGAGATTTTCATGATTCACTCTGGCGCTGCTATATTCACTGGCGCCATCATCGTTACTCGCCGCGCCGATGGCGGAGAGGATCTCACCCATGGGCACATCGAAGTGGCGGGCGACATCACGCAGTGAGTGGGCATCGCTGTCGCGCATATACTTGCGCACACACGCCTTCCACCCCTCCAGCCCCATGGTCAGGGAGCGTCCTGCTCTTTCGCCATCCTTCACATCGCCAGTGATGGCGTTGTATTTGTTGGCATAACCACGCGGGGTGATCATCAACCCCTCCTGCACGTAGGTGCTGCTGTTGCCGATCAGCACCGTGGTGAGCATGCCGATCTTGCAGTCGGCCATTTTGTCCAGCGTGACTAACTGGATCTCCTGCATCTCACGGTAGGCCGACTTGACGATGGCCACAGGCGTATCCGCCTTGCGATATTGCAACAGGATGCGCTGCGCCTCGACGATCTGCTGGGTGCGGCGGCCACTCTTGGGGTTGTAGAGTGCGATGACAAAATCGCTACGGCCTGCGGCATCAATACGCCTGGCGATGGTGGGCCACGGGGTGAGCAGGTCGGAGAGCGATATCGAGCAGAAGTCGTGTGTCAGCGGCGCACCCACCAGCGAGGCGCAGGCAGAGAGCGCAGTGCTGCCGGGAATCACTTCAACGGTGATGTCGCTGGCGGGACTCCAGCCTGACTGCAACAGCACTTCGTAGGTGGGGCCGGCCATGCCGTAGACGCCGATATCACCGGAGGAGATCAACGCAACGACCTTGCCGAGCTTGGCCTGATCATAGGCTTCGATACAGCGGTCGATCTCTTCGGTCATCCCTTTACGGATCACCTCTTTGCCACCCAGAAGATCTTCAACCAGTTTGATATAGGTGGAGTAGCCGATTACCACATCGGCCTCGGCAATCGCCTCGCGGGCGCGGTAGCTCATGTGCTGCTCGGCGCCGGGGCCGAAGCCGACCAATAAAATCTTACCCTTACTCATTGTCTAACCTCACGATGGAGACCGTGGCGTTTTTGCCGTCATCACCACGGTATTTATGTTTTTCCAGAATCAGATGTTCGATGCCACAGTTGGCCGTTAGCATTGCAGCCGCTTCGGCAACTGCGGGGGTGCCCATATGTCTGCGCACCACTTCCGATGGGTTTGGCACCTCCACCTTCGCCAGTTGCATGGCAGAGTAGAAGTGCATGGGCCAGCCATATTGTGCAGAGAGCGCCAGCAGCGCAGCTTCATCATTTTTTTTGTCGATGGTCGCTAGCGCTGTTACTGCACGGCGTGACTCGCCGATGATGGCCAGCGCCTGATCAATGGCGGTCTCCAGTGTCTGGAGCGAGGCGCCACGATCACACCCCATACCGAGAACAATCTTCATCAGGCCTGACCCTGTGGCGGCCGATAGACTACCAGCCGCTCATCCAGCTGTTGCCAGAGTGTTTCAGGGATGTCACGTTCGGTGATCCAGAGCACCGCCTTGTGTTTATCCAGATCAACGGCGTCGAAGCTATCGAAGAGGTGAATGTTTTTTGGCAGCGGCGTTGGGCGTGTCCACCAGTTTCTGGCGCCGCTCTCCTGCACCACAGCGATGGACTCCTCATTCACTACATGGGCCGAAACACGGGTGATATTGATCTTTGGCGCTTCCACCTTCCAGCCCAATTCACGCCCCAGAATATCGACAGGGATGGTCTTGCCGACATCGGAGGCGGTTGTGACTACCGCTGTGGCGCCGATCAGCGCAGCCAGCTGTTCGGCATAGGCGTTGGCGCCGCCGACGTGACCGGAGAGTACCGGGATGACAAACTGTGCCGCGTCGTCCACTACCAGCACACCGGGATCTTCATCCTTCGATTTGAGATGCTGTGCGATTAGGCGCACCACTGCACCGAGCGAAACAAAAAAGACGATCTGATCGTAACGGCCAAAGAGCGGGGCGATCTGTGCGCTCAGTGCGCCGCTATAAGGCTCCACCTTGTTGGGCAGGTCACGCATGGTCTCAGCGAATTTTTCCGAGACCACAATATCGGCCTCCGGCAGTTGTGCGGCGATCCCTGCTACCTGCGCCGCACCATGTTTGGTGATGGCTATCAGCGCGACACGGGGTTGTTGAATTATCATATTTCCTATTCCCTTGAGTTAAACCGCTGACCTATAAAATGTAGGGTGGGCACAGCCCACCAAGCGTGCTGCGCAGCACACAACCTGTTTTTTAAATGAGTGCCTCGCGGCACGACTGGTGGGCTGTGCCCACACTACATCGGATAGGGCATTGCACAATTTAATGATTGTGGTCACACCTCTATCTCGTCGGATTCATGCTGCGTTTTTTTGCGGCAGCCGCGTATTAGTTCGCCACGTGGACGATTGGGATTGCGCACCAGCATCAGCGAGAGGTAGTTCACCTTGGTATTGCGCAGTGTGGCCACATCGGTAACGGTGCGCTCTTCGGGCGCGCCGACCTTTTCAATGAAACGGGCATGTTCCAACAGGCCTTTGCGCTCCAGTAGTGCAATCACATCATCAAGCAGCGGTTTGACCTTGAGCAGCACCAGCGTGTCGAACTCGTTCAGCAGTGTTTCTATGGTGTCGATGCCGTAGGCGGCGGGAATAATGGCGACGGCGTCATCGGTATCGGCCAGTGGCATGCCAAGGTGGGCTGCCGCAGCGTGATAGGCGGCGACGCCGGGAATGGTTTCAATGCGCACACTTGCATCCAGCGCGGCAACAGTACGCGCCAGATGGCCAAAGGTGGAGTAGGTCGAGGCATCACCCTCCACCAGAAAGGCGACATCACGCCCGCTCTCCAGAACATCCAATACCGTTTGTGCCGCCGCAAGCCAGTATTTGGCGAGGATCCCGGCATCGTGTGTCATCGGGAAGTGCAGCGGCGTGGCTGATTCAGGTATAGTCAGCTCTGCACGCTGGGCAATGGCAAGGGCGTAGCTCTCGCCCCTTTTTTTGCGCACGGGATAGCTCCAGAGTGCATCGCCGTGCAGCAGCTCCCAGGCGCGGCGGGTGATGAGTCCCGGATCACCGGGGCCGAGCGAGAGGCCATAGAGCGTCCCTTTGTTAACCATTGTCTTGATCTCTTGCAGTGACGTCGCCGCGTGTGGCGCAGAGAATCCAGACCGGGTTCTCTGCAGCCAGACGGTGCATGTCGAGTATGGGGCGGCTGCGTGATGCCTGGAGTTGGGTGATATCCCACTCTGCATCCAGCGCTTTCAGTGTGACCATGGCGATGGCGACATTCTCGAAGGTGACGAAGTTCATCACCAGCCAGCCGTTGGGTTTGAGGCGCGAGAGGCAGAGCTCTATCAGCTGCTGCAATTCACCACCGGAACCACCGATGAAAACAGCATCGGGATCGGGCCACCGCTCCATCCCCTGCGGTGCCTTGCCATGGGTGAGTGAGTAGTTGTGTATGCCGAGGTTGCGGCAGTTCTCGGTGGCGATGGCAAAGTCGTCGCTGTTTTTTTCGATGGCGTAGACATAACCATCGGCACACAACCTGGCCGTCTCCAGTCCCACAGAGCCAGAACCGGCGCCAATATCCCAGACGATGCTGTCAGCGTGTAGCTGCATGCGCGCCAGTGATACGGCGCGCACTTCACGTTTGGTGATCAGCCCCTTGTCGGGGTAGCGCTGGCGGAAACGCTCATCGGCCAGGCCAAACAGCACATCGTTTTTTGCCACTGTAGCACGCCACAACACCACGACGTTGGGTTCTGCAAAACGCATGACAGCGGCATCGGCTATGGCGCAATCGGCGACTATGCGCTCATCGGCCTGCAACAGATGTTCGGCCACTGCCATGCGGAAATCACCATCCAGACCTTCGGCCAGCAACATGCGGGCGATACGGTCAGGTGTATTGGCGGGGCTGGTGAGGATCGCCAGCCGGTCGTGCTGTTGTACGGCATGCAGCACGGGGTAGAGCCCATGTTCGCGACCAGCCCCTTGTTGCCACTCACCCGCATCGCGGCTGTGCACCGAACAGATCTTCATCTCCTGCCAGGGGATACCGAGGCGGGCGCAGGCCAGCTGTATCGTCGAAACATTGGGCAGCACTTCACACGCTTCGATACAGAGCCGTGATTGCAGAAATGGGGCGATGCCGTGGCAGAGCGGATCACCTGTCGCCAGCACCACCACACGTTTATCCTCTGCCAGCGCAGCGCGTATCCACTCTGGCACTTGTGTTAGCTGGCCGGTCAGATCGCACTGCTCGGCATGGGCAGCAAAATGGTTCTCAAAGAGTTGCAGGGTGCGTGTACCACCGATGACAAGATCGGCCTCTGCGATATATGCCAGCGCGCGTGGCGTGAGGCTGGCGCTGCCATCATCGAGTACGCCGATGATGCGGCAGGGCTGCGCGAGATGATCGCCAGAGGCCATAAATTCATCTTTGCTCATACTAAATTTCCTTCAGCTTCGGCGATCTTGTTGCCATCAAAATCGCAGACCAGCACTTTTAAACTGAACTGGCGCGGGTAACGCGCTGCAATGGTGGCGACAACACGCTGCGCCAATGCGTAGTGGAAGGCGCTGCTCAAGCCCAGCGCCTCCAGCCGTTCACTGGCATAACGCGCCGTTTCGTTATTGCGGATGTCGTTGCAGGTATCTTCATCCACACCCAGATCGGCAGCGATATCGGCCAGCAGGGCGGTATCGACTTCGGCGCGTCCGGCGTGGGTAATGGTCTCGCCCTGCGCCATCTTGGTGAGCTTGCCGACCATGCCGCCGATGATGACGTGGGGGATCTTCTCTTTGACCACGGTATCCAGTGCGTAACGGAGGAAGTCGCCCATCTGTACAAAACAGGCGGTGGCCAGTTGCGGCAACTCCCTCATCACAAATTTTTCGGTGCGCCCACCGGTGGTGAGCACAACGGTGTCTTGACCCTGTGCAGCGGCGACCTCTATTCCCTGAATGACACTGGCGCGAAAAGCGGCGGTGGAGTAGGGGCGCACGATACCGGTGGTGCCGAGGATGGAGATGCCGCCGATGATGCCGAGCCGGGCGTTCAATGTCTTTTTGGCCATCGCCTCACCACCGGGGACGGAGATGGTTACTTCCAGCCCCTGCTGCCCCAGTAATGAAGCGGCAACGGCTCGCACATTCTCTTCGATGTTGCGCCGTGGTACTGGATTGATCGCCGGGCCGCCCACATCGAGCCCGAGGCCGGGCATGGTGATGGCGCCAACACCAGCGCCACCCTTGAGCACTACTTCATCTGGTGAAGCGGCGAGCAGGCAGACATCAGCAGTGAGATGGGCGCCGTGAGTACAGTCCGGGTCATCGCCCGCATCCTTGATGATCACTGCATGGGCACAGTGGCCATCGACTCGTCCTTCGGTGACTGAAAAAATGACCTGCTGACCGTTGGGCAGCAGACACTCCACACTTTCGGGAACCTGGCCCTGCACCAGGCCGAGCGTGGCCGCGCGGGCCGCCGCCGCTGCGCAGGCGCCGGTGGTAAAGCCGGTGCGTGTCCCTTTGGGTTTTTTCTCCATCACGGCGGCGCGGCTCTCTGGATCATCCCTGTGGCGACGATGAGGACTGTTGCGCCTCAGCCAGCGCCAGCAGTGCATGGATCGCGGCGACCACCAGCGTCGAGCCACCCTTGCGGCCATGGGTGATGATCCAGGGGATCTCTTGCAGTTCGCTGACGATCTCCTTCGATTCAGCGGCAGAGACAAACCCCACCGGCATGCCGATGATCAGCGCCGGACGCGTCTGCTCTTCATTGATGAGGCGTACAACTTCGAGCAGCGCCGTAGGCGCATTACCGATGGCGACGATGGCGCCGTCGAGCAGCCCCTGCCGCTGCGCCTTGCGCATCGCCTGCACGGCACGGGTGCTGTTGACGGCACGCGCCTCTTCGATCACATCCTGGTCGCTGATGAATTGATGCAGCTCAACACCAAAATGGGCGAGACGAGGCCGCGATACGCCAACGCAGATCATCTCGACATCGGCGATGATCGGCTTGCCGTTGAGGATGGCGGCGACGCCAGCCTTAATGGCTTCTGGATGAAACCGCGTCAGGCCGTTGAACTCGAAGTCCGCCGTGGCGTGAATCATGCGCCGCACGAGGGGCCACTGGTCGAGGCTGTAGCTGTGGGCACCGACCTCCTGATCGACAATGGCGAAGGAGTCGTGTTCGATCTGTTGCCCCGCCTGGGTCAACTGCTCGGTAATCGTGTTGATATTGCCCATTTGTCTCTTATCTCAATCTTATGGTCAATGCTATTAACGTCAACGCTGCGCCATCAAATGTACGAGTGCATGGATGCACGAGGTAGAGCAACGCAGGAGCAGTTGCCGAGGGTGGGCACGCTGTTTGTGCCCACCAAGCGTGCGCAGCACACAACCTGTTTTTTTAAAGGAGTGCCTAACGGCACAGCTGGTGGGCACAAACAGCGTGTCCACTCTACATCTTGTGATCATGATCGTGGCGGCAGTGCTCATGCTCATGCTCATCATGATGGTGCTCGCCATGATCATGGCGATGATGACCATGGTCGCTCTCTTCAGCCAGGGCGCGATATTGGCAGCCATCACACTCCATCATGGTCTTTTCACGGTGGGTCGTTTCGCCACGCGCTTCACGCACACGGCTGTTGAGCGTCTCGTAGATCTCTTTTTCAAAACCAAAATAGTCGCCATGTGCGATGGCCAGTTGTGGATACTGCTCTTGCAAGCGCGCCACTTGCCGTTTGATGCGCTCGATCAGGGTGCCGGTGAAGAGGTAGTAGGGGAGCACAACGATCTGGGTCATGCCCAGTTTGGCATGACGTTGCACCACGCTCTCAAGGCGTGGGTGGGTGATGCCGGTAAAGGCGATATCGACCAGTTCGTGGTCGCTCTCTTCGAAGAGCCAGCGCGCCATCTTGGCCACTTCGCCATTGGCGATGCGGTCGGAGGAGCCGCGTCCCAGCAGGATGACGCCGGTGGTTTTGGGATCGGGCATATCCATTTTGGCCATCACCTTGCGCAGGTTGCGCTTGAGGATGGTGAGTATCTGATCGGTCGCGCCGATGTGGCGGGCGTAGATGAATTCAATTTCGGGATGACGTTGGCGCGCCTTGTCGATGTGGTGCGGAATCTCCATCTTGACGTGGCCCGCCGCATTCAGGATCAGCGGGATGATGATGACCTGTTCCGAATCGTTGGCCGCGGTGTCGAGCCCCTGATCGAGCAGCACATCGGCAAACTCGATGAAGCAGGTTTCGATGCGCCACTGCGGATTTTTCTTGGCCCACTGCGCCGCGAACTCATCAATCTCGACATTGCCGGGTGTGTGGCGTGAGCCGTGGCCCACTAACAGGATGGTGCTCTTCATTACTCGTTACCTGGCTCGTTAATTACAGGGTTTTCCGCTTTACGAAAGCGATGGGTAAATGTTTTGTCGTAGAGTTTTGACTTCTTCAGATCCGGCCAGTGGCGCGCCCCCAGCGCCGGGCTGACGATGATCATCGCCTGACTGGTGATCTTCTCGGCGATACACCTGTCGCGGATATCGCTCAGTGTGCCGCGAACGATCTTCTCCTCATCGGGCCAGCTCGCCTTCTGTACCACCAGCACAGGTGCATCTTCACTCCAGCCTGCCGCCAGCAGTTCGCTCTGAACTTTTTTCAGCAGGGTGATGGAGAGAAAGATGCAGAGTGTGGAGTGGTGTTGCGCCAGCGCTTGTAGCGACTCCCCCTCCGGCATCGGGGTGCGCCCCTCGACACGGGTGAGGATCACGGTCTGTGTTACCTCGGGTAGCGTCAGACTCTCAACCGCCGTGGCCGCCGAGGCCATGGCGGATGAGACGCCGGGCACCACGCCGACCTCGATGCCCGCCGCATCCAGCGGCTGCACCATCTCGATCAAGGCGCCATAAAGGCCGGGATCGCCTGTTTGCAGACGTATGACTGTCTCATGCGCTTGCGCCTTGGCGATGAGCCAGGCGGTGATCTCCTCCAGCGCCATATCTTTCGAATCGGCAATCTCGCACCCTGCGGGCGCCCAGCGCATCGCCGCCTCTGAGACCAGCGAACCGGCGTAGAGGATGGCGGAGGCCGAGGCGATCAGATCACGCCCCTTGACCGTGATCAGATCGGGATCACCCGGACCGGCGCCGACAAACCACACCTTGCCCATCTTTAATCCACCCACTTCTGAAAAAAACCATAAAGAGCACCCAAATTCAGCCAAAAGAGAGCGTTGGAGATCGCCGTGGCCACGACAAAAGCGTGCGCCAACTCCGCCGGGGCCGTGCTGACATGGATGCCGGGCTGTGGCGCACCGATAAGATGGGGCGCAATGAGCACCACCACACCCAGGATTTTAAAGGCAGCGCGGCGCGAAAAAACGATCAGCCAGAGAGCACTCGCCGTGGCGACCACCGTCCCTCCCCACCAGAGCTGCCGCGCCATTAACGCCGCCGACTCGGTACCGGGCAGTTCAGGCGGCAGACCGAGTGATGGCGCAACAAAAAATACTGCGTAACCACCCAGCCCCCACAGCAGACCTGAACGCCAGGTCAGCTTTGCATTGCGCAGCGTTACCAGCGCCCCCAGCAAGAGGGTAAAACCAAACGCCACCACAATATTGGCCCCTGCCGTGAAGAGTGTGCGCTCCCACCCCTCTGCGGGCTGCCAGCCGCCATGTTCATGCCCGTGGTCAGCCGCAGCATGGTCGTGCTCTGCACTGAGCTGATGCCTGGTCGCCTGCTCATATTGCTCCGCCTCCAGCAGCAGTGGCATCACCTGAAGTTGCTGCGCCAGCGTTAATAACAGGCCCACCAGCAGCCCCAGCAGCGCGGCTACGGTAATTCTGTTTTTAAACGCGCCCCGACTCATCGTCGTTGCACGACTTAATGACATGGGAATCCCGTTGCATGGCGCGTATCGTGCGCCGCACTGTGTGCCATCTGGTTTTCAGCAAACCCTGCAACAAAGACGAGCGCCAAACCAAAGAGCGCCGCCAGCACTGCCGGCAAGCGGCGACGGGCTGCACCTGGCGTTGCGGCAGGGATCTCTAAACTATGTTCAATGTGCATGGTTTTCTCCTTTTCAGGTTAGTGATGTTAATAAGGGCGACGGTACGAAGAGGCGTGCCGTCGCTCTCGGGTTCGATGGAAAATAGAGGTGCAGATAGGAGGCGTTGATTCGACCGGCACGATAGACTGCCTCGCCGCGTCGTCCCGCGCGCACGCCTTCGCTGACGGCGACAGGTGCCAGCGGACTCTCCATCTGCGAGTAGTGAAACGTGTGGCCGCGCATCGACCCTTCAGGCAACGCTACGCTGTGCAGTCCGAGGTTGGCAAGCTTCTCCTGCATTTTTGCGCTGCCTGAAAGCAACCCAACCATCTCCGCTTTATGGCCGTGAAGATCGGTAAGCGACTCCAGCAGATACAACATGCCGCCACACTCGGCGACGATGGGCTTGCCCGCCGCGTGGTGAGCGCGCACGGATTCGATCATACTGTGGTTGGCGGCGAGTTGTGCACTGTGCAATTCCGGGTAGCCGCCGGGCAGATACAGGCTGCCCGCTTGAGGAAGTGCGGCGTCACGCAGGGGTGAGAAAAAGACCAGCTCCGCCCCCAGCGCGGTGAGCAGGTCGAGATTGGCCTGATAAAGAAATGAAAACGCCGCGTCACGCGCCACCGCGATGCGCACACCTTCGAGCAGTGGCGACAGCGGTGTGGTGTTCACAGGATCAAATGAAATGGTATCGGGAAAATCGGTAAAACCGTGCTTCATCCAGACATCCGCCAAGTGATCGAGATGTTTTTCGATGTCAGTGATTTCGGCTGCTTGAACCAACCCAAGATGCCGGTCAGGCAGCGCGATACCGGCATCTCGCGGCAGGCTCGCCCACAAGCGCAAGCCCTCTGGGAGGCTTTCCGCCAGCATGGCGGAGTGGCTCTCCCCTGCGACCTTATTGGCCGCCACACCCGCACAAACAAGATCCTCCCGGTAATGTGCCAGCCCATACGCGACAGCACCGAAGGTTTGGGCCATGGCGCCGGCGTCGATCACGGCGAGCACCGGCAGGCCGAATTTGACGGCGAGGTCCGCGCTTGAAGATTGACCATCAAAAAGACCCATCACGCCCTCAACCAGAATCAGGTCCGCGTCGGCCGCAGCCTCCCACAATAATTGCCGGCAATGCGCCTCGCCGACCATCCACAGATCAAGCTGATACACCGGGTTTCCCGATGCGCGTTCAAGAATCATGGGGTCAAGAAAATCCGGCCCCGTCTTGAACACACGCACACGCCGCCCCTGGTTGCGGTGATAACGCGCCAATGCGGCCGTGGTGGTGGTCTTGCCCTGGCCTGATGCGGGGGCGGTGATGAGCAGCGCCGGGCAGTGGCGGGGGGCGCTCACAATTCAACACCGTTTTGTGCGCGTATACCCGCCTGGAAGGCGTGCTTGATGAGGCTCATTTCGGTAACGGTGTCCGCAGCCTCAATGAGCGCGGGGGGTGCGGCGCGGCCAGTGATCACCACATGCTGATGAACGGGGCGCGCAGCCACTGTATCGAGCACCTCATCCAGCGACAGGTAGCCGTATTTGAGCGCGATATTGAGTTCGTCGAGCACCACCAGCGCCGTGTTGGCATCACGCAGCAGCGTTGCCGCCACCGCCCAAGCCGCTTGCGCCGTCTGAATGTCACGACCGCGATCTTGCGTCTCCCAGGTAAAACCTTCACCCATCACATGGTAGCTGATTTCCGGAAAACGCCGGAAGAACGCCTCTTCGCCAGTAGAAAAACTGCCTTTGATGAACTGTACCACACCCACCCGCATACCGTGGCCGAGCGCTCGCGCCACCATGCCAAAGGCCGCCGTGCTCTTGCCTTTGCCGTTACCGGTATTGACGATGAGCACGCCGCGCTCTTCCGTAGCCGACGCGATATGAGCGTCCACCACGGCCTTTTTGCGCTGCATACGCAGCCGGTGGCGCTCCTCTCTTGAGGTGTCCGGCGCGCCCGGCATATCGGCCACGTCGTTCATCTTGAGATGGCGCTCGCCACACTGTGCTTGCTCAACGCGGTCAGTGCGGCGTGAATCATCACCGCAGCGCCAATCATAATCTGGTGGCGTAGAGTAAGCGTTAACATGTGTCTTACCTCTTAAATAACTATGTAGGGTGCGTCCTACAATTCCATTATGGATCTGGAAATGGAATTATGTGGGTGACTTGCCGGGCTGGTAACGGAGCGTGATAAAGAAATTGCGTCCCGCCTGATTGTAATACGATGCCGTTTCATAGCGCTTGTCAAACAGGTTGGCGACGCGCGCCTGAACCAGCCAGTTTTTGGCAAATGCGCGCTCGACACGCAGATCAAGCGTAGCGTAACCGCCCATAGTGCGCGTATTGGCGAGGTCATCGAAGCGCTTGTTTTCGGCGAAAAGTGTTGCGCCGGCACGGTAATTGCCGAAACTGCGGTCCATATTTACCCGCAGTGTTTGTTCTGCGCGGCGCGGTAGTAGCTTGCCATTGTTAGCGCCAGATGCACGATTCTCGGGGTCCAGCAACGTGAGGCTGGCGTTCATGTTCCATCCGGCAAACTGTGTAGCAACAGCACCTTCCACTCCGCGCAGGCGGGCCGAATCAATATTAACGGGGGAGAATGTTGTTGGGTCAAAGCCAATCAGATAATTAACCGCCGTCTGAAAAACATGGGTCGACCAACTGCCCCACGTCGGCGTGCCCCGCAGGCCAAGTTCAATGCTACGGGACTGCTCCGACTTCAAATTGGGATTGCCATAACCAGGATAATAGAGATCGTTAAAGGTGGGCGCCTTGAACGCCGTACCGTAATTGGCGGTTACACGCAGTTGCTTGTCTATCGCGTAACCCCAGGCCAGGCCACCCGTATTTTTTTCGCCAAATTGCTGGTTTTTATCATGACGTACGCTGGCCTGTACATCGTGCGCGCCGAACGCTCCCTGGTATTGAGTAAACAACCCTTTGTTGTCGCGTGAAGTGACGTTGTAAACAGCCGTGCTGTCAACATGGTCGTTTTGGTAGTCAAAACCCGCTGTCAGCAATTGCTGCGCCGCGATGGACAAATCGCCTTGCAGTGACACGGTGTCACGTTGGGAATTGAAACGGCTGCTAAAGATGCCATCCTTGAAGTTGTCAGAATTATCCTGGCTACGCCCAGCGGCCAGAGACACATTCAGGCCGCCCACAGGCTTCAGGAGCAACCGGCCTCCATACACCTGCTGGGTCGATTTTGATTCGTTCTGGAAACTGCCGTCGTAGTGTACCCGGCCTTCAGTACCCAGCCAATGCAGGTCCACCTCCCCGAGACTGCCAAAACGATAGCCCCCGCGCAATGTCCCCGACTTGTTGTTGTAACCGTCCTTATCCGGCTCGACGGTAAAACAACCCGCACCGCCGGGAAATGGCTTACCGTTACAGGCGTTGAAACCGCTGCTATTCATGCCACTCACGCCCGCATTAAACCAGCCGCGCTCACCGCCGCCCGAAATACTGGCGGACGTCTTGAACGTGTTGTAGGAACCCCCGCCCACGCTAAAGGACGGTGTCAACGCCCCGCCGCCCTTGCGCGTAAAAATCTGGATTACACCACCGATAGCTTCTGAACCGTACAAACTTGAACGCGGCCCACGCACGATCTCGATGCGCTCAATCTGGTCAATCGGGTAATCCTGAAACGCCGCCATGCCTGAGGTCGCTGAACCGACCTTGACACCATCGATCATTACAAGTACTTGACTGGAACTGGCGCCCCGCAGGAAAAACGAAGTCTGTTTGCCTAATCCGCCAGTATTCGAAATAGAAAGCCCAGGCGTGCCGCGCAACACATCCTGCACAGACTGCGCCTGCTGGCGCTCAATATCCTGGCGGGTGATGACAGTCACCGACGCAAGGGTTTCATCCACCGTCTGCGCAGTGCGGGTAGCGGTAACAATAACGGTATCAAGTGGTGCGGCGTTGCCCGTGGCATAAACAGGATAAGGGCCGAACAACAGCATGGCTGCCGGTATAAAACGCAGCTTCATTGGGTGTATTCCTCTCTCGCACAAGCGCGCGACGGCGGGTTAGAGCTTAAGGCACGCAAGAGGAAAATAGTCAGGAAAAACAGGCGGTAACACCTGAATGCCCGGACATCGCCCTCCGCAATGCCATCACAACGCAGCAGGCCGGTCTCCGGGCTTACGAGCGGGAAAATTCCCAAGAGCAGCGCCTTCCCATGCAATGCACAGTGGCGTGTTGCTACGCTTTGACTCGTATACCGTTGCGGGGGGCAGCGCCGGCTTTGCTCTCACACCTTGAAAGGCAGAACGCACCGGCTTCCCGTTTAAGCCCTTGGGCGAATGCCTTCGGGCCACCTGAAACGAAGGGTGAATTGTAGAGGCTGGCGGGAAGAAGCGTCAAGTTAAAGTCACGGCCTCGTTTCTGATCGTTCCCGTAGCGCCTCATAAAGTCGTGCCGGCCCCAGCAGCACATCCCGCAGGCCACTGCGCACCCGTTCCGATTCCAGCGCCTGTTTGCTCATAGTGCTATGCGCGGAAAGGGCATCCATGATGGCGTTCATGATCTCGCTGGAGAGGTCGGGCGAATTGGCAAACTGTTCCTTGGTGTTGCTCACCGCCTGCTGCACCAGGATATCCGACTCCAGCAGTTTGCCCTTCAGCACGTTGTTCACATACACCAAGCGGTCGTCGTCAGTCAGTTCGCCTTCGAAGAGGTCGTTTACCTTGGCGATTATTTCAGCCAGATACGCCCGCTCCTTTTCCCGCACCATGCCACTGCCCGCCGCCGTGAAGGGTTCGAGCTTCGGATATTCGCCATCGACCAGAGGCAGTGGCCGTTTGCCCTGATTCTTCAGGGTGTGATGCGTCAGGATCACCTTGGAAAGATCAACACCCTCGCGCTCACGGCCAAACTCCAGCAGCGGCATTAGGCGCCTATAGAAGATATAGCGCTTTTCGATGGCGGTGTTGCCATAGTCAAAAATCTGCGACAGGAAGGTATACATGCGCTGGAAGGCGCCCATATCACCTTTAAACAGCACCAACGCATTCAATTCGTTTTTCGCATCATCCGCCGCCTTGTCATCTTTTTTCGCCTTGGCGGCGGTCAACCGCTCCTGCGCCGCCTTGTAGCGTTTCAGCAGTCGATCCACCACCGGCTCCAGCGCGTCGGTCAGGTCGCTTTGCCTGGCGTTTGGATTCAACTCCACGGTCACCACACGCTCCACCTCGAAGTCGTCGTAAAATCCCGCCGCATCCAGCTTGGCACGCAGGTCATACACCAGATTCGGGTCGGTGACATTTTCCAGTGTCGCCGTGGCGTGATAGGTCTTGAACGCCGCCAATACTTCATCTGGATCGTTGACGAAATCCACCACATAGGTGGTGTCCTTACCCGGATAGGCGCGGTTCAGGCGCGACAGCGTCTGCACGGCCTGAATACCCGCCAGGCGCTTGTCCACGTACATGCCGCACAGCAAGGGCTGGTCGAAACCGGTCTGGAATTTGTTGGCCACTAACAGGATTTGATATTCGTCAGTGCCGAAGGCTTTGCGAATGTCACGGCCACGCAGGTTTGGGTTTAAGGTCTGACTGGTTTCGGTGAAACCATCCGGGCCTGATTCCGGGTCATGCACCTCGCCGGAGAAGGCCACCAGCGTGCTGATCCTGTAATCCTGCGATTGAATATATTTTTCAATTGCCAGCTTCCAGCGCACTGCCTCCACGCGACTCGACACCACCACCATCGCCTTGGCGCGGCCATTCAACAGCAGGGCGACGTTGTCGCGGAAGTGCTCCACCACCACCTGCACTTTCTGGCTGATATTGTAGGGGTGCAGCTTTACCCAACGCATGATCCCCTTCAACGCCTCGCTACGCGCCACCGCTTTTTCGCCTGCCCCCGGCTCCGATCGGGGGTCGTACTCGGCCCCATTATGGGCCAGTTTGAAAGCAGTCTTGTACGGCGTGTAGTTTTGCAGCACGTCGAGGATGAAGCCCTCCTCGATGGCCTGACGCATGGAATAAACATGAAACGGCGCGGGCAGATTGTTTGCGCTGGCGGGCTGGGCAGGGTCAGGGCGGCGGCCAAACAGCTCCAGCGTCTTGGCCTTGGGGGTGGCGGTAAAAGCCACGTAGGTGATGCCACTCTCCGCTGAACGCGCCACCATCTGCGCCGCCAGCAAGTCTTCGGTGGAGACCTCACCGCCGTCGTTCAATTCCTGAAGTTCTTCTGCACTCAGCACCGCCTTCAACTTGGCGGCAGCCGCGCCGGTCTGCGACGAATGCGCCTCGTCGGCAATCACTGCAAAGCGTTTACCCTGGGTGGCCGCCAGCTCCTGTACCGCTTGCAGCGCAAACGGGAAGGTCTGAATGGTACACACCACGATCTTCTTGCCGCCGGACAGCGCCTTGGCCAACTCCTCGCTCTTACTGGCGCCCTCGCCGGTAATGGTGGCCACTACGCCCGCCGTGCGCTCAAAGTCGAAGATGGCCTCCTGTAACTGCGCATCCAGCACCGTGCGGTCGGACACCACCAGCACCGAATCGAACACCTTCTTGTGATCGGCGCTGTGCAGATCGGCCAGAAAGTGCGCCGACCAGGCAATGGAGTTAGTCTTGCCCGATCCCGCCGAATGCTGGATCAGGTACTTGCCGCCCGGCCCCTCTTCCAGCACCGCCGCCAGCAGCTTGCGCGTGGCATCGAGCTGGTGAAAGCGCGGGAAGATGATCCTGGTGATCTGCTTCTTGCTGTCACGGCTGACCACCAGATAGCGCCCCAGAATCTCCAGCCAGCCTTCCCGTGCCCACACGTCTTCCCACAAGTAGGCGGTGCGGTGGCCGCCCTCTCCCCCAACCCCTCTCCCACTCGTGGGAAAGGGTGACCGAAGGTCGGGAGAGGGCGGGTTCCCCGCCGCGCCGTTGTCGCCCCGGTTAAAAGGCAGGAATGTAGTGCTCGCCCCCTCCAGCCGAGTGGTCATGCGCACTTCCCTATTGCTCACTGCAAAATGCACCAACGCACCATTGGGGAAGCTCAACAGCGGCTCGCTGGCGGATTGCCCTTTTGGGCGGGGGTGACGGTCGAAGCGGTACTGATCCACCGCATCCTCCACCGACTGGGTGAAATCGCTCTTGAGTTCCACGGTGGCCACCGGCAGGCCGTTGAGGAACAGCACCAGGTCGATGCAATTCTCGTTGTGCAGCGAGTAGCGCACCTGCCTCACCACGCGCAGCCGGTTGGCGGCATGCTTGGCCAGCGTCTCCGGGTTCATCGCCAGGGCCGGTTTGAACTGGGCCAAAGCCAGCGGCTGGCGCAACCCCAGCAGCTCCACCCCATGGCGCAGCACATCCAGCGTGCCACGGTCATCCAGCGACTTGCGCAGGCGGTCTAGCAACACGGCCTCCGCCTGGGCGCCGTGGTTCTTGGTCAACGTCTCCCAGGCCTTGGGCTGGGTTTCCTGTATCCAGGCCAGCACATCCACCGGAAACAGGGCGCGGGCGCGGTCATACCGGGCGGCATCGCCCTCGGCATACAGCCAGCCCTGCGCGGCCAGGGTGTCGCAGATTTCGCTTTCAAAGCTGATCTCTTTGTGCAGGCTCATTTGCAATGTCCTTAAACCATTACCCAACCACCTTGTAGGGTCAGGCCGTAGGTCGGGTTTTAACCCGACTTTCCTGACATGTCGGGTTAAAACCCGACCTACCAATTATCCCGACAACGCCTCATCCAACCAAACCGCGTCCCACAACGAATAATCGCCAATCCGTTCAACCAAATTTGCCCGCAATGGATTCGCCACAATGTACCGCGCCATCCTCCGAAAATCCTCATCTTTCCGTACTGCATGATCGAAATAATTTGCCTGCCAAACCGCCCGCCCAATCGCGTGCGCCGAACGCCCCTTCAACATCCGAACTGCCTCGGATAACTTGCCAGCTTGCAGCACCATCAGCCAATGCAAATGATCCGGCATCACCACATAGCAAAGCGTCTCTGCCCTACCTTCAGCTTGCAATGTCACCAACTCCCGCACCACCTTGCGCCCGTTATCAAGCGAAGCAAAAAGAGGTGCCCGGTTCTGCGTCACCGTCGTAATGTGGTACACCAAACCTGATTGTGAAACACGGCCTTTGCGCAGATCGTTGTATGTCATAACATCCCCGTAGGTCGGGTTTCAACCCGACAAACTAAAGCCTGACCTACACATAGCGTACATCGATCTTGCCCCAACAGCAGCCGCGTGCAGTTCTCATCTATCGTGTAGCCGTAGATTTCTGTTTCGAAGTTGATTTCCTTGTGCAGATTACTCATCGCCCACCTCATTGTTCGAATACGGTCGAACCGAAGGCACTCGCACTAAATATTTCTTTAATACCCAGCCAGTTCGCATCTCTTGTTTTAGCCAATCGAAGTATTCGACTTCAATCCACTTTCCATCCTCATCTAGCAACGTAACCACCTGGTTCGGAAAAATCTCAGCAATAGCTGTCGAGCCTGCGCGTGGAGAGGTGCGTATTGTCGCCACTCTGGAACGAACAACGAACTGGATTTTTCCCTCTTCATTCGGCTGTTTCGACTCAATCAGAGTCTGTAGTAACTGCTCGATAAGATGCGTACCGTTTTGTACATCATTCCTTGAAAGCTGGATTTCGGAAACAAGTCGGCTTTCCATCTGGGCTGAATCCCGAACTTGGTATAGAAACAACAAAATCGCAAGCAGGATGTTAAATACAGTCCAAAAATCGATTGTAGGAATTTTGAATTGTGATGAGCTTTGTGTTCTTTCTGTCGTAGTCTCAATGTCGTCGAAGAGCTGCTGATATTCAACGCCAAAGGATTTGAGTTGTCTTTCGACTCCTTCTCGCCCCCATATCGCCGCAATAGCATTAGCGGCTGCGCTATCAATAACTGGAAGTTGAATATGCCGCGCCCAATTATGCTGCACTGCCATTTCTCTGGCGGCTTTTGCAGCAAACGATCCAGAAGCTATTGAATCCAACAGCCCTTGGTATGGCTTAGTGATTTCTGCGAATCGTTCGAGATGCAAGGCCGAGATTCCCATCATCTGCTTGCTGATTTCATCCGACATTCGCATGGCTGATGAGGAAAAGGACAAAGATTCCGCCAGCTCACGAGCCGTATTTTGCCAACCTAGTGAAGATGAAGCCATTGCCTTGGCGACTTGATCGGAAAACAACATAGATTCTCTGATTTGAGACAATGGCTCGGTGAATCTTTTCCAATGGCCGGACTGATCCGTCATCTCCTTGGCAAGTTGTGATGCGACTCCAAATTGGCTAGCAAGCAAAGCAGATGAATTCATAAACTGGGACACTTGCCGCTCAAAATTCATAGACTGCTTCATTACCTCAGATATTGAGGATGGCAAACTTGCTACACTAGTCAGCTTTGAAATATCCATGTCAGGCAAATGTCCTTACATCAACTTTCCCTGTCACAGTTGCCGAAATCAGCGCACTACGCCGCTCTTGCAGCAAGGTGATGGCGCGGTTGGCCTCGGCGGTGAGGGCGTCGAACTTGGTAGTTTCGTTATCAAGAAAGGTGGCAATAGCTTGTTGTTCCACGAGAGGCGGCAAAGGCACTGGAACACAGGATAGTATTTGCGTATTCAGGTTATCCATCGTGGAGCCAACAGATTCCAGCTTTAGAAACTCCCGAACATATGCTGTTCTCAGATATATTGAAACGAATTCTGGGATTGCCCGGCTGGAAAGCCGTACATTCAAACTACCGGTTCCACACAACCAATCAACCTCGTTTACTGTAACCATCGCACAACGACCCATCTCACCGCGTCTGCCAAATACGATATCGCCAAACATCAATTTGTGCTGTGAAAGGCGAGCAACAATTTCTTGTGTAACAGTGCATGACCAATCCGCCACTAGCTTTCCGTCTTGAATGTTGGATGGATTGATTACAGGTGTTTCACCTTCTACATAGTCTTCCGAATGAAGCTGACTACCAAACGGGCCTGTCTGAATCAACATTACCAAGTATCCTAGCGGAGCAACCTCCCAATGCCCCGGCACTCCGCCCAGCCATTCGATGCCGGAATCCTTCATCGGCACATCCGGGTTCAGCCCCTTGGTGACGGCGTGCGAAATCACCGCCTGGCGCTTTTCCGCCAGCAACGCAATCAGTCGCTGCTGCTCGGCCATCAAGGCATCAATCTTCCCCGTCTCGCGGTCGAGGAAGGCGGCGATGGTTTTTTGTTCGGGGATGGGTGGTGCTGCCAAGAGCATATTGCCAAGAAAGTCCCAGCCGACGCGGGGCATTTTTGCACCAAAGGTTGAACTGTCAACGATAGTGATAAATTCCCGATTCAAAATCTGGTACTGCGCGAATCGCCCATTAATGTTCGTCCCTGGACGCATGACGTGAAAATCCCCTACCGCCTCCCCGGCAGTCTCGGCCAAGTACGCCTTTGCAAGGTAAGGACGCAACTTCCCAAATAAGATGTCACCGCGCTCAAATGCAACACCTTCACCCTCAAACTCGCTGTCGGTCTCAATGAAACGACCTGACCAGCTTTCGATGTTTTCCAAAGCAACCGGGTGCTCTCGTCGGTCAGTTTTCTCGGTCAGTAGCCGTAAGTTATGTTTGAGCCGCTTCATATCCCAATGCCCCGGCACCTCGCCCAGCCATTCCACGCCGCTAGCTTTGTATTCAGGATAACGCGGCAAGCTCATGCGCGCACCTCACGGTTTTGTAGGTCGGGATTCATCCCGACATCGGCGCGTATATCGAAAATTGTCGGGATGAATCCCGACCTATGCATATTCGGATAACGCGGCAAACTCATGCTGTTGCATCCAGTTTGCTCAGCCCTTGCGAGATAATCTGGTGCAGCATGCTGCTATCAGCTTGTTGCACACAGGCGATGGAGGCTTGTATATAGGCATTCATGGGTTGTCCCAGCAATGCGTTGCTGTAATCAATAGGAGCGTAGCCGTTGGCAACGGCGATCAAATCAAAGAACAAGCGGGTGATACGTCCGTTGAGTTCGTAGAAGGGATGCAGGGCGATCAATTCGGATTGGTAGTGGGCCAGTCGCTCGGCGAACTTTTCTGGCTGCCCATCCTGGGTTTGCTTTAAGAATCCTTCTTCTTCCAGTTGGCGAAAGATGCGCCGGGATTCTTGCTCAAGATAAGCGGCGCGACAGAATACCGAGCCACCTTTGCTCATATCGACTGTGCGATACACACCAGCCCAGTCGTAGAGTGTTTCAAAGGTGCGCTGTTGTAAGGATTTGAAGTAGATTTCGTCGAAGCGGGTGGTGGATTCACATTCGGCGATGAAGGTTTGGTAGGCCTGCTGCAACAGGGTTTCTTCGATCTCATGCAATAGCTCCGGCTCGGTTATCCCCAAACGATTTTTGGGAATGTCCGTGCCGGGCAGGCAGATGTCACTTGCGCTGAACTGATACTTGGACACGGTGCTGCTCCATGAGTGCTTTGACTTGCTCTTTGATTGCAGGTGTCTGCGAGGGTTTGTAACCTTCGATCTGCATCGAGATTTGAACAGCTTTGCGAATTTGTTTATTCAGGCTAGCAGTGATTTGCATTTTGCATATCTCCTAATAAAAACCCGCACAAAGTGTGCATTGCAGAGAGGCATGGCGGGTGTGTTGGGTTCAATTATACCGAAGACAGCAGCCTTGGTAAGAGCGAATCGCGCATTGTCGGGGCGGTTGCACATGAAATTATAAATTACGAAACATGATCCGAATCCCATGTAGGTCTGGCTTTAGCCAGACATGTCGGCCTGAAGGCCGACCTACAATCGTGCGGCATTACGCCGCACAGTTTATGTGTTCATGTAGTAGTGGTAGCGTGTCGGGTAGCTCTTTCCGGCGGCAGTTGTTCCCAAAATGGAAATAACTGCCGCCTTCTGCGTCAGCCAGACCGTTTCATTGCTCATTTCGTCAGGCCCGCAATCATGTCCAGAATCCGGTCGGTGCATTGCTTCAAGTCAGAATCAATCTCCACCAACGGGCGCGGTGGCTTGAAGACATAGAAATGGCGGTTGAAAGGGATCTCGTAACCGACCTTGGTCTTGTCGTGGTCGATCCAGGCATCGGACGCATGGGGTAGGACTTCGCGCTTGAAGTAGCTTTCCACGTCTTCCGAAAGTGGCACGTTCTCGGTATCACGCAGGCTGCTGTCCGGCTGAGGCTTGCCCTTTTGCTTGCCTTTTTCGCCCAGCAAAATCTTGCCTGCCGCATCACGCAGCGGGCGCTCCACGGTAATAGTGCGGTAGCCAAACTCTTCATTCTTGAAGATGCGCGAGATCGGAACCTCGGTTGTAGGTCGGGACTCATCCCGACTTTCATTTTGTCGGGCTGAAGCCCGACCTACGCTCGCCTCCTGAAAATCGCCAAACAGGCGCGTCACTTCAGCGATGTGTTCATCGCTCATTTCCTTGCGCTTGCTGCCCAGACTCTTGCGCATCTTCTGCCAGAAGGCGGATGCGTCGATGAGCTGTATCAGCCCCTTGCGGTGTTCGGGTTTGCGGTTGGAGAGTATCCAGATGTAGGTGCTGATGCCGGTGTTGTAGAACATGTCGGTGGGCAGGCCGATGATGGCTTCCACCAGATCATTCTCCAGCACATAGCGGCGGATTTCGCTTTCGCCGCTGCCCGCGCCGCCGGTGAATAGCGGTGAGCCGTTGAGCACGATGCCGAAGCGGCTGCCGCCATCAACTGCCGGACGCATCTTGCTGATGAGGTGGAGCAGAAACAGCAGCGAGCCATCCGAAACGCGCGGCAGGCCGGGGCCAAAGCGGCCATTGAAGCCCTGTTGCTCGTGTTCCTTGCGGATCTCTTTTTCGACCTTTTTCCACTCCACGCCAAAGGGCGGGTTGGAGAGCATGTAATCGAATTTCTTGTGCGGGTGGCCATCGTCCGACAGGGTGTTGCCCGCCGTGATGTTGGCCACGTCCTGGCCCTTGATGAGCATGTCGGCCTTGCAGATGGCGTAGGACTCATCGTTGAGTTCCTGGCCGAACATGGTGAGGCGCGCCTGCGGGTTGTGCTCTTCCAGGTATTCCCCCGCCCCCGACAACATGCCGCCGGTGCCTGCCGTAGGGTCGTAGATGGTACGCACCACGCCCGGCTTGGCCAGCACGTCGTCGTCTTCAATGAACAGCAGATTGACCATCAGGCGGATGACTTCGCGCGGGGTGAAGTGCTCCCCGGCGGTCTCGTTGGAGATCTCGGCAAACTTGCGGATCAGCTCTTCGAACACCAGGCCCATCTGGGCATTGCTGACAACCTCCGGGTGCAGATCGACATGGGCGAAACGCTCGGTGACCTGGTACAGCAACCCGGATTTGGTCAGGCGCTCGATCTGGGTGTAGAAGTCGAAGCGTTCAAAAATATCCCGCACCGCTGGCGAAAACGCCTGGATGTAGGCGTAGAGGTTTTCCTTGATGTGATCCTGGTCGCCCATGAGCTTTTTCATGTCCATCGGCGAGGTGTTATAGAAGCGCTGGCCCGCTTTACGCAATAGGAACAGCTCAGGTTTCAGCCCGGCTTTTTGTTGTTTGGCATATTCGGTGAGCACAGCAGGCTTGGTGGTTTCCAGCACGCAGTCCAGGCGACGCAGCACGGTGAAGGGCAGGATAACCTTGCCGTATTCGGATTGCTTGTAGTCGCCGCGCAGCAGGTCGGCAACCGACCAGATGAAGGCGGAGAGGGCGGGTTGATTCATGTGCGTGGGTATTCCTGTTTTTATTCTTGCCAACCTGGACGGGACCAAGGCGGCTGTTTCGTCGTCAGGCGTGAGGCCATGTGCCTTGGCATAGCCCAGCACCAGCACTTCCATCCTTCTGATATTTGTCCAATGGGCCTGGCAGCCTGCCGGGCTTAGAGTCGAATCTGCTGCAAAAGCGGGATACAGACCTTCGTGGAGATGGCAATGCACACTCGTTTCGCACACAGGGGGCGGCTAGCCCCCCTGTGTACGAAACACTATTCCAACCATGTCACCTCATTTCATCATCTTCTGCAATTTGTCTTTTTCAGACCCGCTCGGGTGATGGCTCATGTCAAGGATGATGCCCGCCATCTCCCGCACCTCGGCTGGGGCGGAAGCATCGCTCATCACCTGTTTGAGCTTGGGCTTGTCGGCATCCGCCGCTGCGTGCTCAAAATTGGTAATTGCTGTGGCCAGCACGCGCTCTTGCGCTGTCGTGGCTTTGTTGTCGATGATGGCCTTCAGCGTGCCTTTTTCCGCGCCGCTGGGGCGATGCTCAAGATGGGCTAGAATGCCCGCCATGTCACGAACCGCCTGTGTTCCGGCGAGCGCAAGCTGCGCTCCACAGATGAGACATAGCAGGGGTAGAGAAAACAAAAGTTTTTTGATGGTCACGACGCACCTCCTGGTTGTACGAACGGATGGAGACCAAAGACCCTTGCCTATGGTCTGCATGCCAATATTAGTAGCATTGGCGCAGAAAGGGTAGAGCTACTTAATCCGTGGATCTTCAGCGGCGGGAACCGGCGTCGTGCGAGCTGCCGCTCATCCGCGAGAGAACATGCCGCGTCATGCCCAGCGCCAGCTCATGTTCGCCCATAAAGACATGGCCGATTTTTTCCTTCGACAACAGTTCGGCCTCGTCCTCGCTGTGGGTTCGTACGACAACTTCGATGGACGGGTTGAGCTTGCGCGCGATCTTGACCATCTTGCGGACACTGAAGGTATCCGGTGTGGCGATGACGAGCATGCCGGCCCCCGCGATATGCGCCTGGATCAGCACGGCCGCTTCGGATGCATCCCCCGAGACCGCCGGGATATTGCGCGCGCGCAGCTTTTCCACGATCTCCCGATTCTGCTCGGCCACCACATAAGGAATCTTGTGTTCAGTCAAAGCATCGGCAATCCGGCGGCCGACACGGCCATACCCGACCAGAACAACCTGCCCGGCCAGGAAAGACGGGTCGACCGACATCGGCAATTCCGCAAGAGGATCGTCCCGCAGTTCGAGGCGCCGGGCAAGTGCCGACCGGGTCCGTATCCACGCTTGCGCCGGCTCGATGGCGGCGAACACCAGCGAGTTGAGCGCGATAGAAATCAGTGCTCCGGCGAGAATCAGGCTTTGACCCTCGATGGGCAGCAGACCCAGCGCGACGCCCAATCCGGCCAGGATGAACGAGAACTCGCCAATCTGCGCCAGACTCGCGCCAACCGTCAGCGCGGTATTGAGCGGGTAACGAAATGCCAGCACCAGGGCGATGGCGGCAAGCGTCTTGCCGACCATGATGATGCCTGCGACCACCAGCACCTTGAGCGGCTGCTGCACAAGCACTTGAGGGTCAAACAGCATACCGACCGACACGAAGAACAGCACCGAGAAGGCATCCCGCAGGGGCAAGGATTCATCGGCGGCACGGTGGCTGAACTCCGACTCGCGCATCATCATGCCGGCGAAGAACGCGCCCAGCGCGAACGACACGTCGAACAGCACGGCCGAGCCATAGGCCACTCCAACGGCCACCGCAATCACGCACAACGTGAACAGCTCTCGTGAATCGGTGCGCGCCACCAGCCAGAGCACGCGAGGGAATACGCGCCGCCCCACCACCAGCATCAGCGCGATAAATGCAGCGACCTTGGCAAGCGTGATCCCCAAGGTTAACCATAGGTTACTGCCAGCGGTGGCATGCGCCACGTCATCTGTCTTCCCGCCCAGCAGGCTCGCGAGCGGAGGCAACAGCACCAGCACCAACACCATCACCAGATCTTCGACAATCAGCCAGCCAACGGCAATGCGTCCATTGACCGACTCCAGCACGCCCCGGGCCTCCAGGGCACGCAATAGTACTACCGTGCTGGCAACCGACAAGGCGAGGCCAAAGACAAGCGCCGCACCGATATCCCAGCCCCAAAACGTGGCGGCCACCATCCCCAGAACGGTGGCCACAGCGATCTGCACTAATGCTCCCGGGACTGCGATGCGCCGCACGGCAAGCAGGTCGTCCAGCGAGAAATGCAGCCCGACGCCGAACATCAGCAGCATCACCCCTATTTCGGCGAGTTGGCTGGTAAGTGCGACATCCGCGACAAAGCCTGGCGTAGCCGGACCGATCACGATCCCCGCCAGGAGATAGCCGACCAACGGCGGCATCCTCAAACGCGACGCAACAAAACCCAAAACCATCGCCAATCCCAGCGCAGCGGCAATGGTTGTTATCAGGCTGACTTCATGGGGCACTTAATTCATCCTGTAATGTGGTGCAGGCACATATTGAGTACCTTTCCGGCTCTTGGTTCCAACACTGGCAGTGTCTACCGCCATTCACTTTCTCGCAATCGTGTTTTTTGCCTTTCGCCGTTTCGGGCCTCATAATGATCACCATCAAAGCACTGCGGCCCATCATGACACACAAACCCTACTCAGAATCCTGCGATCAAAACAAAGACCCGATTCTCGCCATACTCCAAAAGGAGTTTGCGCATGCACATCGGGTACTGGAGATCGGCAGCGGCACAGGCCAGCATGCAGTCTACTTCGGGCGACATCTCCCGCACCTGACGTGGCAAACCAGCGATGTGGCGATGCATCATGATGGGATACGCGCCTGGCTGGATGAGGCCATGCTGCCGAACGTGCTGCCACCGCTGGCGCTCGACGTGGATGACGATCCGTGGCGAATAAAACAGGCGGACGCGGTATTCAGCGCCAATACCACACACATCATGTCCTGGCCGCAGGTGGAACGGCTGTTTGCAGGCGTCGGGCACATTTTACAGGACAACGGGGTGTTTTTTTTGTATGGGCCATTCAATTATGGCGGCACGTATACCAGCCCCAGCAACGCCCGTTTCGACATGTGGCTGAAAGCGCGTGACCCGTTGAGCGGCATCCGCGATTTTGAGTCGCTGGATGGAGTCGCGCAGACGGCGGGCATGTCTCTACTACAGGATTATGCCATGCCTGCCAACAATCGCACGTTGGTATGGCGCAAAGGGTAACAAGGATTAAAGACCATGCACAGAAATTTATTACTGGAAAAACTTGACGCCTATACCGCGTTCGATCAGGCCGAAAAACGCATGGCAACGATGATTGAGCGATTTATACACGCCCAGCCACGCTGCTTTGAACGCTCGCTGGAAATCGGCCACATCACAGGCTCGGCGTGGGTTGTCGACCTGGAAAGAACCCATGTGTTGCTGACCCATCACCGCAAGCTGGACCGGTGGTTGCAACTGGGCGGCCATGCCGACGGCGACCCCGACATCCTGAATGTCGCCTGGCGCGAAGCGCGCGAGGAGTCTGGCCTTAATGAGATCAAACCCGTATCGGAAAACATCTTTGACACAGACGTGCATAACATCCCCACCACCCCCAAGGAACCCGCCCATTTTCACCATGATGTGCGTTTTCTGTTCGAGGCGGATCGTCATGCACCGCTGGTAATCAGCGCTGAATCAAAGGATCTTGCCTGGGTGCCGATTGCAAAAATAGGCGACTACAGCGTGGATGAATCAATAATGAGAATGGTCTATAAATTGCGCCGGTAAACAGCGTTTTTTGGATTAGTCGAACTGTAAGGAAAACCGACAGCGGCCCCCACCTCACCAGAACGGTCTTGGGCGGCATTGCGCCGCCAAGCCACAAATGCACCCAGAGCGCCTGCGGTTTTTCCAGCCGTTATGATATAAAGTAAACAATAAGGATAACAGGAGGAACACGCCATGATAGAAAAACCAGCACATCACCCGGAAGACCTGTTGAATTGCGAGGTCTGCATGAAAGAAATCCCTGCGTCGGTCGCCAAGAGCGTCGAAGCCGAGGACTATGTCCACCATTTTTGCGGGGCGGATTGCTTTGATAAATGGCTGAAAAAAGAGAGTAATTCCGTAAAAACCGGGAAGGATTAACGGCTTGCGGCGAGACACGCAGCTCAATGCGGCGTTTCAGCGCTCTCCTTGTGACGCAGCACCTCCTGGAGGGAGCGGAACGCGGTTGCATCGAAATCACGGAACACGAGACCCATTCCCTCTTCCGTTAAACGTGCAACCTTTGCCCGGATTTTATGTTTGATACGCTGCGCGCCTGAGTCCAGCATGAAAATCAGCTCAACCAGCGCCTCCTTTGGCAGCAGCGGTTGGGTGCACTCAAGAAACACTCCTCCCAGACCAATATCCCGTGTCTTGCACACCGATATCTCTTTGCCTTGAGAAAAAAGCCCGACATCAAGATATATGGGCGCCCGATCTGTCCAGCGGCGTTCCATAACATTACTCTCCGATTTCCGCCCATTTGGAAGTAGCATAAGCAAAGGAACCCTCAAAAAGGCCTCTCTACCTCGCCTACCCAATCGCCACTGACGCCAAAATAACGCCGTTATTAAATCTCAGCAAAATCCGGGCCGAACAACGGAAAAAACACAATAATACATTGTTTTTTATAAACTAATAGAAAAGAAAAAGAAGCATATGCTTATATAGCACAATTAAAAAATGACGCGGGGTGTAAAGTTTACCGACACATATCCTCTGGTAATTTACACTTTTTTCGACATATCACCCATCCGGGTAACGTGGCCCATTGGAAAAATGTGCACCGCATTTTTTGCAAGATCAAACACGATCAACAGGGAACGCCAACACCTCGTCAATCGCTTGGGCCTTTGCTGCAATCATGAGCAGACGATCCACCCCCAGCGCGACGCCGCAACAATCCGGCAGGCCGTGCTGCAGAGCGGCAAGCAGGCGCTCATCCGGGAGAATATCGGGCAGACCAGCGGCACGGCGTTTTGCGCGATCCACATCGAAACGGCGCCGCTGCTCAGCGGCATCACCCAGCTCGTGATAGCCGTTGGCCAGCTCGATGCCGTTGATATACAACTCAAAGCGTTCCGCCACCGCCGGGTTGCCGGGCCGCACGCACGCAAGAGCCGCCTGCGACGGAGGGTAGTCAAAGATGAAGGTGGGTCGCTCTATGCCAAGCTGAGGCTCGACGACATGAGTCAACAGCAGATCCAGCCAACCATCCCGGTCACTATCATCAAGCCCCGGCGGCTCACTGATATTTTGGATCAAGGCGCAATGTTTAAGTTCCGCCACCGTTGCGGCGTGGGGGTTGATACCGGCATGGCGGACGAAGGCATCGGCATAACTGAGACACTCCGCCTGCGGCGCGCCGATCAGGAGACGTATCAAAGCCTCGACCTCGCTCATCAGCGCCGCAAGATCAAATTCCGGCCGGTACCACTCCAGGAGGGTAAATTCAGGATTATGCCGCCGCCCCGCCTCTTCGTTCCTGAACACCTTGCCCATCTGGTAAATCGGCCCGCTCCCGGCGGCCAACAGACGTTTCATGGCGAATTCCGGGGAGGTTTGCAGGCACAAGGTGCGCCCTTGCGGGGCGCCAGGGCCGGTATAGCAGGTGGTAAAACTGTGCAGATGGGGATCCGTCACCGTCGTGGAAGACAGTATTGGCGTTTCCACCTCCAGCACACCGCGCTCGGCGAAAAACCTGCGAATGGCGGCGAGCACGCAGGCGCGCAGCCGCAGGTTTTCAAGGGCTGCGGTAGGCCGCCATTCAACAAGAAGGTTATCCTGCAAGCTGCACTTTAATCCAATTTTTTACCACCAAAACTTAAGCCTTGGCCCGCGACAAATATTCCCCGGTACGCGTATTCACCTTGAGCAAATCACCGATCTCGACAAACAGCGGCACGCGCACCACGGCGCCTGTCTCAAGCGTAGCCGGTTTGGTGCCGCCACCTGAGGTGTCACCGCGCAGACCAGGATCGGTATCCACCACCTTGAGCGTAACCGTATTCGGCGGCATCACGCTGAGCGGCACGCCATTCCACAGTGTAATCACGCAGACATCCTGCTCCTTGAGCCATTTGATGGTATCTTCCACGGCAGGGGCGTCCGCAGCGATCTGTTCGAAGGTCTCCGGCACCATGAAATGCCAGTGCTGACCATCGCTGTACAGATACTGCATCTCGACATCGACGACATCGGCGGCTTCCACAGTGTCACCGGACTTGAAGGTACGCTCGATGACACGTCCATTCTTGAGATTGCGGAATTTAACACGGCTAAACGCCTGCCCTTTACCGGGTTTGACGAACTCATTTTCCAAAATCGAGCAGGGGTCATTATCCATCATGATTTTGAGGCCCGACTTAAATTCGTTGGTGCTATATGTGGCCATGCCATCCTCGTTCAAAAATACAGCGGTTGCGTGAGAATGCAGGATAACCAATCCCACACCCTGCCTTTAGACTCCGGTAAACTACGCCTATGTTACCGCGAATTTCACCATCTTGGCAGACCAGTTCCTGGCAAAAATTACTTGCCCAGGCCATTAGTGATCCGCTTGAACTGCTGGCGATGCTCGATCTTGCGCCGGATGCGCTGTCTGTGGGGCATGCTGCCCGGCGCCAGTTCGCCCTGCGCGTGCCGCGTGGCTATGTGGCGCGGATGCGCAAGGGCGACCCTGACGATCCATTGCTGCGTCAGGTATTCCCCCTCGGTGACGAAGAATCCCTCGCCGCAGGCTTTAGCACTGACCCGGTAGGCGACCTTGCCGCCATGCCCGCCCCCGGCGTGCTGCATAAGTATGAAGGGCGTGTGCTGCTGGTGACCACTGGCGCGTGCGCCATCCATTGCCGGTATTGTTTTCGCCGCCACTTTCCTTACAGCGACGCCAATCCCGCCGCCAATGGCTGGGATGCGGCGCTGGACTATATCGCCGCCGACCCTACCGTAAGCGAGATTCTTTTAAGCGGCGGCGACCCTTTGATACTTACCGATCAACGCCTGGCTCCCCTGGCGCAACGATTATCCGCCATCCCGCACCTTAAACGGCTGCGCATCCACACGCGCCTGCCGATCGTGCTGCCGGAGCGTGTGGATGACGCACTGCTTGCCTGGCTGGGCTCAATCCGCCTGAAGCCGGTGATGGTGATCCACGCCAACCATGCCAATGAGATTGATGGCTCAGTACGCGATGCGCTGTCGCGCCTTGCGCAGGCCGGGGTGACATTATTCAATCAGACCGTGCTGCTGCGCGGCGTGAATGACTCTGCCAAGGTGCTGGCCGATCTTAGTGTAGCGCTGTTCGAAGCCGGTGTGACGCCGTATTACCTGCACCTGCTGGACAAAGTGCAAGGCGCCGCCCATTTTGAAACCGAGGAAGCACACGCACGTGGACTCATGAATGAACTGCGCAACCGCCTGCCCGGCTATCTCGTCCCCCGTCTGGTGCATGAACAATCCGGCGCGCCGAGCAAACTACCCCTGCTGTAAACCAGAAGTACCGCTTAGCACTGGATTTTCCAGCTCTCAAAAATCGGCTGGGCAAGCCGATACAGTGGCATGAACCCAACTGATTGCTGGAAATACGCCCCATGGAAAATAGCGGCATCATCTTACACTTCCCACAAAAAGACGAGCCACAGCATTTGGCCTGTCCGCCCCACCCCCTGAAAATAAAGGAGTGGCTGGAGCACCTGCCGCTGGACAACACCGGCGAAACAGCGCGCCTGGTCTACCAGGAATTGACCGCGCTAAACCGCACATCAATTGCCACCCAGCACCGCTTCCAGATTCTCGAATCCTTCAGACCGTCCATCCAGCATGTCGCAAACGCGTTAAAAAAACATTATCTTTGCTCAACCTTGCCGCTATCCAGCATCGGCATCAAAACCGCGCAGCTCACGCGAGAACTCTATCTGGAGATGGCGAATGGCTATAAGATCATCATCGACAACCTGTTGACCAATGAAGCCACCGCGAGCATGACGCTGACGCACATGCACCGCGCCATGAGCTACCTGAGCGAAGCGCTGCTTACCTCTTATCAGATGTATGCGCCTTCTCCAGCCACGGCATGGCACGACATGCACCAGATGTACCGTTACGCGGAACAGAAAAAACTGCATGAAAGCCCCGTACTGGACAACCAGAACACCCTCAACCCGCAGCGCAGCATCAACGATCTCTACAAACAGGCATTGCTACTGGCTTTGGCGAATCCCTACCAACTATCACAGGATGGGATTACAGAGGTCTATACGGCACTGGTCAAATTGGCGCCTTATGGCCTGTTGAATACGGTATCGAATCCCGACGACGCGGCGGGATCGTTCATCATCAATTTAACGGGAGATGATCCGCCCACATCGCTGGCAGTGAACAACAATTGTGGCGCCGAATCATGCCGGGCATTAGACACCACGGATTTGATATATCACCTCTATCAGCTACTGGAAAACGAGGCCGGATCACCAGAGCAGAACACCACACGTGAAGACAGCCCCTCATCGCCAGTACCTTCTGGTTTGGCACGATGGCTGATCTCGGCATGGGGCATCGTCTCCAGGCGCAGCTTTGCACGCCTGAGAAAAACCGGGCGGGTCAACATCGCCATCGGACTCGACGCCATCCATCATTTCATCAGCAACACATCCGTGGTGGATGCAACGCTTTCTTTCAGAAAAAAAGATATTCACCCTGCTCCTTCTTCACCACCCAATCCGCCTAGAGGAAACAGCGATCCTATCGCCCTGTTCTCCCGTGGCCTGCAAAACACTGCGCATAGAAACGCGGACACCTCTCGCGCCCACGCCACACACACATGCACTATAATCAATGAAAGCGCGGGCGGTTCCGGCTTGCTATGGAAAGGAGACGGCAATTCAACCCCGCTCAAAACCGGAGAAATAATTGGCATTCAAACCGCCGATGGAATGAGTAACAATGAATGGGGAATCGCCGTCATTCGCTGGTTAAAGGATGTGACCAGCTCGGAAGTGGAATTCGGCATTGAGATGCTGGCGCCAAACGCCGAGGCGGTGTTGATACGCACCCATGACGCGGACCGGTCCGGCGATGCTCCGCTTAATGGCCTGCTGTTGCCCGAACTCAAAGCCACCAATCAATCCGCTACCTTGATAACACCCGCACACGCATTCCAGACCGGCAAGGAAATCATCCTCAGCACGAACAGCGGAACACGTCACGCACTACTCACGGAATCCTTGGAGAACACCAGCAGCTTCATGCAATTTATTTTCATGCCCGTTCAGGTTATGAGCCCTGAAATCCTGGCTGCCGCCGCTCAGACACACGACAAGGATTTCGAGCTGCTTTGGGCCTTTATATGACCAAGAGCCAACCCCATGCGCCGGGAAATTTTTCCCGAATTCCGCACCTTACTCTAAGCCGTCGTTCATTGTAATCTGTACATTTAGAATGGTGGGAGCGGCATAAGGGGCCGTAAAGGCTTAACCAGAAAAACACTGGTTATTCCTTAACGGCCCCTAAACATTTGAAAATCCTGGCCGATAGCAATAATACCCCCTGAAATATGTTCAAGGAGAATGATCCGCCATGGAGAATACCGCCATCAAATTGGAAACACCGTGCCCGGACAAGAGCCTTGACATGGCATTTGATCCACACCCTGTCAAGGTAAAGGAGTGGATCGAGCATTTACCTCCGATCAATACCGGAGAAACCGCGCGCGCGCTCTATTGCGCACTGGCCACGCTGAACCGGGCCACCCTTCCGGTGCAACACCGTTGTCAGATTCTGGAATTGTTCAGAACCCCAGTCCGCCAAGTAACAGTGGCGTTAAAAAAGCAGTATATCGGCGCAGCCTTTCCGTTATCCGACCAAAACCTTAAAGATGCCCACCTGGCGCGCGGCCTCCATAGCGAAATGGCAACTGGCTATAAAGTTGCCCTCAACAATCTGATCACCCATCAGTCCTCACTATTCACCGCCGGCAAGGCGCTGCTGCTGCTGCATCATGCCATGCAGTATTTGATTGATGCCCTGCTCACCTCTTATCAAATATATACGCCCTGTCCAAACACAGTATGGCGGGATATTCATCAGCTGTATCATTACGCCGAACAAAAACATATCCATGAAAGCGCCATCCACACCACGGAAGGCGCGCCGATTCCACACCACAGCATCAGCGATCTCTACAAGCAGGCATTGCTGCTATCCCTGGCCAATCCTTATCATTTATCGCAAAGCGAAATAGGTACTGTGGTTGTGTTGCTTGGTCAATGCGCATCCCTCAGCCGGTTGGAACCCGTTTCCGACAACACCAATCTGGCGGAATCATTCCTGATCGACCCGGAAAAAGACGAGCCCACGTCATCGCCGGCAACCAAAAACAACCACCTTTCAAAATCATGCCGGGTGCTGGATACTTCACCCCTGATACATCATCTGCGCAACACTCTCAGCCAACAAGAGACTCAGACGTCACAAAAAACATTGCTCCCTCACGACCTCTTGTTCAAATTGATGTCATCATGGGAAGCAGTCCCTCAACGCAATTTCTCCCGCATCAATAAAAGCTCCATTCTTGTTGTGACAGTGGGCCTGAGCGCCACCTATAATGCCATCAACGCAGCCGCCACATCTCCCGCACACGAAGCTCGCAAAGGCAAAGCCAGTTTCACCAGCCGCCCTGTGATGGGATTGTATGGCGCAGAAGAGAGCTGGAATGAGCAGGAAGCGGAGAAGGAGCAACAGGACGTATGGAATGTTGTCAATAACACTGCGTACTACACAAAGCAACAGGAGAAACAACCGACATCACCCCATGCGGCAACTCTTCCTTTTGCAACGCATGAGTGCACCGTTGTCAACGAAAGCGCTAACGGCGCGTGCCTGGCGTGGGAAGGAAACAACAAAGCGGCGAAATTCAAGATTGGTGAGTTGATCGGCATCCGCATCACAAACCAGGGAAACCTTCAGGAATGGGGCATAGCGGTCATCCGCTGGATGAAGCACGTCAAAAATTCACGGATGGAGTTTGGTGTTCAGATGATCGCGCCCATCACTGAGCCAGTAACGCTAAGCCGTTACGACACGGAAAAGAGCGCCATTGATCAGACGGCAGGGCTACTATTGCCAGAGATCACGGCCATCAATCAACCCGCCACCTTGGTAGTGCCTGCGCATATCTTCAGCGCCGGAAACAAAGTGATCATAAAGATTCATGGCGACAAAAGCGGAAACACGCAGACCGCGCTGCTCACCGAGCCCCTGCAAAACACTGGCCTCTTCGTGCAATTCCGTTTCACGATGGAACATGACATCAACGACAGCACGCTTGCCTCCGGCGCACGGATGGGAGACAAAGAATTTGAATTGATGTGAAATACCGCCAAAAAGCCTCTGAACTCGTCGGCTTCGTGACGGCATCTTTTCTCCAGACTGTTACCAGCTACTGCACCGTTTTCCGGAAGAACTCGGTAAGCACCGCAGGATAACGAAGTGTCCCGCCACCGCTTAATGCACCTTTTACCAGCTCTATAGCCTGCACAGACTCTTCGGGCACGGGCAAAAGGCACCGGATATCCCATTTGGAAGCCTTTTCAAGGCCGAACCGCGCATAAAACTCGGGATGCCCCACTACCACAATGGCCTTGTGCCCAAGGCTCACCGCCTTGGTGATTGCGGCCCGCACCAGGACAGAGCCTATGCCACGATGCGACTGCGAGGGCACCACCGCCATCGGCGCCAGCACCAGCACATCAAACTCACCTCCTGGGCGGCCAAGATAGGCACGCGACAGCAGTATATGCCCCACAATACGGCTATCTATTTCAGCAACAAGAGACAATTCGGGAATGAAATGCTCGGACTGCCGCAATGCGGTGACCAGAATCGCCTCCGCTTCGCCTTCGAAGGCGCTAAGATTGACGACATCAATCGCGCGCACGTCGGCCGCTGTTTCCTGCCGGACGATAATATCTGTCATGGTCATTTTATTATTCTCCTTACCTGGATACAGCCTACATCGGCGGCGAATCCCGTTTCTTTATGGCAACCTGCCCCAAATGACAGAAACGCCCTTTAAGGACGCCTCTGTTTTTTACTTCATTAACTGCGCTGGGAACGCAGCGTGGCAATGCGCTCATCCAACGGAGGATGGCTCATAAACAGGCGTTTCAGCCCGTGGCCGATCCCACCCGAAATGCCGAACGCCGCCATCTGGTCCGGAAGGTGAGCCTGGTTGGCCCCCATTTTCAAACGCTCCAAGGCGGCAATCATCTTTTCCCGCCCGGCCAGACTCGCGCCACCGGCATCGGCGCGGAATTCGCGGCGGCGGCTGAACCACATGACGATAGCGCTGGCCAATACACCCAGCACCAACTCAGCGACTATGGACGTTACCCAAAAGGCCGGACCATGACCACGCTCTGTCTTGAACACCAATCGGTCCACCAGATGCCCAACCACCCGCGACAGCACAATCACAAAGGTATTCACCACACCTTGAATCAATGCCAGAGTTATCATGTCACCATTGGCAACGTGGCTGACCTCGTGCGCCAGCACCGCCTCGGCTTCATCCTGGCTCATGGAACGCAGCAGGCCCGTGCTCACCGCCACCAGGGCGTTGTTACGCCGCATGCCGGTGGCAAAGGCATTCACATCGGGCGAGTCATAGATCGCCACTTCCGGCATGCCAATACCGGCCTTCTGCGCCTGGCGCTTCACGGTGTCCACCAGCCATGCCTCGGTGGCGTTCGCCGGGCGCTCGATCACCCGCGCCCCGGTCATGTTCTTTGCGCTCCATTTGGAGATCGCCAGCGAGATAAACGAACCGCTCATGCCGATGATGGCGGCATAGATGAGCAGTGAAGTCATGTTCAGATCGACGCCCTGCTGATCGAGAATACCTTCAATTCCTAACAGCCGCATCGAAACACTGAGTACAACCAGCACAGCGATGTTGGTAAGCAGGAACAGAAAAATGCGTTTCATTCAAAACCTCGTAAGTTATAAACCCGTATCATTAGATAGGGTCGGCGCCTGATAAGTTCAAGTCCTTTGCCCAGCCAACCCCGCAATGAAATCACATTTTACCATAATTACAACAAGTTATAAACACATGGCCTGCAACCCGCTGCTGGCCCGCCAAAAACGATAATCGTAAACGGGGGATTACTGTCGGCTCCCGATCGTCACAAAAACCACACACGCTGATTTTCTGTGTTTTTTCACTCTATGACTAAAACAAAAAAGCCCGCAGTTGCGGGCTTTTTTGTACTCAACTAACAATAAATCTCACGGACGTGCATCCACGCCCTCGCCTTCTTTCTTCACCGGCATCAGATTACTCCGGTCAATACCTAACCACATGACGATAGGGCTGGCCACGAGCACCGAGGAGTAGATGCCGAACACGATACCGATAGTGAGCGCCAGCGCGAAATAGAACAGTGATTCGCCGCCGAAAAACAGCATGGACAGCACCACCAATTCCGTCAACGTGTGGGTAATGACAGTACGGGACATGGTACGGGTAATAGCATTATCAATAACCTCCGGAACAGATGCTTTGCGCATCTTGCGGAAATTTTCACGGATCCGGTCAAACACCACCACCGATTCATTAACCGAATAGCCGAGGACAGCGAGCACGCCCGCCAGCACAGTGAGAGAAAACTCCCACTGAAAGAAGGCAAAGAACCCCAGGATAATAACAACGTCGTGCATGTTGGCGACAATCGCGGCAATCGAGAAGCGCCATTCGAAGCGCACCGCGAGATAGGCCATGATGCCGGCGCACACCAACAGGAGTGCCAACCCGCCGCCTTCATATAACTCCTGACCGACCTGCGGGCCAACGAACTCCACTCGCCGCCGTTCCACACCGGCATCCTGCGTTTTGAGAACATGCATGACCTCATCACTGAGCGTCGCCGAAGACATGTCTTTCTTTGCGGGCAAACGGATAAGCACGTCCTGAGTGGTGCCAAAGTTTTGCACTGTTACATCGTGATATCCCGCTCCTTCAAGCGAGGCACGGATATTCTGCACATTGACCGCATGGGGATAATGAACCTCGATTACCGTACCACCCGTAAACTCGATGCTCAGATTCAGCCCACGCATGAAAAGGGCTCCGACCGCCAGCACGAACATCAGGGCCGAAATCACCGTAGTAATGCGCGCATAACGCATGAACGGAATATCATGCTTGATGCGAAAAAGTTCCATGTAATGATCCTCGGGGTTAAATCGGCAACTTGGTGAGCTTGCGCCCGCCGTAAATCAGATTGACCATGGCGCGCGACACCATCACCGCACTGAACATGGACGTCAGGATGCCGATGCACAACACTACCGCAAAGCCGCGCACAGGCCCGGAACCAAGCAGGAACAGAGCGAAGCCAGCGATCAACGTCGTGATGTTCGAATCAATAATAGTACCCCAGGCGCGTTCATAACCGGCGTGGATCGACGCCTGGGGCGTATTGCCATTGCGCAGTTCCTCGCGTATGCGCTCGAAGATGAGGACGTTGGCGTCAATCGCCATACCAATCGTGAGCGCGATACCCGCAATACCCGGCAAGGTAAGCGTGGCCTGCAGCATGGACAAGACCGACAGCAGCAGCACCATATTCACAAACAGCGACACACTCGCTATGACACCAAAGACGCGATAATAGACGCTCATGAAAATGGCGATGGCGGCGAAACCAATGAGCGTGGAATTGAACCCTTTGGCGATATTCTCTGCGCCCAGGCTCGGACCCACGGTGCGCTCTTCCACGATATCCATCGGTGCGGCCAGCGCACCCGCGCGCAGCAGCAAAGCAAGGTCGCGCGCTTCGTTGGAGCCGTCCAGTCCGGTGATCTGGAAGCGTTTGCTGAGTGCCTCGCGGATGGTTGCTATGTTGATAACTTCTTCGACCGTTTTTTTGGTCTTGACGGCCTTGCCATCGACCATGCGCGTCTCGGTCTTGTTCTCGATGAACACTACGGCCATCGGCTTGCCGACATTGTCCTTGGTGATGTTATACATCATCTTGGAGCCCTTGCCGTCCAGCGAAATAAAGACTGCCGAGCTGCCATCGCGCTGATCAAGGCCCGATGAAGCATCGGTGATATCCTGCCCGGTAATGATCAAGCGCTTCTGGAGCAACACGGGAGCACCCTTGCGCTCTTTATAGAGTTTGGAGCCAAGAGGCACACGTCCGGCCACGGCATCTTCAACATTATGCTCCGTATCAACCAGCCGGAATTCCAGGGTGGCGGTGGCGCCCAGAATGTCCTTGGCGCGCGCAGTGTCCTGCACGCCGGGCAATTGCACCACGATGCGATCAGCACCCTGCTGCTGGATCACAGGCTCGGATACGCCCAGCTCGTTGACGCGATTGCGCAACGCAGTGATATTCTGCTGCACGGCGAATTTGCTTACCTCAAGCTGCTCTTTTTCGCTGATCGAGGCCAGCAAATAATACTCACCGCCACGCTCCTCGTCCTTGAGAACCAAGCTCGGATATTCCTTATTGATTTTCTTGAGCGCCTGGTCACGTTCTTCAATACCACGGAATTTTACTTCCAGGCTACCGGTGTTTTGCCGCGCCACTGTCAGGTAGCGCAACTTTTCGGTGCGCAGCAAGGTGCGGATCTCACCAACATAACGCTCTTCCGCCTGGGCCAGTGCGGCTGCGGTATCCACCTGCATCTGAAAATGCACACCACCGCGCAAATCCAGCCCCAGATACATCGGCGCGGCGGCCAGGGAAGTCAGCCAGCCGGGGGTGGCAGGCGCAAGGTTCAGAGCGGTGATATAGTCATCCCCCAGCGCCACGGCAACTGCGTCTTTGGCCTTGAGCTGATCATCAGTATTGGAAAACCGCACCAGCAGACTGCCCGCTGCCGCTTCAATCGGCTGCGTGGCAATTCCGGCCTGTTTGAGGGTATCTTGTACTTTGGTGCGCGTGGACATATCGATGGGGGTGCCACGGCTCGATGATATCTGCAGCGCAGGATCCTCGCCATAGAGATTGGGCAGCGCATACACCACGCCGACAACGAGCACCGCCACAATCAGCAGGTATTTCCACAGGGGATACTGATTAATCATGAATCATCCTTCCGGCCAGCAACACTCAAAATAACGGGATAGCAAAACAAGGCGGGCGGTTTCACACCTTATGATTTATAGGTTCCCTTGGGCATCAATGCAGTGATGGCGCTACGCTGCACCTTGATCTCGACACCCTCGGCGACTTCCAATGTAACGAAGCTCTCATCAATACGGGCGATCTTTCCCAGCAGACCACCCGTGGTGACCACTTCGTCGTTCTTCGCCAGCGCCTCGGTCATTTTTTTATGTTCCTTGGCACGCTTCATCTGCGGGCGGATCAACAGGAAATAAAACACCACAAAAATCAGCAGCAGGGGGACAAATTCCATAATACTGGGGGAAACGGCGGCGGGGGCAGCTTCGGCCCAGGCATCGGAGATGAAAAAGCTCATACGGTTTCCTTCTTTAGTCTTAAAGTTTTGGCTTGCGAGCTTCGGGGCTGCGCGTTACGGCCCGGCACCCATAACTCGCTATTATGGCACAGCCGGTACGTTTTGCGCGCGTTTGGCATAAAACTCGGCTACAAACGTGTTCAATTTACCCTCACTGATGGCCGCGCGCAGGCCGCGCATCAACTCCTGATAATAATATAGGTTATGAATGGTGTTGAGCCGCGCGCCCAGGATTTCGCGGCACTTATCCAGATGGCTCAGATAGGCGCGGCTGTAATTGCGGCAGGTATAACAACCGCATGCCTCGTCCAGCGGACGGGTATCATTGCGATAGGCGCTGTTGCGGATGCGGATCTCGCCGCCATGCACGAAAAGATGTCCATTACGGGCGTTGCGCGTGGGCATCACGCAGTCGAACATATCGATGCCGCGCCGCACCGCCTCCACGATATCCACCGGCGTGCCCACGCCCATCAGATAGCGAGGCTGCGCCACCGGCAAGCGGGGGATGGTGTGCTCAAGAACGCGCTCCCGATCATCCTTGGGCTCGCCCACTGACAGACCGCCAATCGCGTAACCATCAAAACCAATCTCCATCAGACCCGCTGCCGAGGCCTCGCGCAAGGCAGGATACATGCCGCCCTGCACTATACCGAACAGCGCTGCGGGGCTGTCGCCATGAGCCTCACGACTGCGCTTTGCCCAACGCAGCGACATTTCCATGGAGTCGCGCGCCTGCTGCTCGGTGGCAGGATAGGGCGTGCATTCATCGAACACCATCACGATGTCCGCCCCCAGCGCACGCTGCACAGCCATGGAGCGCTCGGGATCGAGAAACACCTTGTCGCCGTTCACCGGCGAGCGGAATTCCACGCCTTTCTCTGTTATTTTTCTCATCTCGCCCAGGCTAAAGACCTGAAACCCGCCCGAATCAGTGAGAATCGGCCCCTCCCAGTGCATGAAGCCGTGCAGATCACCGTGCATGCCGATTATTTCAACGCCGGGGCGTAACATCAGGTGGAAGGTGTTGCCAAGAATGATTTCAGCACCAGTCTCGCGCAGCTCCTCGGGGGTCATGGCCTTGACAGTGCCATAGGTACCCACCGGCATAAAGGCGGGTGTTTCTACCGTGCCACGCTCAAATATTAAACGACCACGCCGCGCGGCGTGATCGGTATGCAAAAGTTCAAATTTCATGGGCTGTGATTATAGCCGGATTTTTGATAGAGTTCCCTTTTTTAGCTCATGCAAAAATGCTCAGACGCAAAAGCAGAATTGCTTATGCCGTTTAATCCCCACGGAGTTTTTCAGACTTGACCAAAAAAAAGACAGCAGCCCCGCCCGATTTTGAGTCGGCGCTCAAAGAATTGGAAACGCTGGTGGGCCGCATGGAGCAAGGCGATATTTCCCTCGAAGAGTCGCTCGCCTGCTTCGAGCGCGGCATCAACCTGACCCGTACTTGCCAGCAATCCCTCAAGGAAGCGGAGCAAAAAATTCAGGTGTTAACAGAAAAAAATGGGCAGCCGGAGCTGCAACCGTTCGCCAATGAAAACTAACGATTTCAAGGACTGGCTTGCGGCCTGCCAGGAACGTGTCGAGAAAAACCTCGACCACTGGCTACCGGCGGCCACGATTCATCCCGCGCATTTACACGAAGCAATGCGCTATGCCGTGCTGGGCGGCGGCAAGCGCATTCGCCCGTTGCTGGTGTATGCCGCTGGCGGCGCGCTAGGCGTGGAGAACGCCGCACTCGATGGACCAGCCTGTGCCGTGGAACTGATTCACGTCTACTCACTGGTGCATGATGACCTGCCCGCCATGGATGACGACGATCTCCGGCGCGGCAAGCCCACCTGCCACCGGGCGTTTGACGAACCCACCGCAATACTCACCGGTGATGCCCTGCAAACCCTCGCCTTTTATGTCCTCGCCCACGACACAGCCATCCAGGCGAACGCCATAGCACGGCTGAAGATGATTGAGACTCTGGCGCTGGCCTCAGGCTCGCGCGGCATGGCGGGCGGGCAGGCCATCGACCTGGCCGCCGTAGGACGCACGCTGACGCTCGGAGAACTGGAAGACATGCACATCCACAAGACCGGCGCCCTGATCCGCGCCAGCGTGGCACTCGGCGCACTCAGCAAACCGGACATTGACCCCGATGTTTTCAACCGCCTTGATCGCTACGCCAAGTGCATCGGTCTGGCATTCCAGATCCGCGACGACATCCTCGACATCGAAAGCGACACCGCAACCCTCGGCAAAACCCAGGGCGCGGATATCGCCCGCGACAAGCCCACCTACCCAGCCCTGCTTGGCATGGCAGAGGCCAAGCAGCGCGCCAGGGATCTCCATCAGGAAGCGCTGGACTGTCTCGGCACGCTCGACGAACACGCTGATCCATTACGATGGATCGCGGGGTATATAGTAGAACGAATCAGTTGACCAACTCCTGCATTTGCGCCGTCAGGCGCCACACATCATCAGATTGTCATGAAATATCCTCATTTGTCGCAGCATTGTCACAATACTGTCATAAAACCATCATAAAATTTCACCCGTTGTTAACACTTATTCATAGCGGGGGGAGCCTGCCATACGGCAAGGCGACACCATAACTGGAGGAAAGATAACGGTGAACGTAACAAAAATGTCACGTAAAAAAGAGCGGCGTAACAGTCCATCCAGGCACCGCGCAGGCATGGCGTTGTCAATAGGCCTGCTGTGCGCTGCAATGCAGGCACCGGCACACGCAAATGAGGCCGTTTCCGATTTAATAAAGACCTTGAAGGAAAAAGGTGTGTTGAGCAATGAAGAGTATGGTCAGATCAAGGATACCCTTCGGGAAATCAAGCAAAGCGAAGCAGAAGCCAAGCGCGGCGAGTTGAAGCCAGCCTTCAAGGATGGCATTGCCATCGAATCCGCCAGCAAGGATTTCAGCATCGCGCTCACTGGCCGCGTGCATGCCGATTATCGCAATTATCTGGAAAATGACGGCATGATAGCCGACACCTTCGAGATACGCCGCGGCCGCATCGGCGCCAAGGCAAAATTCTATGACCGCTACGAGGTGCAGGTGATAGGCGAATTCGGGGCAGGTGGTGCGGCGCTCGACATCGCCCACCTGGACGCCCTGTGGTGGCCGAAACTTGGGTTGCGTTTTGGGCAGTTTAAAATGCCGATGGGACTTGAGGAACTGACCAGCTCCAATTTTATTGACTTTCAGGAGCGCTCCCTCGCCAATCAACTGATGCCTGGCAAGGAAATCGGCGCGATGGCGTTCGGTGAGATCACCAAGGGCGTCAATTATGGCGTGGCGCTATCGAACGGGCGCGGCATCAACCGGGCAGAGCTTTCGGACATCGACGCCACGACCAAGCAGAACAACGCCAAGGCGGACAAGATGGATGTGCTTGGCCGCATCACCGCCAATTTCGCCGAGATCCTGAAACAGAAAGACGCCGTTTACCATGCAGGCATTGCGTTATCCAAAGGCGAACAGGCGCCGGGCGACGGCGCATTGAGCGCCCGCTCTCAGGCCAGAGGCGTCAGTTTCTTCCGTACCGCGCCTTTCGATGGCGAGAACTTTGACCGCACGCGCTATGGCTTCGAGGCCGCGATCGCACGTGGGCCAGTCAAGTTCCAGGCGGAACACATGACGGCCAACTATCAAGGCAATAGCAAGGCTGGCGTCAACTTTGACCGCGACATCAATGCCTGGTATGCCTCGATCAATTGGTTGATCACCGGCGAAAAATATGCGGACAATTACAAGGCCGGCGCGTTTGGCCGCATCCGTCCCAACACCAACTTCCAGCCTGGATCGCTGGCCGAAGGCTGGGGCGCCTGGGAGGTGGGGCTGCGCTTCGCCGAATATGATGCCTCCGACTTTGCTGCTGCCAACGCCGCCGGGACCGGACGTCTCACCACCCCCTCTGCGACAACGACAACCGCCTACACCAACAAGGCAGGCGCGTGGACCGCGGGCGTCAAGTGGATCGTCAATCCCAATACACGCTTTCTGTTGAACTATGTGCAGACCGGCTTTGATACGCCGATCACCGTCAATGACGTCACCAGCAAGAGTGAAAAAGCCGTCACGCTACGCGCTCAGTTTGATTTTTAAGGCAAACTTACCCTAAACCATCGAGGCAACATGCATGTTAAATAAATCCATCAGGAAATCGATAGTCATGACCGCCATCCTGGGCGGCCTGTCGAGTTTGTCAATGACGGCTGTGGCCGTGCCCACGATCAAGGCCGACGGCTCCAGCACCGTTTTCCCTATCACCGAAGCCGTCGCCGAAGAATTTCAAAAGGCCAAGAAGGGCACGGTCCGCGTTACCGTAGGCATCTCCGGCACGGGCGGCGGATTCAAGAAATTCTGCCGTGGCGAGACCGACATCCAGGATGCTTCGCGCCCGATCCTGGCTGGCGAAATGGAGTCGTGCAAAGCGGCCGGCATTCAATACATGGAATTGCCCGTAGCCTATGACGCGCTTACGGTAGTGGTCAACTCCGAAAATAGCTGGGTAAAGAGCATGACCGTGGCCCAGCTCAAGAAAATGTGGGAGCCCAGTGCGCAAGGTAAAGTCAGCAAATGGAATCAGATCGACCCCTCCTGGCCTGACGCACCCATCCGCTTGTTCGGTGCAGGCTCCGACTCCGGCACCTTCGATTATTTCACTGAGGCCGTCGTTGGCAAGGCTAAATCCAGCCGTGGCGATTACACCGCCAGCGAGGATGACAACGTGCTGGTCCAGGGCGTCATACGCGACAAGAACGCACTGGGTTACTTCGGCTATGCCTATTACGCCGAAAACGCCAGCAAGCTGAAGGCGGTGCCCATCGCGGTGCGGGACAGCAAGCCCGCCGTCACGCCCAGCCCTAACGCGGTGATAAATGGCAGTTACCAACCGCTATCGCGCCCGATCTTCATTTACGTCAACGCGAAATCCATCCAGAAACCTGAGGTCAAGGAGTTCGTCGAGTTCTATCTGAAGAATGCCGCCAGCCTCGTCAAACAGGTAAGTTACATCCCACTGTCCGCCAGCGATTACAATTTAGTGCTTGAAAATGCCAACAAGCGCAAGCTGGGCAGCCTTTTTGGTGGCGTGCCCGAAATAGGCGTCACCATTGATGAACTGATGCGGCGCGAAGGGAAGCTGTAACCGGTTTTATTTCTGATCGCCCGTTCACCCTCTCTCCACACGGAGAGGGGGTTTTTTATTGCCTGAATTTGGACTATTGAAGCCTGTTCAGCGTTCATCTTCGACCATCAAATGGTATCGCCCCATCATTTGACGTTTTCAATACCCAACTGCATCGCGCGCTTTGAAAAAGATTCATCAGTGAGTCCAACATTCAATTTGATGTCGGTGATAGTCAACAGGGTTTTATTCCCCGTTTGAACATTCGTTCCCACCACTTCCTCCCACACCCAGGCATCATTCATCTTTTTCCATTTGGTGAATTGCTGTTTTTGTAATTTATTGTACTCATCATAATAGTCAATTCGCAGCGGCAAGAAGTTATCCTTGGATACCCATCGTACAACTTTTCCATAGGGATAAACCTCCGCGCCGCCTTTCCTGGGAATGCTCTCTATGACGTGGCAATCAACACCTTCCATGGCTGCGGATGACAACAATTTGTGCATGTCATCATCAGGATTCCTAGGCACAAGATCGAACTGCCTCAACTCTGACTTTGCAAACTCCTCTTCCTTGGCATGTTTCGGCCCGGTATGACTCAACCTTCTAACCATGCGCAGCTCTGGCAGGTATAGCCACTCATCGTCATTTTTATTGAATTCCGGCTTATAAAAAATACCTAGATAAGAGACGCCTTTGGCATCGGGAGGAAAGTCACGAAACATCATGACTTTTGTATCGACCTCACCTGCTCCCTTGAATTTTTTCCACGCCATGGAGTAGATCAGCTTTTTTTCAGGTTCGCCTTTTTCCTGAAATATAAAAGTGATTTTCGACAGGGAATCATCCCCGCCATAAACCTCGAAAGTTTTCTTCATGATGACATCGGCAGAAAGCTCTTCCGCGTGGGCGGTAGCTGCGATAGACGCGATGAGAAATACAATAATGCCCAGGCATCCTGTCAAAACAGTCCTGTTCTTCATTACAACATCCCTCGTTAGTTCAAGCTCACTCCGATGAAACTACCAACAAGATACGTCACCATGCCCGCCCCGCCACCGATGAGTATCATGCGCATCCCGCTCAGCCAGCCGCGCTTGCCGGTAAACAGGCTCAATAATGCGCCCACCGCAAACAAAGCGGCACCTGCCAATGCTGCCGCTACAAACAACGCGTTCTTTCCGGCGCCAAAGAGAAATGGCAACAGCGGCACTATGCCGCCTGCCGCGAATGCCAAAAATGAGGATAGCGCCGCGCCCCACGGAGAACCCAGGTCATGTGGATTCAAGCCCAGCTCTTCGCGCGCCAGCGTGTTCAAGGCATGCTCCGGGTCACGCATCAAGTCTTGCGCAATACGGCGCGCCTCCTCCAGCGGCAGGCCACGCGCGTTATAGATCAGCGCCAACTCTTCTGCTTCTTCGTCCGGATATTCCTCAAGCTCTTCCCGCTCCAGCCCGATTTGGTACTCAAACAACTCACGTTGCGAGCGCATGGAAACATATTCGCCTGCCGCCATGGAAAACGCGCCCGCCAAAAGGCCGGCGACACCTGATAACAAGATGATTTTGGAATCGCCCGATGCGCCGGCAACCCCCATAATCAGACTGGTGTTCGACACCAACCCATCGTTCACACCAAACACTGCTGCACGCAAGTTCCCGCCAGAAACACTGCTGTGCTTACCCTCCCTCTCTGCCGCTGCAACAGGCATCGGATGACCTATAGTGTCGGCACCATACACGGACACACCGCGCACTTTCATCGCCGCCAGCACCGAGTGCAACGCGCGCGGCCCTAATCGCCGAACAAGCTGCCTTACCAGACGCGCTCGCTGCGAGGGATGAAACACAGGGACTGCATCGCCTTTCTCGCGGATACGCCGCTCCCACAACAATGCCTGCGACTCCGCAGCATCTGCCAACGTGGTGAACAGCATTTTTTTTGGGACATCCTGTTCGGCCTCGGCCACCGCGCGGTACAACCAGGCGGATTGTTTTTCTTCAAACCAACTTTCAATGACGGACATCTTTCGGGGCCCAGGTGCTTACGGTGGCGCCAACTTATCCAGCGGCCAACGCGGCGTGGCGAAAAATTCCAGCGGCTCGGCCTGCCCTGCCTGGAGACGCCTGCAACCGGCATAGGCAATCATCGCGCCGTTGTCAGTGCAAAACTCCAGGCGCGGATAAAAAACCTGTGCGCCCTCCTCGCCCGCAATTTTCCCCAAACGTTCGCGCAACGCGGTGTTGGCGCTCACACCACCGGAGACCACCAAACGCTCAAGGCCAGTCTGCTGGAGTGCGCGCCGACACTTGATGACCAACGTATCCACCACGGCATCCTGAAAGGCATGTGCAATATCAGCACGGGTCTGATCATCATCACCCTGCGTCTGCATAGTATTGACGGCGAAGGTTTTGAGGCCACTGAAGCTGAAATCCAGGCCAGGGCGGTTAGTCATGGGGCGCGGAAAATGAAAGCGCGCAGGATCACCCGAGTGCGCCAGGTGCGCCAAGGCCGGGCCGCCCGGATACCCCAGCCCCAGCAACTTGGCGGTCTTATCGAAAGCCTCACCGGCGGCGTCATCCAGCGACTCCCCGAGTATGGCGTAACGTCCCACACCATCCACGCGCACCAGTTGGGTATGGCCGCCCGACACCAGCAACGCAACAAACGGGAACTCCGGGGGATTATCCTCCAGCATCGGCGCGAGCAAATGCCCCTCCATGTGGTGCACGGCCACCGCAGGCACCCCCCAGGCCCAGGCCAGGCTGCGCCCCACCGCCGCCCCCACCAGCAGCGCACCGGCCAGACCAGGGCCCGCGGTATAGGCAACCCCACCGACATCACCTGGGCATGTGTCCGCCTGGGTCATTACCTGCCGCAGCAAGGGCAGCACCTTGCGCACATGATCGCGTGAGGCCAGTTCCGGCACCACCCCGCCGTACTCCGCATGCAGCGCAACCTGGCTGTATAGCGCGTGAGCCAGGAGACCACGCGCTGAATCGTATATAGCAACACCAGTTTCGTCGCACGAGGTTTCAATACCGAGAATACGCATCCGCTTTTCCTATTTCACCCACTCATCCCACCCAACGATCACGCAAATCTTTCGCAATCATCCATCAAGATCATATATACTTTTCAGGTTTAATGGCTTGAAAATACCAGGGAAACATCCTGGCGACGCCTCTCCCGGAACCATGAAGAACCTCCTATGATACAGGCTAGCGGTTTAACCAAGATATTCCCTTCCGGCAACAAGGCCGTGGATGGCCTGGATCTCCACGTAAAACAAGGGGAGATCTTCGCCTTGCTCGGCCCGAATGGCGCGGGAAAAACCACTACCATCCGCATCTGCTCAACACTCTCCGGCTTTGATACCGGGAGCGTACAGGTAGCAGGTTATGACGTTGACAAAGACCCTGAAAAAGTCCGCGAATCCATCGGCGTCGTCGCGCAGCAGACCGGCATCGACTACTTCCTCACCGGACGCGAGAACCTGGTGCTGCAAGGCCATCTCTACCGGATGAAAAAAGCCGACATCCGGGCGCGGGTCGAAGAGCTTGCGGCCTATTTTGATCTAAAGGACAGCCTGGACCAATTGGTCGCCACCTATTCCGGCGGCATGCGCAGAAAGCTCGATATCGCCACCGCACTGATCCATCGTCCCAAAGTCGTGTTTCTTGATGAGCCGACGCTAGGGCTGGACATCAAGAGCCGCAAAAACCTGTGGGCCTATATTGAAAAACTGAACCGCGAATTAGGCCTCACCATTTTATTGACCACCCACTACCTGGAAGAGGCGGACAAACTTTCCCATCAGGTTGCCATTATCAATGCGGGCAAGATACGCATCACCGGCACGCCGGAGGAACTGAAAACCGGCATCCACGGCGATTCCGTGCAGTTGACCTTCGAACAGAACGACGCACAAGTCGGCGCTTTCGCCCACACCTTGAAAAACCAGCCAGAAATCAAGGATACCGTGTGGCAAGGCAACAAACTGCACATTTATGTTGAAAACGGCGCGGCAAGCGTGCCGCACATCGCCCTTGTCGCGTCACAGCAGGGCGTTCACATCAAGACTTTGTCCCTCTCCCGCCCGACACTGGACGATGTATTCCTGAAATACACCGGCAGCAGCCTGGAAGAAACCAAGGAGGACACCGGGCAAGAATGGTGGATGCAGTGGGCGGGCAAAGGCGGGGGCGGCAACTGGCAGAAAAAATGGGGCGGCGGGCAGGAAGACGCCAGCGACGATAACTCCACCCCCAACCCGGACAACTGGAAAAAAGACACCGAAACATCGGAAACGGCTCCTTCATCCCCAGCACAAGCATGGACCAAGGAAGAGATGGCTGAGTGGTGGAAAAACAAGGGCCAATCCAGCACAGCCTCCGATAGCGTCCCGGGCAATGCCGGACAAGGCAACGTGGAAGCCGCCGCGCAACCCATGAATCCAGCACAGGCATGGACCAAGGAAGAGATGGAAGGATGGTGGAAGAACCAGGGTCAATCCAGTGGCACACAGGGATTCCCTGAAAACACCCCTCCACCCCGCCAGAAAATCACGCCACCTGCGGTGCGCCCCATGAACCCGGCACAAGCCTGGACAAAGGAAGAAATGGAAGCATGGTGGCAGAATCAGGACCAATCCAGCGGCACCCAGGGATCCCCCGCCCCCCCCCCTTCAGCCAGTGAGGAAGCCACACCACCCACTGTGCAACCTACGAATCCAGCACAAACCTGGACCAAAGAAGAAATGGAGGAATGGTGGCGCAACAAGGGGCAGGCCCCATGGCCCGCTGACAACAGCAATCAATGGGACGGCGCGCCGCCAAATAAAACCGGGGAAACCCAAGACCCCGGCAAAAAAGGCTAACAGCCCTCCTTGTTTATTACGCCACATCCATTACACCATCACACAGTCAGGATAAACATCGTGCTCACGGATACATGGTACTTGTTTGGTAAATACATGCGGATCACCATCAGAATGCCCTGGTGGTCGCTCTTTACACTTATCCAGCCGTTGATCTGGCTGGTGATATTCGGCCAACTTTTCAAAAACATCTCTCAGCTCCCCGGCTTTCCGGCCAACAGCTATGTCGATTTCTTTGTCCCTGGCGTACTCATCATGACCGTCCTGTTCGGGTCGTCATGGTCTGGCGTCAGTCTTTTAAGAGAGATCACAGCGGGCACCATCGACAAAATGCTCGTGGCACCGGTATCGCGCACCGCCATTGTCCTCAGCCGAGTTCTGCACTCGGCCGTCCAGGTGCTCGCCCAAACACTGATTATCCTCGCCGTATCCCTTGCGATAGGCGCAGCCACCAGCATCAACCCACTGTATATCAGCATGGCCATGCTGATTATCTTTCTACTGGGGGTAGGGTTCGCCGCGCTGTCCAATGGCTTCGCCATCCTACTGCAACGCGAAGAACCGCTGGTCATGATAGGCAACCTGATGACCCTGCCGCTAATGTTCTTCTCCACCGCGCTCATGCCAGAAAACTTCATGCCCGACTGGATCGGCTATGTTGCTGCCATCAACCCCATCAATTACGCAGTGGAAGCAGTAAGAGCTGTGTTGATAGGAACACCCGACTTCGGCGTGTATTCAAAGGGCCTGCTGGTACTGCTGGTGTTTGCGGGAGGCACACTAGCCTGGGCAGTGAACGCGTTTAATTCTTTGCGGGAGTGAGCGAGCCTGCTAAAAAAACAAGGTCATCCCAACAGTAAGGAGGGATTTTGAGTAATCTCCCAAGGCCCTGCTTTGCACGCCTATGATATCCGTCGCTCTCAGGATAAGCCCTACAGGAAGATTCGAGTTGTTATTCTGAAATGAATAACTGGCGAAGGCTCTCAGCTTATCGTTGATTTCATAGTTCACACCCAAGGACAGTGAATTAAACACATTGGTTCGGCGTTGCTGTAAATTGGTAGAGTCGGGATTGGTGTAAAAGTTAAAAGCGAGGTTATACGCTGCATTAGCAGACAATCTTGCTGAAAGTGACTTCTCAAAACGCAGCAGGGCACTGTGGCCTTGGTAGGCGTAATCATGCCCCTCCGGCCGCGTATTACGGTTAAGGCTATAATCATAGCTCAGCAAAATAGACCGCCCAAGCCCCAAGCCCTGATTGAAGGATAGTCCTGCCGAGTACGTCACGGAATTAAATATACTACTGGTCTGACTCAAAAAATCCCTGTAAGACAAATTGAGCCTCACCAAGGAAGGCGCCTTTTTTCTTTCCTCGGGCGCCGCCAATCTCCCCAGCACAGAGGGCATTTCAAAACGCCATAAAGTATCAGTATAGACATGGTTCCCGATACTTACCCTTTGCTCATTGAGCAAACCCGAGATATCGCTACGTGTCCCACCCAGCGTCATGTTTCTATTGCTGGGTCCCCAAGTAACAAACGGGCCAATATCTATTCTTGTAAAATCCGACTGCGAATAATGATAAATCATGTACGCAGGGTTAATCGTCAAGCCACCTCTAAGATTTCTGCTCAATTTATAGCGGTAGGTCGTATTCAGAGAAAGATTTGATATATATTCATAAAATGGCGCTGTTTTGCTCAAATTACTATTATTGTCATAAGTCAACCCATAACCCATGTTATAGGTAAATCCATTAATTCTGCGCTCGAGCCCCGGGATTTTTTTCTCAGCCGTGACCGCCAGCGGGCTTGCCCCGCCGTTCTGCACTATAAATCTGTATTCTTTGAGCGCATCTTCTTCACGATTCGAATTTTCATAGAGCAATGCAAGGTTACCGCGTGCGCCAAGATTATCAGGGCTCAGGCCAATAATCTGTTGATAGGTCCGTTCCGCCTCCCCCATCTCACCTTTTCTTGACTGAATCAATGCCGTGTAGAACAAGGCAACCATGTCGTTTGGCTTCTTCTGCAGAAGATCGTCAAAATGTTTTTTTGCAAGGTCCAGCTTATCTTTCGCATACAAATCTCTTGCCACGGCAAGTTGCAATTTATCTCTAATCCGCTCCGCCTCTGTGGGCTCTTTTTCCAGTGTAACGGCCTTGTTATAGGCATCGACCGCCTTTTCGTACAACCCCTTATCATCCTGAATCAAGCCAATATAGTAATGCGCCTTGGCATGATCGGGATTAATGCGCACCACTTCTTGAAATTCACGGAGCGCCTCATCCCGTATCGCCTGCTTTGCATAGAGCACCCCCAGGTTAAAATGCGCCGCCAAATCATCAGGATTGATTGCCAGCGCCTTTTTATATCCCTCCATCTCATCCGCCAGCTTACGCGCCTCTGCCAGTTTCTCACCGAAAGTCTGCTGCATATTGCGAAGAATGGCGGCAGCTTGCTGGCCAGACGGCGTGTTGGCACCCATGGAAACCACTGCCTCCAACTCCCTGGAACTCTCTACGAATTTATTTGCCTCCATATAAATCACGCCAAGCCGTAAGCGCGCCTCCAGATGGCGCGGCTCAATCTCCAGCAATTTCTTGAACGTAGCCACTGCTTCGTCCGGTTGTTTTAACTCGCGGTAAATCGTTCCAATATTGAAAAGGGCCATCAGTTCATTAGGATCAATGGCCAAGACCCCCTGAAACTCTTTTAACCCTCCCTGGATATCTTTCTTTTCAAGCAACTGGACGCCTTTTATAAGGCCCAACCTGACCGTAGCCCTACGCCCAATATCACTTCCCGGCTCCAGTGTAATAGCACGCTTTAATTGCTCAACAGCAAGCGGGATTTTACCGCTTCTTTCATAAACCCTGGCAAGATAGAAATGAGGCGTTGCGCTACCCGGCACAAGCTGCGCCACTTGCTTGAACACACCCTCGGCATCATCCAGGCGATTAAAGTTAAAAAAGGCCAGCCCCACGGCATGCATAACACGCGGATCGCCGGAATAATCCCTACGCAGCACGGCCGCCAAGCCCAAAGCCTCATCGACATTGCCAGCCTCCGCATATTGCCGGATCTGGATCAGATAAAGGCTTTTCTCTGCATTTCTGGCCTCCTCCGTTGCTGGTGACTTGGATATGATGAATTTGTACTCCCTCACAGACTCATCGAACCTGTTCAACTGCTCATAAACAAGCGCAAGTGATGCGCGCACTTTCAAATTTCCGGGCGCAAGCATTGAACTTTTCTTTATATATTCCAAACCCTCGTTCGGCTGATTTTTACGCATGTAAATAACACCGATGTAATAAACGGCCTCGGCATTTTCGGGGGCAATCTTGATTGCAGAATTGAAACTAACCAACGCGCCATCCAGATCACCCTTATCCATCTGGGCCTTGCCGCGGGCTATAGCCTGCTCGAGCCCAGGCGATTCGGAAGTCGGTTTTTTAATGTCAGGAATCGATGATTGCTCCGCAGCAAAGACTAAACTCGCCTCATGAAGCAACGATAGATTAAACACAAAAAACAGCAACAGCCCTTTCTTCACGTAACGATCACCCTGGCTATGCGTTCTTACTGAAACTATTGCATGACAAAACCATTAACTTCCCTCTGCTGTTTTTCACCGCTAAGCCGTCGTTCAGAATTAATCTTTACATTTGGAATGGCGGAAACGGCATAAGGGGCCATAAAGGCTTAACCAGAAAAGCACCGGTTATTCCTTAACGGCCCCTAATAATAAATATTTATCTTGAACAATGCCTTCCATCCATCAAGCGAGAGTCTGAGTTTTTTATAGCCCGACCCATCTTGCGCCTGATACTCAAGGTTGCCATCTTCGGGGTCAGAAACACCGCTTACCGCAGGGTTGGGCCGAGCGGGGGTATACATAACAACGCCGTCGGTAGCCAAAAAATCGCTGTTGAGATTGTTGTTTCTAAATGTAAACTTCCTGAGGCCATAGCTATAATTTGCCTCAAAGCCAAGCGACAACCACTTCTTCAAAAAAACCTCCCCGCCAACCCCCGGCTGCAACATAAGCGCTCCCGTAGCTTTCGATTCAACGACAAAGATCTTTTTGAATGTTGCGGCAGGACCGTCCAGATACAGAAATACCCAGTCTTCTCTATAGCCGATATCAAAAATTTCGTGCAGTGACAACCGGAAATACAGATTGTATTTATCAGGCACACTTATCGCATTGTGCTTCCAACCCAGAAAAAAATCATTGTAGGAAAGCGTGGCCCTTCTATCGTTTGTAACCTGCGGAAAGTCTCCTTTATCATCCACATATCCCTGGATAGGAAACCTTCCATTGACAGTCGATTCCGATGCGCCTTGCCACGTACTTCCCCCAATCAGCAGTGCATTTTTTTTATCCAGCTTCCATTGAAACTCAACGCCCGCCAGAGGAGCATAGTTAATGCCAGGCAAAGGGTTTTTGAACTCTCGAACCTCAGTTCTAACGGGCGCATCTTGCACAAGTATATCGGCTTGATATGTGAGCGGCGCTCTGAACACGCCTTCATTCAGCACTCTAAGGCCAGGGGCGTGAATCCCGAGGATGGGGGAAAAACTCCATTGGTACTCATCCTCCTTGGCATAAGCAACATCGAAAAACGTCAACATACCTGCCAGGCATGAAATAAATAGCAGAAAAACCCTGCGCATCATGCCTCTACGCAACACCTTGAGACATTCCTTGAGCAAGGCGCGGTTTGAAGTAGGAAAACACCACAGGCAGCGCCATCAATGCCGCCAGACAGCTCACCACCATGTATGCGGCGACAAAATACCCCAGTTTCTGGTTGGGAGGGAATTGGGAAAAGAACAGCACTAAAAATCCCACCGTAACAATCATCGCATTAAACACGATGGTCTTGCCGACACTGCGCAGCGTACCCAGCGTAGCCATGCGCTGATCATTTTCTTTTTGCCGCTCGCGGCGATAACGGAACATATAGTGTATTGCGTAATCCACACCCACGCCGATCGCTACACCCGTCGCCAGCATCGTCGAAACGTCAATGGGGATACCCATGAAACCAGCACATCCCGCAATCAGCACTGTCGCAAGTGTTACAGGAATAATGGTCACCAGCCCCATGGAAAAAGACCGGAACAACAGCGCTGCAAGCAGGAATATACCCAGCTTTGACAACACAATCGCCATGCCCTGCCCCTTGATCAGCAGCTCGGCCCAAATATAGGAATTATTGGCAGAACCCGCCAAATTAACTTTAACGTCCAAACCGGACATTTCCTTTTTCACAAAATCATTGACCCCATCAATGATCACCTTGAGATCACCGGTATGGTCCGTCTTGATGAAAAAGGTCACGTTGGCCTGCCGGTAATCATAATCTATCACCTCATTCAGCAGCTCGGGCTGGCCGGAGATGGAAAACAAAAAGAGGTCTTCGGCAACTTCCGCTTCAGAGGCCGGCAGCACGTTGTATTGAGGCGCATCCGCATGCAGCGTTTTATTCATGCTCTTCAAATAATCAACCACAGACAGCGAATCACCCACATAAGGCAGGCTTTCAACCTTGACCTGGAGCGCCTCGATCTTCTTCAATACCGCCAGCGACTTGAGTGCGTCCTTTTGCTTTCCTTCGACAACCACATTCAGGAAGATCGTGCCGTCGAACTTTTTGTTCAGCATGTCATTGGAAAGCGCCACCTCGCTATCCTTCTTGAAGTCGCTCATCCAGCTTGAATCCACACGCAGCAGTGTTGCGCCATAAACGCCCAGCACGGTCATCACAATCAACGCAAGGCTCACACCTTTTTTATTTTTGAGTATGACCTCCCCCCAGCCCACCAGCACCCGGGTAATCCAGTCCTGTTCCGAATGAATACGCATCGCACGCCGCTTCGCCAGATAGCCACCGACCTTCGGCTTCAATTGGCACAGCGCGGCGGGGAGAAAGGTCACGGACAACAGCCAGCAATACACAATGCCAAGCACTGTGAACAAACCAAAGGTCTTGAAAGGCGGCATTTCCGAAAACCACAGGGAAAGAAACCCTATCGCCGTCGTAAGCGACGTCGTGATCAAGGGCGGACCGAGCTCCTCCAGCATCTGCCCAACAATCACCTTTCCTTCCCGGTAAGGATCGCTTAAAACATTATCGTAATAATTGGTCAACAGATGAACAGCATTGCCGATCGCCACCGCCACCAGAATCACTGGCAACATCGTGGAAATGGTATATAGCGGCACATTCAGCACCGCCATGCTCCCCATGGTCCAGATAATACCGGCCGCCATAATGAACAAGGGTAACACCACGCCACGCAACGTTTTAAACACAAGAAAGAGGACAGCCATGATCGCCACTATCAGCAGCGGTATCATGACCTTCATATCCTGCATGGCATAAAATCCCGAGCTGACCTCAATAACCGGCCGACCCGCCATGTAAAACACATCCGCATTTTTATCGACGGCCTTATCGCTCTTTGCCGAAGGCTTATCCTGTTGCGGCCACTGGCCCTGCCCGCCGCCTTGCGGCCATTTACCCTGCTGCCAATTGCCGCCACCCGCCTGACCGCTCCATGCGCCGCCCCCCTGCTCTGCGGCGAGTATCCCCTTAATCTGCCAATAGGTCTGATACCGGTTGGCTATCCCCTCCTTGAGCTTGGCGCGGATCATGGCGCCCGTGCCATCTTTGGAGACAATATTACCTACAAACAAGTCGCTATTGCCGTAAACAATGCTCTTGAGCCGCTCGATGCCCGCCTGGTCGGTGGGTACGGTATCCATGAGCCGCTGCGTGCTCAACTCCGATTCCGTCCCCGTGAACACAGTGGCGGTGGACAGTGAGGCCACATCTATCGTCCGATTGGCAATCACCCCCGGCAGCGCCGAAATTTTTTCCGTAATACGCGCAATACGTGCCAGCGTCTTGGGGTTAAAAATACCCTCTTTTTCATTGACAATACCGATGATGACGGCATCCTTGACGCCGAATACCTCATCAACCCTTTCATCATAGAGAATCGCGGCATGTCCCTTAGGGAGATAAACACGGGCATCCGTCTCCCACTGCAACTTGGGCAACTGAAAGGCGAAAAATACCGTGATCGCGGCGATGGCGAGCATCACGCTCTTGGGGAACTTCGTAACTGCGGCGTATAACTTGTTCAGCATGGCTGTAGCGGCATCCTTTATACAGTGACAGGCGGGAGGGAGTAAACCCACCCGCCTGCGAACGTTATCCTGCGCTGATTTCACATGGCATAAAACCCAAAGAATGGGTTTTATGGAACAACTTCAGAATTAAACCACGCCGTTAGAATGAATACTTGAAATCCATAAAAATGCGGTCATTATTATGGAAATAACCAAGAAATTGCGGCCTTTGCTGTGTGGCAGCAACAATGGGTGAAATACCGCTGCCGGGATCACCAAAGAAGCCCTTTTTACCCCAAAAAAGATCCATTCCGGCGCCTACTTGAAACTTGTCGGTCACCTGAAAGGTAACCTTGGGCTTCAGGTACGACTCCTTCATGTTGATCAGATATATCCATAGAAACTGAGCCGTCGCGGAGTGCTGAGGAAACTCTTTTCTGCCAAAAAGGTTGAAGGAACTGTCGTTCCGCGCCTGAATCAATTCCGGGTCATGATTCAAAATTATCCATTGGGTAACCCCAGGCGACAGATCCAAGCCTTTTATATTGAAGTCCAGCCCCATCCCCCAGCGAATATGATCCCGCTTCAATTCCCCATTATTATCAAGATAACCGTCATTATTCCTGTCCACCGTATTTTTCAATCCAAAATACTTGCCCGTCACATAGACTGCCTCGCCCTTCAGGATAAAAGGACCGATCTGCTTGACCGCAGTTCCACCGTACATCGCTATTCTGTTATAGGTTGGGTACAAGACCGGATCTTCCTGCTGATCCATCCTGATTGTACGAAAAACAGTGGGGAAAAAATCCCATGTATATAAATAACTCAGCGACACCTCAGTATTGAAAATATTGGTAGTCGCCTTGAGCCCTACATTGGAATTCTGTAGTTTGAACGATTGAGGTTTTTTGGTTAATACAGTTCCAAAATTATCTCGTATCTCCTGAAGAAGCTCCCATTCAGAACCGCGCGGGGCCGACTTGTGAAATTGGAGGTCGGGTATCAGCAGAAATTGATACGTAGTATCGCCGCGATAATGATCCATCTTCAGCGTCCACTGAGATATCCTATAATCCAGCAAATCAGGCAGGATCAGCTCTCTGAAGTCGACAGGGTTAACTTCATCTACGATCCTGACACCTTCCAGCACGCCCCATACGACATACTGCTTACCCAGACGGATATCGAGATTTTTGAGGAACACATCAAAATAAAGCTCCCGGGTCGCCGCCACAGGGGAATCTTTCTCATGTTCAAGATTTTCTACAAAAACCAGAGGTTGCTGAGAATCACGTTGTGGTCTGGCCGCAATCGTGCGGTAGTCAAATAAATCATAGGCCAGATCATAATAAGCCCAGCCGGCATAGTTAAACTTAACATTTGAAGTAAAAGGGTATTGCGCGTTCACATAGAGGATGTTCCGTATCTTGGTGATCGATCTTGGCTCACGGACTCGGAACGCAGTTTCATTCTTCAAATAACCGCTCACACTCAGCTTGGACCAAATGGAAGACCTCTCCTTTTGGGCGTCACCCTCGCCAGCGGCCACCCCAAAATCGGTGCCTTGCTCTTTGGCCTCATTGGCAAACGCGGATTGATAGCTACCCATCAAAGCCGCTGCCAGCAGGGCAGCAGCGCATCGCAGCATCTTTCTTGTTTTCAAACCCGATCCTTACATTGATCACACAGGATAACATGACCTTCGCCGGACAACCCCAACCCCAAAGTAACCAACATTCCCGGCGCAAGCCGCTGCCCGCAGCCAGAGCAATCCATTTGCCTATTCAACTTGATCTCCCCCCACCCCAAAACTGAAGGAAACCTGGCCGGTTGAGGTGCAGTATTTACCACTGCTTTGGGGCTCGACACCGCAGCATTGCGCCCGGCAGCTTGTCCCTCGGCAAATGCCTCTTCAAGAATCGTGCGTATCAGGATTGAAACGGGCACACCCAGATCGCTCGCTCTTTGTATCACCCGATCACGCAACACCTTCGGCACCCTGGCCCCCAAAAATTCTTCCTTACGCTTCATCGCAACAGACATAGCTTTGTCTCGCATGGCCTGCGCTTGGGTTATCGGCATCTCGCGCATAAACTTGCCCTCGATATTTGTATAACAACGGAAAGCAAATGTTATACAAATATCGAGGGAGCGTCAACAGTCAAAAAAAGCCAAGCTGCCAGGGACGGCAAGGGAGGGGAGCAAAGGGCAATCCGCACGCGATTGGTACAGGCGGGGGGGATTTTCATACCCGGCGTGTATCAAATCCCCTCTTCCCCCCCTTTTTCAAAGGGGGGATACCCACTAGGTACAATTATTTAAGCACTCCCTCGCCGCCGCTCGCCGCAGAACATGCAGCGGGAATTTGCCTACTTGCTATACCCTTTTTCCAACGTCCTTTCAGCAAAAAGGCTATCCTGCAGACCAACATTAATCTCCACGTTGGTAACCTCAAACAGGGATGAGTGCAGGGTTTGTACATTCTGAACAACCACTTTATCCCACACCCATGCCGACCCCACTTTTTGCCAGCGCAAATTTTGCCTTTTCAGCAAATCGCCCCTTTTGTCGTAATAATCAACTCGCGCCTTGATGCAACCATCCCAACTAGGCGTCTTCAGGAACCAGGATAGTCGCTTGCTGTACAGCGGGTTCTTTTCCTTTGGTGTACTCTCCACCACATAAAACTCGTTATTGCTGGCGGGTTCGATCCGGATCAGCTTGTGCTCATCCTCATCCCATGCCCTGCCGCTGATATCGGCATACGTCAAATCCGACCCCAAAAAGCTATCGCCCGGATCCCTGATTGAAACCCGCCGTATCTTTCTCAATGCCGGCAGATAAATCCACTGATCAGCATTCTTGTCCGCCTCACGGGTAAATGCCCAACGCATAAAGGCCGCGCCCTGGGCATCCGGCGGATATTCCGTGAAGAGGATCATTTTATCTGCGACGCCCTCGGCCCCCTTGTAATCCTTCCATAACCGGAGATAGACATTTTTTCTTTCACTTCCCGAGCTATCCTTGAGAACAATCGCCAACTTTGAGCGCTGATCATTGCCGGGGTTTTTGAAATCACAGTTTTTTACGACTTCTTCACCTGTCACAGTCCCCGCGCCGTCCTGAGCCGCGTGAACCTGGGGCACAACTATCACGCCGGACAACACCAATGAAAGTGCCATCACACAACGCTTCATACGCAAATCCGTCAATGGACTCATGCTTGACTCCTGTTTTTATTGTTACAGTTTAATCCTGCGGCCAAAGTAATCACATGAAACTCAACATACAAAGCCACCTCTTCCTCCAGACCAAGCCTTTCTTTTATACAGAAAGTCCCTTGCGGCGAATTTTAGACTAGCAAATTACCCCGATTTGTCGAACATTGTCAAACAGTTTGCTGCATAGACAACTCAGAAACCAAGGGGCGCGCCCCTTGATGATCGTGTTAGCCAACCTGCCTTAATGACTCTGCAATAACTTCCGGGTGCTTGAAGGCAATTTGTATAAGTGCTTGAGCTGCGCCAGAGGGTTGGCGACGCCCCTGCTCCCACTCTTGCAGTGTGCGTGCAGAAATATGCAGAGCTTGAGCAAACTGTGACTGGGAAAGACCCGTTTTAAGGCGCGCGGCAGCCACCTCATTAGGAGCAATTAGAGTGGCGCGAGCCGCTTTGCCCGCCTTCATTTCACGCACCGACTGCAGAAGCTTTTCGCCAAGTTCTTCGCCTGTCATTACGTTGCGCTTATTCATTTTCAATGGTCTCCCGAATAGATTTCAGTATGTGAGGCGGGATGTTTCCGCGCACACTCTTTGCGTATATGACCAATAGCCATAATTCACCATTGGCAAGTCGAGCGAAATAAATAACATGGACACCGCCGCTCTTGCCTTTACCTCGCCTGCTCCAGCGCACTTTACGGCAACCGCCACTACCTGAAATGACATTGCCTACCTCTGGATGGGCGGACAACCAGGCACAGAACGCACCTCGCTCCTCCTCTGTCCAGAGAGATCTTTGGCATCTTCCGCAAAAGTTGGGGTTTCTACAATCGTATATATTCTCAATACATACGTCATTGACGTATGTTTGTCAAGCCTGCTCAAAGGGCTAACGAAGACTACAAGGGGCGCGCCAACGATGAGGCGCCAACACTGGCATACCATGCCTCGCCAAGGCCTGCCCCTTGAATGACGTGCGAGACATGATTATTTTCGCCAGTTATGGCGACATATCTGACGAGATGTAATCCTTAAAACCCCTTTTTGTCCACGAAAAACACACAATTCACGGAATAAAACAAAAATAGGGAGCGCTTCAGCAATTCACCGAATGAGTGGCAAGCAACACGCGATATGCGCCTGAATATTTTCGTGTTTTTTCGTGGATAACTGAGTTTTTTAGGATAATTGCAGCGCAAGAAAGGTTTTCGGTAAACGCCGCCTCGCCCAACAGAATATCGGCAACTTGCGGGCAAATCGGAGAGCGATCTCTGGGCAACATCTGCCACCTTGAAAAATTACAGACAAAAAAAGAGAGAGGGGGTACGAATCCCCCTCTCTCTTTCTCTTATCAGCCTCAGCCGATCGTTCAGACGTTAGTAGCTTGGCGCGGCGCCGAACAAGGCGGTGTTCCAAGGTTTGTCAGTATGGTCAAACGGACCCATCGTGGCCAAATCAAACTGCTTAATGAAGCCGGGGTCAGTCAGGTTCTCATACGATTGGTAACCAAAATTCTGGGTACCTGCAACGCCTCCCAGCGTAACCCCTTGCCCGATCCAGACAACCTTCACGTCATCACCCGGTTCTGCAGCACCACCCGCTGCAGGAGTATTGAAGCCCAGAGTGAGACCATTCTGAAGCTTGAACGAATTAGCCGCGCCGGCGTTAAAGCTGCCAGTACGCTCACGCAACACGAAAACCTGCTTGTCGGGGTCGGTCGCCACTTGTGCTATACCAACGCTTTGAGCAAGATCCAGACTTTTGCCTTGAATAACACCGGCCGCATTCGTGGTCTGAGAGAAACCAAAGTTGCTGGTGAAGTTCGCGGCAGCCTCGCTCAAACCCTGGGTCAGCACAACGAGGTTGCCAGCGGCGGGAGCAGCCCAACCCGTCTGCAACTCGGCTGACGAAGTAAAGACAGTGCCTGGGGCCGTGCCCTCGGCAATGCTCTGTTTGCCGGCAATACCGTTTCCGCCGCCACCCAAACGCACGAAGTTTTCATCCTTAAAGCCTGTCGCATCCGTCACGATGGTCTGGATATATTGCACGGCAGGCGCGCCACCCACACCAGGCACTGTAATATTGCGCTGAAGGAAATTAGGGCCGGCCATGGCAGGAACGCAGGTTGCACCAGAGCAGGACCCGGCAGTAGGAGTAATGGTCGTACCGATCAAGTCCCACCCACCAAAAGGAATGGGCTCCCCGCCTGCCATCGCCGCACCCGAAAGAATCAGCGCAGCGGACCCTGCGGAAACCATAAACATTATTTTGTTACGCATATCATATCTCCCCAATCATGACGCCTAATTCAGAGGCAGGCTCTCCACCCCATCCAAAACACCTGAGCACATCTGTGGGGATATTTTTAACACGACCGGATGCGCTTGTCAAGGCCATTAATATTTATCGGCCGCTCTGCGGCAAACCTTTAGGCCAAATTTGTGACAAGCATCACAAGATTCATATCCCGCACCACGTTTATATCATCCCCGATCCAAATAAAACATGCAATACACCCAAGACGCCCCATTTCTTTTGCTCTATCCGGCGACATCAGGCGCTCCGTACACACCCACCATACTTCCTGCCCGCGCTTCACGTTATACTCCCTGGCACATGAAATTATAAATTACGAAACATGACACGAATCCCATGCAGGTCTGGCTTTAGCCAGACATGTCGGCCTGAAGGCCGACCTACAATCGTGCGGCAGTACGCTGCACAATTTATGTGTTCATGCACTAGTTGCTAATTTCACTTTCCCATAATAAACGAACCAAATCAGGATGAAAATGCAGAAATTTTACCTCTTCATTCTGGGTATTGTGCCCCCCCGTGGCATGGACACCTTTACGGTGAAGGGCACAATGCACCCATGAAGGGCAGCGCGCAGCCTCCCCTCCGGGGGACCATGTGGGGCGTGCCCGCCATCGCCGTGATTCTTGCGTTAATCGTGCTCTTGATGGGCGCTAACCAGTCATTGTTTTTGTCGATCAACCGGCTCAGCCAGTTTACCGGTGACGTGCTGTGGGCCAATTTGACCATTCTTGGCGATGGGCTGGTGGTGTTTGTGCTGGTGTTGCTCTTTACGGGGCGGCGTCCTGATGTGGTGTGGGCGTTGATTCTGACTGGGGCGCTCGCATCCCTGGCGGCTCCTGCCTTAAAAGCGCTGATTGGTGGCGGGCGTCCGGCGGCGGTGTTGCCGCTGGAGAGCTTCCACATCATCGGGCCAGCGCTTCAATCCGGCTCGTTCCCCTCCGGCCATACTATGGCAATCTTTGCATTTGCAGGGGCGGTGAGTCTGTTGATGAATCGTGCCTGGCTGATGGCGTTGCTGGTGCTGGTCGCGGCGGCCACGGGCTTATCCCGCGTTGTGGTGGGTGCGCACTGGCCGCTGGATGTGCTGGGCGGAGCGGCGGTAGGCTGGATGTGCGCAGTGGGCGGCATCGCTTTGGCGCGGCGCTGGGATTGGGGGCTACGGACAGGCGCGCAACGTGCCTTTGCTGCGCTGTTGGTTCTTGCCGCACTGGTGTTGCTGGGGGGTTATGACAGCCGCTATGAGCAGGCAATCTGGTTTCAACGGGGTATTGCGGTGGTGTGTCTGCTGCTGGCGGTACCGGATCTGGTCTGGCTTTTCCGGCGGAAGAGGTAGATTTGCCAGGCAGCACTGATGCTGCCTGGCAAAAAAGCATGCCGGTTTATCCGCCGCGCTTCTTTTCGATCATATCGTGGATGATCGGGGTGAGGATGATCTCCATGGCGAAGCCCATCTTTACGCCCGGCACGACGAGGGTGTTGGGGCGCGACATCCAGGAGCCAGAAATCATTTGCATGAGATACGGGAAGTCGTATTTTTGCGGATGACGGAAGCGGATTACGATGAAGCTCTCGTCAGGCGTCGGAATATCCCTGGAGATGAACGGATTTGAGGTGTCCACAATCGGGATGCGCTGGAAGTTGATGTCGGTGCGCGAGAACTGCGGGGTGACGAACTGCACATAGTCCGGCATGCGGCGCAGGATGGTGTCCGTGACGGCCTCGGCGGAATAGCCGCGCTCGGCGGTGTCGCGGTGAATCTTCTGGATCCACTCCAGATTGACGATAGGCACTACGCCGATCAGCAGGTCCACCCACTTGGCAACATCGGCGCCTTCAGTGACGATACCGCCGTGCAGGCCTTCATAGAACAGCAGGTCTGAATTGGGATCGACAGGCTGCCATGCGGTGAAGGTGCCGGGCTCCTGATTGTAGGGGGCTGCTTCCTGCTCGTTGTGCAGGTAATAGCGGATCTCGCCGCTGCCGGTTTCGCCGTAGGTGCGGAACAGGTTTTCCAGTTTGTCGAACAGGTTGCCTTCGGCGCCGAAATGGCTCAGGGTGCGCCCCTCCTTGCGCAGAACCTCAACGGCTTCTTTCATTTCCTTGCGGCCGTAGCGGTGAAAGCTGTCTCCCTCCACGATGGCGGGCGTGATGCCTTCACGGCGGAAGATATGTTCGAAAGCGCGCTTGACGGTTGTGGTGCCTGCTCCCGACGAGCCAGTAACCGCGACTACAGGGTGTTTTTGGGACATTGTGTTTCCTTAAAGAGTATTAAAAATACGGTGTGCCAAGGGTGTGGTTTTACCCGGCGCCAAAAATTTACAGGGTATTTTATAGCGTATTGTGCCGCCCCGTAAATTGTTATTGGCTTTCCGGCAGGATTATCCCGCCTTCTTGGCGTGTAGCCCGCATTCCTTGCTCTCCGGATTTTCCCACCACCAGCGCCCGGCGCGGATGTCCTCGCCGACAGTGATGGCGCGCGTGCAGGGGGCGCAGCCGATGCTGGGGTAGTGCTTGTCGTGCAGCGCATTGTAGGGCACTTCGAAGTGGCGGATATAATTCCACACATCGTTATTGGTCCACTCGATCAGCGGGTTGAATTTCTGCAACCCGTTGTCGGCATCCCGCTCCGAGTTTGACAGATCCTTGCGGGTGGGGGCCTGCTCGCGGCGCAGACCAGTGATCCAGGCCTTTTTGCCCGTCAAGGCGCGTTTCAGTGGTTCAACCTTGCGGATGTTGCAGCAGCGTTTGCGCAGCTCCACACTGTCGTAAAAGGCATTCGGGCCGTGGCTATGGATGTATTCTTCGACGGCGGACGCCTGCGGGAAGTAGGCGGTGATGGCGATGTTGCTGTAACGCTGCCGCACGTCCTGCATGAGTTTATAGGTCTCTTCCGGCAGGCGGCCGGTATCGAGGCTGAATATGCCGATGGTGGGGGCGTGTTTGGCGATGAGGTCGGTGAGCACCATGTCCTCCGCGCCGAAGCTGTTGGCGAAGGTGACGGGCTGATAGTCTGCGGCAATGCTTTTCAGCAGGGCGAGGGTGGCGTCGATCTTTTGTTGAAGCTGCGTGTCCAGACTCATGATTTTCTCTGCTCTCTATAACTTTAGTGTGGCTGCGCGGCGGCGGCTTTTTTCACCGTGATGCGCGTTGTCGTGCCGCGCTCCTCTTTGTAGAGCACGCGGTGCCCATCGCCTTCCAGGCTGGAGGCTACCTGCTGGGTGGATTCACCGGATTCCAGCAGAAAATCCACCACATCGCCTATCTGCACGGCATTCAGCGCGTTGCGTGCCTTGAGGTAGTGCAGCGGGCAACCGTAGGTGGACAAGTCTATGACTTCGGCGATTTTGGCCTTCGCCGCAGGTGCGGTGATGGAGACGGTCAGGTTAAGCTGGCGGTCAAGGCCTTGGCAGGCCTGGGCGGATTGCGCGATCCAGGTATCCTGATCCGCCACCAGCCTGGCGTATCCCTGTTCATCGAAGGTGTCTTTCAATTGCGCGATGCTGCTGGCCATTTCCGCCAGCTTGGCACCCAGGTGGGCGTCCTGCTGCAACGACTCCTGCAACACCGCAGCGATTGCGGGCAATCCGGGTACGGCTGCGCGCCCTGAAGAGAACAGCAATGACTCGCCGATCAGACGGCCTATCGCTTCGCTGCACTCCAGTGCGTCCAGGTATTTGTGCTGGGAGGCAAAGGAATTGCGGCAATCGCGCTCGTAGGTTGCCTCGGCAAAGTGTGAGGCGACGAACTCCTGTGCTGCACCGGCGCACTCACCACCACCGAGTTGCAGCACTTTGAAGTCATTGGCCTCACCGTGATCGTGGAGCACGGAAGACAATTCCTCGGGCGCGACCTTGACGAGATCTTGCAGCAGCGCCGTAAAGTATTCCTTACCGTGGCGGTGCGCCCAGTGGAAGAAGGTTTCGCCTTCATTACGATCCTTGGTGTAGGTCTCCTCTACGCGTGTAACCGCAGCCTCGATGCGTGCGGCGGGCACGGAAGGGCCTTTGAGGGCCAGCCCGCCTGCGCTACGGCCATCGCCGCCGAAGTACATCTGGTAGTGCGGCACCAGCTTGCCATGCAGGCGGTTGCCCTCGCCGTAGATGCCGATGTCGCCGGTCTCGGGCTGCGCGCAGCCGTTATGGCAACCGCTGGCGCGGATGCGCAGATCGGCGGTCCCGCCGGAGATCTTGGTGCCGATGATCTTGCTGGAGGTGATACCCAGGCGGCAGGTGGAGGTGCCGGGGCAGGCGACAACATCGTCACCGGCCTTGGGTTCGCCCAGACCCAACGCTTCAATCCCGGCGCGAATTGACGGGATGGCGGTCTCGGGCACATTGAGCAGCATCAGGTTTTGATCCTGGGTGACGCGCATTTCCTGCAAGCCTTGGTCTTCCATCAGCTTGACGATGCCGCGCATCTGCGGGCCGGTGATGTCACCGATGGGAATACTGACCGGGAATACGTGCAAGCCGGACTGTTTTTGCGCGAACACATGGCGCGGCGCACCCATGCCGCAGGCTACACCCGGCGTACCGCCTGTCCACACACCGGCGGGGCGGGGTTTGTCCGCGAGGGCCGCCTTGGTGCGGGCAAATTCCTCTTTGTATTTTTCGACAAAACCTTGCGCGCCAAACTTATCCACCAGGAATTTGATGCGCGCCTTGGCGCGGCGTTTGCGGTCGGAATAGCGGTGGTGCAGGGAGACGATAGCCTCGATGCTGGGCAGCAGGTCTTGCTCCTCGATGAACTCTTCAACCGTAATCGCCTCGTGCGGCTTGTGGCCCAGCCCGCCGCCCGCCACGATCTTGAAGCCATAACGCCCGTCCTTCTTGACCGCCACCGCGCCCAGATCGTGCATCATGCCCTGCGCGCAATCGGCCTCGCAGCCGGAGAAGCTCATTTTGAACTTGCGTGGCAGATGCTGTGTCAGCGGATGACGCAGGAAGTGCGTAACCGTCCCTTCCATCAGCGGCGTGATGTCGAGATGTTCACGCGGGCACACCCCCGCAAGCGGGCAGGCGGTGATGTTGCGCACGGTATTGCCGCAGGCCTCGCGCGTGGTCAGCCCGGCGTCGGCCAGGCGACGCATCGCCGCAGGGGTGTCCTCCAGAGGCACGTAGTGAATCTGGATGTCCTGGCGGGTGGTAATGTGCGCCACCGGATGGTTGACGTACTGCTCCAGCACATCGGCAATGGCGGTGAGTTGCGCGGGATTCAGCGTGCCGCCGGGGATCTTGACGCGCATCATGTGCACGCCATCCTGACGCTGGCCGTAGACGCCATGCTGCAGTCGGATCGACATGAAGCGGTCAGGGTCGATCTGTAAGCCCAGGTAGGACTTTACCGCCTCTTCGTAGCGGCTGATCTCCTCGCTATTGACGAGATGTTCTGCGTTAATCATTGGTTGTTCTCCACTTCATGGGCGCCACGGCGTCCCTTGGTCAATATATTGTTATGATAATCGTCTGTCAGGCAAAGGTAAATTTGGCGCCGAACAACAGCAGCACACTGCCCAGGATAGGGCGCAATACCTTTTCGGGAATTTTACTGCTTAAATGGCTACCGAGGTAAATACCAGGCAGTGAACCGAGCAGCAGGCTTCCCAGCAACGTGAAGTCGACATGGCCCAAACTCATATGACCCAAGCCCGCGACCGCCGTTAACGGTACGGCGTGGGCGATGTCGGTGCCTACCACCCTCACTGAGGACAGGTAGGGATACAGGAAAAACAGCGTCATGGTGCCCAGTACACCCGCACCAACCGACGACAGCGTCACCAGCGCCCCTACCACGGCACCGGCAAGGATCGTGGCCGGACCGCGCCAATGAACAAAGCGCTGCAGGTTCAACCTGGACTGGGCGATGTGCAATAATCGATTTTTGAACAGAATCACTGGCGCGGTAAGCAGCAGCGCAATGCCCAGTGACGTGGTCAACACCTTCTTCATATCGCCAGAGCTACCGCCACTGTACTGCTGGAGCAGGAGAACCACCAGCGCCGCCGCAGGCAGGCTGCCCATGCACAGCAGCTTGACGATCTTCCAGTCCACATTGCCACGGCGCCCATGTACCAAGACACCGCCTGATTTGGTGATCGAGGCAAACAAAAGGTCCGTGCCTATCGCCATGGCCGGGGAGATGTTGAACAGCAGGATCAGCAGCGGCGTCATCAACGCGCCGCCGCCCATGCCGGTCACGCCCACGATGAAGCCGACCACCAGGCCTGCTACGGTATATGCCCATTCCATCCAGTCGGCCTCACTACTTGTACTGTGTCACAAAGCGCTGAAGGGCGCATTGCGGCGTTAAAATCGGACTCAAAATGCTCATTTACTACCTGTAAACTCCGCTTTTTCGCCCGATTTTGCCTTGCACTGCATCCCTTGATCGCTTTGTGACACAGCACAAGTACGGTTGCGCTATTTTAAACGACGCAGCCTGAAACTATAACAATCCCTAAATATCATTAAAAGTAATAAATTATTATTATATTATAACTATTGGTTATATTTTATGCGGACGTTCCCCAGCGGCGATGGACGAATCGCTGTTCCAGGCGGCTGAACAGCCAGCGATCGGTCATCAGGCCAACGAACATGATGACCACCATCACCGCCACCACCAGCGACATGTCGTGCAATTCGCGGCCTCGTTCCAGCAATGAGCCAAGACCCACCCCCACCAGCAGCAGTTCGGCGGCCATTAATGAGCGCCAGGCAAACGACCAGCCCAGCTTTGCTCCGGTCAGTACAGCGGGCAGTGTGGCAGGCAACATCACATGAACATACAGCCGCCAGCCGCTGGCGCCCAGCACATGGGCCGCCCGCATATAAAGTGGCGGCATGTTTTTGACCCCGTCGCGTGTCGCCAAAGTCAGCGCCATGAGGGCGCCCATCACCACCACAAAGATCATCGCGCTCTCGCCCAGGCCGAACCACAGCACCGCCAGGGGCAACCAGCAAATACTCGGCAGTGCCTGTAGCCCCATCGCAAGCATCCCAACCGTCTCGTTCAGCCAGCGCACACGGCCCAGCAACAGGCCGAGCGGTATGCCGATGCACAGCGCCAGTCCATATCCGATTAGTAGCCGTTGCATGCTGATGGCGATGGCGGCCGGCAGCGATTGGTCGCTCATGCCAAGCCACAGTGTTTCTGTCACCTGCGGCAATGAGGGGAAGATCATCTCGTCCCATACTTCCAGCCACACCAGCGCGTGCCACAGGCCTATCAATGAGGCAAAAAATGCCAGGCGCATTGCATAGATGCGCCAGCGGTCGAGCCGGTCTTTGCGCGCCTTGGTTTGCGCGATGGCAGTGAGCGCTGCGGATGGGGCTTGGTGCGCAACGTTATTCATCAGTCTATTCCTTCCTCGTGAGTGGCCTGTAACACTTCGCCACGCAAGTCGTCGCGGATGGTCGCCGCGATTTTGACCAGTCCGACATCCTCAATATGACGGGGGCGAGGCAGGTCAATGTCATAGATGCTCTTTACCCGGCCCGGACGGGCGGTCATGACGATGACCCGGGTGCCGAGACGCACTGCTTCGCGCACATTGTGGGTAACGAAGATGATGGTTTTGCGGGTGCTAGCCCACAAGTCTTCGAGTTCATCGTGGAGCATGTCTCGCGTCTGGGCGTCCAGCGCGGCAAACGGTTCGTCCATGAGCAAGATGTCAGGGTTCGGCGCCAATGCCCGCGCCAGAGCCACGCGCTGTTTCATGCCGCCCGACAGCTCATGCACCCATGCCTGGGTGAAGCGCGACAAGTGAACCATGTGCAGCAGCTTTTCGGCACGTTCACGCCTTTCCGGCTCGGGCACGCCAGCCATTTTCAGCCCGAACATGACGTTTTGCAGGACGTTAAGCCACGGAAAGAGGCCGGACTCCTGAAACATCACCACGCGGTCGGGGCCGGGGCCGGTCACGGGCTTGCCATTTGCAATCACGTGGCCGGTGTCCGGTTTTGCCAGCCCTGCGACCAGATTCAGCAAAGTGGATTTGCCACAGCCCGACGGGCCAACGATACAGACAAATTCACCTTCGTCTATCGACAGTGACGTTTCCGCCAGCGCCTGCACCGCGCCGGATTGCGACCAGAACACCTGGGATACGCCGTTGATCTCTACTTTGGGCATTTCGCCTCTCCTGGTCCAGTATTAGCGCTTGACCGTAGCGGGAACGGCGACCAGGGGTTTGCCGCGTTCGCGCAGAGTCTCATTGAGCAGTGACAGGTCAAAAATAGGCGCCACATCGGGTGGCTGGGCGCCCGGCAGATACTTCAATTCCCAAGCCTGTCTGGCAGCTTTCAGGAGTGCGCCGGGGATGGGGTCGTAAGTGGCGGCGATCCGCGTAAAGGCTTCATCCAATTGCGCCGCAGGCAGGGGTTTACCCATCAGCTTGGCCAACTGGGCGTTGATGTTGTGCTTGGCCTCGTCAGGCTTCTGAATAATCGCTTCCGTCAGGTCTACATGGGTGCCGACAAAGCGCTTAACCAAGGCACGGTTTTTCGCCAGAAAATCGGTGCGGGCAACCAGCAGGGTGGAGGGAAACTTTCCCTCCGGCCACAAATCTCTTTCGTCCACAAACAATACGCCACCGGCTTCCTGTATCAGGCGCGTGGCCCATGGCTCGGGCACCCAGGCGGCATCCAGCTCTTTGCGCTGGAATAGAGTGAAAATTTCCGGGTTTTTGACCGGCATGACCTGCACACTGCTGCCCGCGCCCAAGCCCTTGGCCTTGAGCCAGGAACGCAGGGCGACATCCTGGGTATTGCCCAGCCCCGGCACAGCTACCCGTTTGCCTTTCAAATCAGCCGGGTTGCGAATGCCTGCATCCTTGCGCACCACCAGCGCTACGCCGCCACTGGCCGCACCGGCAACGACGCGCAACACCCGGCCTTTGGAGCGGACATAGGCGTTGAGCGCGGGACTGGGGCCGACATAGGCAAGATCCAGTTCGTCTGCCAGCAAGGCTTCCATGGCGGATGCGCCTGCATTAAACGCCGTCCATTCAACCTTGGCCCCGGCATTTTTTTCGAATTCACCTGTCGCCCGCCCAACCAGCGCCTGAGGGTGGGTGAGATTGGGAAGATGCCCGACGCGTATAACCGTATCCGCGAAGGCGGGCGAACCCGTTGCGAGTGACAGAATCACGCCATAAAACCCTGCTAATAACCGCCAACGCATATCGATAATCTCCTTGGAGCTGTGTAATGCACTTGAAGCGAACTATAGGGGAGTTGACTTAGAATAAAAAATAATAAAATATGATCGACATATAACTTAATATTATATTTTGGTGATCGTATGAATATTCAGCAATTGCGTTACATCCGTGAAGTGGCGCGCTCGGGACTCAGTGTTTCAGCCGCCGCCAAAAAACTGCACACCGCCCAGCCCGGCATCAGCAACCAGATCCGTTTGCTTGAGGAAGAACTGAATGTGCATATCTTCGAACGCGGCGCCAAGCGTCTGACCGGGCTGACGTCGCCTGGCAAGGAGGTGCTGGCGATAGCGGAGCGCATTTTGCGCGACATGGAGAACATCAGGCAGGTGGGTGAGGAGTTTTCCAACGAAACCATCGGTGCATTTTCCATTGCCACCACCCACACCCAGGCGCGCTACGCCCTACCCCCCGTGGTGAAGGCCTTCACCGAACGGTATCCCGGTGTAAGCCTGCACATGCACCAGGGCAACCCGGCGCAGGTCACGGAATTTGTCAGATCAGGGGTGTCGGATATTGCGATAGCCACGGAGACGCTTACCTCGTTCGAGGACCTGGCGACCCTGCCGTGTTACCAATGGAACCGCTGCGTGGTAGCGCCGCCCGGGCATCCGGTATTGGATGAGAGGCCACTGACGCTGGAAGCTGTTGCCCGTTATCCCATTGTTACCTATGACTCTGCCTTCACCGGGCGTTCCAAGATCAACCAGGCCTTCGAGGCGCACGGGCTGGAACCGAACGTGGTATTTACCGCGCTCGACTCGGACGTGATCAAGACCTATGTCGAACTGGGGCTGGGGATAGGGCTGCTTACCAGCATGGCCTTCGACCCCGCGCGCGACACAAGCCTGCGCGCCATCGACGCCGCGCATCTGTTCGAGCCCAGCACCACCCGCATCGGTATCCGCCGTGGCAGCTATCTGCGCGGTTATATGTATGCCTTCATCGAACTCTTCGCGCCGCACTTGACGCGAAAGGTAGTGGAGGCGGCGATGGCGGGGTAACAGGGTGCGCTATTACTCCGCCACCACAATATTCACCAGCTTGCCGGGCACCACAATCATTTTCTTGATGGCGCCGCTGTCGACGAAGCGTTTGACGTTTTCGTCGGCGAGCGCCACGGCTTCGATTTCGGGGCGCGATGCAGTGGCAGGCACGCAGATGCGGCCGCGTAGTTTGCCGTTGACCTGGACGACGAGTTCGATGCTGTCCTTTACCAGGGCGGCAGGGTCGGGTTGTGGCCAGGGTGCGTTTACGATGGCGTCGGTGTGGCCCAGTTCATGCCATAGTGCGTGGGTGATGTGCGGCACGATGGGCGAAAGGATTAATACGATGGACTCCAGCGCTTCTTGCATGACGGCGCGCCCTTGTTCGGAGGTGTCTTCGAAGCGGTAGAGTGCATTGATGAGTTCCATCGTCGCTGCGATGGCGGTGTTAAACGTGTAACGCCGGCCGATGTCGTCGCTGGTTTTGCGGATGGCTTCATGCACATGTAAACGCAACGCGCGCTGCTCGGCGGTGAGATTGCCGGCATCCAGCGCGGGCGCAGGGCCGTGGCTGAGGTGGTCGGCGACGCGCTTCCAGAGGCGCTTGAGGAAGCGAAAGGCGCCTTCCACACCTGCGTCAGACCATTCCAGGGATTGTTCCGGCGGAGCGGCGAACATCATGAACAAGCGGGCGGTGTCCGCGCCGTATTTGTCGACCAGTTCTTGTGGATCGACGCCATTATTTTTTGACTTGGACATGGTTTCAATGCCGCCAACCGTGACAGGCTGACCATCGGCTATAAATGTGGCACTGATGGTGCGGCCTTTGTTGTCGCGTTCGAGGGTCACTTCGTGCGGGAAGTAGTAATCCTTTTTGCCGTTCGGGTGCGTGCGGTACAGCGTTTCAGCCAGCACCATGCCTTGCGTCAGCAACTTGATGAAGGGTTCATTGCCTGCCACCAATCCTTCATCACGCATCAGTTTGTGGAAAAAACGTGCGTAGAGCAGGTGGAGGATGGCGTGCTCGATGCCGCCGATGTATTGATCCACCGGCAGCCAGTAGCGGGCCTTTTCATCTACCATGCCGGTTGTTGCATGGGGTGAGGCGAAGCGCGCGTAGTACCAGGAAGATTCGGCGAAGGTATCCATGGTGTCTGTTTCACGCCGCGCGGGTTTGCCGCACGCCGGACACGCGGTCTCGTAGAATTGCGGCATTTTGGCCAGCGGATTGCCGCTGCCATCCGGCACCACGTCCTCCGGCAGCACCACCGGGAGCTGATTATCCGGCACCGGCACATCGCCGCAGTCGGCACAGTGGATGATAGGGATAGGGCAGCCCCAGTAACGTTGGCGCGAGATGCCCCAGTCACGCAGGCGAAACTGGATTTTTGGTTGCCCCAGCGCTTTGCTTTGCAAGGCCAGGGCCATACTGTCGAAGGCTTGCTCGAAGGTGAGGCCGTCGAACACGCTGGAATTGAAGAGCAGGCCGTAATCGGTGTAGGCGGCGGTGAGCGGTATTGGCGTCTCGCCATCTGCAGGACGAATAACGGCTTTAATGGGCAGCCCGTATTGCGTGGCGAACGCAAAATCGCGTTCGTCGTGGGCAGGTACGGCCATGACGGCACCTTCGCCGTAGCCCATCAAGACATAGTTGGCGACCCATACGGGGAGGCGTTCCCCCGTGAAGGGGTGTTGTACGTAGTGCCCGGTGGCCATGCCGGTTTTTTCTTGTGTGGCGAGTTCTGCCTCGGTCACACCGCCTTTTTTGCAGGCGTCGATGAAGGTTTGCAGTGCGGGGTTATGGGAGGCGGCTTGTATGGCCAGCGGGTGTTCGGCGGCGACGGCGACATAGGTGACGCCCATGAGGGTGTCTGGGCGGGTGGTGAATACTTTGAGTACACCTGCGTCATCCGCATACGGGAAGTGGACTTCCATGCCACGGCTCTTGCCGATCCAGTTGCGTTGCATGGCTTTGACCTGCTCCGGCCAGTCAGGCAAGGTATCGAGGTCGGCCAGGAGCTCTTCGGCATAGGCGGTGATGCGGAAGTAGTACATGGGAATTTCACGTTTTTCGACCAGGGCGCCGCTGCGCCAGCCGCGCCCGTCAATGACTTGTTCATTGGCGAGTACGGTCTGATCGGCGGGATCCCAGTTGACGATGCCGTTTTTTTTGTAGATCAGCCCCTTCTTAAAGAGCCGCGTGAACAGCCATTGCTCCCAGCGGTAGTAATCGGGTTTGCAGGTGGCGATCTCGCGCTCCCAGTCGATGGCGAGGCCCAGCGATTTGAGCTGTTTGCGCATGTAGTCGATGTTGTCGTAGGTCCATTGGGCCGGTGCGACGCTGTTTTTCATGGCGGCGTTTTCCGCCGGCAGGCCGAAGGCATCCCAGCCCATGGGTTGCAGCACATTTTTGCCCTGCATACGCTGGTAGCGGGAGATGACGTCGCCGATGGTGTAGTTGCGCACATGTCCCATATGCAGCCGCCCACTGGGGTAGGGGAACATCGACAGGCAGTAGTATTTTTCCCGGCTGGGGTCTTCAACCGCGTTGAAAGTGCGATTTTCTTCCCAGTAGCGTTGTGCCTGGGTTTCACAACTGGAGGGTTGGTAATGCTCGTCCATCGTCAATTCCGCTATCTATTATGAGTGGTTATGGGTGGCTATTATAAGGTTTTGGCATGACAAGATGCATTTTTTGAGATCGACGCAGGAATACATTAACCCTGCTGTGGTAATGTAGGATTTCTTACTTTTGAGGCTATGGCTATGACACAGAAAAAACACGCGCCCGACGAAAAACATGTTCACGCCTATGACCGCATGATGGGACAGGTGAAGGCGCTGATGGCACACGCCAGTTACAAGGATATCAGGCATGCTGTCGAGACAGTCAAAGAAAAGGCTATCGAGATTGGCGAGCTGACGCGCGAGGAAGCAGAGTTGATCGGCGATTATCTGGTGCGCGACGTGGAGGACGCAGGAACGTACCTGGCCGATACCGGCGGCGAGCTAAAGGATTGGCTGCGTTTTGATTTGCAGCTTATCGAGGAACGGTTGCTGGAGGCATTTGCAGCTGCGGCGGACCAGACCAAGCTGGAGTTGTTGCTGCTGGCGGAGCGCGCCAGACAGGCGTCGCTGTATCACACCGGCGAGATCACCGGCATCGGCACGCTGCAATGCGTCAACTGCGGAAAACAACTGCATTTTCACGCCACCAGCCATATTCCGCCTTGCCCCAAGTGCCATGGGTCGGTGTTTGAGCGTGCAGCAAAATAGCTGCCCTTTTTTGCGGGTGTTGCAGGAGCGAGCCTGCTCCTGCAATCAGAGTAGAATCAATCCCCGTAACGTGGTTCGGCGCTGATCTTGTGGATGCTGAGATCCGCACCATTGAACTCTTCCTCTTGGGTCAGGCGCAGGCCGACCAATTTCTTTAGCGCGCCATACACGACAAAACCGCCAGCGAGCGCAATGGTGACGCCGAGCAGTGTGCCAACGAGCTGAGAGACAAGGCTGACGCCACCCACGCCGCCCAGCGCCTGCATCCCGAAGATCCCTGCGGCGATACCACCCCATGTGCCGCACAGTCCATGCAGCGGCCATACGCCGAGCACATCGTCGATTTTCCACTTGTTTTGGGTGAGGGTAAAGGTCCATACAAACAGCGCACCCGCCACAGCGCCGGTGGTAAGCGCGCCCAGCGGGTGCATAACATCCGATCCGGCACATACCGCCACCAGTCCCGCCAGCGCGCCGTTATGGACGAAGCCGGGATCGTTACGGCCTGCGAACAATGCGGCGAGGATGCCGCCAACCATCGCCATCAGCGAGTTGACGGCGACCAGTCCGCTCACGGCCTCAACGGTCTGCGCGGACATGACATTGAAGCCGAACCAGCCCACCGCCAGTATCCAGGCCCCCAGCGCGAGGAAGGGGATGCTGGAGGGCGGGTGCGCAGCAATCGCGCCATCACGCCCGTAGCGTCCATGCCGCGCGCCCAGGAGGAGAACTGCACCGAGTGCAATCCAGCCACCCACGGCGTGTACCACCACTGAACCGGCGAAGTCGTGAAATTTAGCGCCGAACTGCTGCATCAGCCAATCCTGGATACCAAAGCGTCCATTCCATGCAATCCCTTCGAACAGCGGGTAGATCAACGCCACCAGCAGGAAGGTCGCCGCCAATTGCGGGTAAAACCGGGCGCGCTCGGCGATGCCGCCGGAGACGATGGCGGGAATCGCCGCTGCAAATGTCAGCAGGAAGAAAAATTTGACCAGCTCGTAACCGTTCTTTTCCGTTAGCGTCTGTGCGCCATGCAGAAAATCAATGCCGTAGGCGATGCCGTAACCAACGAAGAAGTAGGCGATGGTGGACACGGAAAAGTCGGTGACGATCTTGACCAGTGCGTTGACCTGGTTCTTTTTACGCACCGTGCCGACCTCAAGGAAGGCGAAGCCTGCGTGCATCGCCAACACCATGATCGCGCCGAGCAGGATGAACAGCACATCACTGCCTGATTTTAAGGTCTCCATAGCCACCCTCTGCTGAAAATGGCTAATAATACCTTTTACGCCACGAATTCGCAGCCTAAAAAGTAACGGGCCAAGCGTGTACACAGCTTGGCCCGTTCAATGCGACATCGTCAGGGGGCTTGCGCCACCCCTTAGCTGCAGGAATAGATTACATTTGAGATTGCAGGTAGTTGTGTATGCCGACCTTCTGAATCAAGTCCAGTTGCGTCTCCAGCCAGTCAATGTGTTTTTCGGTGTCTTCCAGCAGCTCCTGGAAAAGCGCCTTGGAAACATCATCTGGCTGCGTGCGGCAGTATTGTAGCGCCTCGATAAGCAGCGGCCTGGACTGGGTTTCCAGCGCCAAATCCAGCTTGAGCTGTTCTTCGACGTTTTCGCCTACGTTGAGCTTGTGCAGATCTTGCAGATTGGGCAGGCCTTCAAGAAACAGGATGCGGTCCATCAACTGCTCAGCGTGCTTCATTTCCTCGATGCTTTCGGCGCGGACTTTCTCGGCAAGTTTCTTGAACCCCCAGTTTTCCTGCATCTTGTAATGCATGAAATACTGGTTAATGGCAGTGAGCTCACAGGTGAGCTGCTGATTGAGATAAGCGATGACCTTTTTGTCGCCTTGCATAGCTGGATCCTCCAAATTAAATGTGGTTTAGCATAACAGCAAGAAGGGAAGAGTGGCTAGGCGCTGCGCGGTCAGTATAAGGGAAAGGAAACCAGCGTGTTGCCCGCCACGAAAGCGCGCACCTGTTCCAGCGTTTGTAATTTTTGGGTATGTAAAGTCACGATCATGCCTCCATGATCCCAACTTCCGCCCCGCCAGGTTCATCTCACCTTGGATTCTCAGCACTCCCTTCAGGCTAATGTGTCATTGGACAAGGCTGGGTCTGGACGTCATCCCCAATAATAAGTTATTCTACGCGATTCCGCGCCCGTAGCTCAGTTGGATAGAGTGTTGGGTTCCGATCCCAAAGGTCAGAGGTTCGAATCCTCTCGGGCGCGCCACAACAGAAATTCCGCACACAACAAAGATCAAAGACATGAGCAATCCACTGGTCGGCGTGGTGATGGGCAGTAACAGTGACTGGGATGTCATGCAGCACGCCGTCAAGCAGTTGGACGCCTTTGGCATTCCGTATGAAGCCAAAGTGGTGTCGGCACACCGCACACCTGATCTCCTTTTTGAATATGCCGAGACCGCCGAGGCGCGTGGCCTCGCCTGCATCATCGCAGGCGCGGGTGGCGCGGCACATCTGCCGGGAATGCTGGCCGCCAAAACTATCGTGCCGGTACTCGGTGTGCCAGTACCTTCCAAACACCTCAATGGCATGGATTCCTTACTTTCCATCGTGCAGATGCCCAAGGGCATTCCTGTCGCCACCTTCGCCATCGGCGAAGCGGGTGCCGCCAATGCCGGCTTGTTTGCCGCTGCCCTGCTGGCGCGCACCAACCCCGATCTTGCGCAACGCCTCAACGCCTTTCGCGCCCGCCAGAAAGAAACTGTTTTGGCGATGGAACTGCCCGCGCCGCAATGATACTGCCGGGTGCGATGTTAGGCATCCTTGGAGGCGGCCAGTTGGGCCGCATGTTTGCCGTCGCGGCGCGCACCATGGGCTATCAGGTTACCGTGCTGGACCCCGACCCTGACAGCCCGGCAGCACACTTTGCCGATGCCCATATCGTTGCCGGCTTTTCTGACAGAAAGGCACTGGAGCAGCTAGGAAAAACCTGTGCTGCCATCAGCACTGAATTCGAAAATGTTCCCGCGGATACCCTGCGTTTTCTCGCCCAATTCTGCACTGTGCGCCCGGCGGCGGAGCCTGTGGCGGTAGCCCAGGATCGCATCACGGAAAAGAGCTATCTGGCGGAGAACGGCTTCCCCTGCGCCCGCTTCGCAGTGATCCGCTCACGACAAGAGATAGTCGAGACGATGCAGCAGATCGGCGCGCCCGCCCTGCTCAAGGTCAGCCAGTTTGGATACGACGGCAAGGGCCAGGCGCGGGTAAACAACGTTGAAGAGGCGCTGGCGGCCTTTGATGGAATGGGCGCCGCGCCCTGCGTGCTGGAGGAATTGCTGCCGCTGGAACGGGAAGTCTCCGTAGTGCTGGCGCGCGGCGCGGACGGTCAGACTGTTGTCTATCCCGTGGCCGAAAACCAGCACCGCGATGGTATCCTCGACGTAAGCATCATCCCCGCGCGCATCTCCGATGGCCTGGCGCTCAAGGCCACGCAGACTGCCGCTGCACTGGCGGAGCGGCTCGATTATTGCGGCGTGCTGGCTGTGGAGTTTTTTGTTTTGCAAGGCGAACGCCTGCTCATCAACGAGATGGCGCCGCGCCCCCACAACAGCGGCCACTACACGCTGGACGCCTGCGCTACCAATCAGTTCGAACAGCAAGTGCGCGCCCTGTGTGGCCTGCCACTCGGCGACACCCGCCTTCTCACCCCCGCCGTGATGGTCAACCTCCTCGGTGACCTGTGGGGCAAGGGCGCACCGCAGTGGGAACACCTTCTTGTTCACCCCCAAACCAAACTCCATCTCTACGGCAAACGCGAAGCCCGCCCTGGGCGCAAAATGGGGCACTATACCTGTGTGGATGCCTCGGCCGAGAGAGCATTGGCCGTGGCACTGAAAATCAAAGGGCAGATTGCGAGCAGGGACGTGTAGGTTGGCGTGGGGTTTGCCGCACCCTCATGCATTTCAGCCTTGGAGGTAAAAAAGTGACGCAGCGCATGAAAAATATCCTGACAGGGGGGCGATGGGATGACCATGAAACGTTCATATTGGATGCCGATGCAGGGGCTTCCGGCATGCGCTCACTGCTGCGCAAACATGAATAGGTCGAATGGCCCTGGACACATCGGCCAAGGCGCCAACCGGCGGCGTGATCCTTACACGCTCTCCTCAATCCGCCACCTGTGCTTTTCGCTAATGATCTGGTTTGTGGCCGCCTGTGCTGCTCCGCCCGTGGTAAAGGAGGCGCCACCCCTGCCTCCGCCAGCGGCCGTCAAGCCGCCACCACCACCGAAGATCGCTTTGGTACTGGGTGGTGGGGCGGCGCGGGGATTCGCTCATATCGGTGTCATCAAGGTTCTGGAGGCGCAGGGCATCGTGCCGGATATGGTGGTCGGCACCAGCGCGGGAAGCGTGGTCGGTGCGCTGTACGCCGGTGGGTATACCGGCTTTGATCTACAGAAAATCGCATTCCAGTTGGAGGAATCCAGCGTGAGCGATTATATGCTGCCATCGCGCGGCTTCATCAAGGGTGAGCAATTACAGGCCTTTATAAATAAGGCGTTGCAGAACCGGGGCATAGAGAATCTGCCCAAGCCCTATGCCGCCGTGGCAACCGACTTGCAAAGCGGAGAAATGATCGCGTTTCGGCGCGGCAATACCGGCATGGCAGTGCGCGCCTCCAGCAGCGTGCCAGGCGTGTTTCAGCCGGTCTCGATTGCCGGGCATGAATATGTGGACGGCGGGCTGGTCAGCCCGGTTCCTGTCAAAGCGGCGCGCACCCTCGGCGCTGATATCGTGATCGCGGTAGATATCTCCAAGAAACCAGGCAACGCCAAAATCGAAGACACGCTGGACGTCCTGTTGCAGACCTTCACTATCATGGGGCAATCGATCAGCAGTTATGAATTAGCCGGTGCCGACATAGTGATTCGTCCCAACACGGGCATGATCGGCGCCACCGATTTCGAAAGCAAGCATCTTGCTATTCTGGAAGGGGAGAAGGCGGCGCAAGCGGCATTACCGCTGATCCGCAAGCAAATCCAGGAATGGCGCAGGAAGTGAGCTGGGTGCCCGAAATACCTGAAGTCAGTTTGTACTTGCATATCCATGTGTGTGCTGGCAGACTCAGCGCATGTCTACCTACCTCCATTCAATGACCATTCCTGCGGCACGCTGCTTGTCCAAGCTGCGCGCATGGCGTGCGCTTGCGTGCTGGAGGGATGTAATCTGCTGATTATTTAGTATTAGTCAGTAGTATTCCGAAGGCCGCAGAACTCACGTTCCGCGGCCTTTTTGTTTTTGGCGTCATCATTGGGGAGAAAAGGCAGTGTCTGTGCCGGCCGCTTTTATCGGTGTCATTCTCATTTGGTCTACCACGCCTTTGGCGATCAAGTGGAGCAGTGAGGGTGGCGGGTTTTTGTTTGGGGTGACCGGGCGCATGTTGCTTGGCGCCGCACTGTGTCTGGCGCTCGTCCGCGTGCTGCGCGTCGATATGCCTTGGCATAAAAGCGCGCGGCGCACCTATTTGGCGGCCGGGCTAGGTATCTATGGCGCGATGATCAGCGTTTACTGGGGTGCGCAGTATATCCCCTCGGGGTTGATCTCGGTTTTGTACGGCTTGACGCCATTGATGACAGGCGTGCTGGCCGCTGTGTTTTTGGGTGAAAGCAGCGCTACGCCAAGCAAGTTTGCGGGTATGGTGGCAGGTGTAGTGGGGCTGGCGGTTATCTTCGGTGTGGGGGTGCGTACTGATACCTTCGCGGTATTAGGCATGGCGGCTGTCCTGCTTTCCGTATTTCTGCATGCGGCAAGCGCTGTGTGGATTAAACGTATCGGTGCGGATCTGTCTGCCATGGCAGTAACGGGGGGTGGTCTGTTGGTGGCAGCGCCACTGTATTTGACGACGTGGGTGCTGGTGGATGGCTCGCTGCCTCGGGCATTGCCCATTCGTGCGATGCTGTCCATCGGCTACTTAGGGACGGTAGGCTCTGTGCTGGGTTTTATTCTGTATTACTATGCCCTCAAGCACCTCGCGGTGGGACGGATAGCATTGATAACCTTGATAACGCCGATAACCGCGCTGCTGTTGGGGTCCTTCTTGAATGACGAGCATGTGGGAATGCAAGTCTGGATGGGTACCGCATTGATTATGGCGGGTCTGGTCTTGCATCAGTGGGGTGATCGGCCATGGAAGTAAAAGTTGAGCGCTGACACATTGAGTAAATCAGCGATTTCTTAACAGGCCACGAGCCATGCGTCACGTTTGGTAGTAAAATCGCGATCAAGGCAAAATTAGATATATGGAGAGAGAAAGCATGTTGATTGAAACCAATAAAGTAGTGACGTTTCATTATCGCTTGAGTGAGCCTGGCACAGAGGTCCTTGAAGATTCGCACCAGGGTAATCCTATGGTTTATTTGCATGGGCATCACGGAATGCTGCCGGGATTGGAAGGCGCTCTGACGGGCAAGCAAGCCGGTGACACGTTTACGGTAACGCTGCCACCAGAGCAGGCCTATGGTCTGCGACGTGAAAATTCGCAACAGAGGATATCCGTTAAACATGTGGTCAATCCTTCCGGTAGAAAGATTGTCTATAAGCCGGGCATGGTGGTGCAGGTCAATACCAATGACGGCCCACGGGAAGTTGTTGTGGTTAAGGCAGGACTCAAAACGATTGATGTGGACACCAATCACCCTTTGGCGGGCAAGACGCTGACCTTTGAAATAGATGTGGTTGATGTGCGTGCAGCATCAGCGGAAGAAATTTCCCATCGGCATGTGCATGGCGACGGCGGCCACCATCATTGAGTTCGCATCCACATGGTGAATGGCTTCTGTTCATGGCGCTGACAAGGTGAAATAAAGCGTCGTGCCTTCTCCCGCCTTGCTTTCCGCCCAAATTTTTCCGCCGTGGCGGGCAATAATCCGCTGCACAGTCGCCAGCCCGATGCCTGAGCCTGAAAACTCTTTCGGGCCATGCAATCGCTGGAAAGCAACAAAGAGTTTGTCCACATAACGCATATCGAAACCCGCACCGTTGTCCCGCACAAAGTAGACCGTGTGGTCAGATTCTTCTATCTGGCCAAATTCGATGCGGGGGTCAGGGATCTTTGATGAGTATTTCCAGGCATTGCCAAGCAGGTTTTCGAGGACAATCCGCAGTAGCACGCGGTCGCCTTCAGCAATGATGCTGGGGTGGGTTATGAATTCTACACGTTGGCCGGGGAATGTCTTGGACAGATCTATGGCAATCTCGCTGGCGAGACTCGAAAGATTAACCGGACCCACGTTCAAGCTGACACGGGTGGTGCGGGACAGTTTAAGCAAATCGTCGATCAATATTCCCATGCGCTGAGCCGCTGCACGCACTCGCCGTAGGTAATCCTGTGCCGTGGCGTCGAGACTGCTTTCGTAGTCGTCCAGCAAAGCCTGGCTGAAGCCATCGATGCTTCGGAGAGGCGCGCGCAAATCATGGGATACCGAGTAACTGAATGCCTCAAGCTCCTTAACGGCGGCTTCGAGCTGCGCGGTGCGTTGTTTCACGCGATGTTCCAACTCCGTGTTCAACATGCGAATCTGCTGTTCGGACGCGGCGCGTTGTGCAACATTACGCGCCTGCAATAATGTTACCCAGAAGAGAATGGCGCTGATGGAAAGCCCGCCTATCAGGGTGAGCGCGGCCACATTGCCGGTAATATTTCCAGGCTTTCCAGCGGACATGATTTTGAGCGTCCAGAGGCGGCCTGCTATTTTGACCTTCTCGGTCACCGTATCCTGCCCGGCCCAGGATACGCGCGGAGCGGAACTGTAGAGCAGGGAGCCGGCGTCGAGCGAGTCACCTTCATAGACATTAAACACCAAACCCGGGAAGCGGTCTTGCGCCATAATCCCGGCAAAGAGTTCATCCAGGCGGAAGCTGGCATACACGAACCCCACAAGTGCCTTGCGGCGCTCCTCTACTGACCGCTGGGACTCATCGTTCCGGTAGACAGGGGAGAAAATGACGAAACCAGGTTTTGAGGATACTCCTGCATCCTGCAGCAGTGTAAGCCGTTTCGTGGAGACAGACTCGCCCGAATCGCGCGCTTGCGACATGGCTTCATGACGTATGGGTTCAGCCAGTATGTCCGCACCAAATGATTTCAGTTTGCCATGCTCGAACGGCTCCAAATAAATTACCGGACAGTACTCGGGCCGGCTACCCGGCGGCGTGACGGTGTACGCCGGAAAACCTTCCGCGCGGACTGCGGTGATATGATCGCGGAGGGCCTCTGCGCGCACCATGCTGCAATATGCGAACCGGCGTATTCCCGGAAAGCGGCGGATGGCATCGATCTGCTTGGCATAAGCGCGAAACTCGCTACGGTCGACGGAGACACTTGCGGCGAACAGCCCGGTTAATCCATCGAGTATTTGCTGATAGTTACCTAATTGGCGATTGATGGTATCAGCAAGCACATGTGATTCACTGGCGAGTTTTACGTGTTCTTTCGTTTCGGCAAGTTGCGTGGCATAGTGCCATGCCACAAGAGTCAGCATGATCGAAGCGAGACCTGCCAGATAGGCGATCACAGAGTGAGAGGTGAAGCTTCTCGTTGTTAAAGCTGGCAATGCGGTCATGCTAGGATCTTCTGCGCGTCACGGGGCGTGACCTCCAGCAGATAATATCCTAAAAACGGCGATTTGAACCCTGGGCGGCGTTATGACGGCGCGCCATACTTTAAATAAGCGGCTTTGGGCTTGAAGGAATTGTAAGTATATCGACCAAGGAAGCTGTTAAGGCGGGGTAAAAATGGTGCGCCCGGAGAGATTCGAACTCCCGACCGCCTGGTTCGTAGCCAGGTACTCTATCCAACTGAGCTACGGGCGCAATTCAAGGTGGGGCATTATCCAGACCCCAGCGCTTAGTGTCAAGAGACATCAAGCGAAATATGGCGGAGAGAGAGGGATTCGAACCCTCGATGGAGTTTTTGACCCCATACTCCCTTAGCAGGGGAGCGCCTTCGACCAGCTCGGCCATCTCTCCGGATAATCCAGGTTACCCAAAGGTCTTTCAAACCACAAGGCCGAGTATATTACCACGAACTTCTGGAAAGATGGGATATCTATTTTAACCAGCCACATCTTTTTTCTTGAGCATGGAGCGGCGCTTGTCTCCATCAACCGGAAAAATGGCGCACACCCACAAACCGGGGGTTATCTCACAAACAAGCATGACCACCGTCACCTCTGACGAGGGGCAGGGAGGGCTTAGAGTACGCCCCCGCGCAGCCCGTATCATGGCTCGCTGGTTTATTTACATGCGATGACCAAGCATCGGCCGGCCCTTATACGCCTAATCCTTCTTCCTCGGCGTGCGCATGCTCCTTTTCTTTCTGGATGCGCTGGTATATCTCTTCGCGATGCACGCTCACATCTTTGGGCGCATTCACGCCAATCCGAACTTGATTACCTTTGACGCCTAAAACAGTTACGGTGACATCGTCACCAATTATCAGTGTTTCACCCACACGACGGGTTAGAATCAGCATGATTCATCTCCTTAAGAATTCTAATGTATGCGTCACTTCTCTGGTCTATGACTGGATCACTTCCTGCCATGATCCGCTCTTGTGTTGTATCGGCCACACGACCCGAAACTGAATACAGAAGTGCTGATCAATCCCTGCCGCAATAAAAAAATACTTTTCAATCTTTCCTTAGACGCATTCCTTCGAAACTTGAGCTGCAACAATAATGTGCTGTTTTTTTAATGCTATTTCTTGCTGTCAAGGTGAAATGCAGCATGCAGCGCGCGCACGCCCAGCTCCAGGTATTTTTCATCCACCACGACGGAAATCTTGATCTCCGATGTCGAAATCATGCGGATATTGATCCCCTCGGCGGCCAGTGTCTGGAACATGGTGCTGGCGATGCCTGCATGGGAGCGCATCCCTACGCCTACCAATGAAATTTTGACGATTTTATTGTCGCCGGTCACCTCACGCGCGCCCAGCTCATTCGCAGTTTCACGCAGAATGCGCAACGCCTTGTCGTAATCGTCGCGGTGTACCGTGAAAGTGAAATCCGTCGTCGAATCTTCGGCGACGTTCTGCACGATCATGTCTACTTCGATATTGGCGTCTGCGATAGGGCCGAGGATGCGGTAGGCCACGCCGGGTTGATCGGGCACGCCCAATACGGTCAGCTTGGCCTCGTCACGGTTAAACGCGATGCCGGAAATCAGCGCCTGCTCCATTACATCTTCCTCAGAACTAATCAATGTGCCCTGACCCTCCGCAAAAGAGGACAGGACACGCAAAGGTACGTTGTACTTGCTGGCAAACTCCACCGAGCGGATCTGCAACACCTTGGCACCCAGGCTCGCCATCTCCAGCATTTCTTCGTAGGTGATGCGATCCAAGCGGCGCGCATCGGGGACGACGCGTGGATCGGTGGTGTAGACGCCATCCACGTCGGTATAGATCTGGCATTCATCGGCCTTCAATGCCGCAGCCAATGCCACCGCCGTGGTATCCGATCCGCCGCGCCCCAGCGTGGTGATGTTGCCTGCGTCGTCGACACCCTGAAAGCCCGCGACCACCAGCACCCGCCCGCAGGCCAGGTCCGCGCGCAGGCGTTGCGCGTCGATATCCACGATGCGCGCCTTGTTGAAGGCGCTGTCGGTCAGGATGCGCACCTGGGCGCCGGTGTAGGAGCGCGCCGGACAGCCGCGCTTTTCCAGCGCCATGCTCAGCAATGCAATGGTGGCCTGCTCGCCGGTGGAAAGCAGAACATCCAGCTCGCGCGGGTTGGGCTGGGGATCAATACCTTTGGCAAGCCCGAGCAGCCGGTCGGTTTCGCCCGTCATGGCGGACACCACCACAATCAGATCATGCCCCGCCGCACGCGCGGCAATGACCTTTTCCGCCACATTGGCGATGCGTTCAAGCGACCCTACCGAGGTGCCGCCGTATTTTTGGACAATCAGGGCCATAGTGAGTTGCCAGGAAAAGACGCGGATTTTACTTTAATTTCAGGGAAAAGAGAAATAAGGTAGACAAAAACCTTAAGCTTAGATTGTCCCGAGCCCTGAAACCGTTGACTTAAAGTACAACGTTGGGTCCGGAGCTTACGCTCCTTGACCCAACCTACACACTGCCCAAATATTCGTCTTTAACCTCTATGCGAGCTGCTGCCGCACCCATTCCGGTACGGCAGCAAGGGCTGCGGGGAGAGCGGTGGGGTTATCACCGCCCGCCTGGGCCATATCAGGCCGCCCTCCGCCCTTGCCGCCCACCTGTAGGGCCACCATGTTGACCAACTCGCCCGCCTTGATCTGGGCGATGTGATCTTTGGTGACGCCCGCCACCAGGCTGACCTTGCCATCTACCACGGCGGCCAGCACCACGGCAGCAGAGCCAAGCTTGTTCTTGAGCTGGTCGACAGTGTCACGCAATGCCTTGGGGTCTACCCCTTCAAGACAGGCGGCGAGCACCTTGATGCCGTTGATCTCCACCGCCTGCGCGGCAAGGTCACTACCCTGGTTGCTGGCCAGCTTGCCTTTGATCTGCTCCAGCTCCTTTTCCAACTTGCGCGCCCGTTCGACAAGTTGCCCAACCTTGTCATCCACGTTATCGCGGCCTGATTTGACAGCATCGGCAATGCGCAGCAGGCGGTCTTCCTCCTCCTCCACCCACTCAAGCGCGCGTTGACCAGTAATGGCCTCGATGCGGCGCACACCTGACGCCACACCCGCTTCAGAGACAAGTTTGAACAGGCCAATGTCACCTGCGCGACGAACATGGGTGCCGCCGCACAGTTCGGTTGAAAATTCACCAATGCTGAGTACGCGCACCTGGTCACCGTATTTTTCGCCGAACAGCGCCATGGCCCCCGCTGCTACCGCCTCATCATAGGACATGACGCGGGTCTGCGCCTCACGGTTGGCGCGGATCTGCCCGTTGACCAGACGTTCGACCTCCCTGATTTGCACAGGAGTAAGCGGTTCGAAGTGGGAAAAGTCGAAGCGCAGCCGCTCGGGTTCGACCAGCGAACCCTTCTGGGCGACGTGCGGACCCAGCACCTGGCGCAATGCGGCATGCAGCAAATGGGTAGCGGAGTGGTTGAGGGCGATGGCCTGGCGCTGGGCGGCATTGACCTCCGCTCCTACCTTGTCTCCCACGCGCAAGGCGCCGGACTTCAGTACGCCACTGTGGATATGCACGCCCTCGCCCTGCTTTTGGGTGCCATGCACCTCAAATCCGGCCTGGCCGCCCTTGATAACACCGCTGTCGCCTGACTGGCCGCCGGATTCGGCATAAAACGGGGTACGGTCTAGAATAACCTTGCCGGTTTGTCCGGCTTCCAGCGCATTTACCGCCGTGCCGTCATCCCGGTACAAGGCGATGATTGAGGCTTCGTCCACAAGGCGCTCATAGCCGGTAAAATCCGTGCTCCCCTCCACACCCATCAGCTTGCCGGCATAGGCCACGTCGAACTGGCTGGCGGCGCGGGCGCGCTCGCGTTGCGCCTCCATCTCGCGTTCGAATCCGGCCGTATCAAGGGTCAAGCCATGCTCACGGGCGATATCGCCGGTGAGATCGACGGGGAAGCCGTAGGTGTCGTAGAGGCGAAACACTGTGCCGCCCGGAATCACCTTGCCCGCCAACTTGCTGATGTCCTGCTCCAGGATTTTGAGGCCGTGTTCCAGCGTTTCGGCAAAGCGCTCTTCTTCGAGGCGCAGCATCCGCTCCACCTGCTGCTGGGCGTGCGTCAATTCGGGATAGGCGGCGCCCATTTCGGCAACCAGGGGCGCCACCAGCTTGTAGAAAAAGGCGTCTTTGATGCCCAGCTTGTTACCATGACGAATGGCGCGGCGGATGATGCGACGCAGCACATAGCCGCGCCCTTCATTGGAGGGCATCACGCCATCGGTAATCAGGAAGGCGCTGGCGCGGATATGATCCGCCACAACCTTGAGCGAGTTGTTGCCCAGATCGGCGGCCCCCGCCAGTTGCGCCACCGCGCGAATCAGATTGCGGAACAGGTCAATCTCGTAATTGCCATGCACATGCTGCATCACCGCCGCCAAACGCTCCAGCCCCATGCCGGTATCCACAGAGGGCTTGGGCAAGGGCGTGAGCGTGCCGTCCGGGGCGCGGTTGTATTGCATGAACACCAGGTTCCAGATTTCGATGTAGCGGTCGCCATCGGCCTCCGGCGTACCCGGCGGCCCACCCGCCACGGCGGGTCCGTGATCGTAGAAGATTTCGGAACAGGGGCCGCAGGGGCCGGTGTCGCCCATCGACCAGAAGTTGTCGTGCGCACCTATCCTTGAAAACCGCGCCGGATCTACCTTGATTTCATTGAGCCAGATGCCGGCGGCCTCGTCGTCTTCCTCGAACACCGTAATCCACAAGCGCTCGGGCGGCAGCTTCAGCTCTTGCGTGAGAAATTCCCAGGCGTATTGAATCGCCTCGCGCTTGAAGTAATCACCGAAGCTGAAATTGCCCAGCATCTCGAAGAAGGTGTGGTGGCGCGCGGTATAGCCGACGTTTTCCAGATCGTTGTGTTTGCCGCCGGCGCGCACACAGCGTTGGGAACTCACGGCGCGGGTGTAGGGGCGATGCTCAAGCCCCAGAAAGACATCCTTGAACTGCACCATGCCTGCATTGGTGAACAACAGGGTGGGGTCATTGGCAGGCACCAACGAACTGCTGGGCACCGCCGTATGGCCGTGGCTGCGAAAAAAGTCGATAAAGGCGCTACGCACTTCGGCACTGGTCATCATTCAATCAATCACTCATCACTATCGGCCTGCTTGAAGGCGGCCCTGATCTGTTCGGAGGTAAAGCCCCGGTATTGTAGAAAACGCGTTTGTTTGGCGCGTTCGTTTAAGTCGGATGGCGGGGCGGTGCCGAAGCGCTTGCGCCTTACATCAACAATCCTGTCGCGCCAAAACCCGGCGTCAGCGTCGACGGCATTGCCGATCTGTTCGTCGCCGATGCCATGCTCACGCAATTCGGCCTGGATACGCAATGGCCCATAACCCCTGGCAATGCGCGAACGCACCAGACTTTCGATAAAGCGCTCGTCGCTGAGCAGGCGCTCTTCGGCGAGCGCCGCCAAGGTATCATCGACGACGGCGCCGTCCATGCCTCGGGCGCTCAACTTGCGCCGCAACTGCCGGGTGGAGTGCTCGCGCCGGGCGAGCAGATTCATGGCGGTACTGCGCACGACAGAAGGCTTGACCTCCCCCTCGGCACTGTCATCCGGCGGAGTACGCTTCCTGTTCAGGCGTCAGCCTGTTCCGTCTCGGCAGCGCTAGCCTTGTGCAACAACTTGGCGCGAATCTTTTCTTCGATATCACGCGCCATGTCGGGGTGTTCCTTCAGGTAGGTGCGCACATTGTCTTTACCCTGACCGATACGTTCGCCGCTGCAACTATACCAGGCGCCGGATTTTTCAACGAAACCGTGCTCGACACCCAGCTCGATGAGTTCGCCCTCGCGGGACGTGCCCTCGCCATACATGATCTCGAAATTCGCCTCTTTAAAGGGTGGCGCCACCTTGTTTTTGACCACCTTGACACGCGTCTCGCTGCCGACGATCTCATCGCCCTTCTTGATGGCGCCGGTGCGGCGGATGTCGAGGCGCACCGAGGCATAGAACTTGAGCGCATTGCCGCCGGTGGTGGTTTCGGGATTGCCGAACATCACGCCGATCTTCATGCGGATCTGGTTGATGAAGATCACCATGGTGTTGGAGCGATTGATGTTGCCGGTCAGCTTGCGCAGCGCCTGGGACATCAGGCGCGCTTGCAGGCCCATATGGGAATCGCCCATCTCGCCTTCAATCTCGGCCTTGGGCGTGAGCGCCGCCACCGAGTCGATGACCACCACATCCACCGCACCGGAACGCACCAGCATGTCGGCGATTTCCAGGGCCTGTTCGCCGGTATCCGGCTGCGACACCAGCAGATCATCAATATTCACACCCAGCTTGCGGGCATAGGCCGGGTCCAGGGCGTGCTCGGCGTCGATGAAGGCTGCGGTACCCCCCAGCTTTTGCGCTTGGGCGATCACTTGCAGCGTCAATGTGGTTTTGCCCGAAGACTCCGGCCCGTAGATCTCAACAATGCGCCCGCGCGGCAGGCCGCCGATGCCCAGCGCAATGTCCAACCCCAACGAGCCGGTCGAAATTACGCCGATATCGCGTGCCACGCCGCCATCGCCCATGCGCATCACCGAACCCTTGCCGAACTGCTTTTCAATCTGGCTCAGCGCCGCGCCCAGCGCCTTTTTCTTGTGTTCATCTGTCATGCTCATGTGTTTGGCACCTGTTGTGTGGGTTTATTTCCCCGTAAATCCCCGTGAAGGGGACAATGGGGGACAATGCAAGCAAAAGACAAACGCAATCCATTGATTTCCATGGGTTGCGTGTAGCGTAGGAGTGTCCTGAAAAAACCCCGGCACGGGATTTTTCAGACTCCCTGAAAATATCTCTCATTATTCCACAGATTGTGCTAAATGGCCTAGCCCTGCAAACTTAATTCCGGCGGGATCGGACGGGTGAGGTACGGGAGATTCATCGCAGGGGGCATGGCAAAATATTGGCGTGTGTATTGCATAACCTATCCCCACGACCAATTATTGACGGAATAATGGCGCTTTCACGGTAGCCAAACCCAGGGAGTCCTCATGCTGGAACCACCACTGCCTGTTGATGAAAGCGAGCGGCTTGCCGCACTGCGTGCGCTGAATGTTCTTGATACCACGCCAGAAGACCGCTTTGACCGGATCACCCGGCTGGCTGCACGGATGTTTGACGTGCCCATCGCCCTGGTTAGCCTGGTGGACGCAAACCGCCAGTGGTTTAAATCCTGCTATGGACTATCCGCAACGGAAACGCCACGCAGCGTCTCTTTTTGCGGACATGCCATTCTCGGCGATGACATATTTGTCATTCCGGATGCCCTGCTTGACGTGCGTTTTGCCGATAATCCGCTTGTTACCGGCGAGCCGCATGTCCGCTTTTATGCCGGACAACCGCTGATTGGCATGGATGGCAGCAAACTAGGCACCCTGTGCATCATTGGTCATAAGCCAAAACACCTGAACGAACAGGATCGGGAGGCGCTACGGCATTTTGCCATTCTGGCGCAGCAGGAGCTGAATCTCATCCGCCTTCATGAGGCGTGGGCGCTCAACAATGCGAACGACATCCTCAAACATGCCGAGGAAGAGCTGCGCTACAACCATAATCTCTTGAATGCCGTGAGCCGGGCGCAGACACGCTTTATTGCCGACACCGATCCATCACTGGTATTTAACGAGCTATTGTCGGATCTGCTTGCCTTAACCAATAGCGAATACGGCTTCATTGGCGAAGTGCTCCATACGGCGGAAAACCAGCCTTATCTCCACACTTGCGCCATTACCAATATTACCTGGGATGCGGCAACGCGGGATTTTTATGAAAACAATATTGCGGACGGCCTGAATTTTTACAATTTAAAAACCTTGTTCGGCGAAGTGCTCCGCACCCAACTGCCCGTCGTCGCCAATAATCCGGCGACAGACCCACGGCGCGGCGGGCTTCCCGAAGGCCATCCCGCGCTCAATGCCTTTTTAGGCGTGCCGCTCTACAGCGGCGGCCAGATGGTAGGCATGGTTGGCATAGCCAACCGGCCCGGCGGTTACAACGACGATATTCTTCTCTATTTACAGCCTATGCTGAACACATGCGCCAACATCATCATCGCGCACAAAAATAACCGGCAACGCCAGGAAACTGAAGCGGCCTTGAAGAATAGCCAGCAACAGTTACAGGCTGTTCTGGATAACTCCACGGCGGTAATTTACGTTAAGGATTTGCAAGGCCGGTATTTATTAATAAACAGCGCATATGAACGCTTCTGCCATCTCGACCGTGCATCTGTAAAGGGCAAAACCGACCACGACATCTTCCCCAAAGAGATCGCTGACGCATTTCGCGCCAATGACGTGAAGGTGGCCGAGGAAAAATCCTCGCTGATGTGGGAGGAAGCCGCGCCCCATGAAGATGGGTTACATACCTATCTCTCCGTTAAATTCCCATTGCATGACGCCAGCGGGAATCTTTATGCCATTTGCGGCATGTCAACCGATATCACCTCGCGCATACAGGCCGAAGACGGATTGCGCGCCAACGAAACGCGCATCCGCGCTGTGCTGGACAATGTGCTGGACGGCATCATCACCATCAGCGAACAAGGCACCGTCGAGTCATTCAATCTCGCCGCAGAGCAAATCTTTGGCTATGCGCCCGGCGAGGTGATCGGCAAGAATATCAAAATGCTCATGCCGGAGCCTTACCATAGCGGCCATGACGGTTATCTTGCCAATTACATGGGCGGCGGGACCGCCAAGGTGATAGGCATTGGGCGCGAGGTCACTGGACGGCGCAGGGATGGCTCGACTTTCCCGATGGATCTTGCGGTGAGCGAGATGAGCGTGGGGGGAAGGCGTTTGTTCACGGGTATAGTGCGCGACATCACCGAGCGCAAACAGAAAGAAGAAGAATTGCGTGCCAGCGAAACGCGCATCCGCGCTGTTCTGGACAATGTGCTGGATGGCATCATCACCATTAGCGAGCGAGGCACTGTCGAGTCATTCAATGTCGCCGCCGAGCAAATCTTTGGCTATGCGCCCAACGAGGTGATCGGCAAGAATATCAAAATGCTCATGCCGGAGCCTTACCATAGCGGCCATGACGGTTATCTTGCCAATTACATGGGCGGCGGGGCCGCTAAAGTGATAGGTATCGGGCGCGAAGTTACCGGGCGGCGCAAGGACGGCTCGACCTTCCCGATGGATCTTGCGGTGAGCGAGATGAGGCTGGGGGAACGGCGTTTGTTCACGGGCATTGTACGCGATATCACCGAGCGCAAGAAGGTGGATCGCCTGAAGAATGAGTTTGTGTCCACGGTGAGCCACGAACTCAGAACACCGCTCACTTCGATTCGCGGCGCGCTGGGATTGATCGCGGGGGGCGTGGCCGGAGAAATTCCCGCGCAGGCAAAAAGCCTGGTGGATATCGCCCATAACAACTGCGAACGTCTGGTGCGCCTGATCAACGACATATTGGATATCGAAAAAATCGAATCGGGAAAACTGGTGTTTGATTTTCATCCCGTGGAAATCATGCAGCTCATGAGAGTGGCACTGGAAGCCAACCAGGCCTATGCGGAACAATTTCGCGTTCAATATACGCTGGACGGTGATCTTTCCGGTGTCAAGACACTGGCCGACAACGACAGGCTGATGCAGGTAATGGCCAATCTGCTGTCCAATGCCGCAAAATTTTCTCCCACCAACGATGTGGTGGTCGTTTCAGTAGCGCGGCATGGCCGGGAGATTCGGGTCAGCGTCACAGATCACGGCCCCGGTATACCAGAAGAGTTCCATCACCGCATTTTCCAGAAATTCGCGCAGGCCGACGCCTCGGATACGCGACAGAAAGGTGGCACTGGCCTGGGACTCAATATCAGCAAGGCGATTGTCGAAAAACATGGCGGAGAGATTGGTTTTAAAACACAATCTGGCACTGGCACCACGTTTTATTTCGACCTGCCGGAATGGCGAGAGCTGGACGACTGATGTATTCAAGGTGAAAACACAATGACGCGACCTACATTAAACCGTATCCTGTACGTTGAAGACGAAGCTGATATTCAAGCCGTGGCCCAGATCGCCCTTGAGGCCATTGGCGGCTTTTCGGTAACGATATGCAGCTCAGGGAGAGAGGCCGTTCAAGCTGCGTCAGGGCTGAGCCATGACCTGATTTTACTTGACGTCATGATGCCCGACATGGATGGCCCGAGCACACTCAAGGCCTTGCGCGGCCTCCCGCAAACCGCCGCCACGCCGGTGATTTTCATGACCGCCAAGGTGCAGCCGCATGAGGTGGCCCAATATAAAGAAATGGGCGCGATCGCCGTGATCCCCAAACCCTTTGATCCAATGACGCTGTCCGCCACCGTCCGCCGTCTGTGGGAGGAAGCCCATGTCTAATCCATCTGGTGATGTGATGGCGAAATTGCAAGCGTTGCGTGATTCTTTTGCGGCGCAATTGCCTGGCAGGATTCAGGAGATCGAGGCGGTGGGAGCGACGCTGTGCGGCGGCAAATGCAGCGAGACGGAAGAAGGAACTCATACACTATTTATCGCACAAGCTGACGGGATCCGGCGCCACATTCGGTTTTAACGCCGTGAGTGATGCGGCGCGCGTTCTGGAGAAGTTTGCCAAGGAGATACTTGATCATGCAACTCCATCCACTGCGGCACAGCGTGCGCAAATCCGTGGCTATCTGGAAGGTCTGCAACAGGCTGCGGAGCAGCGTGACAAGAAAAGCGGGGCCAATTACTGGCAAGAATCTTCCTCTCCCGCGCCGCACATATCGGAAATACCCAACAGCGCTAGCGAACACCGGCTGATCTACCTGGTCGAGGATGACCCCCTTCTGGCCCAGGATCTGGCCCTGCAACTCGGCAATTTCAATTACACAACGCGCATCTTTCACAACCTCTCTGACTTTAGACAGGCGGTGCGCCAAGCCAATCCGGCAGCGCTCATCATGGACATGGGTCTGCCCGATGGTAATGGCGCCGATGCTGTTGCGGAAATACAGGAAGGCCGCGCAACCCCCTTGCCTGTGATATTCCTGTCCGGACGTGGCGACCTGGAGGCGCGGCTGGCGGGGGTGCGTGCCGGAGGCGCGGCCTATTTCACCAAGCCGGTGGACATCGGCGCCATGGTCGACGCACTCGATACACTCACTGCGCAAAAAGCGTCCGAACCCTACCGTATCCTGATTGTCGATGACACGCCTTCACTGGCGCGTTTTTTTGCATTGACACTGCAGGAGGCCGGGATGATCACCGAGGTAGTGACCGACCCCATGAGCATCATGAAGGCGCTGGTTGAATTCGCGCCGGAACTGATCCTGATGGATATGTACATGCCCGGCTGCAACGGCCTGGAGCTGGCGATGGTGATCCGCCAGCAGGAGGCTTACATCGGCATACCGATCGTATTCCTCTCCGCCGAGACCGACCTGAACAAGCAGCTTGAGGCGATGCGCCAAGGGGGCGATGACTTTCTGGTCAAACCGATCCAGCCGGACCACCTGGTTTCGGCAGTGACAAGCCGGGCACGGCGTTACCACATGCTGCGCTCCTTCATGACGCGCGACAGCCTGACCGGGCTCTATAATCACACCGCCACCAAGGATCTACTGAATAACGCCGCAGAACTCGCCCAGCGCCGCAACACCCCGCTTGCCTTTGCCATGATCGACATCGATCATTTCAAGTCGGTGAATGACACCTATGGGCATGCGACCGGCGATCGGGTTATTAAAAGCCTGTCACGGCTGTTGCAGCAGCGCCTGCGCAAGACCGACATCATTGGCCGCTACGGTGGCGAGGAATTCGCCGTGGCTCTCATTGATGCCGATGCCACGCGTGCAGAAAGCATCATGAACGAGATTAGTGTCAGCTTCGAACAAATACGCCACCGGGTGGATGACAGGGAATTTAATGTCACTTTTAGCTGTGGCTTGGCGGTCTTTCCGCCCAATGGCAGTGCCGCTGAATTCAGCGAGGCCGCCGACAAGGCGCTTTATGAGGCCAAGCGCAGCGGGAGAAACAAGGTAGTGCTGGCGGGCGGATGAAATGTAAATAGAGTCCAGCCAATTTTGTCAAAAAGAGCGTCCTTTGCAACCCCAACCTTCCTCGGAGATGAACGGTGCCTATCAAATCCAGCCTCCCCAAAATTCTGCTTGCCGGCATGTTATTGGCCCTCGCGCCGCATGCCCAGACAGCGAGCCTTAACGACGGATACAAAGCCGCCATAAAAGGCGACTACGATGAAGCGTTCCTGATTATCCGATCCAAGGCGATAGAAGGGGATGCGAATGCCCAATTCACCATGGCCATGATGTTTCATAGCGGCCTGGGCGTAAAAATGGATGAGCAGGAGGCGGTAAAGTGGTACATCACTGCGGCCGAAAGCGGCTCGGTCAAAGCCATGGAATTCATGTCCGCAGCCTATGAAAACGGCTGGTTCGGGGTGGAACGCGACCCGAAGAGGGCGCAATACTGGTATGACAGGATGGTGGAGGCGGGAGGCGACCAGTAAATCCCGCGTTGAAGTCGTACCTGTCCGCGAAAGGTACGAAAATACTCAACTATTTTTCGTGGACAGGTTCTAACCTCACTGAATAACAATAAACATCCTGCCCCTGCCTCGGCGCACATCGAGCAGCAAACGCCGCTCATTGGCTTTGATGGCGCGCTTGAGTTCATCAATGGTGCGCACCGGCAGGCGGTTGACTGATTGGACAATGTCACCCTTACGCAAGCCGGCATTCCACGCCCGGCTGCCAGACTCGACATCCAGCACCACCATGCCCTCGATGCGCCCATACAGCGGAGAACCCTCTTCGATCATGCCCAGTGTCGCACCCGCCAGGTGCGGTTGAACCCGGCCCATGTCCACCTTGGCCTGCGAGGCCTGCGCTATCAGAACAGTAATGGTATGCGGCTTACCCTCACGCAGCACGCCCAACGCCACCTTTTCGCCCACGCGCAGCAGACCGATGGCATTACGCAACTCGGCCGCGCCGCGTACCGGATTGCCATTCGCAGTGGTGATGATATCGCCGCTAGCCAAGCCCGCCTTGTCCGCCGGAGATCCCTTCAACACTTTGGCCACTACCGCGCCTGACTGCTCTTTGATGTTGAATGCCTTGGCCAGATCCGGTGTCAGATCCTGCATCATAATACCCATCTGGCCACGCTTTACCTCGCCGTAGGTCACCAGTTGCCGCATGATGTCGTGCGCCATGTTGCTGGGAATGGCGAAACCAATGCCGACATTGCCGCCGCCGGGCGCAAGGATGGCGGTATTGACGCCCACCAGCTCACCACGCAGATTGACCAGCGCGCCCCCTGAATTTCCGGGGTTGATGGAGGCGTCGGTCTGAATGAAGTTCTCATAGCCTTCGATCCCCAGGCCGGTGCGTCCCAGTGCGCTGACAATGCCGGAAGTGACCGTCTGGCCCAAACCGAACGGGTTGCCGATGGCGACCACAAAATCACCCACGCGCAGCTTGCTCGAATCGGCCAGCGGTAGCGCGCTAAGGCCCTGGGCGGGGATCTGGATCACCGCCACATCCGCCTCGGGATCCGCGCCGATCAGCTTGGCGGTATGGCTGCGCCCGTCGCGCAAGGTAACGGTGATCTCATCCGCCTTGTCGATGACGTGATTATTGGTCAACACATAGCCTTTGACCGCATCCACCACTACGCCCGAACCCAGACTCTGTGTAGGCCGCTCGCGCGGCATGTCGGGCGCGCCAAAGAAGCGGCGAAAGAAGGGATCCTGGAGCAATGGATTGTCTTCCACACGAACGCGCCCACGCGTGGAGATATTCACCACCGCAGGCGCCGTTTTTTCGATCATGGGCGCAAGCGTCGGCATGGTCACGCCCTGACTGTCCGCCAACGGCAGCGCCGCCATGATTGGTGTGGATAACGTACCGGCCGCCACCAGCAGCAAACCAGCCGCAACAGACTTATATCTTGCTTTCATTATCAATCTACCTTTGTGATACATGTGTGCTGTTACAGTAACGAAACCACCAAGTACCCGAGCACATGCAAATTCCGTCCACATTGCGCGGTTCGACAAGACTATGGAAAAAGAGTTGCAGACAATTAGGGTGCGTAGCTACCCCAGGCGCCAGGACGCCACCACGCGATAACTCACGCCATTGCTTCCGGAGACAGACTCCACCAGACAAAACCGCTCGACGCTCCAACTGATGGGATCAATGGCGGCTGCGGCAGGCCGGCGGCCCACCTTGCGCATGAGCGTCAAATGGGGCTGGTAGGGCCGGTTTTCGAGGGGGATGCCGCAACTCGCCAGGCCAGTCTGTAATCCATCCACCAGCGATTGCAATGCCTCCGGGATCTGCATCGAACCGGCCCACAGGATACGAGGCGTGGACCAATAGCCCACCCGGTCCAGCGTAAGCGTGAACTGCTCACACCGGATGGCTGCCGCCACTTCTTCCGCGCATTGCCTGTGTGCGCTGTTCAGGGCGCCAAGAAAAACCAGCGTGATATGCAGGTTGTCCGCCGCCACAATCCGGCCTGTTACGCGCGAACCAACATCCTCCGCGAGTCCGGCCAACCGCCGCCGCAAGGCATCGTCCGGCCATAGCGCGAAAAACAGCCGCTGAGTCACATCCTCCTTGGCTTGGTCCGCTGGGGTGCTCTGAATTTGTTGTTCAGCGCTTTTCGTCAATGGCCGTCAGCACGCCACGCAAGGCGGCCAATACCGCCTGACGCCGCACCGCCTCGCGGTTGCCCAAAAAATGTTCGGTGCGGCTGCGCACGGGCATATCAATCCCCGCCCACGCAAAGCACACCATTCCCACCGGCTTATCGAGGGTCGCCCCGCCCGGCCCGGCGATACCGCTGATGGCAAGGCTGATCTGGGCATGGCTGTTGTTGAGTGCCCCCTGGGCCATCTCGCGCACCGTCTGTTCACTGACTGCGCCAAATTCGGCCAGGGTGGCGGCACGCACGCCCAACATCTCCTGCTTGGCGATATTGGTGTAGGTGACAAAACCACGCTCAAACCACCGCGAGCTCCCCGCCACCGCCGTTACCGTCTGCGCCACCCAGCCACCCGTGCAGGACTCGGCAGTGGCGAGCATGCAGCCCTGGCGCCGCAAGGCATCGCCAACCTGCGCAGACAATATGTCAAGTTCCTCATCCATCTGCAAATTCTAGCAACCACCTTGATTAAATACCACGCGACGCTGCCCAAAGCCGGTCATTTTTGGTAAAATAACGCGTTTTACTACAAAACAGGGACTCATTTTCCGCATGGCCGATTCGCCGATCACGTCCTCTTCGCTCTCTGACTACTTGAAAACCCTGATCACCCAATACCCGCTGCCGCACCATTGGCTGACGCAGCTCATGTATATTCTGACGCGTGCGCGCTTGCCCGCCTGGAAAAAGTGGCAGATCAGGTGGTTTATCAAGCGTTATCAGGTAGACATGGGCATCGCTCTGGAGTCCGACCCGCTTGCCTACCCGGACTTCAACACGTTTTTCACTCGCGCCCTGAAGCCCGGAGCACGCCCAATAGTACACGGCCCAGGTGAAATCGCCTGCCCGGTGGATGGCGCGGTGAGTCAGGCCGGTGATATCGTGGACGGACGCATCTTCCAGGCCAAAGGACACGATTACAGCCTGGAGACCCTGCTGGGTGGCTCACCGGAGCGGGCGGCCCTGTTCGCCGGTGGGCGCTACGCCACAATTTATCTCTCCCCCAAGGACTACCACCGCATCCACATGCCGCTGACGGGGCGTTTGCAGGAAATGGCGTATATCCCCGGCCGCCTGTTCAGCGTCAACCCGCGCACCACACGCTATGTGCCGGGTCTGTTCGCCCGCAACGAGCGGCTGGTCACGATATTTGATACCCCTGCCGGGCCGATGGCGCTGATCCTGGTCGGCGCGCTGTTCGTCGCGGGCATCGAGACTGTCTGGGCGGGGCTGGTCAACCCCCATCCCAGCACTACCCCGCAGACCTGGAATTACCGCGATTCCCCCATCACGCTGGAACACGGCGCGGAGATGGGGCGCTTTAATATGGGCTCGACGGTGATCGTGCTGTTCGGCGCGGATTGCGTCGATCTCGCTGCAACCCTCCAGCCGGATACCCCGGTCAACATGGGGCAACTGATGGGGACGTTTGACCCGGCAGGCCGCTAAAACTATTACTTTCCCGGCGCCATATCCGTCTTTTTTTCGCCAACCGGTACATCAATGACGGGATTATCCCACGAGCCTTTTACTGTGTACTGATAGCGGGTAAGGCGGTCAAGGCCAGGCTGTAAAAGTTTCTGAAACAAGAACACCGCCGCGCCGAGGGGTAACCCTCCCGCCAAGGCGCCCGCCAATGGAAGCGTGGTGGATGAGCGCGGTGTGACGGTGACGCGCTGGTCGTAATCCTTGGCTGCCAAACCCACCCGGCCCTGAATGGCAACCTTGGCCACCGGTCCCTCCATGGCAAGATTGTCGGTGTAGGCATTGCCATTCTTGATGGAAAAATCCCCGTCGATGCGGTCAAACGTAAAGCCTTTGGAGAACAAGTCATTAAAGTTTAGCGTTCCCAGCAGGCCGAACACCCTCCCCGCGCCGGGCTCGATACCAAGTACCCGTCCTTTTTTGAAATTCAGGCGCATGCTGCCATTGAGCCGTTCGTATGCAAACGCGCTGGGCGCTCCGTTCCAGCGCGCCACGATATCGCTGCGGCCTTTACCGTTTTCGATAGCGCCCACATGACCAAACAGGGCGAAGGCCTTCTCCAGGTCGTCACTCTCCATGGCGATAGTGAAGGACGACACCTGCTGCCCCTTGTCGATCACCCAGTCACCCGACGAGGTAATACGCAAGGTGTCGGAACCCATGGCAAGGTTGTCCAGATGCAGCCCGGTGGGACGCTGGGATGTCGCTACGGTGAGAGCGCCAAAATCGTTGCCGGCGTATGTGAATTGTTTGACTTGCAGGCGCAAGGGAGGAATCTGGCGCGGATCAGTCTCGGTTTCGCTGCGACCTTTTACTTCCGGCATTTTTTCCAGAACAAGGCGCCCCAGATCGGCCGTGACGGTGGAGGACGGCGCGTGAGGAAGTCGCAAACTGCCCGCCAGTCTGGCGCTATCAATATTGGCGGCCCAGGCCTGTGGTGTATTCTCGGCCCGCAGGTCGATGTTAGTGAATCGCTGGCCGAAGATTTCCAATTCTCCCGCATGCAGATCGACGCTGCTTGCATCGTGCGTTGACGCCGGTGTGGTGCTGCCTTTGCCCGGCTTCAGGAAAGACACCCATTCTGTCGCGGAGATGCGCGGTGTCTCCCCTGTGATGCGCAGACCTTTGCGCTCGGGAAGCGTCGCCTCGCCACTGCCAAAGCGCAGCTCGCCACGCTCCAGGTCATTGTTGGCGGCAAGCGTAAAAATACCTCTCAGGTTGTCACCATAACGCACGGTAAACGGGGTGCTTTGTGTACGCGGAAAAACTGTTTCAAGCACCAGTGCGCGCCGCTGTGCCGCAGCTTTGTCCAGCGGATCCGGGAGTGTTACCGCCATGCCCTTCAGGTCGGATTCAACACGCAATCCTGCGCTCATGGTTTTATCCTGCCCCTCACGAATACGCAACGTGGCCAGCCAATCCGCGCTGCCTTCGAGGTGATTCAGAAGCGGGGATTTGAATTGTCGCACAAGATCGTCAGCCGTAGCCTTGCCACGCGCGTCAAAGCGGAGCATGCCCTCCTGCGGCGAAGATGGCGTATCGACGTCGATGGCGGCGTCCATGCCCAGCAGCCGGGCATGGACGCCGCGCGCCTTCAAGCTGGACTCGGTAAAGCCCAGCACGCCGTTCACATGTGCCAGCTCAAGGTCACCATCAGCGAAAGTCAGAATGCTGTTATCAAAGCTCAGCGCGCCCTTGATTTGATTCGGGTGTTGCGATGACAGCGGCATGCGCACATCGAGGTCAAGCGTGCTGTGCCCGTCGGCGCGGGCTTTGTCGAGATATTTGCCAAGGGTCTCGTGGAGCGGGCTTTCCCTGACAAAGCGTAGCGCATCAGCCGTTGGCCCCTGCGCCTTGCCAAGAATGGTAAGAATGGCCGGTTCTGCTTCCATGTCATTTATTGCAACGTGTGTTTTCTGGATTGCGGAATCGAAAGTCTTGCCGCCAACGGCATTGACCTCCATGCGGGGGCCATTGAAAACAACCTCGGTTTCGATCTCTTCCAGGCGCGGCCAGCCAGGGGCATAATCAAGTATGCCGTCTATGACATTAAAGCGCACCTCAAAGCGGCCCGTGCCGCGCGCGTAAGGGAAGTCACTGACACGGCCATGCAGCAGCAGCGCCCCCGACGTTACTCGCCCGCTGACAATAGCGCTATCCAACCATTGCACGACATCATCCGGCATGATTGCGACGGGCAAATAACGCGAGGTGCGCTCCGCATTGCCGTTTTCAAAATGGGCCACCAGATTGAGAAAGGGTGACGCTCCATTATCAGGTATATCCACCACGCCATTGACACGCCCACTCACGTCCGCGTTGCGCAATACCAGATCGCTGGCCTGCACGCGCCATACGCCGTCCTGGTGACGCCAGGCTACATGGCCCGTCGGGCTATCGGCAGACAAGGGGCCACGAAACAATGTGCCGAAATCAACAATGGTCGCTGCGGGTTTCAAACCAGCCGCTGCCAATGCAACTATGCCGGAGTGATCATCCATGCGCAGCACGCCACTCAGGCCTGCGCCAGAGACAGCCGGAATATTTTTCCAGCGCCGCATAACGAGATTTTGAAACTGGGCGTGGGCCACATAGGAATGTTCCACTCCCTCGCCAGACCGGAAACGGATATAGACATCGCGCAGATCCGCGCCGGGTTGTGATGCTGCCAAGGCATCGCGGCTGGACGTGTCGAGCGCATTGCTTAACGTCAGCAACGCTACGGCATCCTGCAACCGCAACCGGCCAACGCCCGCTTCCAGCACGGATGCTTGACCGTTTCGCGTCATGGTGGCCTTAAAAGAAGTGGCAGGCGGTGGGGCGCCGCCGTTGCGCGCAAGCACAAAGCGATCTACATCAAGCTTCCATCCCTGGCGTATCTGACGCTGCCAGGCAAAGCGCCCGGAGAGCGTGGCGATATCGACAGGCGTCACGCTGCCTTCCGATCCCTGGCCCGCCGTCAAACGCAAATCACGAACGCCCGCTTCGCCCGTCAACCGATGCAGGCGCGCATACCTCCATTCGGCCCACAGTTTGACATCGGCAATACCATCGCGGGCGGTGAGGCCCATTGCCTCGCGCCCATCGAGCCATTGCCCGAAATTCACCCCCGAACCATCCATGTACCCCATGCCTGACCAGGCATTCGCCTGAAACACGTTGCCCGTCAGATCAAGCACAAAGGTAATTTTTTTGCCCAGGCTGGCTGGCAGGACGACGGCGCCTGATAACCGATGCCGTTGCCCATCGTTACGCAGATTCAGGTTGACGCTGGTGAAATGCCGTTCCCGGCCGGTGCTCATGTCGCGCCAGTGCAACTGGCTGTTTTTGACAATCAGATAAGCCTGGCTCAGCAGCCATTGCTGCAACATTTCCTGAAGACGGGGATCGGGCGGCATGCCTTCCAGGCCAGCGATAGTAAAACTACCGTCCACGTTCCGCATTATGGAGAGATTGGCGCCCACCACAGTCAGGTCACTTGGCTCGGGTCTGACGTGCCACAAGGACGCAGGCAGGTCCATGGAAAGCTGTGCCTCTTTGAAGCACATCACGGGACGCACGCCCTGTTTTTCCAGCAGGCAGATATCGCTTAGCGCAAGACGCGGACTCAGCCCGTGCCATTGCACCTGAATGGCGCCCACGGTGACCGGCAACCCGGTATATTCAGACACCCAACGCTGGATATCCTCGCGGTATTGCCCTATTTCCGGCAGCCACAGGCGCGCCAGGGTGAACGCCACCGCCAGCAACACCACCACGGCGGCAAACAGCGGCCACACCAGCGACCGGCAATAACGGACTATATTTTGATGCGGCTTCACAGCAAACTTTGACGGCAAACGTTAGAGGGTACGGAAAAGAGCCACGTCACATGGGTACGACATCAAACTGCTCTTGGGCATAAAGTGATTCCACCTGAAACTTTATCGGCTTGCCGATGAAAGCCTCCAGTTCGGCAACCGTAGCCGATTCCTCCTCCAGCAGCATATCCACCACGACCTGTGGCGCCAGCACCAAGAGCTGTTTTGCATCGAACTGGCGCACGGCACGCAGAATTTCACGGAAAATTTCATAACATACAGTTTCCGGCGTTTTCAGTATTCCGCGCCCACTACAGGTAGAACATGGCGCGCACATCACATGCGCCAGGCTCTCACGGGTGCGTTTGCGCGTCATTTCAACCAGCCCCAACGCCGAAACGCCACTTATGTAGCATTTGGCATGATCGCGCTCCAGGCTTTTCTCAAGGGCACGCAACACCTGACGCTTGTGATCCTCTTCGGACATGTCGATAAAATCGATGATGATGATGCCGCCCAAATTGCGCAAACGCAGTTGGCGCGCAATCGACTGCGCCGCCTCAAGATTGGTCTTGAAAATGGTCTCTTCCAGATTGCGGTGCCCGACGAACGAGCCGGTGTTCACATCAATCGTCGTCATCGCCTCGGTCTGATCAATCACCAGATAGCCGCCCGACTTGAGCTGAACCCTGGATTCCAGCGCCTTCTGGATTTCATCCTCCACGGAATACAGATCAAAAATCGGACGCTCGCCAGGATAATATTCTATGCGTGGCACCAGGTCAGGAATAAAATTTTCGGCGAACTCGACCGCGCGGCGATGAGTCTCGCGTGAGTCAATGCGCACCTTCTCCACCGCGCTGGCGACCAGATCACGCAGAATGCGCAAACCCAGCGGTAGATCTTCATGCACCACAGCACCCGCAGGCAGTGAAGGGATACGCTCACGGATCGACTCCCACAAGCGGCATAGAAATTCCATATCCGCGCGCAAGGCATCCTCCGTTACCCCCTCTGCCGCAGTGCGCACGATAAAACCATCATCCTTGCCGGACAAAAAAGACGCCGCAATCTCCTTGAGACGCTGCCGCTCCTGCTCATTCTCGATGCGCTGCGATACGCCGACAGTGCGGATCCCCGGCATCAGCACCAGATAACGCGACGGAATGGAGATATGTGTAGTCAGACGCGCCCCTTTGCTGCCCAGCGGGTCTTTCACCACCTGCACCAGCACCTCCTGCCCATCCCTGAGCAAATCGGTAATCGCCTCTGTTTTTTTGCTCTCGGCAGGCTTTTCCTCACCGGGCATAGGCGACGCCGATATATCCGATGCGTGCAGAAACGCAGCCCGCTCCAGCCCAACCTCGACAAAAGCCGCCTGCATCCCCGGCAAGACCCGGCTGACCCGACCCTTGTAAATATTGCCCACCAGACCGCGACGCCCGGTGCGCTCTATGCATACTTCCTGCAACATGCCGTTTTCGACCGTTGCCACACGCGTTTCCCGTGGCGTGATATTGATCAGTATTTCTTCACTCACACATTTATCCTGAATAAATTTTTTACATTTAGGGGCCGTTCCCAACCATTCTAAATGCACAGATTGATTTTGAACGACGGCTTGGCTGCGGGTTACGCCACAGCCGCAGAGAATTCGCGCCTATGCGGCAAAAAACAGGGAACATCAACGCCCACAAACATCGACCCCAAACTCACCCAACAGTTCGGCAGTTTCATACAACGGCAGCCCCATCACGCCAGAAAAGCTCCCGTCCAGGCGCGAGATAAAAACCGCCGCGCGTCCCTGGATCGCATAGCCTCCCGCCTTATCAAGCGGCTCGCCGCTGTCCCAATAGGCCTCACATTCCGCCGCCGTGATGGTGCGGAAGGTAACCGTGCTGACGCTCAGGCGTGCTGTCTCCCGCTCATCATCCACCAGCGCCACCGCAGTCAAGACCTGATGGGCACGTCCCGAGATCCGCGCCAGCATCGCCAGCGCATGTTCGCGGTCATGCGGCTTGCCCAGCACCTCGCCGTCAATCACTACGGCGGTATCCGCGCCCAGTACCGGGCATCGCGCCTGCGGGTCCAACGACCGCCAGCCGGCACGCGCCTTTTCCAGCGCCAGGCGCAGCGCGTACATTTCAGGCGTCTCGTGCAAACGCACACCTTCATCGACATCCACGGCCAACGTCCGGTAGCGGATACCAATCTGCTCGAGCAACGTGCGCCGCCGGGGTGATGATGAAGCCAGGTATATATGAAGATCTTGCATGTGAGAAAGGAAGTTTCAGGTTTTAAGCGACAAGATGCAAGTACAGTGTGTTTTTCATTAAAAGCATGCCACAAAACACGGTAAAATACTGGAAAATGGTATTTGTTTGTTGCACTATAGAGGCAGCGCCCATTCTTGGCCATGCGGCACAGGGCACGGATGCCCTGTTCGCCATGCTCACCATCACTCGCGCAAGGAGGCTGTTAATTCATCATGATGACATTTCAAACAAATGCGTCTCTGCCCAAGTATTTTCTTGCAGGCATATTGACCTTTCTCGGTTTGCCCACGCTCGCGGATACGTTTCCCTTGCCCCCGCCCGGCACTGATGTTGTCGGCGACCTGCGTGTGGTAATGGCCCGTCAGGAAGACACGCTGCTGGACATCGCGCGGCGCTACAATCTGGGCTATAACGAAATCACCGACGCCAATCCCACCGTGGACCCCTGGCTGCCCGGCGCGGGGACGCCTGTATTGCTACCCACCCAATTCATCCTTCCCAACGTGCCACGGCAAGGTATTGTCCTGAACATCGCCACGATGCGCATGTTTTATTATCCCGCGCCCAAGCCGGGCGAATCCCCTGTAGTCATCACACACCCCATAGGCATCGGCAAAGAGGGCTGGTCTACCCCTGTGGGCGTCACCAAGGTGGTCTCCAAGCAGAAGGATCCCACCTGGAATGTTCCGGTTTCCATCCGGGAAGAGCACGCCAAGAAGGGTGAGCCGTTGCCGTCGGTGGTACCACCCGGTCCCGACAATCCGTTGGGGCAATTCGCCTTCCGGCTTGGCCTGCCCGGCTACCTCATCCACGGCACCAACAAACCTTCCGGCATCGGCATGCGCGTCAGCCACGGCTGCATACACCTTTACCCAGAGGATATCGCCAGACTGTTCAACCAAATCCCGGTCGGCGTGTCCGTCCAGATTTCGAATCAACCGTACCTCGCTGGCTGGCGGGATGGCACATTGTATCTGGAAACGCATAAGCCGCTGGAGGAAGACGCCAAAGCGCTGGACGGCAATCTGACACCTGTGGTCAACGTCATTATTGGCGCATCGGGCGAAAAGCGCCGCGACATTAACTGGCGCAACGTCATCCGCATCACCCGGCGCGGGGGGGGGTACCCGCTACCCATATCGGCCAACAGCCCGGCGCTGGAAGATATCATCACGGACCTCCCCCTGGTCAACGAGTTTCAGGAAACACCCGCACCCGCCACCGTAGCGCCCGCACGTAGCGCCAATGCAGAAAATAATGATGCGGATGCGCCCTCGCCCCCATCCGAACAAGCGGCATACGATACCAAGCGCTGGTATGTGCAGGCCGGCAACTTCAAAAATATCGACAAGGCGCACCGCTTGAGCGCCATGCTACGCCATTTGGGGCCACCCATTCCGGCCCTGCATGTTGCCGCGCCGGGAGGACATCGCGTCCTGGCTGGCCCTTTTGCCAACAAAACCGAGGCGCAATCCCACCAAAAGCTCATGCAGACCCGCCTGGGGATCGAAACTTTTATCAAGCCACCGGAGATGAAGCGTCAGATTAACTGATGCGGGACCCATCAAGAATTTTTTCAGGTTGCAGAGAATCTGCCCCTGGAATTTCACATCTATACAGTTAAAAGCCCCGTAGCGCAAAGCATGCGGGGCTTCTCGCAGCTTAAAAATCGCCGCTTATTTTTCCATCGACTTTTTAAACATCCGATCAAGTTTTTCATTGGTTTGATCGGCTTTCTGGCTGGCTTCATCGGCCTTGCTCATGGCCTGATCCGCAGTTGATTGAGCAGCGTTAGCCTTGCTCATGGCCTGATCCGCAGTCGAAGCGGCGCTAGTCGCCTTGCTTAGCGCCTGGTCAGCGGTAGATTGCGCTGCAGCCGTTTTGCTTAACGCCTGATCCGCTTTGGCCTGGGCGGCGCTCGCGGTCTCCTGCGCCTGCTCCGCCGTGGCGCGGATCTTGTCCAAGTCACCGCTCGTTGCGCAGGCAACCAACCCAAGAGACAGCACGATGGGAGATAACTTCAATAATTTATTCATACTATGTCTCCTTACATTTATTATACAAAAACGCTTGTTGAATGGCCCTCTAGAAGACCTTTTTCAGGGTAATCTACTCGATCGGATTTTACCAGACGTCATGCTCAAAAACCGCGTCGGGCTTTGGCGACGCCGCTAGCAGCCTACCGGGCTTGGGGTAAGGTTTGACGAGAATAAATTCTTCGGGCGGGACTCGTATTCAGATGATCAACACCTTGGTGCCGATCCGCACTAAACGCGCAAGAGACCTGATCTGGGCATCGGTCAAAGCAATACAGCCATCGGTCCAATTGAAGCCACGGTGCAGGCGTGGATCCCTGCCGCCCAGGCCATGAATACCAATCTGCCCGCCCAGCGGCGTATCCTGCGGAGGAACACGGCGCTCAATAACGGCGTCGAGAATAGTGCGGTAGGTATCACTATCAATAAGATTATCGCGATAGGCTCGATCCGCGTTTTCCACCGAAGGGAAGTCAAGGCCGAAAAAGATACCAAAGCGGCTGTTCGGATTAATCCATGCCACATGAAATGTGCCTAGAGGGGTTGTGCGATCACCCCGGTGACGATCACCGGCCACGCCACCCCGCCCCAGCGCCACATAAGGGAAATGCTTCAGCACCTTGTCCTGTCCCGCGAAGACGGTCAGCGTTTGCTGGCGGCTATCCACCATTATCCATGGCTGAGCTTCCTCCGCATCCGCGACGCCGGACAAGACGCACAACAACAATGCTGCGGCGCGCACCAAATAACCGATTTTATTTGTCAGCCATTTCCACATCGTTGCAATTACACCTCAACACGCCACATTTTTGACTATACTCGTCATTAAACTGACGTCAAAAAATCAAAAACTATTTCCGGTGATAAGGATGATTTTTTAAAATACTCCATGCCCGGTACAACTGCTCGGCGAGCACGATGCGCACCACGGGATGCGGCAATGTCAGCAGTGACAGCGACCACAACCCCTCGGCACGCTGCCGGCACGCGGCTGACAGGCCTTCGGGGCCGCCCACCAGCAGCGCAACATCGCAACCGCCCTGCAGCCAGCCCGCCAACTTCTGCGACAGATCCTCCGTGCTCCACTGGCGTCCCGGCACATCGAGCGCAAACACCCGGCAACCGCGGGGTATCGCTGCCAGCATACGCTCACCCTCGTCATGCACGGTCCGTTCCACATCAACACCCTTGCCACGCCGACCGGGGACGATTTCAATCAGATGCAATCCGCACTCCGGCGGCAGGCGCTTGGCGTATTCCTGATACCCCTCCTGCACCCATCCCGGCATACGGTCGCCTACCGCGATCAAGTAAATCCGCATTCAAACTATCCAGAAGACGACTTTTACATCATGAAATTCGGGGCGCGCTGCTCTAACAACCTTGCGTGATATAATATACTCCACGTATTAAACATACCCTCTTAACTTTATTACTTGGAATGGAGATGCATCTCATGACCATCCGCTGGAAAACGGGCATTGCCTTGACCATCATCGCCGGACTTGCCCTTGGACAGGCTGGATGCGCGACCACGCCCGGCGCGCAAACCTCTTCCGGCGCTGAGCCGATGTCACGCACCCAGAAAGGCGCTCTGCTCGGTGGATTGGGTGGCGCTATCGTCGGTGGCCTGATCGGCAGCAAGAAAGCCAACGCCGGCAAAGGCGCGCTGATCGGCGGCGTGGTCGGTGCGGCGACTGGCGGCATTATCGGCAATTACATGGACAAACAGGCGCAGGAACTGGAGCAAGTTGCCGAAGTAAAACGTGTCGATGACGGTATCGTGGCCACCATGAAGGACAAGATTCTTTTTGACTTTAACCAGTCAACCCTCAAGCCCGAATCGAAAGCCAGCCTGCAAAAAATGGCTGACATTTTGAAAAAATATGATAAAACCGAAATTACGGTGGCGGGTTACACCGACAATGTCGGCACCATGAGCTATAACCAGCAGCTTTCAGAGCGCCGTGCAAATGCCGTGCGCGCCTACCTGAACGATCAGGGCGTAAAAGCCAGCCGCATGACAGTGATGGGGTTCGGCCCGGACAACCCGATAGCCTCCAATGATACCGCCGATGGCCGTGCGCAAAACCGCCGTGTCGAGCTGCACATATCCCCGAACGACCAGCTACTCAAAGACGGGAAAGACCAGGGATAAGCCGTCGTTCATTGTAATCTGTACAGTTAGAATGGTGGGAACGGCATACGCCGGGCAGGCATGGCTTGCCTGCCCGGTTATGGCGGCTCAACCGCCAGCCAGTGAATCCTGCTTGCGCGCCCCACCATCCCACAGTTTCTCCAACTGGTAGAAGTCGCGCGCCTGCGGCAGCATGACATGCACCACCACATCCGCCAGATCAACCAGCACCCATTCACCTTCACGCTCGCCTTCCACGCCTAGCGGCCGTACCCCCGCTTTTTTGGCCTCCACGCTCACATTATCGGCCACCGATTTGACATGCCGGCTGGACGTGCCGCTGGCAATCACCATAAAGTCCGTAATGCCGGTGATGCCGCGCACATCGAAAACCTTGATATCAACCGCCTTCATATCTTCGAGCGCGGCAACCGCGAGTTGCTTCAATTCTTCAGATTGCATTAATTATCCTGGATAACAAAAACAGTACAACATGAGTCCCTTGAGGACATCCTGATTCACGAGAATGTCTCGATAATGCCGCTATTGTATCCCCGTTTTCATGATCCGGCACTATAAGGGGCTCAAAATGCGGGCAAAAGGGCTTTATTGCAGATGCGCCATGCGCACCACACGCGGCTCGCCACGGGTCTCCCCATCCCAAATGATCCGTCAGTTATATGCTGGCCACCGGCTAGCAACCTGCTGGACTTAGGTTCTGTTGACATTTAGCGAAGGCAGATGAGTGCCTCCGGTGCGCCGACGAAAGACAGAAAGCTCATATAGTTACGCGCCGTTTTTCCGTAGCGGGAGAAGATTCTACGATAGTGTTTGATTTTTCCGAAAAAGCACTCTACCAAGTGACGCTCCTTGTAAAGATGCACTAAACCGACTGACTACAGCGGCCCGGAAGCGGAAGCCCTGCCATAAAAAGCCGCAACATATTCCATGGCTTCCATGCCAAGAATCCCATTAGCCAATCGCTACTCCACCGTCACCGACTTCGCCAGATTGCGCGGCTTGTCGACGTCGGTGCCTTTCTGTAATGCCGCATGATAGGCAAGCATTTGCACCGGGATGGCGTGGACGATAGGCGAGAGCATGCCGGCGTGGCGTGGCGTGCGAATGACATGAACGCCCTCACTTTCCGCAAAATGGCTGTCCAGATCGGCGAAGACAAAAAGTTCACCGCCGCGCGCGCGGACTTCCTGCATATTGGATTTCACCTTTTCGAGCAGCGCGTCGTTGGGGGCAATGACGACTACCGGCATGTCGCTGTCCACCAGCGCCAGCGGCCCGTGTTTCAGCTCACCGGCAGGATAGGCCTCGGCATGGATATAGGAGATCTCCTTGAGCTTTAACGCGCCTTCCAGACCGATTGGGTAGTGGATGCCGCGCCCAAGGAACAGTGCATGATGCTTGTGCGCGAACGCCTTGGCCCATTCGGCGACCTGAGGCTCCAGATTCAACGCATGCTGCACGCTGCCGGGCAGGTGGCGCAACGCGTCGCGATATTCCGCATCCTTCTCCGGCGTCAGCAAGCCACGGGTATTGGCAAGCGTGACCGCCAGCGCAAACAACGCGGCAAGCTGTGTGGTGAAGGCCTTGGTGGAAGCCACCCCGATCTCCGCGCCGGCGCGCGTGTAGAACACCAGACTGGAGGCGCGCGGGATGGCGCTTTCCGGCACGTTACAAATAGCCAGTGTCTTGTTCTGCCCCAAAGCCTTGGCATGTTTCAAGGCCTCCATCGTATCCAGTGTTTCACCGGACTGGGAGATGGTGATAATGAGCTGTTTCGGATTCGGCACCGACTCGCGGTAGCGATATTCGCTGGCGATTTCCACCGCCACCGGTAGTTTCGCAATGGCTTCGATCCAGTACTTGGCAGTGAGTCCCGCATAATAGCTGGTGCCCGCCGCAAGAATCAGGATGCCGTCGATGTCCTTGAAAATCGCTTCGGCTTCGGTGCCGAACAACAGGGGATTGAAACCTTCGCTGATGACGGGTTCGATGGTGTCGGTGAGTGCGCGCGGCTGCTCATGGATCTCCTTCTGCATGAAATGGCTGTAAGGCCCCAGCTCCATCGAAGCGAGCGAGACATCACTGACATGCACCGGGCGCACGACTTGCGCGCACGACCTGTCAACGATGGTCACATGATCGCGCCCCAATTCGGCGACATCCCCTTCCTCAAGGTAAATCACACGGCGCGTGCTTGAGAGCACGGCGGAGACATCGGATGCAATAAAATTCTCGCCTTCGCCCAACCCTATCAGCAGCGGACAACCCACGCGCGCACAGGTGATGATATCCGGCGACTTGAGGGCCATCGCGCCAATCGCGAAAGCACCGACCAGCTCAGCCACGGCACGCTGCGTGGCGGCAAACAAATCACCGCACTGCTTATAATGGTAATGAATCAGGTGCGCGATCACCTCGGTATCGGTCTGCGACTCGAAGACATAACCCAGGGACTGGAGATGCGCACGGTGCTCGTCGTGATTTTCGATGATGCCGTTATGTACCACCGCTATCTCGCCGTGGGAGATGTGCGGATGGGCGTTGTACTCAGTGACACCGCCGTGGGTCGCCCAGCGGGTATGCCCGATACCCACCAAGCCGTGCAGGCCTTCCTCCGTCGCCTTGGCGTGCATGCCGGCAACGCGGCCCACTGCGCGGACACGCTTGATAATACCGCCGTTAAGCACCGCCACGCCCGCCGAATCATAGCCGCGGTATTCCAGGCGGCTCAAGCCTTCGATCAGGATGGGAACAACGTTACGCTGCGCAACCGCGCCGATAATGCCACACATGGTCTAATCTCCTATTTCTTTTTAACCGGGCGTTTCCACCCAGGGCGTGTTTGTTGCGGCGCACGGCTCAGCGTCAGTTCGCCGGGCGGGGCATCACGGGTGATGGTGGAACCTGCGCCTATCGTCGCACCGTCACCCACCGTCACTGGCGCGACAAGCTGGGTACTGGAGCCGACAAACACATCATTGCCGATGATGGTGCGATGTTTGTTCGCGCCATCGTAGTTACATGTAATCGTACCCGCGCCGATATTCACGTTGCCACCCACAGTGGCATCGCCCACATAACTCAGATGATTGATCTTGGAGCCCTGACCGATCTCCGACTTCTTGATCTCGACAAAATTGCCGATATGCACATCGGCGGCCAAGCGCGTATCAGGACGGATGCGGGCAAACGGCCCAATGCGGCAGTGTGCGCCAATCACGGCGTCCTCGATCACGCACTGCGCCAGGATCTCCACGTCATCCCCGATGGCCGCATTGCGTAGCACCACATTTGGCCCGATCCGCACGCCGTTGCCCAGCACCACCTTGCCTTCTATCACCACATTCACATCAATCGTCACATCACTGCCCGCGCTCAGCTCGCCACGCACATCAAAGCGCGCCGGATCACGCAAAGTGATGCCAGCCAGCATCAAGCGCTCAGCCTGGGCACGCTGGTAATGGCGCTCCACCTCGGCCAGTTGCACCCGGTTATTGACCCCCATGACCTCGGCCACCGAACATGGCACGACAGTGCTGACCTTCACGCCATCGCGCACCGCCATGGCGATGATATCAGTCAGGTAATATTCACCCTGGGCGTTATTGTTATCGAGCACCGCCAGCCATTTCTGGAGTCTCTCACCCGAGACTGCCAGCATGCCGGTATTGATCTCGGCAATGGTGCGCTCTTCTGCGCTGGCATCCTTCTCCTCGACTATGCGCACCACGTTGCCCTGGTCATCACGCACAATCCTGCCGTAGCCACGCGGGTCATCCAGCCGCACCGTCAACAGGCCCAGACTATCCTGCTGCGCCATCGCAACCACCTGGCGCAACGTCTCGGCGCTGATCAACGGCACATCGCCATACAGCACCAGCACCGTATCGCCCGCCCCCAGATGAGGCAGCGTCTGAGCTACCGCATGGCCGGTACCGAGCTGTTCGCCCTGCTCCACCCAGACCACCTCCAGATGGGCAAGCGCCGAGCGCACCGCCTCGCCGCCATGGCCGTACACCACCTGGATGCGCCGCGCATCGAGTTGCCGCGCGGCATCCACCACATGCTCCAGCATGGGCTTGCCACCCACCTCATGCAACACCTTGGGCAATTTGGAACGCATCCGCGTCCCCGCACCTGCCGCGAGAATAATGACGTTAAGACTCATAGCGATAACCGATGGGTTGAAAAGGAGTTAATAATGCCAGAATTGTAGCCCCGGAGAAATTCACAGGACTCTCGATAGAAGACAGATTTGCAAAATAAAAACCACGGCTTAAATTTACATCTATTGGAAGCACAGTCATGACCGCATTTTAGCTGCACAAAATGACATTAATTCGGTTTCTCAGAGATTACAAATCGCATAACCCTGCCGCAAACGTGAAAAGGCCGCAAGCAGCGGCCTTTTCACTATGGATCAGACATCACTCAACCACTTGGGCTTATGGAGAAACAGGCGTGCAGATTTTACCAAAATACCCACCCCCTTTCCCAACAAGATCACCCGCCGCATAGATAGTGCCCTTCGCGCCCGAATAGATGCCACTGCCCTCTGTGATCAACAATTGCTCGGTGGAAGAAGGGCCTGCAGCTACACCGGCATCAGCAGTATAGACTTTCCCTCCCGCAAGAGATAACGCCGTTCTCCCGGTAAAAACCCGCCGCGACTCAGCAAGACCAAATTCATTCGTAACAGCAGGAAGACCCTGCTCCTTGAGTATCGCCGGTGTACCACGCTGCGTCTGCGAACCTTCCAAGGGATGAGTCATTCCCTCAGCCGTCAACCCCGCGACACCGGAAAATTTCTGCTTTCCCATTGTCAGCCTCACTGAAAAACAGGTGTTCGGCAAACCAACATAGGCAAAACCTGGGTAGGCTTTTTTGATATCACACCCGGCATCAGGCACTAAAACTACGCTGCCACTCACCAGGTTACATTGATATTCGGTCGCCTCAGACCCGGTTATGCTCAACACGCCGGCCGCCAACAACATGATAGATGAAATGATTTTATCCTTATTCATAATACCCCCGACCGTTATATTTAAGAAGATTCTGAAAAACTCATTCGAAGAATTTTTCAGCCACGTCCTTGTGCCGCTGAACCTCTGAATAAACTAAAGGCTCCTTAACTTAAACGGCCACTGGACAGGGCGGGGCATGCCGTTCTCGAAGTAATAGGGGAAATAAGAGGAACAACCATAGGGAAGGCCACGCCAGCGTGAATCCCCAATGTCACCGTAATCACCATGAAGGTGACCGTGATGCATCGTACCTTTTAAGGCCGGGACAATGAGGGACGGTATCATTCCATGAAGTCGCAACGCTACTCCGCACTCCGAAAACCGGTCAACCCAACCCGCCCCCGCACACCGTAATGGGGGATGTGGGTTCACAAGCAGACAAACCCACGCACCATATTAAGGTAAATTTAAAAATTAAATTGTTAAAAATTTAAAATAAAGCGATAGATCGTCATTTTTTTGTTGAAGGTGATTATCATGCTTACTTATTTAAACATGACAACAAATCTCGATACTGCACGGAGATAGCTGAAATCCAGGAAGGGGTAGGGGATACATTTGTAGCCAAAGACCCAGGCGTGGATCTTTGGCTATCTGTTTCAGATTAAGACTTGAAGCTTAACGACCCAGCTTCTTGCGCAACTTTTGTATGGCCTGCAGTTGCGCCATTGCTTCGGCAAGCTCAGTTTGAGCCTGAGCATAATCAAACTCAGAAACCTGATCCTGCAGTCTCTGTTCAGCATGGTGCTTGGCCTCAAGCGCCGCCGCCTCATCAAGATCCTTGGCGCGCTGTGCCGTGTCGCTGAGAATAGTGATGCTGTGTGGCTGAACTTCCAGAACACCGCCGGAAACATAGAAGAACTCTTCTTCACCCTCCGGGGTGCGCACTCTTACCTCACCCGGTTTGAGGCGGGTGAGTAGCGGGGCATGGCGCGGCATGATACCGAGCTCGCCCATTACTCCGGGCGCGAACACCATATGCGCAGGGCCGGAGAAGATTTCCGCCTCTGCACTAACAATGTCTACGTGCATGGTCATGGCCATATTTTACTCCTGCATGGACTGCCGAATTAGAGCTTCTTGGCCTTTTCAATGGCTTCTTCAATGGTGCCAACCATGTAGAAGGCCTGCTCCGGCAAGTGATCATACTCACCATTGACGATGCCTTTGAAGCCGGTAATGGTGTCCTTCAATGACACATATTTGCCGGGGCTGCCGGTAAATACTTCGGCGACGAAAAACGGCTGCGACAGAAAGCGTTGGATCTTGCGCGCGCGGGATACAGCGAGTTTGTCGGTTTCGGACAGCTCATCCATACCCAGAATCGCAATAATGTCCTTCAGCTCCTTGTAACGCTGCAAAGTGCCCTGCACGGCGCGGGCCACATCATAGTGCTCCTGCCCGATAACCAGCGGGTCGAGCTGGCGGCTGGTGGAGTCCAGAGGATCAATAGCGGGATAAATACCCAGCTCGGCGATCTGACGCGACAACACCACGGTAGCATCCAAGTGAGCAAAGGTGGTAGCCGGCGACGGATCGGTCAAGTCATCGGCGGGCACGTATACCGCCTGGATGGAGGTAATCGAGCCGGTCTTGGTGGAGGTGATGCGCTCTTGCAACACGCCCATCTCCAGCGCCAGCGTCGGCTGATAACCCACTGCGGAGGGCATACGTCCCAGCAGTGCGGACACTTCGGTACCGGCCAGGGTATAACGGTAAATATTGTCGATAAAGAGCAGTACGTCGCGTCCTTCCTCACGGAAAAACTCAGCCATGGTCAAGCCGGTCAGCGCTACGCGCAGACGGTTGCCGGGCGGCTCATTCATCTGGCCATAGACCAGTGCCACCTTGTCGAGCACGTTGCTCTCGCTCATTTCGTGGTAGAAGTCGTTACCTTCACGGGTACGCTCGCCGACGCCGGCAAACACCGAGTAACCACTATGCTCGATAGCAATATTGCGGATCAATTCCATCATGTTCACGGTCTTGCCGACACCGGCGCCGCCGAACAGGCCGACCTTACCGCCTTTAGCGAAAGGACATACCAGATCGATCACTTTGATACCGGTTTCCAGCAAATCGGTGGAGGCAGCCAGCTCATCGAAGGCGGGAGCTTTGCGGTGGATACCCCAGCGTTGCTCCTCACCAATCGGGCCTTTCTCATCAATCGGGCTGCCCAGCACGTCCATGATACGGCCCAGCGTCTGCTTGCCTACCGGCACGGAAATCGGCGCTCCGGAATTGGTTACCGCCAGTTCGCGGCGCAGCCCGTCGGTCGAACCCATGGCAATAGTGCGCACCACGCCGTTGCCGATCTGCTGCTGCACTTCCAGCGTCAAACCCGCGTCCGTTACCATCAGCGCATCATAAATCTTGGGCATCGCATCATGCGGAAATTCCACGTCGACTACGGCGCCGATAATCTGTACCACTTTGCCCGAACTCATTGCTTCAGTTCCTCACACAAAAGATAAAAAAACGATGTAGGTTGGGTTCACCACAACCACTTGTTATACGGCCGCAGCGCCAGCCACGATCTCGGATAGTTCCTGGGTAATCGCCGCCTGACGCGCCTTGTTATAGGCCAACTGCAAATCACCGATCAGATCGCCCGCGTTATCGGAGGCGCTCTTCATCGCCACCATGCGCGCCGCCTGTTCGCAGGAGAGATTTTCCACCACGCCCTGATAGACCAGCGACTCGATATAGCGCATCAACAAGCCATCCAGCACGTCTTTGGCGTCCGGCTCGTAGAGATAATCCCAATGATGCTTGAGCTGCGGGTCATCCACACCGTGAATCGGCAACAGTTGCTCGACGTGGGGCCGCTGCGTCATGGTGTTAACAAACTCGTTGTACACCAGGAACAGCCGGTCAATCTGACCGGCATCGTAGGCATCCAGCATTACCTTGACCACCCCGATCAGGTCCGCCACCTGCGGTGTATCGCCCAGGTGCGAAGCCTGCGCGACAACATTGCCGCCCAGCCGCTTGAAGAATGCATTGGACTTGGCACCGATGGTACACAGATCAATCCTGACACCTTTATCATTCCACTCGCGCATGGCGCGCACGGTGGCCTTGAACATATTGGCATTCAGGCCGCCGCACAAACCGCGGTCAGAAGAGATGATAATGAATCCTACACCCTTCTTGACTTCCCGATCCTGCAAATAGGGGTGCTTATACTCCGGATGCGCGTGCGCGAGGTGACCGATCACATTGCGGATCTTTGCCGCGTAGGGACGCGCGGCGCCCATGCGGTCCTGCGCCTTGCGCATCTTGCTGGCGGCCACCATTTCCATGGCGCGGGTGATCTTTTGCGTATTTTTTACGCTCTTGATCTTGGTGCGGATTTCTTTACCGACGGCCATTTATCTGCTCCTGATTACCAGACGCTGCTTGCCTTGAAGGCCTTGATCGTCTCGCGCATGCCGTTGGCAATTTCGTTGTTATAATCGCCGGTCTTGTTGATAAGATCCAACAAATCGGCACTATTGGCTCTGGCATAGGCATGCAAGGCCTGCTCGAAATCCACGACCTTTTTGCGGTCCACATCATCCAGGAAGCCTTCGCTGGCGGCAAACAGCGACAACGCCTGTTCTGCAACGGAGAGCGGCGCATACTGCTTCTGCTTCATCAACTCGGTGACGCGCTGGCCACGCTCGATCTGCTTGCGGGTGGTCTCATCCAGGTCGGACGCGAACTGGGCGAACGCAGCAAGCTCACGGTACTGGGCGAGATCAAGACGCACACCACCGCCGAGTTTCTTGATGATCTTGGTCTGCGCTGCACCACCGACACGCGACACCGACAGACCGGCGTTGATGGCGGGTCGGACGCCGGCATTGAACAGATCGGATTCGAGGAAGATCTGTCCGTCGGTGATCGAGATCACGTTGGTGGGCACGAATGCCGACACGTCGCCAGCCTGGGTCTCAATGATCGGCAGCGCGGTCAGTGAGCCGGTTTTACCCTTGACTTCGCCGTTGGTGATCTTTTCCACATGCTCGGCATTGATGCGTGCAGCACGCTCCAGCAGGCGCGAATGCAGGTAAAACACGTCACCCGGATAGGCTTCGCGGCCCGGCGGACGGCGCAGCAACAGCGACACTTGACGGTAGGCCCAGGCCTGCTTGGTCAGATCGTCATAGACAATCAGCGCATCCTCGCCGCGGTCGCGAAAGAACTCGCCCATCGCGCAGCCGGCATAGGGTGCAATAAACTGCATGGCAGCGGAGTCGGAAGCGCCGGCAGCCACCACGATGGTGTGGGCCAGTGCACCGTGTTCTTCCAGCTTGCGCACCACGGCGGCAATAGAGGAGGCCTTCTGGCCAATCGCCACATAGATACACTTAACGCCAGTACCTTTCTGGTTGATGATGGCATCGATGGCCACGGCGGTCTTGCCGGTCTGGCGGTCGCCAATAATCAGCTCGCGCTGACCGCGCCCGATGGGCACCATCGCGTCGATAGCCTTGAGACCGGTCTGTACCGGCTGGCTCACCGACTGGCGGCTGATGACGCCAGGTGCCACTTTCTCGATCGGGGACATGCCGCTGGCTTTGATCGGTCCTTTTCCATCAATCGGGGTGCCCAGGGAATCAACGACGCGCCCCAGCAGACCTTCACCGACCGGCACCTCAAGGATCTTACCGGTGCACTTGACGCTGTCGCCTTCGCTGATGTGCTCGTAGTCGCCCAGAATCACCGCGCCGACCGAATCACGCTCCAGATTGAGCGCCATACCATAGGTGTTGCCGGGAAACTCGATCATTTCACCCTGCATCACGTCGGCCAGACCATGGACGCGCGCAATACCGTCGGTGATGCTGACTACGCTGCCCTCGGTGCGGGCTTCGGTCACCACCTCGAATTTTTCGATCCGCTGTTTAATCAGCTCGCTGATCTCTGTAGCGCTCAATTGCATTATCTAATCCTCTATAAACCTTAAAATTAGCGAAACCTTGCGTGGCGCGGGGTGCGCCGGTATTTTCAGAGGGGCGGGCTTTTGAGTCCGCCCCTACTCTATCCTCTCAGCGCGCCAGCGCACCGGAGAGCTTGGCCAATTGCCCCTTCACTGAACCGTCGATCACCAGGTCACCGGCGCGGATAATCGCTCCACCCACCAGATCATTATCAACTTTACAGGTCAGGCTGATGTCACGCCCCAAGCGTTTTTTCAGGGCGGCAGCAATATTCTTTTGCTGTTCGTCGCTGACCGGGAACGCGGAAACCACCTCAGCCTGCAAGGTCCGCTCCGCTTCCGCACGGTAAAACTCATAAAGCGCTGCAATTTCAGGCAGCAGCACCAGGCGGCGGTTTACAATCAACACTTTGATCAGGTTTTGAACGCCCGGGTTAAACCGTGCGCCGCCGATATCCAGCAGCAAGGTCTGCAACTGGTCACCACGAACCCGCGGATTGGTGATCAAACGCTGCACCCTGGTGTCAGCGGCAATCGCCGCCACCAGTTGCAGGCTATCGGACCACTCACGCAATGCCCCTTGGCTGCGCGCCAGGTCAAAAATGGCCTGGGCATAGGGGCGGGCAACAGTAGATTTTTCTGCCATGGCTAGATCTGCGCAATTACGTCGTTAAGCACTTCACCGTGCGATTTGGCGTCGATTTCGCGCTTGAGGATCCTGGCTGCACCAGCCATGGCGACAGATGCCACCTGACCTCGCAACTGTTCCTTGGCACGATTCGTTTCGCGCTCGATCTCGGCCTGGGCGGCAGCAAGCTGGCGCTCGCCTTCGGTGCGGGCATTAACCCTGGCTTCGTCGACTATCGCATTGGCGCGCTTCTCGGCCTGGGCCATGATTTCGGCAGCCTTTGCTTTCGCCGTCTGCAGCTCTTCCTTGGCGCGCTTTTCAGCGAGCTCAAGGTCGTGCTTGCCCTTTTCCGCTGCGGCCAAACCATCCGCGATACGTTTCTGGCGCTCGACCAGCATGGCGGACATCGGCCCCCACAGCACCTTGTTCACAAACCAGATCAACAGCACGAAGGCTATCATCTGGGCTATCAGGGTTGCGGTTATATTCACGTTACATTCCTCTCGGCATGATTACCGTACAAAGCCGACAGAATTAGCCGCCCACCGTCTTGAGCGCAGCTTCCAGAGCACCGACAAAGGGGTTGGCGAACAGGAACCACATGGCAAACGCCAAGATGATGAAGGGGAAGGATTCCATCAAACCGGCAAAGATAAACATGTTGGTCATCAAGGCAGGGCGCATCTCGGGCTGGCGTGCAATACCTTCCAGGGTCTTGGCGCAGATCAAGCCCCAGCCGATGGCGGAACCTAAACCAGCGGCGGCCAGGATGACGCCAACGCCAATCGCGGTGTAGGCATAAATTTGTGCAACCATATCGGGTGTCATGTTACTGCTCTCCTCATTGATGAAAATTAAAAAATAAAAATCAAAAAACCGATTTTAGGGGCCGTTAAGGAATAACCAGTGCTTTTCTGCTTAAGCCTCATTGTCACCTTACGGTGATTACGGCCCTTTATGCCGTTCCACCATTCTAAATGTACAGATTAATTGTGAACGACGGCTTAATGCTCTTCAGTATGCGCCATTCCCAAATAAACGATGGTCAACACCATGAAGATAAACGCCTGCAAGGTGATCACCAGCAAGTGGAATATCAACCAGCCCAGATCAAGTACCACCTGCAGAGGGAACCAGAAAAATGCCGCCGCACCTACCGTCAACGTGCCGCCGATCAATGCAATCAGCAAGAATACCAGCTCGCCGGCGAACAGGTTACCGAAAAGCCGCAACGCCAGACTCAGGGGCTTGGCCAGCTCTTCGATGGTGGTCATGACAATGTTGACCGGCACAAAGAACTTGCCGAAGGGGTGGAACAGAAACATTTTGAGATAGCCCACCGGCCCCTTGACCTTGATGCTATAGAAAACCACCAGCACGAACACCGTGAGCGACATGGCCAAGGTGGTGTTCAGGTCTGTGGTCGGGACAGCCTTCAAATAGGGGATGCCAATGGTCGAAGCAATCAGTGGCAATAAATCCACCGGGATGAGGTCCATGAAATTCATCAGGAACACCCACAGGAAGATGGTCAGTGCCAGGGGGGCAATCAACGGATTGTGGCCGGGGAAGGTGTCCTTGACCTGGGTGCTGACGAAATCCAGGATCATCTCAACAAAATTCTGAAACCCGCTCGGCTTGTCAGGGTTGAGGCTACTGCCGACACGCCAGCCGACAAACACGATCAACGCCGCAATCAGATAGCCGAAAAACAGCGTATCGAGGTGCAGCGACCAGAAACCGGACGCCTGATGCGTAACGGGATCGCAGTCGCCGACGCACAGGTTGGTCAAGTGGTGCTGAATATACTCAACGGTGCCGCCACCGCCGGAATTATGTGCTGCCTCACTCAAGACTCTATCCCCCACCCAATGCTCAATAAAAAATCTTTAATCACTCAGCTTGACCGCGCACCACTTGCGCCCGCCAGATAAACCAACTGCGCAGCGCCAAAACCGGCGATGACCGCCAACGGCGCAAGCTTGAATACCGCCAAACCCAATCCAAACAGCGCCAGCACCATCACAAAGCGTTGTACTGCGCCCATATAGAGCGTCAGCATGACATGCTTGGGACCATGTTCGGCCGCCTGCGCTGCCGCACGGCGTATACCCCGGCGCAACAACAGAGCGGCAGCGATGCTAATAAACGCGCCATATAACGCGGAGCGCGCCTCCCAGGCGCCCTTACCAAAATAAAACCCCGCAGCGGCCAGCAGGCCAACGATCACCTGAAGGACGATGATCTTGCGGGTTTTTTCAGCAATTTCGTGCTCAGCGTTACCCAATCTATCCCCACCTGCTCAACATCTGATGCGCCTTTAGAATGCCACCGACAAAACCGAGACAACCAAAGATAAACATCAGCAGGGGACGTGTCTCCAGCCAGGCATCCAGGGCGTACCCCAGCACAAAGCCCACAACGACCATTGCTGCCAAATGGGAGCCAACCCCCACCAGCAACCAACCCATTTGCGGCGGAGTCTTCATGACATGCACACAGAACAAAAAGACGGGCGGCATTCTAACACTGGGGAAACATACATCACAACCCCAAACTTTGCCAAAATCGCACTTCAACCAGACACACGGGAAATAATGGCACTATTTAATGTGCGCCAGGATGCCGTCGAGCTCGTCGAGGCTATTGTAATGGATGACCAATTTTCCCGTGCCGCGCGCGCCGTGCTGCACATCCACCTTGGCACCGATTTTTTCAGACAAGTTTTCCTGCAATTTGCGGATATCCGGATCAAGATGCCTTTTTTCCTTGGGTTGCTCGCCCTCGCCTTGGGCAACCAATTGCAAACGGCGCACCAGTTGCTCGGTTTCGCGCACGGACAGACCCTTGGCGACAACATGCCGGGCAGCCTCGCCTTGGCTCTGGCCTTGCAGGCCCAACAGGGCGCGCGCATGGCCCATCTCCAGGTCGCCGTGCTCGATCAGGCGTTTGACGTCGTCGGCCAGCTCCAGCAAGCGCAACAGATTGCTCACAGCGGCGCGCGAACGCCCCACCGCCTCCGCAGCCTGCTGGTGGGTCATGGTGAATTCGTCGATCAGCCGCTGCAGGGCATTGGCCTCTTCCAGCGGGTTAAGGTTCTCGCGCTGGATGTTTTCGATCAGCGACATGGCGATAGCGGCGCGGTCCGGCACGTCGCGCACTATGGCAGGAATCTCCTGCAGACCAGCGAGCTGCGCGGCACGCCAGCGGCGTTCGCCGGCGATGATCTCGTAGCGGCCGGGCTCAGCCAGCGGGCGCACTATGATGGGCTGTACCACGCCCTGGGCGCGGATCGAGCTGGCCAGATCTTCCAGGCTTTCCGCATGCATGTCGATGCGCGGTTGATATTTGCCGCGCTGGATCAGATCCACCGGGAGATTGCGCAAATCACCGGCGGCCTCGCCCTCATCCGACCCTATGGGACGGATATCGCCCAGCAAGGCGTTAAGGCCTTTACCCAAGCCGCGTTTTTTTGTCGACATATGCTTCACGTTTCGAGTTGACCGGGCGTGCGAAACGCGCTCCCCGGCGTTTAAAATTGAGCATCAGGCAACCGCATTCGCGGCAAGCGGACCTGCATCCGCTTTCTGTTCCCGGCGCAACACCTCCCCGGCCAGAGCCAGATAGGCCAAGGCGCCGCGCGAGGCCTTATCATACAGCAATACCGGCAAGCCGTGGCTGGGTGCTTCGGCGAGGCGCACATTGCGGGGGATTACGGTGCGGTAGAGCTGCTCGCCAAAGTGCTGGGCAAGCTGGTCGGAGACTTCGTTGGCAAGATTGTTGCGCGGGTCAAACATGGTGCGCAGCAGGCCTTCGATCCTGAGCTGCGGATTGAGGGTGCCACGGATCTGCTCGATAGTCTCCATCAGCGCCGTCAGGCCTTCCAGCGCGTAGTATTCGCACTGCATGGGGATGATCACCGAGTGCGCCGCCACCAGGGCGTTGACGGTAAGCATGTTCAGCGAGGGCGGGCAATCGATGAGGATGTAATCATATTCCGCCTGCACCTGTTCCAGGGCTTGCCGCAGCCGCTGCTCACGCGCGGCCAGGGGCGGCTTGCCGCGCGCAACATCGAGGCGCTCGCGTAGCCGCTGCTCGCTCGAGGTCAGGGACATCAGGCTCACCTCTGCTGCGGTCAGGTCCGCATTGGCGGGCACCAAGATATAGCCAGCCTGCCCTGCCGCCACGGCGACACCCGCCACCTCCTGCTCACCGAGCAACAGGTCATAACTGGAAAGCGCCAGAGACTTTTTGTCGACGCCGCTGCCCATGGTGGCGTTCCCCTGGGGGTCGAGATCAACCAGCAGGACGCGGCGCTTGGTTGCCGCCAGCGAGGCGGCGAGATTGACGGTGGTAGTGGTCTTGCCGACGCCGCCCTTCTGGTTGGCTACCGCAATAATCCTGGCCATGCGCATTATTTCGTTCCCTTGGCGATGACGCACACGACATGCCGTTGCGCATCCAGCCCCGGCACAATCAACGGATGCACGGTGGCTGCCGCGTAACATTCCGGCACCACAGCCAGCTCTTGCGCCGGATACTCGCCCTTCATGGCGAGCATGACACCGCCCGCGCGGCACAAACGATCTGTGGCAGTCAGCATGTCAATAAGCTCCGAAAACGCCCGCGAGATCACCGTATCGAAGGGTTCTCCCGCATAGTCCTCGATCCGGCACGCCTCGACGGTGACATTACTCAACCCCAGATCCGCTACGGCCTGGGTGACAAAACGGGTTTTTTTGCGGTTGCTGTCGAGCAGCACGAATTGCACATCAGGCAGCGCCAGCGCCAGAGGAATGCCCGGCAGGCCCGCTCCCGTCCCCACATCCAGCACACGGGAACCCTTAATGTAGGGTGCCACAGAAAGGCTATCGAGCAAGTGGCGCATCACCATCTGCACAGGATCGCGTACAGCAGTCAGGTTGTAGACGCGATTCCATTTGGTCAGTAGCGCCAAGTAAGCAATGAGCTTGGCCTGGGTTTGCGCTGGCAGGGGTAAACCCATCTGCTCCAGGCCGCGCGCCAGCAGCACAGGCAAATCTTCGTTATTCGGTACTATGGCAGCAGGCTCTGTCACGTTAATAGTTAACCTCGGTGCTCTTCCGGCACATACTTCGACCAGTCATGCCGGGCATCGCCAAACGCAAGAAAAGAGGGGTTGAGCAGCGAATCCTTGGTGTTATAGCGCAAAGGCCGCAGGCTGGTATCGGTGAGTTGTCCGCCCGCCTCTTCGACCACGCACTGGGCAGCAGCGGTGTCCCACTCGGAGGTCAGCCCGAGGCGCGGATAGATATCTATCTTACCCTCCGCCACCAGGCAGGACTTGAGCGAGCTGCCGATGCAAATCACCTCGTGATCGGAGAGGTTGGCGAGAAAGGCGTCGAACGCCTCGTTGCGATGCGATTGACTGCCTGCCACTGTGATGCGTCCGCCATCGCAAGGCCGCACACGGATCTGTCTGGGCTCGCCGCCATGCTCTTGCTTATATGCGCCGCCGCCTTTGCTGGCAAAATAACAAACGCCGCTCACCGGAACGTACACCACCCCCAGCACAGCCTGATGGTTCTCAATCAACGCAATATTAACCGTGAACTCACCGTTGCGCTTGATGAATTCGCGCGTCCCGTCCAACGGGTCCACCAGCCAGTAACGATTCCACGCCGCCCGCTCCGCAAAGGGGATGGCCGCCGACTCTTCGGACAGCACCGGCACATCAGGCGTGAGTATTTCCAGGCCTGCCAGTATCGCATCATGCGCGGCCATGTCGGCATCGGTGAGCGGGGAGCGATCATATTTGCTCGCGACGCTAAAATCCTGCGCATAGACTTCCATGATCCTGCGCCCGGCGTCCTCGGCTATGTCGATTACCGGCATGAGCAGTTTGCCAAGGCCTTCAATTATCATCACGCAATAACTCCCTCACCATGAATAGGGCTGCGATTGAACGCGCCTCGGTACAGTCTTCGCATTCAAGCAATTCGCCAAGACGGCTCAACCGCCACGGCACCACCTCGATTTCCTCCGGCTCATCGCCAATGGACTTGCTGGGATACAGATCCTCAGCCAGCACCACATGCGTGGTATGGCTCAGATAACCCGGCGCCACCGTCAGCGAAGTGATATGCCGCAACTTCCTTGCGGCGTACCCCACCTCTTCGGCAAGCTCACGATTGGCGGCCTCCAGCAGGTCTTCGCCTGGCTCGATGCGGCCCTTAGGCAACGCCAGCTCATAGCGCTGCACCCCGGCGGCGTATTCGCGGATCAGCAGCACGGTATCCGCATCGAGCATCGGCACCGCAAGCACCGCGCCACGGCTCGAACCTTTCAGCCGTTCATATTGCACGATAACGCCGTTCGAAAACTCCAGATCCATCTGCTCCACATGAAAGAGACGTGTCTTGGCTATCGTCTGCGCATCCAAAATCCGGGGGGGTTTACGCATGCCTGGTTTCTGAGTGATTAGAGGGGTGCAAAACAAGATTCTATCCGATTATACCGCGTAATTCTTCTGGAGATCATGGAAACCACTGAAAAATCTCCTGGCAGCCTCATTAGAATTTCGCTGTTGGCACGATATCCATGACGCTGCTGATGCGTGGCGATGCGTGGCCGTTAATGTCACGGATCCCTTCACAACAATGACGCGGCGGGAATGATATTATGCAAGACCTGCGTTACACGGAGCAGCGGGAAAAATAGTTTAATACGATAAAGAGAGAAGCTGTGTGAATTCATTTTTTGCCGTAACCGCGCCAGGGCTGGAAGCGTTCACCGCACAGGAGTTGCATCGGCTGAAGCTGCTTCCCGGCGCCACAAACCCATCCACGACAGAAGCGGGTGGTGTTGCCTTTGAGGGCGAACTGGATGCTGTGTACCGCGCCAACCTGCACCTGCGCACCGCCAGCCGGATTTTGGTGCGCTTGGGCGATTTTAACGCTGCGGCCTTTTCCGAGTTACGCAAAAAGGCCAGCCGCCTGGACTGGGCAAGCTATCTGGCCCCAGGGCAAGCGGTCGCTATTCGCGCCACGTGCCACAAATCGAAGCTGTACCACGCCGACGCGGTGGCCGAGCGTGTGGCTGGAGCCATTGCCGACAAGCTGGGCCAGCCCGTTACCCGTCAGAAGCCGGGGGACGAGGAGGCAGACAATCCGCCGCAATTGATAGTGGTGCGCCTGGTTCACGATCACTGCACTGTGAGCATCGATTCGTCCGGCGAGCTGCTCCACCGCCGTGGTTACCGTCAGGCGGTCGCCAAGGCACCGTTGCGTGAAACGCTGGCCGCCGCCATGTTGCTTGCCTCGGAGTGGGATACCACGTCCCCTTTGCTCGATCCGTTTTGTGGCTCAGGCACCCTGCCGATTGAAGCGGCACTGCTGGCGCTGGGATTGCCCCCGGGCCGCAACCGCCGTTTCGCTTTTATGGACTGGCCGGGCTTTGACGAAAAACGCTGGGCGGCATTGCTGGCCGAATGCCAACCCCGCGCCGGGGTTGGGCTACCTCCGATCATGGCCTCCGACCGCGATGCAGGCGCGATTCGCATGGCGCAGGAAAATGCCGAACGCGCCGGGGTGGCGCAGCATATCCAATTCACGTGTCAGGCTGTCTCGGCGATCAACCCGCCTGCCGGGACCGGCTGGGTTGTCACTAACCCGCCTTATGGCGTCCGCGTCAGCAGCAATAAGGATCTGCGCAACCTGTATGCCCAGCTTGGCAACGTGCTGCGCGCCAAGTGTCGCGGCTGGCACGCCGCCATTCTATGCAATGACCTGATGCTGCTGGGACAAACGCGCCTTACGCTGGATACCTCGATCTCGATACTGAATGGAGGCATCAAGGTGCGGCTGGCAAGAGGTCTGGTAACGTAAAGCCGCCCAAAATGACAAGGTCACGAAAACCCCTTGAACTTTTTCCGGCAGCCCACATCTAACTTTGCAAGTGCATTCGTTTGCACTCTTCCGCCCCACCCCCTCCC